>VGVB01000045.1 GCA_016882265.1 Gammaproteobacteria bacterium
GCGGCTCGACGCCGAACGCGCCCTGGCGCGCGGCGGCGCGGCCCCGGCACTGGCGCTGCTGCCGGAGCTGACGGACGGCGCGGATGCCGCCACGCAGGCCACGCGGGCGCGGATCCTGTTTCGCGCGGGCCGGACCGGCGAAGCGGTACAGGCGCTGATCGCACGCGAGCGGCTCGTGACGGGACCGCAGGCGGCGCTCGCCAACCGGCGCCTGATCCTCGATGGTCTCGTCGAGGCCGCGCAGCGCGGCGCCGATCTGCGCCCGCCGCCCGCTGCCGACGCGCTGCTCGCCGGCTGGTTCGAACTCGGCCGCATCGTTGCCGAGGCCGGCACCGGCGGCTTTGGACTGCAACGGCGCATTCAGGCCTGGCGCGCGCGTTACCCGGCGCATCCGGCTACCGAGGAGCTGTGGCGCGAGCGCCTCGTCCCGGTCGCCCGCACGGGTTCAGCGCCGGGGCGGGTCGCGCTGCTGCTGCCGTTGTCCGGCCGTGCGGCGGCCGCCGGCCTCGCCGTGCGTGACGGCTTTCTCGGCGCCTTCTACCAGCAGGATGCTGCTGCACGGCCGCTGTTGCGGCTCTATGACGTGAGCGACGGCGACGTATCGGCCGTGTACCGGCAGGCGCTCGCGGACGGCAGCGACTTCGTCGTCGGGCCGTTGACCCGCGAGGATGTGGCCGCGCTGGCGACCGCGACCGACGGTCGCAGCCGCGTGCTCGCGCTCAATTTTCTGCCGGAGGGAACGCGCGCGCCGGCGGGCTTCTACCAGTTTGCGCTGTCACCCGAGGACGAGGCGCGCCAGGTGGCGCGACGGATCAGCGCCGATGGCCACCGCGCCGGCGTGGCGCTGGCCCCGGACAGCGACTGGGGCCGGCGAACGATCGAGGCATTCGCCGTCGAGTTCGCCACGCTCGGCGGCCGGCTGCTCGACCGGGCGGACTACGCCCCGGACACCACCGATTTCAACGACACGCTGCGGCGGCTGCTGCAGACCAGCGGCCAGCGCGGCAGCGCGCCGCGCGCGGATGCACAGTTCGTCTTCGTCCTGGCCCAGCCGGTGGCCGGTCGGCTGATCCGCAGCCAGTTGCGCTTCAACTACGCCGGCGCATTGCCGGTCTACGCGACTTCGGACATCTACGAGCCGGCTGGCGCCGCCAACCTGGACCTTGACGGCGTGTCCTTCCCCGACATGCCGTGGCTGCTTGATCCCGACGGCCCAGCGGCCGCAGCGCGCGCTGCCGCGAGTCGGATTCCCGGCCGGCGCGACGGGCGCACTGCGCGTCTGTACGCGTTCGGCTACGACGCGTTCCGGATCGCGCTCGACCTGCCGCGAATGCAGGGACGCAACGCGACGCTGCTGCCGGGAGTCACCGGGCGGCTCGGCCTCGGCGGCGATGGCCGGGTCCGGCGCGAGCTGGACTGGGCCCGGGTGACCGGCGGACAGGCCGTCCCGGTGCCGTGAGCGACGCCGCGCATCTCGTGGTCGGTCGCGCGGCCGAGGAGGCCGCAGCGGGGCACCTGCAGCGCCTCGGCTACCGGATCCTGCAGCGCAACTTCCGCGCCCGCGGCGGCGAGCTCGACCTGGTCGCGACCGAGGGCCGGGTGCTTGCGATCATCGAAGTCCGGTACCGTGCCAGCGACCGCTACGGCGGCGCCGCCGCCAGCATCACCTCCGCCAAGCAGCGGCGCATCATCCGCGCCGCCCGAATCCTTCTGGCACTGCGCCCGCATCTGGCGCGATTGCCCGCGCGCTTCGACGTGGTCGAGGTCACCGGCAGCGCCGGCGCCTTCGACTGCCGGCTGATCCGCGCGGCATTCAGTCTGTAGCGGCGCACCGGCGTCGGTGGCGAGGCGCCCGGGTCCTGCTCGCCGACCCAGGGCAAGGCGCCCGCGAGGCCGCCGGGGGCTGGGACCTCGCGAGCGAGCGAGTGTCCCAGTCCCCAGCCCGCCTGGCAGTAGCGAGCAACATTGCTACGATGTGCTACAACTGCTACGATGCCGGCATGAAGAGTCGTACCATCACTCAGCGGGAACTGCGCAATCAGTCCGGGGCCATCCTCCGTGAGGTGGAGGCCGGACGTACGGTGATCGTGAGCCGGAACGGCACGCCGGTTGGAGAACTGCGACCCGTTCGGCGTCACCGCTTCGTACCTCGTGCCGCCATCGCCGATGCCGCGGCGAGAGCCGTGCGGATCGACAGCAGGCGCTTCCGTACTGACCTGGATGCGGTCGTCAATCCGCACGCTAATGGCTGAAACGACGCGGGGCGTCCTGGATACGTCAGTCGTGATCGATCACGACCTGATTGATGCCTCACTGCTGCCCGATGAATCCGCAATCACGGCGGTGACATTGGCTGAACTTGCAGCGGGACCACACGCAACTGAGGACAAAGACGAACGTGCCCGGCGCCAGGATCGATTGCTTTGGGCGGTGTCCACCTGGGACCCGCTCCCATTCGATGCGGACTCAGCACGCATGTACGGCCGGGTATTTGCTGCGGCCCGTGCGGCCGGCCAGTCCAGTCGCGCGCGCGTTGCGGACCTGCTGATCGCCGCGACGGCTGCGGCGAACGGCTTGCCGCTCTACACGCGTAATCCAGCCGATTTCAGCCCGCTGCAACGCATTCTCAGGATTGTCGGAATCTGACTGAGCGAACCCGGCGCAGGCGCCGCGCCGGCCCGTTGGCGCCGCACAGCGGCACTCCGCCGCGCCGCCGGCGAGGCTGCCGGACTCCGCACTCGCGCCGCCGGCGAGGCCGCCGGGGTTCCGCTCGCGAACTCGGCCGATCTTTACGAGTTCGCTCGCGGGCCCCGTCTGCCTCACCCGCGCCGCGTGATGAGGTGGCCCCACCCGCTGCACGACAGCGGGCCGGGGGCTGGGACCTCGCGAGCGAGCGCGCAAATCCGGCTCGCGCGAGCGAGCGAGTGTCCCAGACCCGGGCCCGCCTGACTGCAGTGGACCCACCGCGCCCCAGCCCGCCCGGCTGCAGCGAACGAGCGCCGCCGCGGCCCGCTGGTGTTACTTCACGACGCGCAGTTTCGGGCGACTGCCGGTGTCGCCGGGGTCCGGCGCCGGCGGCGGCGGTGCGCCCTCGTCCTCGAACAGCATGCCCTGCCCGGTCTCGCGCGCGTAGATGCCAAGCACCGACGCCAGCGGCAGGCGAACCGGCTGCACGGCGCCGCTGAAGCGCGCGCTGAACTCGATCCAGTCGTTGCCGAGGCGCAGGCCGTCGGTGGCCTGCCAGCTTACGTTGAGCGTGACGCGCCCGTCCCGGACCGCAGCGGCCGGCACCTGCACGCCGGGCACGGTTGCGTTGACCAGCAGGTGCGGCGTCTGCCCGTTATCGGTCATCCACTCGTGCATGGCCCGCAACAGGTAGGGCCGGCGCGAGGTAGGCGGCGCTGCCATCGGGTTCGGCTCCGTGCGCGCCCCGCGGCGCTCAGTGGACGTCGCGCCAGTATTCCCGCTTCAGCAGCCAGGCGAGCACGGTGAACAGCACCAGGAACAGCGTGACCAAGACGCCAAGCGCCTGACGCTGCGCCTTGGCCGGCTCCGCGGCGTAATCGAGGAAGTTGACCGTGTCGCGCACGAAAGCATCGAACTCCTCGGCCGACAGCGTACCGCCGCTGGCCGGCCTGAGTCCGGTCAGCACCCGGTGCTGCTGGCCGGCCGCATCGGTGGTCGTCTCCCAGGCCGGCGCCCGCAGGCCCTGCAGGCCGGCCAGCACGTGCGGCATCACGGTGTTCGGCAGCACGGCGTTATTGACGCCGGTCGGACGAGCTGGGTCAACGTAGAACGACTTCAGGTACGTGAACACGTAATCGAGACCGCGGCTGCGGGCGATCAGCGACAGGTCCGGCGGCGCATTGCCGAACCAGCCGCGCGCCGCCTCCGGCGGCATTGCCGACTGCATCGGGTCGTCCACGCGCGTGCCGGTGAACATCAGGTTGTCGCGCAGCTCCTGCCCGGACAACCCGAGATCAGCGGCCACCCGGCTGTAGCGCAGGTACTGCAGCGAATGACAGCCGAGACAGTAGTTGACGAAGTTGCGCGCACCGCGCTGCAGCGACGCGAGCTGGCGCACGTCCGTGACCGCGGCCTCCAGTGGATAGCCACCACCGGCCGCCAGCGTTGCCGCCGACCAGGCCAGCGCGAGGCCGGCCCACAGCATCCTCACCGGCTTCAACACCGCACCCTCCCCGGCTCCGGCTGGTGACTGTCGATGCGCGTATACCACGGCATCAGCAGGAAGAACGCAAAGTAATAGACCGTGCCGATCACCGACAGCGCCTTGAACGGCTGCACCGCCGGCTTCAGGCCGCAGTAGCCGAGCACGATGAAGGCCAGCGCGAACAGGCCGAGCGCGACCTTGTAGATCGGCCCGCGGTAGCGGATCGACCTGACCGGCGCACGGTCGAGCCACGGCAGGAAGAACAGCAGCACGATCGCCGCGAACATCACCAGCACGCCCCAGACCTGCGTGCCGGCGAAGGCCGGGACCGCGCGCAGCATCGCGTAGAACGGCGTGAAGTACCACACCGGCGCGATGTGTTCCGGCGTCAGCAGCGGGTTGGCCGGCTCGAAGTTGGCGTGCTCGAGGAACAGCCCGCCCAGCTCCGGGGCGAAGAACACGACCGCCGCGAACAGCACCAGGAACACGCCGACGCCGAAAATATCCTTGACCGTGTAGTACGGGTGGAACGGAATGCCGTCGAGCGGGTGGCCGTCCGGGCCCCTGGTCTTCTTGATCTCGATGCCGTCCGGGTTGTTCGAGCCGACCTCGTGCAGCGCGAGGATGTGCACGACCACGAGGAACAGCAGCACGATCGGCAGTGCCACCACGTGCAGCGCGAAGAAGCGGTTCAGCGTGATGTCCGAGATGAAGTAGTCGCCGCGGATCCACTCGACCAGCGCATCGCCGATCAGCGGGAAGGTGCCGAACAGCGACACGATCACCTGCGCGCCCCAGTACGACATGTTGCCCCACGGCAGCAGGTAGCCGAAAAAGGCCTCGGCCATCAGCGCCACGTAGATCAGCACGCCGATGATCCACAGCAGCTCACGCGGCTGGCGGTGTGAGCCGTACAGCAGCGCCCGGAACATGTGCAGGTAGACGACGATGAAGAACGCCGAGGATCCGGTGGAATGCAGGTAGCGCAGCAGCCAGCCCCATTCGACGTCGCGCATGATGTATTCGACCGAGGCGAAGGCCTCGGTCGCCGACGGCTTGTAGCTCATCGCCAGCCAGATGCCGGTGACGATCTGCAGCACCAGCACCAGCAGCGCCAGCGAGCCGAAGTAGTACCAGGTGTTGAAGTTCTTCGGCGCGTAGTACTGCGCGAGGTGCTCGTTCCAGAGCTGGGTCATCGGGAAACGCGCGTCGATCCACGCGCCGAACGAGCGCAGCCAGCCGGCCCCCGCGGGCGCCACCGTGTTTGCCGCCATCAGCCTGCCCTCTCCCCGTCGCTGCCGACGATGATGCGCTCGGTGCCGGCGAACGTGTACGGCGGCACCTCGAGGTTGGTGGGCGCAGGCACGCCGCGCCAGACGCGCCCGGCCAGGTCGAATTTCGAGCCGTGGCAGGGGCAGTAGAAACCGCCCGGCCAGTCCGGGCCGAGTTCGGCATCGCCATGCTCGAAGCGGCTGATCGGTGCGCAGCCGAGGTGGGTGCAGACGCCGAGCACGACCAGGTATTCGGGATTGCGCGCGCGCGCCGGGTTCCTGGCGTAATCCGGCTGGCGGGACTGCTCGGAGCCGGGATCCGCGAGCAGGCTGTCGCCGGCACCGAGGGCTTCGAGCATCGCCGGCGTGCGGCGCACCACCCAGACCGGCTTGCCGCGCCATTCGATCTTCAGCATCGCCCCCGGCTCGAGCTTGCTGATATCGATCTCGACCGGCGCGCCGAGGGCCCGGGCCCGCGCGCTCGGCTTCCATGAAGCGAGAAACGGCACGGCCGCGAAGGCCACGCCGACCGCGCCGGTCAAGGTTGTCGCGGCGGTCAGCAACTGCCGCCGCCCCTGGTCCACCTGTTCAGCCATCAGCGCACGCCCTCGATTTGTTGGCCCGTATCCCGCGGTGCCCGCACCGTACCCACGACCGCCGGCACGGCGCCGTTTTCGTTCGTTGGAGGGATGACGCATTATAGCCCAGCCGGAAGCGGCACGAGGGTGATTGCGGATGTCACGTATGGCGGGCTGGCTGCGCTGGGCGGCGCCGTGGGTAGCGCTCGGGCTCGGCCTCGCACTGTTGTTCGTGCTGCTGTGGCCGGACGGTCCGCGCCGCAGGTCACCCGCCCCCGCGCCAGCAGCGGCGCCGGTCGCGGCCGTACCGGAGGAGAACACGACCGCGGCTCCGGCGCCCGCGGCAGCACCGCCCCAAGCCGTCGCGCCGGCCGTCCTGAACTTCGCCGATGCGGTCGCCCGCTCGGCGCCCGCCGTCGTCAACATCTACACCGAACGCCGCGAACGCGTGCCGGCTGTCGGCAACCTGCCACCGGAGCTCGGCCGCCTGTTCGGCGAGGTCTGGCCCGACTACCGCGAGCGCGTCGAGCGCAGCCTCGGCTCCGGCGTGATCTGGGACGCCCGCGGCCACCTGGTCACGAACTATCACGTGATCGAGCGCGCCGCGCAGATCAACGTGCAACTCAAGGACGGGCGCGAGGCCGCGGCGACGCTGGTCGGTGTCGATCCGGACACGGACATCGCGGTACTGCAGATCGAGCTCGCTGAGCTGCCGGTGATCCCGCGCGGGCGCTCGGACCGGCTGCGCGTCGGCGAACCGGTGCTCGCGATCGGCAATCCGCTCGGCCTCGGCCAGACCGTCACGCAGGGCATCGTCAGCGCCACCGGCCGCGGCCGACTCGGCGTCTCGACCTACGAGAACTTCATCCAGACCGATGCCGCGATCAATTTCGGCAATTCCGGCGGCGCGCTGGTCAATGCGGCCGGCGAGCTGGTCGGGCTCAACACCGCAATCGCCGGGCGCACGCTCGGTATCGAAGGCATCGGCTTCTCGATCCCGGTGGATCTGGTGCGCGGCGTGGCTGAGGCGATCCTGCGCGATGGCCGTGTGATCCGCGGCTGGATCGGCGTGGTGCCGCGCGACCTGACCGCGGCCGAGGCGCGGCAGTTCGGCATTCCGGAGGGCGCGGTCGTCGTGCGTCAGGTGTTCGCCGGCAGTCCGGCGGTCGAGCAGGGCATCAACCGCGGCGACGTGATCACCTCGCTCGATGGCCGGCCGCTGCGGGGCGCCCAGGACCTGATGGCACGCATCGCCGTGCTGCAGCCGAGCCAGAGCGTACGGGTCGGGCTGTGGCGCGGTCCGCCGTTCGAGGGACCGGCCCGCGAGCACAGTCTGCGCGTGCCGGTCATCGAACGGCCGATCCAGGCGGCCGCCTCGTCGTGACGGCGCGCGTTCAGGCCGGCCCGCTGACGCGCCGGATGCGGGCGCCGAGCTGACCCAGCTTTTCCTCGAAGCGCTCGTAACCGCGGTCGATGTGGTAGATCCGGGCGATGTCGGTCGTGCCCTCCGCGACCAGTCCGGCCAGCACCAGGCTCGCGGACGCGCGCAGGTCGGTCGCCATCACCGGCGCGCCGGACAGCCGCGGCACGCCGCGGATCACCGCGGTGCGGCCGTCGAGGCTGAGGTCCGCGCCGAGCCGCTGCAACTCGAGCAGGTGCATGTAGCGGTTCTCGAATACGGTTTCGACGATGGTGCTGACGCCGTCGGCGACGGCATCGAGCGCGGCGAACTGCGCCTGCATGTCGGTCGGGAAGGCCGGATAGGGCGCGGTGCGCACGTCCACCGCGAGCGGCCGCCGGCCCTGCATGTCCAGCTCGATCCAGTCGGCACCGGTCGTGACCGCGGCCCCCGCCTCGCGCAGCTTGCCGAGCACGGCATCGACGTGCTCGGGCCGCGCGCCGCCCACGCGCACGCGCCCGCCGGTGATCGCCCCGGCCACCAGAAACGTGCCGGTCTCGATCCGGTCCGGCAGCACCGTGTAGGCACAGCCGCCGAGGCGCTCGCGCCCCTCGATGACGATCGTGTCGGTGCCGGCGCCGCTGACCGCGGCGCCCATCGCGTTCAGGCACGCGGCCAGATCCACGACTTCCGGTTCGCGCGCGGCGTTCTCGATCACGGTCCGGCCACGCGCCAGCGTCGCCGCCATCATCAGGTTCTCGGTCCCGGTGACAGTGACCGTGTCGAGCACGATGCGCGCTCCGGTGAGCCGCCCGGCCCGCGCGTGGATATAGCCGCCCTCGATGCGGACCTCGGCGCCGAGCGCCTCGAGCCCGGCCACGTGCAGGTCGACGGGCCGCGCGCCGATCGCACAGCCGCCGGGCAGCGACACGCGCGCCTCGTGATGGCGCGCCACCAGCGGCCCGAGCACGAGGATCGAGGCCCGCATCGTGCGCACCAGTTCGTACGGCGCGAACGGTTCGCTGATGGCCCGCGCATCGACCTCGACCTGCAGCCGCTCGCCGACCGTGACCCGCGCGCCCATGCGGCCGAGCAGCTCGATCATGGTCGTGACGTCGCGCAGGTGCGGGACGTTGCCGATCGTCAGCGGCGCATCGGCGAGCAGACTGGCCGCGAGGATCGGCAGCGCGGCGTTCTTCGCCCCGGAGGCCCGCACCTCGCCGGACAGCCGGATCCCGCCGGAAACCTGCAGGCGGTCCATCAGCAGCCCTCAGGCGCCGGGCCCGTGTGGATGCTCGCCCGGCGCCAGCGTGTCGAGCGCCAGCGCGTGGATCTCGCCGCCGACCGCGGCCCCGAGAGCACCGTAGACGAGCTGGTGGCGCTGCAGCGTGCGCCGGCCGGTGAACTGGGGCGCGACGACCCGCGCGACGAAATGCACGCCATCGTCGCTCTGCACCTCGGCACGGGCGCCCGGCAGGGCCGCCTCGATCCGCCGTCGAATCTCATCCACCGTCATGTCGGTTCGTCCTGACCCGGGGGCGGCATCTTATCCGGGCGCTGCCACCGGCTGCACGCCTGACGCCGGTGTATGATGCCGGGCATTCCCGGACCGGCCGCCCCGCGCATGGATGACCCCGCCGACCAGAACCGCCTGATCGAACTGGGCCGCCAGGCGCTGCGCATCGAAGCCGCGGCCGTGCAGGCGCTGGTCGACCGGCTCGAGACCGGATTCGTCGCCGCGTGCCGGCTCTGCCTGCACTGCCGCGGCCGCGTCGTGGTCTCCGGGATGGGCAAGTCCGGCCACGTCGGCCGCAAGATCGCGGCGACCCTGGCCAGCACCGGCACGCCGGCCTTCTTCCTGCACCCGGCCGAGGCCAGCCACGGCGACTCCGGCATGCTGACCCGCGGCGATGTGGTGCTCGCGATCTCGAACTCGGGCGAGACCGCCGAGGTCCTGACGCTGTTGCCGCTGATCAAGCGGCTCGGCACGCCGCTCGTGGCGATGACCGGCAACGCCGACTCGACGCTGGCGCGCGAAGCGGATGCGCACCTCGACATCAGCGTGTCGGCCGAGGCCTGCCCGCTGAACCTGGCGCCGACCGCCAGTACGACGGCGACGCTGGCGATGGGCGATGCGCTCGCGGTGGCGCTGCTCGGCGAGCGCGGCTTCACGCCGGATGACTTCGCGCGTGCGCACCCGGGCGGCACGCTCGGCCGGCGCCTGCTGCTGCGCGTCGCCGACGTGATGCGCAAGGGCCCCGACCTGCCGGTCGTGCACACCGGCACGGCGCTATCGCAGGGCCTGCTGGAGATGTCGCGCAAGGGCCTCGGCATGACCGCGGTGGTGGACGGCGACCGGCGGGTCGTCGGCATCTTCACCGACGGCGACCTGCGCCGCGCCCTCGACCGCCGCATCGACGTACACCATGTGACGATGGGCGACGTGATGACGATCGGCTGCCGCTCGATCGACGCGCAGGAACTGGCCGCCGAGGCCGTGCTGCTGATGGAACGGCACGCGGTCAACGGCCTGCTGGTGCTCGATGCCGAGCGCCGGCTGGTCGGCGCGCTGAACGTGCACGACCTGTTGCGCGCCGGGATCCTGTGACCGCGGCCGCTGACATCGCCCTGCTGGTGCTCGACGTCGACGGCGTGCTGACCGACGGCCGGCTGTGGTACGGCCCCGGCGGCGAAGAACTGAAGGCCTTCCACGTGCGCGATGGGCACGGCATCGTGCAGCTTCTGGCCGCCGGCGTCCGGGTCGCGGTGATCTCCGGTCGCAGTTCACCGGCCGTCAGTACGCGGATGCGCGAGCTGGGCGTCAGCGAGATCATCCAGGGCGTCACCGACAAGGCGCGGGCGCTGGCCGAGCTGCTGGCGCGCGCCGGCCTCGAGCCGCGCCGCGTCGCCTGCCTCGGCGACGATACGCCGGATCTGGGACTGCTCGCCGGCGTCGGCTTGCCGGCGGCGGTGGCGGATGCGCATCCGGCCGTGCTCGCGGCGGCCGCCCACGTCACGCGCGCAGCCGGCGGACAGGGTGCCGTGCGTGAATTCTGCGACTTTCTGCTGGCGGCGCGGGAATCCGGGCGATGATCGGCCGGCTGCTGCTGCTGGCCGCCGGCGTCGCGCTGCTCAGCCTGCTGCTCGACTGGCGCCTGCTGGATCTGACCCCGGAGGAGCCGACCGCCGAAACGGCCCGGCCCGGCTATTACCTGACCGGCGTGGAGCTGCAGGACTTCGGCAGCGACGGCCGCGCGCGCTTCGAACTGAAGGCCGCCGCTGCGACCGAGGAACCGGGCACCGGTCGCGTAGCGCTCGCGGACGTCGTGCTCGACTGGCGCGCGGCGGAGTCACCGCAGGCCTGGCATCTGACGGCCGCCGGCGCCAGAGTCAATGCCGGCGGCGAGATCGTCGATTTCGAGGGCGATGTGACCATGACCGGACAGGGTGCCGACATTCCGGCCGGGGCGAAGCTGCGCACGTCGCGCCTGACCCTCGATACGGTGCGCGAACAGGCGCGCAGCGATGCCGAAGTCACTCTGGCCATGGGGCGCCACGAGCTGCAGGCCCGCGGATTGCGGGCCGACCTCGAGGCGGGCAATCTGCGACTGGAGCGGGAGGTCCATGGGCAGTTCCGGCCGTAGTCTCGCCGTGCTCACGCTGCTGGCCGTCTGCGGGACCGGCTTCGCGCAGGATCGCGTGCGGCTGCCGGTCACGCTCGAGGCGCGCAGTTCCGATTTCGACTACCGCAGCCAGGTGCTGGTGTTCGCCGGGGTCGTGATCGTGCAGGGCGAGGTGCGCATCGTCGCCGAACATGCGCGCGCGACCGGCCTCGACTTCGAGGACAGCCAGTGGGAATTCAGCGGCCAGGTGCGGATCACCGTGCCGGGCGGAGCGCTGGCCAGCGACCAGGCCCGCGTGCGCTTCAGCGCCGGGGCGATCGCGACCGCGGCCGCCAGCGGCGCGCCGGCCAGCTTCGAGCAGCAGCGCGAGGCCGAGCTCGCCCGCGGCCATGCGACGCGCATCGACTACGACCACAGCCGCGGCACGGTCGAACTGGCCGGCGACGCCTGGCTCACCGACGGGCGCAACGAGATCTCCGGCACCCGGCTGGTCTACAGTCTCGCGACGCAGCGCGTGGTCGCGCGCTCCGGCGAGCAGGGCGGTGAACCGGTGCGCATCACGATCCGGCCGCGCGAACCCGCGCCGCCGGCGCCCGCCCCATGAGCCGCCTCACTGCTGTCGGGCTCGAGAAGAGCTACCGCGGCCGCCGGGTCGTGCGCGAGCTGTCGCTCGAGATCGGCAGCGGCGAAGTGGTCGGCCTGCTCGGCCCGAACGGCGCCGGCAAGACCACGGCCTTCTACATGATCGTCGGCCTGATCCGCTGCGACGGCGGCCGGATCGAGATCGACGGCACCGACGTCACCTCGCTGCCGATGCATGCGCGCGCGCGCCGCGGGCTCGGCTACCTGCCGCAGGAGGCGTCGATCTTCCGGCGCATGAGCGTGGCCGACAACGTGCTGGCGATTCTCGAGACGCGGCGCGATCTGGACGGCGACGGCCGCGCTGCCGCGCTCGAGAGCCTGCTCGAGGAACTGCACGTCGCCCACCTGCGCGATCACCAGGGCATCAGCCTGTCGGGCGGCGAACGCCGGCGGGTCGAAATCGCGCGCGCCCTGGCCGCCAACCCGGCGTTCATCCTGCTCGACGAGCCGTTCGCCGGCGTCGATCCGCTGTCGGTGCTCGACATCCAGCGCATCGCGCGCCACCTCGCCGGACGTGGCATCGGCGTGCTGATCACCGATCACAACGTGCGCGAGACACTCGGCATCTGCGGTCGCGCCTACATCGTCAACGAGGGCGCACTGCTGGCCAGCGGCACGGCGGCGGAGATCCTTGCCAACCCCGAGGTGCGCAAGGTCTACTTGGGGCAGGATTTCCGCCTCTGAGGTGCCGGCCCGGCCGCGTCCGCAACGATGATGAAGCCCTCGCTCCAGCTCCGGATCGGCCAGCAGTTGGCGATGACGCCACAGCTCCAGCAGGCGATCCGTCTGCTGCAGATGCCGGCCATCGAGCTGCAGGCCCAGATCCAGGAGGCGCTCGACAGCAATGTGCTGCTCGAGGCCGTCGACGAATTCGGCCTCGACGCGGCGCCGGCCGGCCAGGAGGCCGATGCCGCCGGCGAGTTCGACGAACGCAGCGCCGGCGCGGAGGACGGGGACGAGACGGACGACAGCGACGAGTCCGTGGTCGAGATCAGCGACGACTGGACCGAACCGACCGCCGCGGAATCGGAGGCGCCGTGGTCGGGCAGCGGCACGGCACTGTCCGAGCCGGCCGACACCACTGGCGAGTCGCTGCGCGAACATCTGTTATGGCAGCTCGAACTGGCGACGCTGCCGGAAGCGGCGCGCGTGATCGGCCGGGCCCTGGTGGACGCGATCAGCGACGATGGCTACCTGACCGAGTCGCTCGACACCATCGCCACGGCGGTAGCGCCGGAAGTGCAGGCGGACGCGACCGCCGTCGAGGCCGTGCTGCGCGTCGTCCAGCAGTTCGACCCGGCCGGCGTCGGCGCCCGTTCGGTCGCCGAGTGCATCGAGCTGCAGCTCCGGCAGCTCGACCCGGACACGCCCGGACTCGCACTCGCGCTGGCGCTGGCCCGCGATCACCTCGCGCTGGTCGCCGCGCAGCAGTATGCGCTGCTGCAGCGCCAGTTGCACTGCAAGGAAGCCGAGCTGACGCAGGCGCTGGCGCTGGTGCGCGGCTGCCAGCCGCGGCCGGGTGCAGCAATCCAGCCGTCCCGGACCGAGTACATCATTCCCGACGTGTTCGTGCGGCGCGGTCCGCAGGGCTGGCTGGTCGAGCTGAATCCGGCCGCGGTGCCGCGCATCCGCCTGAACGAGAACTACGCCGGGCTGATCACCCGCGCACCGGACTTCGCGGCGCTGCGCGGCCAGTTGCAGGAAGCGCGCTGGCTGCTGCGCAGCCTCGAGATCCGCAACGACACGCTGCTGCGTGTGGCGCGCGCGATCGTCGAGCGGCAGAGCGCGTTCCTCGAACACGGCGAGGAGGCGATGCAGCCGCTGATCCTGCGCGACGTCGCCGCCGCGATCGAAATGCACGAGTCGACCGTGTCGCGCGTGACCTCGGGCAAGTACCTGCACACGCCGCGCGGCGTATTCGAGCTGCGCTACTTCTTCTCCAGCCAGGTGCCGGGCGACGATGGCGCCGGCGTGTCGGCGACCGCCATCCGCGCGAAGATCCGCCGCCTGATTGCCGGCGAGACACCCGAGCACCCGCTCAGCGACAGCGAGATTGCCGAGCGGCTGGCAGCCGACGGCATCCCGGTTGCGCGGCGCACCGTGGCGAAATATCGTGAGAGCCTCGGCATCGCATCGTCCGGCGAACGGCGCCGGGCGGCTCAGCGCTGAACCCGCCGCCGCGCAGCGGCCCGCCCATGGAGGACCCATCATGCAGTTGAAGCTCACCGGCCACCACATTGACGTGACCCCGGCGCTGCGCAGTTATGTCGCGAAGAAGCTGGAGCGGGTTGCGCGGCATTTCGACCACGTCATCGACCTCCACTGCGTGCTGACGGTCGAGAAGCTGGTGCACAAAGCCGAAGCGACGCTGACGGTGCGCGGCGCGGCGATCTACGCCGACGCCAGCGACGGCGACATGTACGCGGCGATCGACGCGCTGGCCGACAAGCTCGACCGCCGCGTGGCCCGGCACCGCGACAAGCGCAACGACCATCACGCCGCCGAAGCGCCGCGCGGCCGGCAGGCCTGAGGCCGCCGGCGCGGGCAACGGGGCCCGGCAATGCACCTGGTCGTCGTCAGCGGCCTGTCCGGATCGGGCAAGAGCGTCGCGCTCAACGTGCTCGAGGATCTCGGCTGGTACTGCATCGACAACATCCCGGCGGGCCTGGTGCGCGGCCTGGTGGCGCACTCGCTGCAGACCGCCGAGCCGCTGTATCAGCGCCTCGCGGTCGGCATCGACGCGCGCAACCGCCCGGCCGACCTCGCGACCCTGCCGCTGATCCGCGAGCTCGGCCGCGCCGGCCTGCGCTCCGAGGTGCTGTACCTGCACGCGGACGACGAAGTGCTGCTGCGCCGCTACGCCGAGACGCGGCGGCCGCATCCGCTGGCCGGCGCCGGCCGCAGCCTGGCCGACGCGATCACCGAGGAACGGCGCCTGCTGCACCCGCTGATCGATGCCGCCGATCTGGTCATCAACACCTCGCGGACCAGCGTGCACGAGCTGCGCGAACGACTCGGCGAGCGGCTCGGCGATCGTGGCCGGGACCGGCTGTCGATCCTGTTCCAGTCCTTCGGCTTCAAGCACGGCCTGCCCGCCGACGCCGACTTCGTGTTCGACGCGCGCACCCTGCCGAACCCGTACTGGGAACCGCAGTTGCAGGCGCTGTCCGGTCTGGATCCCGCGGTGGTGGCGTTCCTCCAGGCGAGCCCCGCGGTCCACCGACTGTGCGACGACCTGTGCCGCTTTCTCGCCGAGCGCATTCCCGAGTACGAGCGCGCCAGCCGCGGCTACCTGACCGTCGCGATCGGCTGCACCGGCGGCCAGCATCGCTCGGTGTACGTGGTCGAGCGGATAGCGGCTCATTTCCGGCCCCGCTACCCGCAGTTGCTGGTGCGGCACAACGCCCTGCCGCGCGCGGCGGCCCAGCCGCCGGAGACAGCGCGTGACCGTCCCGGCCCCGGCGACCGCTGAACGCGACTCGCGGCTGACCGCGATTCGGGTGGCGCTGGCGGCCGGCCGGCTGCGCGGCGCCGACCGCATGATCAACGGCCTGCATCCGGCCGAGATCGCCCGCCTGCTCGAATCGCTGCCGCCGGCCCGGCGCGCGCTCGCCTGGGAACTCGTCGAGCGCGGACTCGACGGCGACGTGCTGGTCGAGCTGTCCGAGGAGGCGCGTGCCGAACTGATCGGCGACATGAATGCCGAGGAACTGGTCGCGGCGGCCGAGGGCCTCGCGGTCGATGACCTCGCCGACCTGCTGGCCGAACTGCCCGAGGACGTGACCCGCGAGGTGCTGCGCTCGATGGACCAGCAGGACCGTGACCGGCTGTCCACAGTGCTGGCCTGGCCGGAGGACACCGCCGGCGGGCTGATGAACACCGACACCGTGACGGTGCGGCCGGACGTCACCGTCGAGGTCGTGCTGCGCTATCTGCGGATGCGCGGCGAGCTGCCGGACCGGACCGACTGCCTGTTCGTCGTCGACCGCAACGACCGCTACCTCGGCGCGCTGCCGGTCACGCGCCTGCTGACCGGCGACCCCGACAGCGAGGTCAGCGCGGCGATGGATCCGGAGGTGCCGCCGATCGCGCCGGCGACGCCGGCCGCCGAAGTCGCGCGCCGGTTCGCCGACCGCGACCTCGTGTCGGCGGCAGTGGTCGATGCCAGCGGCAAGCTGCTCGGGCGTGTGACCGTGGACGACGTCGTCGACGTCGTGCGCGAACAGGCCGAGCACCCGCTGCTGACCGCGGCCGGCCTCGAGGACGAGGAAGACGTGTTCGCCGGCGTGCGCCGCAGCGCCCGCCGCCGCACGCTCTGGCTCGGCATCAACCTCGTCACCGCGCTGCTGGCCGCGTGGGTGGTCGGCCTGTTCGAGGGCACGATCGAGAAGGTGGTCGCGCTGGCGATCCTGATGCCGGTGGTCGCCAGCATGGGCGGCATCGCCGGCACGCAGACGGTCACGCTGATCATCCGCGGCATCGCGCTTGGCCAGGTGCAGCCGGCCAATGCGCGCTGGCTGTTCTTCAAGGAACTGTCGGTCGGCGCGCTGAATGGACTGATCTGGGCCGCGGTCGTCGCCGCGGCGACCTGGGCCTGGTTCCGGACCTGGCAGATCGCGGCCGTGATTTTCGCCGCGATCGTCATCAATCTCGCCGCCGCCTCAGTCGCCGGCGTGCTGATCCCGCTGGTGCTGAAGCGTCTGCGCATCGACCCGGCGCTGGCCGGCGGCGTGATCCTGACCACGGTGACCGACATCGTCGGCTTCGCCGCGCTGCTCGGCCTCGGCGCGCTGTTCCTGGTCTGAAGCAGTCTCCTGGCCCGCGGCGTCCGCCAGCCCGAGGAACGCGCTGAGCTCGGCGCGGCGCGCGTTCGCGTCCTCGCGGCCGAGCCGGATCAGCTCGCGCGTGAACGGCGCCTCGAACAGCAGGAAGGACAGCAGCTGGCCACCGCGCCGGCCGCGCGCACCGAGGATCCGCAGCAGCGAACGCAGTGTCGCCGGCATGGCCCCGGCATGCGCGAGCGCCAGCTCGCCCGGGTCGCGCCGCGGCAGCAGCAGCAGCGCATCGACGTGCCGCAGCCCCTGCGGCGGCGGCCCGGGCGGCAACTGCGCGAGCAGCGCGTTCACGCGCGCCAGCCACTCGAGGTCGGACTGCACACCCTCCATGAACAAGGTGTCGAGCATGAAACCGAACATCTCGGCCATGTTCGGCCGGTGGCCGGCCGCGCGCGCCGTGAGCGGCGGGCG
Organism: Gammaproteobacteria bacterium; assembly: GCA_016882265.1. Classification (GTDB taxonomy): domain Bacteria; phylum Pseudomonadota; class Gammaproteobacteria; order Steroidobacterales; family Steroidobacteraceae; genus SCUD01. Next base: position 16,931 of record VGVB01000045.1, read on the forward strand.
CACACCGATTACCAGAACCCGGTCGGCGCCGAGATGGATCGCCGGCGCCAGCGGCTGGGTCTGACGCATCGCCCCATCGCCGAAATGCCCGCCCGGGATGCCGACCGGCGTGAACAGCAGCGGGATCGCCGCGCTCGCCAGCAGGTGTTCGAGGTCGAGCGTGACCGCGACGCCACGCCGGCCGGCGCGCGCCCACGGCTCGAATGGCCGCGACGACTCGACGAAGGTCACCGAATCGCCGCCGCCGAGACTGGTCGCAACCACCGCGAGCGTATCCGGGTGCCCGGCCGCGAGCGCGGCGCGCAGCCGCACGAAGTCGATGTGGCGGTCGAGCAGCGCGCGCAGCGGCGTGTTGTCGAGCAGCGCGCTCGGCATCGGCAGCAGCCAGCCGCCGGAGACCAGCGCGAACAGCAGGTGCAGGCCGGAACGCAACATGTCGACGGCGCCGGTCCGGAACACCTGCCCGGAGTGGAAGCCGCCCCAGACCGCGTCGAGATCGGCCGCCGCGCGGCGCAGGTCATCGGCGCGCGCGCACAGCACCGCGGCATTGATCGCCCCGGCCGAGGTGCCGCACAGGATGTCGAAGGGCAGCGGCCGGCCCGGCGGCACCCAGTCCGCGATTGCGCTCAACACACCGACCTGGTACGCGCCGCGGGCCCCGCCGCCCGGCAGTACCAGCGCGATCCGCGGTCGCGACGGTGCCGCACCGCCCGGCCGGGCAGCGTTCATGCCAGGGAACCCCGGCGCCATTGCGTGGTCATCAGCATCGCGGGCGCGATACTATAGCCGCCCGCGGCCGGCTCCGGACGAAGCCGGCGGTACCCGACACGGAGGCCAGTCCATGACCCGTCTCATGCCCAGGGCCGCGGCCCACGCCTGTGCCGCCCTGTGGTTTGCCTGCGCCATGACCGCAGCGCTCGCGGGCGAGGCCCCGGCCGTCGGCTCGCTAGCGCCGACGTTCCGGCTGCGGGACCAGCACGGCGCCTGGCACCGCCCGGAGGACTACCGCGGCCGCTGGCTGGTGCTGTACTTCTACCCGAAGGACGGCACGCCCGGCTGCAAGACCGAGGCCTGCGAGTTCCGCGACAACGTGTTCGCGTTCCGCGAGGCCGGCGCCGCGATCCTCGGCATCAGCGTCGACGACGTCGCCAGCCACCGCGAGTTCGCCGAGCAGAACAGCCTGCCCTTCCCGCTGCTCGCCGACAGCGACCGGCGCGTGACCACGGCCTGGGGCACGCTGACCCGCTACCTGGGCATGCTCGAGCTGGCCCGGCGCGACACTTTCCTCATCGACCCGCAGGGGCGCATCGTGAAGCATTACGTCAAGGTCAATCCGGACGGCCATGCCGCGGCCGTCCTCGCCGATCTGCGGCAGCTCGCTGCCGCCGCGACACCGGCGGCGAGCCGATGAGCGCGGACGGCAACCGTCGTTTCGGCGGCTCGGACAGCTACGTCGCCACCGACGAGCTGATGCTCGCGGTCAACGCCGCGGTCACGCTCGGCCGGCCGCTGCTGATCAAGGGCGAACCGGGCACCGGCAAGACCCAGCTCGCGCAGGAAGTCGCGCGTGCGCTCGAGCGGCCGCTGTTCGAGTGGCACATCAAGTCCACCAGCAAGGCACAGCAGGGGTTGTACGAGTACGACGCGGTCTCGCGTCTGCGCGACTCGCAGCTCGGCGACCAGCGCGTGCACGACATCGCCAACTACATCGTACCGGGCATGCTGTGGCGCGCATTCGACCACGAGCAGCAGGCGGTGCTGCTGATCGACGAGATCGACAAGGCCGACATCGAGTTCCCGAACGACCTGCTGCGCGAGCTCGACCGCATGGAGTTCTACGTCTACGAGACGCGGCAGCTCGTGACCGCCCGGCAGCGGCCGATCGTGATCATCACCAGCAACAACGAGAAGGAGCTGCCGGACGCGTTCCTGCGCCGCTGCTTCTTCCACTACATCCGCTTCCCGGACACGGCGACGATGGAGCGCATCGTTGCGGTGCACTTCCCGGGCCTGAAGCGGCAGCTTCTGGCCGAGGCGCTCGGCGCCTTCTACCGGATCCGCGAAGTGCCCGGCCTGAAGAAGAAGCCCTCGACCTCCGAGCTGCTCGACTGGATCAAGCTGCTGCTGGCCGAGGACATCCCGCCCGAGGCGCTGCGCAGCGACGACCCGAAGACCACTGTGCCACCGCTCTACGGCGCACTGCTGAAGAACGAGCAGGACGTGCACCTGTTCGAACAGCTCGTGTTCATGCACCGGCGGGCCGGCCGCCCGAGCTGAGCGGGCCGATGCTGATCCGCTTCTTCGAGCTGCTGCGCGCGGCCGGCGTACCGGTCTCGATCACCGAGTTCCTGGCCCTGCTCGAGGTCCTGGAAAAGGGGACGCTTCCCTTTTCTGCGGCGACCGCAGAAAAGGGAAGCGTCCCCTTTTCCGTCGAGGCGTTCTACTGGCTGGCGCGGACCGTGCTGGTCAAGGACGAGCGCCACTACGACCGCTTCGACCGGGTGTTCGCCGCGCACTTCAAGGGCGTCGAGCAGGCCTTCGAGGCGATCGTCGCCGATATTCCGGCCGAGTGGCTGCGCAAGCACCTGGAAGGGACCCTGTCCGACGAGGAGAAGGCGAAGATCGCCGCGCTCGGCGGCTGGGACAAGCTGATGGAGGAACTGCGCAAGCGGCTCGCCGAGCAGAAGGGCGCGCACCACGGCGGCAACAAGTGGATCGGCACCGGCGGCACCTCGCCATTCGGCGCCTACGGCTACAACCCGGAGGGCATCCGCATCGGCCAGGACGGCTCGCGCAACCGCCGCGCGGTCAAGGTCTGGGACCGGCGCGAATTCGCCAACCTCGACGACTCGGTCGAGCTCGGCACGCGCAACATCAAGCTGGCGCTGCGCCGACTGCGGCGCTTCGCCCGCCAGGGCGCCGCCGACCAGCTCGACCTCGACGGCACCATCGACTCCACCGCGCGCAAGGCCGGGCTGCTCGACATCCACATGGTGCCGGAGCGCCACAACGCGGTGAAGGTCCTGCTGTTCCTCGACGTCGGCGGCTCGATGGACGAGCACGTGCGCGCCTGCGAGGAACTGTTCTCGGCGGCGCGCACCGAGTTCAAGCACCTCGAGTACTACTACTTCCACAACTTCGTCTATGAGTCGGTGTGGAAGGACAATGCACGCCGCTACAGCGAGCGCACGCCGACCACCGAGGTGCTGCGCACCTACCCGCACGACTACAAGCTGATCTTCGTCGGCGACGCCAGCATGAGCCCGTACGAGATCGTCCAGGCCGGCGGCAGCATCGAGCACTGGAACGAAGAGCCGGGCGCAGCCTGGATGCGCCGCCTGCTCGCCACCTGGCCGCACCATGTCTGGCTCAACCCGGAGCCCGAGGAGCGCTGGGAGTGGACGCCCTCGATCCGCCTGACCCGCGAGCTGCTCGAGGACCGCATGTTTCCGCTGACGCTCGAGGGGCTCGACCGGGCGATGCGGGGGTTGCAGTAGCGGGCGGGATATGGCCCCGGACCAGAGGTTGGCCTGATGGCGCATGGCCCCGGCGGAGAAATTGTCGTCTACGAGGCTCCCGACGGCGAGGTCCGGGTCGACGTGCGCCTCGATCGCGAGACGGTCTGGCTCTCCCTGAATCAGATGACCGACCTGTTCGGGCGCGATAAGTCGGTGATTTCCAGGCACCTGCGCAGCGTCTTCGATTCCGGGGAGCTGGAGAGGGCGGCAGTTGTTGCAAAAAATGCAACAACTGCCGCCGACGGCAAGACCTATCAGGTCGAGTTCTTCAACCTTGACGCCATTGTGTCCGTCGGCTACCGGGTCAACTCAAAGCGCGGCACCCAGTTCCGCATCTGGGCCACCCGGACGCTGCGGGACCACCTGCTGCGCGGCTACACCCTCCACGAGCGGCGACTCGCCGAGCGCGGACTCAGCGAGATCGAGCAGGCCGTGGGGCTCCTGGCCCGGACCCTGACCACGCACGCGCTGGTCACGGACGAAGGCCAGGCCGTCCTCGGCGTGGTCCAGCGCTACACGCGGTCCTGGCGGCTGCTGCTCGAATACGACGAGGATCGCCTGGGCGAACGTCCGGCGAAACCGGTGGCGCCGGCCGCGGGCCTGACCCTCGGCGACGCCCGTTCCGCCGCCGCCAGCCTCCGCCAAGAGCTCGCTTCCCGTGGCCAGGCCGGCGCCCTGTTCGGCCAGGAACGCGGCGAGGCACTGGCCGGCATCCTCGGCGCCATCGAACAGACCTTCGGCGGTGAACCGCTCTATCCAAGCGCGCAGGCCCGCGCCGCGCACCTGCTCTACTTCGTGATCAAGGACCATCCGTTCGGGGACGGTAACAAGCGCATTGGTACGCTGCTGTTCCTCGATTATCTGCGGCGCCACGGGCTGCTGCTGCGCGCGAACGGCGAGCCGCGCCTCGCCGACAACGCCATGGTCGCGCTCGCGCTGCTGATCGCCGCAAGCGAACCGGCACAGAAGAACCTGATGATCCGGCTCGTGCTTAACCTGTTGGACGATGGCGAATGACGGCCTGCGGGATCACGGGATCCGCTGGCGAACAGGCTGTACTCGCTCTGCAGCCGTGCGGCGCGCTGGTCGCCGAGAAAGCTCTGGGCGCCGACGCCGAAGACCCCGACGACAAATTCGCTGGAGACGGATCTTCGTCGGTGACGCCAGCATGAGCCCGTACGAGATCGTGCAGGCCGGCGGCAGCATCGAGCACTGGAACGAGGAGCCGGGCGCGGCGTGGATGCGCCGGCTGCTCGCCGCCTGGCCGCACCATGTCTGGCTCAACCCGGAGCCGGAGGAGCGCTGGGAGTGGACGCCCTCGATCCGCCTGACCCGCGAGCTGCTCGAGGACCGCATGTTCCCGCTGACGCTCGAGGGGCTCGACCGGGCGATGCGGGGGTTGCAGTAGCGGGCGCCTTTTGGCGCATGGTGCTGTCCGGCGTATACTCGCGCCGAGGGTTGAGGCATGCGCAAGGTTGAACATATCGAGCAGCAGATCTGCGAGCTCAGCGGTGTGGAGTTCGCTGAGCTGCGTGAATGGATGCTGGCGCAGGACTGGCGTTCCTGGGACGAGAAGATCGAGGCCGACACTCGCGCCGGTAAGTTCGATAAACTCATCGCTGAAGCGCAGGCCGACTTTGCGGCCGGCCACTCGCAGCCGATTTGAAGCACCACGCCTCGCCAGGGTTTTGGCAGGCATACCAGGCAATGCCCGCTGAAGTCCGGGCCACAGCAGACAAGAATTACGCACTGCTGAAGCAGAACCCCAAACACCCGTCATTGCATTTCAAGAAGATCGGACCACTGTGGTCGGTACGCGTCGGCGAGAAGTGGCGGGCCCTGGGTCACGACGTCGAGGACGGAGTGAACTGGTTCTGGATTGGCACACACGAGGAGTACGACAAGCTGGTCGGCTGAGTCGCCGTGGCAGGAGCCGTGGCGGAGCTCGCCGGCTACGTGGACTCCGTGGGCCACTACGTGGCCACGCGCTGCTTCAGCAAGATCGTCGATGTGGACGACGGCGCGCTGCCCGCCTCGATCGCCACCCGTCTACGTACGGCCCGGCTGGAGCGGATGGCGCTGGTCTATCCGGGAGCCAGGCGTTACGTGCTGACTGACCGGGTCGAGGCGGTGCCGCTCGCCACCCTCGCCGAGCCGGGACACCTCTTCGAGGCATGAGCCGATTGGGGCCGGGGAGCAGGCCCCGAGCCGGCACGACTTTCGGGTAGAGTAAGGGCACGAGGGTCGCCATGGCGAGACGCGAGAAGAACGAGAGTGGCGGTCGGAACGACGGCGCCACCGTCGGCTACGAGGCCCAGCTCTGGCAGATGGCCGACGCGCTGCGCGGCAGCATGGACGCAGCCGAGTACAAGCATGTCTGCCTATTGAGCCTTGCATAAATGCCTTGCAACTGTTCCGTATGCCGTGAGTCCAATCCGATGTACATTCCCGGACGGAGCGAGCATGCGGAAGTCAGAGAAGGTTGGTCGGGAGCTGCAGCGCCGTCGCCTGCGGGGCGGGCGTCTGTTGCTACGCGGCGA
>VGVB01000046.1 GCA_016882265.1 Gammaproteobacteria bacterium
GGCGCAGCGCAGCGCGCGCGGCCGGCCGCGGTCGCGCGGGGGCCATGGCCCGCTGCCGCAACGGCCGCACGCCGCGCATCGCCCGGCGGAACAGCTCCCGGTCTTCGCCCTCGAGCACTGCGGTGACCTCAGCGCCGTGGCGGCGGTTTCCAGTATAGTGCGCCCCGGCCGTGAAGATCCTGCTGTCCAACGACGACGGTTATCGTGCGCAAGGCCTGCAGAGCCTGCGCGAGGCACTGGCTGGCATTGCACCCCTGACCGTGGTCGCGCCCGACCGCAACCGCAGCGGTGCCAGCCACTCGCTGACCCTCGATGTGCCGCTGCGCGTGCAGCGGTACGAACCGGACTGCTGGTTCGTGATCAACGGCACGCCGACCGACTGCGTCCACCTGGCGATCACCGGCCTGTTCGATTTCGAATTCGACATGGTGGTCTCAGGAGTCAACGACGGCGCCAACCTCGGTGACGACGTGCTCTATTCCGGCACGGTGGCCGCCGCGATCGAGGGTCGCTGCCTCGGCCTGCCGACGATCGCGGTGTCGCTGGTGCCGGACTCGGGCCGGGCGGTCCATTTCGACACGGCCGCACAGGTCGCGCGCGAGCTGGTCGAACGCCTGCAGGCGCGGTCACTGCATCATTCACTGATCCTCAATGTGAACGTGCCGGACCTGCCCTATGAGCGGCTGCGCGGGGTCGAGGTCACGCGGCTCGGTAATCGCCACCGGGCCGAGCCCGCGATGCGCGGGCAGGATCCGCGCGGCCGGCCGGTGTACTGGGTCGGTATCGCGGGCGCGGGTGAGGATGCCGGTCCCGGCACCGATTTCCATGCGGTGGCCAGCGGTTTCGTCTCGGTGACGCCGCTGCAGGTCGACCTGACCCGGCACGCTGCTCTCGAGACGCTGCGGGAGTGGCTGCGGGAGCCGCTGGCATGAACGAACGCAGCGCTGCCGGCGCGGCCGGCATCGGCATGACCTCGGCGCGTACGCGCGAGCGTCTCGTGCAGCGGTTGGCCGAGCAGGGCATCCGCGACCCGCGGGTGCTGGACCGGATCCGCAACGTGCCGCGCCACCTCTTCGTGGACGAAGCGCTCGGCAGCCGCGCCTACGAGGATACCGCTCTGCCGATCGGGCACGGCCAGACGATCTCGCAGCCGTATGTCGTGGCGCGCATGACCGAGGCGGTGACGCTGGGCGGCACGCCGGCGAAGGTGCTCGAGGTCGGCACCGGCAGCGGCTACCAGGCGGCCGTGCTGGCACCGCTGGTCGGGCAGCTCTATACGATCGAGTGCATCGAAGCCCTGCTCGCGCGCGCGCAGGAGCGGCTGCGCGAGCTCGGCATCCGCAACGTGCGCTTCCGCCACGGCGACGGCCATCTCGGCTGGCCGAAGCAGGCGCCGTTCGACGCCATCCTGCTGACCGCCGCTCCGCACGCGGTGCCGCAGCCGCTGCTCGATCAGCTCGCCGAGGGCGGGCGGCTGGTGGCGCCGGTCGGGCCGGAGGGCCGGCAGGAGCTGCTGCGTCTCACCCGGCGTGGCGACCAGATCCTGCGCGAGCGACTCGGCTTCGTCAGCTTCGTGCCGCTGCTCGGCGGCGTCGGCTGAGTGCCGGGGGCTGGCGCCGGGGTGTCTTGGGCGTGGGGGTGCGGCGGCGTTCTGGTGTAGGGGAGCGGTCTGGCGGGATCGTGCGCGACAGGGATGTCGCGCCCGAAGCGTACATGGATGTATTCAAAGCGGTCCCGCCAGACCGCTCCCCTACACCAGAACGCCGGGATCAGCAATTTCGCGCCAGCGTCAGAGCATCAGCGCCAGCACCACGGACCGGTACTCACCGAACAGCACGTTGTACGTCCGGCACGCGGCGGCGTTGTCCATGACTTCGAGGCCGATGTCGCGTTCGGCGAAGGCGGCATAGAGCGCCGGTGGCGGCAGTCGCTGGCGAGTACCGGTGCCGAGGATCAGCACGTCCGGCGCCAGCGCCAGCACCGGCGCGAAGTGATCGAGCGCGAGCGCGTCGGGCGCCGGCGGCGACCAGTCCGTGATCAGCAGTTCGCGCGCAACGAGCAGACTGCTGCGGAACACGCCCGTGTTGAGCCGCACCGTGTCGTCGGCGTAGCTGACCACGAGGTGTGGATGTGCGGCCGGATCCTGGGTCAGTTCCATCGGGCGATCACTCGGCAAACAGTCGGACGGCTCGGCGCCGTGACCGTTATCATGCGCGCGCATGAACGCGGTGACTATGCTCCCGGCGGCGCGGCGCGAAATCCGGCGGCGCGCCATGGCCGGGGCGGCAACGCTGCCGGGGCATCTGCACCCGGTCCTGCGGCGTCTCTATGCGGCGCGCGGTGTCGGCGACGCCGATGAACTCGATCTCGATCTGCGCCGGCTGCTGCCGGTTTCGACCCTCGATGGCATCGAGGCGGCTGCCGGCGTCGTGTGCGATCACCTCCGGCGCGGCTCGCGGCTGCTGGTCGTCGGCGATTTCGATGCGGACGGCGCGACCAGCACCGCGCTGGTCTTGCGTCAGCTCCAGCGCCTCGGCCATGCCAATGCGGCGTTCCGCGTGCCGGACCGGTTGCGCCACGGTTATGGGCTGACGCCGGAGCTGGTCGCCGACTTTGGTGAGGAGCGGCCGGACCTGCTGATCACGGTGGACAACGGCGTCGCCGCGCACGCCGGCATCGGGGCGGCGCGCTCGCTAGGGATTCCGGTACTGGTGACCGACCACCATCTGCCGGGCGCCGGGCTGCCGGCCGCCGCCGCGATCGTCAATCCCAACCTGCCGGGTGCGGGATTCGGCAGTCACGCGCTGGCTGGCGTCGGCGTCGCGTTCTACCTGATGGCCGCGGTGACGCGCGCGCTCGAGAACGAGCGGGGTGTCCGCTTGCCGCCGGTCGCCGACCTGCTCGATCTGGTCGCGCTCGGCACGATCGCGGACCTGGTACCGCTCGATCGCAACAACCGCATTCTGGTGCGCGAAGGGCTGCGCCGGATCCGCGCCGGGCGCGCCTGTCCGGGCCTGCTCGCACTCGCCGGTGTTGCCGGTATCGGAATGGCGGACATCAGCACGCGTACGCTCGGCTTCCAGATCGCGCCGCGGCTCAACGCGGCGGGCCGCATCGACGACATGGCGGTCGGCATCCGCTGTCTGCTGGTGGACGACACGCAGGCTGCCGCGGCTCTCGCGGCCGAGCTCGATACGATCAACCGCGAGCGACGCGAGCTCGAGGCACGCATGCAGCAGGAGGCCAGTGCGGCGGTGCGCAAGCTGCACCTGCAGGAGGGAGCGCTGCCGGCGGGACTGGCGCTGTACGATGCCGGCTGGCACCCCGGCATCGTCGGCCTGATCGCGACGCGGGTGCGCGAGCGCGTGCACCGTCCGGTCGTCGCCTTCGCGCCGGCCGCGGACGGCGAGCTGCGCGGCTCGGCGCGTTCGGTGGACGGACTGCACATCCGCGATGCGCTCGAGGCGATCGCGGTGCGCGAACCCGACCTGATCGGGCGCTTCGGCGGTCACGCGATGGCCGCGGGCCTGTCGCTGCGGCGGGACCGGCTGGCCCGCTTCGCCACGGCCTTTGCCGCCGAGATCGGCGGCCTGCTGGCGCCGGAGCGCATGCGCGGCGTCATCGAGACCGACGGTGCGCTGGAGCCGGCGGAGATGTCGCTGGAGACGGCGCTGGCGATCGAGAGCGGCGGGCCCTGGGGGCAGGGTTTCCCGGAGCCGCTGTTCGACAACGAGTTCGAGGTGCTCGAGGCGCGCGTGGTCGGCGAGCGCCACCTGAAGCTGCTGCTGCGCGCCGCGCCGGCGACCCGGCCGATCGAGGCGATTGCCTTCGGCCAGGCGGAACGGTCGCGCCGGCCGCAGCCCGGTGCGCGCATCGTGCTCTGTTACCGGCTGCAGGCCAGTCGCTGGGGCGGCAACGCGCGCGCTGAGCTGAGCAGCGAATACCTCGAAGTGCTGGACTGAGCGTCTGTTAAGATGCCGGGCCTCATGGAAGCCGCACCCGTCCGCCGATCGCTCGAAGAACTCGGCCAGCGCCTTGCCGCGCTGAGGGGGTACCTTTGAGTACGACCGCAAGCGCGAGCGGCTCGAGGAGCTGAACCGGGAACTGGGCGATCCGCGCGTCTGGGACAACCCGCAGCGCGCGCAGGAACTCGGTCGCGAGCGGGCCCGGCTCGACGCGACGCTCACCGACCTCGACCGCCTCGGCCGCGGGCTCGCCGATTCCAGCGAGCTGCTCGACCTGGTCGTCGCCGAGGACGACGCCGCCGGTTTCGCCGAGGTCGAGCATGACGCGGCGGCGCTGGCCGAGCGCCTGCGCCAGCTCGAGCTGATGCGTATGTTCCCGGGCGAGATGGATCCGCGCAGCGCCTTCCTCGACATTCAGGCCGGCGCCGGCGGCACCGAGGCGCAGGACTGGGCGCAGATGCTGCTGCGGATGTACCTGCGCTGGGCCGACGCGCGCGGCTGGCGCAGCGAGGTGGTCGAGGAAAGCGCCGGCGAGGTGGCCGGGATCAAGAGCGCGACGATCCAGGTGGAGGGCCCGTATGCCTACGGCTGGCTGCGCACCGAGACCGGCGTGCACCGGCTGGTACGCAAGTCGCCGTTCGACGCCGGCAACCGCCGCCACACCTCGTTCGCCTCAGTGTTCGTTTCGCCGGTCATCGACGATGAGATCAACATCGAGGTCAACCCGGCCGACATCGAAATGGACACTTACCGCGCCAGCGGCGCCGGCGGCCAGCACGTCAACAAGACCGACTCGGCGGTGCGGCTCCGGCACCTGCCGAGCGGCATCGTCGTCGCCTGCCAGAGCGAGCGCAGCCAGCACAAGAACCGCTCGACCGCGATGAAGATGCTGAAGGCCAAGCTGTACGAGCTCGAGGTCAACAAGCGCAACGCCGCCGCGCGCGTGCTCGAGGACCAGAAGACCGACGTCGGCTGGGGTTACCAGATCCGCTCGTACGTGCTCGACCAGTCCCGGATCAAGGATCTGCGCACCGGCCACGAGACCGGCAATCCGGGCGCGGTGCTGGACGGCGATCTCGACCCTTTCCTTGAGGCGAGCCTGAAGCAGGGGCTGTGAACACGAGGGAGCGGATGATGGCAGACGACACCGGGGGCCACGACGAGAATGCGCTGATCGCCGAGCGCCGCGCCAAGCTCGCGCGCCTGCGCGCGGCCGGGCCGGCCTACCCGAACGACTTCCGCCGCGATGCGCTGGCCGCAGATCTGCACGCGACCTGCGCCGCGCGCGACGACGCCGCACTCGCGGCCGCCGGCATCCGCGTGCGCGTGGCCGGGCGCATGCTGTTCAAGCGCGTGATGGGCAAGGCCTCGTTCGCCAAACTGCAGGACAGCAGCGGCCAGATCCAGTTGTACCTGCAGGCCGAGACGCTTGGCGCGGCCTACGACGAGTTCAAGGGCTGGGACGTCGGCGACATCGTCGGCGCCGCGGGCACGCTGATGCGGACCCGGGCCGGCGAGCTGTCGGTGCGCGCGGACACGCTGCGTCTGCTGGTGAAGTCGCTGCGGCCGCTGCCGGACAAGTGGCACGGACTGGCCGACACCGAGCTGCGCTACCGGCAGCGCTACGTGGACCTGATCGTCAATCCGGCGACCCGGGCCACGTTCCAGACGCGCACCCGCATCGTGCGCCTGCTGCGCGATTACCTCGATGCGCTCGACTTTCTCGAGGTCGAGACACCGATGATGCAGCCCATCCCGGGCGGCGCGGTCGCGCGACCTTTCGTCACCCACCACCGTGCGCTGGACCGCGAGATGTACCTGCGTATCGCGCCGGAACTGTACCTGAAGCGGCTGCTGGTCGGCGGCTTCGAGCGCGTTTACGAGCTGAACCGCAATTTCCGCAACGAAGGGTTGTCGACCCAGCACAACCCCGAGTTCACGATGCTCGAGCTGTATCAGGCCTACGCCGACTGCGAGGACTTCATGAACCTCGTCGAGCGGCTGCTGCAGGCGCTGGCCGATGCGCTGGCCGGCGGCCGCGAGGTCCGCTACCAGGGGCGCGTGTTCGATTTCAGCGGCCCGTTCCGCCGCCTCGCGGTCGCCGAGGCGATCTGCGCGGCGAACCCCGAACTCGATCCGGCCGGGCTGCGCGACCGCGAGTACCTGCGCGCGGCCTGCGCACGACTCGGCATTCCGCTGCAGCCGCAGGACGGCGCCGGCAAGCTGCAGATCGAGCTGTTCGAGAACACCTGCGAGCCGGCGCTCGAGCAGCCGACCTTCGTGCATTCCTACCCCGCCGAGGTCTCGCCGCTGGCGCGCCGGCGTGACAGCGACCCGTTCGTCACCGACCGCTTCGAGTTCTTCGTCGGCGGGCGCGAACTGGCCAATGGTTTTTCCGAGTTGAACGATCCGGAGGATCAGGCCGGGCGTTTCCGCGAGCAGGCCGCGCGCAAGCAGGCCGGAGATGCCGAGGCGATGTTCTACGATGCCGACTACGTGCGTGCGCTCGAATACGGCATGCCGCCGGCCGCCGGTCTCGGCATCGGGGTCGACCGGCTGGTGATGCTGTTCACCGACGCGCCGAGCATCCGCGACGTGCTGCTGTTTCCGCATTTGCGGCCGGAGACCTGAACGGCGCGCCGCGGAACGCGGCGGCGGGCCCGGCCACCGGTCGGACCCACGTTGACTTTGGCGGTGCGACGGCGTAAGAGTCGGTCCACTTCGCCGCAAGGACATCGGTGCTGACCCGGCGATGAACCAAGGAGGTTACCCATGAACGGATCCCTGAGGACTGCCTGTGTGACCGGCGCAGTGGCCGGAGTGGGGTTGGCCGCCGCGCCCGCGCACGCGGATTTTTTGTCGGTGCTACCGTGGGCCAGAGCGACATCGGCGCCTACGAGTTCAGCCCCGGCGAGACGATCGTCCGTAATGACGACAGCGACACGGTCTATAACGTCTTCGTCGGCTGGCGCATCAATGACTACTGGGCGGTCACGGCGGGCTATGCGGATCTGGGCGCGCTCAACGCTGCCGGATCTTTCGATGGTGGCGAAGGCGGGTACTCGTACACGGACAGGATCGAGGCCACCGCATTCGACGCCTCGCTGATCGGCATCCTGCCGCTCGGCAAGGCATCGGGCAGTGAGGGTTTCCTGTCGCGCGTCTCGTTGTTTGCGCAGCTCGGCGTCGCACAGGTCGACCAGGACATCCTGTACGTTGAAGACGGCGAGCCCTGGAACGGCGGCGACAGCGGCACCAATCTCGTGTACGGTCTCGGCATCAACGTGGACCTGACCGACAACTTCGGCCTGCATGTTCGCTGGTTCGACTACGGCGATATCGGCGACCGGAATTCGGAAAACAGCGGCCATGAGCAGGGCTGGGCGGCCTAGGGCGCTGGCTTCACGTTCCGGTTCGGCGGCGGCGCGTCGCCCTGAACGGCTCGGTCACGGACCGAGCTGCGAGATGAAGTCCTCGTACTTGTTGCCGGGCCCGCGTTCGATCTGCGCCACCGGCTGGAGTTCGATCGCGAACGGATGACCGAGGCGCTGCTGCAGCGCCTGCACCAGTCGGGTCGTTTCCTCGACCGTCAACGGGCGGCTGAGCACACAATTCAGGACGATCGTGTCCGCGCCGGTCTGTACGAGCTGGTACTGTCGGATCGGCTCGAAATCGAGCCACAGTGTCGCCGGGAACGTCGGCCAGTGCCGGCTCCCGTCCGGCAGCACGATCATGTTGCGCCGGCGGCCATGGATGCGGGTGAGGACGGGCAGGCCGCGACCGCAGGCGCAGGGCGCGCCGACTTCGGCGTAGTCGCCGAGCGCGTAACGGATCAGCGGCAGCGCGAAGTTGTGCAGCGGCGTCAGCACGACGCGGCCGGTCTCACCCGGGCCGCACGGGTTCCCGCTCTCGTCCAGCACTTCCACCAGCACGTTTTCGGACTGGACGTGGTAATGCTCGTGTCGCGGGCACTGCAGTGCGATGTAGCCGCCTTCCTCGCAACTGTAGACATCCGCGACCTCGACGCCCCAGGCCTCGCGCACCAGCGCGCGCAGGTCGGGTCGCAGCACCTCGCTGAAGCTGCGGGCCTGTTGCAGGTTCGGCAGGCGTACGCCGCGGGCCTGGCTCAGTTCCGCGAGCGCGGCCAGGTTGCTGGTGTGCGTGATGAGATAGGTCGGGTCCTCGCGGACCAGCCATTCGAGCTGCCGGCTGAGGTCGGTGCGGATATTGAGCGTGGCCGCGGGGCCGGTGCGGAAAACCGCCGCTGCCGGCACGCCCCAGTCGGGCCACGCGGCTTCCTGGACCTTGACGCGGATCGCGGCGAGCTTGCGGCCGAAGTCACGGCCCTGCCACAGGTGTTCGCGCAGCGTCAGCGCATTCCAGATGAGCTGGGTGACGGCCGTCCGCAGGAAGCGCACGGGACGGCCGGTCGAGCCGGTGGACTGACCTTCCGTGACGGCGCCGTGCCCGGGCGGGACCGCCGTACTCTTCAGCGCCTGGAAGTCCTGCTGCAGCGCTGCGCGCGTCAGCACGGGCAACTGCCGCCAGGCGTCCCAGTCCGGCAGGTCGCTGGGGCGTCCGCGCAGGCTCTGCGCGTAGTACGGCACCGTGAGGGCTGCATGCCGCAGCAGCCAGCGCAACTGACCGAGCTGGCGCTCGCGCAGAGTCTCGGGTGACTGCCACTGCGACTGATCGAACTGATGCAGCAGGGCGAGGAGCTGCGCGGCGCCGTCACTGCCCACCGCCGGCCATTCGATCCCCGCCACCGCGCTGCGAAAGACGAGTGCCGCGCGGCCCGTGTCGCGGCCGGCGGCCGGCGGATCCGGCGGTCGTGGAGCGGGCGTGGTCACAGACCGGGCAGTGCCGCCGGCACGAACTCGGTGCCACCCGGCTCGCGACCGAGGGGCTCGGAGCGGAGCTCGAGGCCGGTCACCGCGAGCAGATGGGTGCCGTCGCCGTCTGCGGCCGAGCGCACGGCCTGCCCGGCGTGAGCCGCGCCGCTGTACAACATCTGCCCGGCGGTCACGGCCGCGCCCGCGGGGCCGGTGTAGCGCAGCATGCGGCGCTTGATGCGCCCCAGATGCTGGGTGCGGGCGACGATTTCCTGGCCGGTGTAGCAGCCCTTGGTGAAGCTGAGCCCGGCGAGCAGATCGAGGTTCAGCATCTGCGGAATCCAGATACCGGCGGTCCGCGGCTCGAGGTCCGGTTCGCCATCACGGATGCTCGCACACTCCCATTCGCCAGCAGTGGCCGGCGGGACCGCGGCGAGTACGCTGCCGATAGCGGCTGCGGGACCGACCAGCAGCAGCCGCTGCGGGCTCGCGACCAGCAGCGTGAGTCCGGCCGCCGCGGGCGTCGCTGCCGACCACGCGGTGGGTGGCCCGCCATCGATCAGGCCGGCGATGGCCAGCTCGTCACTGCGGTCGGCCAGCTTTACGCGGGCGCGCAGGATGTATTTCGGCAGGCGCGCCAGCAGGGCCGGGATCAGCGCGCGTCGCAGCACCAGCAGCACGCCGTCGGCGGTCGCGGCGCAGCGGACCAGTTCGAGCACCCGCCCCTGCGGGCTGCAGGCGGCGCCGAGCTGGCCCGGATGTCGCTCGAGCTGGGTCAGGTCGCAGGTGAACTGGCCCTGCAGGAAACTGCGCGCGTCCGGGCCGGTGGCAGCCACCGCCCCGAATTCGGCCAGATCGCAGTATCGGGTCGTCGGCACGGGCCCATGCTAGCGCAGAGCTTCCGCATGAATACATGACAAATGGGCTTGGGCGGCATGGCGTCGATCTGGCAGAATTGCAGCCGATGCAGCCGCCAGTTCCCGATCCGGCACCAGCCGGTGTCCGCGCCGACAGCCCGCCACGGCCGGACCCGCCGCCACTCCCCCGGGAGATCGGTGGCCCCCCCGGACCCGAGCCCACTCGCTATGGCGACTGGGAAAAGGCCGGGCGCTGTATCGATTTCTGATGGGAGGTCGGTTTGACTGTTAATCCACGGCCGTTGTCACCGCACCTGCAGGTGTACCGGTTCTTCCCCGCCATGGCAGTGTCGATCCTGCACCGGGCGAGCGGAGTCTTTCTCTCGCTCGCCAGCCTGCTGCTCGTGTACTGGCTGCTGGCAGTGGCGAACGGGCCGGACGCCTACGCGGCAGCCAGCCAGATCCTGGCGAGCCTGCCCGGGCGCCTCGTGATCGCGGCCGCCGTCATAGCGTTCTGGTATCACCTGCTGGCCGGTCTGCGGCATCTGCTGCTGGACGCCGGCATCGGTTTCGACCTGCCGGTGGCGCGGCGGATCGGCTTCGCCGTCGTGGCGCTGGCCGTGCTGGCCGCGGCGGCAACGCTGGCCGCGGCCTGGCGTTATCTGGACTGGTCATGAGCCTGCGTTCACCGCTCGGCGCCGCGCTGGGGCATGGTTCGGCCCGCTCGGGGCCGGCACACGGGTGGAACCAGCGGCTCAGCGCACTGGCGCTCGTGCCGCTCGGACTGTGGTTCCTGTGCGCCCTGCTGGCGCTGCCCGACCTGGGACATGCAACGGTCGTCGCGTGGATCGCGACGCCGACGACCGCCGTGCTGCTGCTGCTGTTCGCGCTGCTCTCGCTGTGGCACTCGCTGCTCGGGGTCGCGACCATCGTCGAGGACTACGTGCACGGCCCGGTGGTGAAGACCGCGTCACTGCTGGCGCTGCAGGCCGCGCACGGAGTCGCCGCGCTGTGTGTCATCGTGGCTGTGATCGCCATCCTCGGCGGGAGCGCACGATGAGCACCTATCCGGTCACCGATCATCACTTCGACGTCGTCGTGGTCGGCGCCGGCGGCGCCGGCCTGCGGGCCACGGTCGGGCTGGCGCAGGCCGGGCTGGCGACCGCGTGTCTGACCAAGGTGTTCCCGACCCGCAGCCACACCGTAGCCGCGCAGGGCGGCATCAGCGCCGCGCTCGGCAACATGGGCGAGGACGACTGGCGCTACCACTTCTACGACACCATCAAGGGCTCGGACTGGCTCGGCGACCAGGACGCCATCGAGTTCATGTGCAGGGAGGCGCCGGCGGCGGTCGTCGAACTCGAGCACTTCGGCCTGCCGTTCTCGCGGACCGAAGACGGGCGCATCTACCAGCGGCCGTTCGGCGGCATGACCACGCGCTTCGGCCAGGGCATCGCCCAGCGCACCTGCGCCGCGGCCGACCGCACCGGTCACGCGATGCTGCACACGCTGTACCAGCAGGCGCTGAAGCACAGCGCGAGCTTCTTCATCGAGTACTTCGCGCTCGACCTGCTGCTGCAGGACGGCGCCTGCCGCGGCGTGCTGGCGCTCGACCTCGCGACCGGCACGCTGCACCGCTTCCTCGCGCAGCGGACCATCCTCGCCACCGGCGGTTACGGCCGCACGTACTTCTCCTGCACCTCGGCGCACACCTGCACCGGCGACGGCGGCGGCATGGTGCTGCGCGCCGGGCTGCCGCTGCAGGACATGGAGTTCGTGCAGTTCCACCCGACCGGCATCTACGGCGCCGGCTGCCTGATCACCGAGGGCGTGCGCGGCGAGGGCGGCATCCTGCGGAACTCGCAGGGCGAGCGCTTCATGGAGCGCTACGCGCCGAACGCGAAGGATCTCGCCTCGCGCGACGTGGTCAGCCGGGCCATGACCATCGAGATCCGCGAGGGTCGCGGCGTCGGGTCGCGCAAGGATCACATCCATCTGCACCTCGAGCACCTCGGCGCGGACGTGATCCACAAGCGCCTGCCGGGCATTGCCGAGACCACGATGATTTTCGCCGGCGTCGACGTCACCCGGGCGCCGATCCCGGTGCTGCCGACCGCGCACTACAACATGGGCGGCATTCCCACCAACGTGCACGGTGAGGTCGTCACGCTGCGCGACGGCAATCCCGAGGCCGTGGTGCCGGGCCTGATGGCCATCGGCGAGGCCGCCTGCGTCTCGGTGCACGGCGCCAACCGGCTCGGCTCGAACTCGCTGCTCGACCTGGTGGTATTCGGTCGCGCCGCCGCGGCCCGCTGCACCGCCACGCTGCGCCCGCGCGCCGCGCAGGCGCCGCTGGCGGCGGCGGTGACCGAGCCGCTGCTGGCCCGGCTCGACCGCATCCGCCAGGCCGCCGGCAGCCGCAGCACCGCCGGGCTCCGCGACGAGATGCAGCGCATCATGCAGAGCGATGCGGCGGTGTTCCGGACCGGCAGTTCCCTCGGCGCGGGTTGCGGCCGGCTGGCGCAGACCTTCATGGCACTGTCCGACCTGCGCCTCACCGACCGGTCGCTGGTGTTCAATACCGATCTGATCGAAGCGCTCGAACTCGATAATCTGCTGCGCCAGGCGCTGGCGACGATCCACTCGGCGGCGAACCGTACCGAGAGCCGCGGCGCCCACGCGCGCGAGGACTTCCCGCAGCGCGACGACGCGAACTGGCTGCGCCACAGCCTGGCCTGGGTCGGTGCGGACGGCGGCGTCCGGCTCGACTACCGCCCGGTGCACCTGCAGACGATGACCGGCGACGTGCAGCCGATCCCGCCGATGCAGAGGACCTATTAGGATGACGCAGTTCCATCTCCCCGCCGGCTCGCGTTATCGGGATGTGCCGGGCCGCAGCCATCCGGCGCCGGCTGGCGCGCAGCGGGTGCGCGAATTCCGGATCTATCGCTGGGATCCGGAATCCGGCCAGAAGCCGCGCATCGATCGCTTCGAAATCGATCTCGATGCCTGCGGGCCGATGGTCCTCGACGCGCTGCTGAAGATCAAGAACGAGATCGACCCGACGCTGACCTTCCGCCGTTCCTGCCGCGAGGGCATCTGCGGCTCCTGCGCGATGAACATCGACGGCGTCAACGCGCTGGCCTGCACCTGTGCGATCGCCGACATCCGCGGCGCGGTGCGGATCTTTCCGCTGCCGCACCTGGCGGTGACCAAGGATCTGGTGCCGGACCTCGCGCACTTCTACGCACAGTATGCGGCGGTCGAACCCTGGCTGAAGACCCGCACGCCACCGCCGCCGGACCGCGAGTGCCTGCAGTCGCCGGCGGACCAGGAGCGCGTCGACCGGCCCTCGGCCTGCATTCTGTGCGCCTGCTGCTCGACGAGCTGTCCGAGCTACTGGTGGAACAGCGACCGCTATCTGGGACCCGCGGCGCTGATGGCCGCGTACCGCTGGGTGGTCGATACGCGGGACGAAGCCCAGGGCGAGCGGCTCGACGCGCTCGAGGATCCGTTCCGCCTGTATCGCTGTCATACGATCATGAATTGCGTCGCAGCCTGCCCGAAGGACCTGAACCCGGCGCGCGTGATCGCCGACCTCAAGCGTCGGGTGGGCGACCGCCAGCACTGACGCGCCGATGACGCCCGGCCAACTGCGCTGGCGGTGCCGTCGCGGCATGAAGGAACTGGATCTGCTGCTGGCGCGCTGGCTGGAGCAACGCTGGCCGGAGGCCGGCGCCGGGGCCCGCGCGGCTTTCGAACGGCTGCTCGACCAGCAGGACCCGGAAATAGCGGCGTGGCTCCTCGGGCGCAGTCGCCCGGCGGACCCGGCGATGGCGGCACTGGTCGATGAACTCATCGCTGATCGAGCTTGAGCCGGAACCCTGTCCGCGTATGGCGGCGGCGGTGTTGCTGCTGCACATCGCCGCAGCGACGCTGCCCTGGCTGACCCGCTGTACCTGGGCGCTGGCGCTGCTGCTCTCGGTTCTGGCGCTGGCCGGGCTGCCGGCGTCGCTGGCGGCTGTACCGGGCCCACATGGCCGGCTGCGGCGCGTCCGCTGCATCGGCGGGCACTGGCAGCTCTGGCTGCGAGGCAGCCAGACGCCCGTCGAGGCGCATCCAGGCCCCGGCAGCCGGGTCTTCGCGGACTGGGTACTGCTCGATCTCTCCGGCACTGCCGGACGCCATCGCTGGCTGCTGCGGCGCGACATGGTCGCGCCCGCTGCCTTCCGCCGCCTGAAAGCCCGGCTGCGGCTGGCTTGCTAGAATCGCTTCACCCAGCCCCATGGAGGCGGTCGGTGGCCCTTTCGCGAACGGGAACCAGAACTTATCGGCAGCTGGCCGGTCATAGCGGGCGTGTTGGCGGAGGGCACAGTGCCGTTCAGCGGGCCGATGCGGGCTGAAGCAGGCGACATCGCGCTCGTCCGGCGTGTTCAGCACGGTGACCGCGCGGCCTTCGATGTCCTCGTCCTGAAGTACCAGCACAAGGTGCTGAAACTGGTGCAGCGCTATATCCGCAATCCGGCCGAGGCCGAAGACGTCGCGCAGGAGGCTTTCGTCAAAGCCTGGCGGGCGCTGCCGGCATTCCGCGGCGACAGTGCCTTCTACACCTGGCTGTACCGCATCGCGATCAACACGGCCAAGAATGCGCTGGTGGCCACCGGCCGGCGGCCAGTGGCCTGTGACCTGGACCAGCCGGAAGGGGCCCCGGCGCAGGCTCAGGCCCGTCTGGCGGACACCGGTACACCGGAAGCGCTGGTGCTGACCGAGGAGATCCGGCGCAACGTCAACGAGGCGATCCGCGCGCTGCCGGGTGATCTGCGCACCGCGATCATGCTGCGCGAACTGGAAGGCCTGAGCTACGAGGAGATTGCCGCGGAGATGGACTGCCCCGTGGGTACGGTGCGGTCGCGGATCTTCCGCGCACGCGAGGCGATCGACCAGAGCCTGCGCGAGGTCTTCGATGGTGGGCTGGGCCGGGACGGGGACTGACCGATGACCGAACGAGTCAAGGAACAGCTTTCGGCATTCCTCGATGGCGAATTGCCGGAGGCGGAGGCGGCGCTGCTGCTGAAGCGGCTCGATCGGGACCAGGAGTTGCGCGCGGCGTTGTCGCGTTACTCGCTGATCGGTTCGGTGCTGCGCAGCGATGGCGACATGCCCGCGGCGCACGGCGTTGCAGCGCGGGTCCGGGCGGCCGTCGCGCGCGAGCCGCGGCCCGGCGCCTGGCCGACACGGGTGTACCGGCCCGTCGCGGGACTGGGCATCGCGGCGACCGTGGCCGCCGTGTCGGTGTTGTTGCTGCAGCCACGGACGGAGCCGCCGCTGCAGGCCTCGGCCGCGCCGGAACTGGCAGCCGAGTCGGGTGTGCTGGTGGCCGCAGCAGATCCGCCGGCTGCCTTGGTAACCGAGCCGGAGCCGGAGCAGGCACCGAGCTACACGACTCCGCCCGCGGTCGATGGCCCGGGCACGCTGCCGGCCGCGCAGTTCGCGAATTACCTTGTGGCGCATAGCGGCTACACGTCACCGCTCGCGCGCAGCAGCGTCGTCGCCGGGCTGATCGCGGCGGACGACCCGGTCACGGACGCCAGCGGCGTCCCTCGTCATGTGGTCGGGGAGCGGCGATGAACGCCCGGCGCCGGCTGGCGGCTGCGCTGCTGCTGCTGGCGGGACCGGCGCTGGCGGCCGATCGGACCGGCTGGCTCGAGCGCATGGACCGGGCGCTGGCGGGCAGCAGTTATGTCGGCGATTTCGTCTCTGAATCGGCGGGGCGGAGCCAGAAGCTCCGCATCCTGCACCGGGTCGAGGACGGCCAGGTGCGTGAGCGCCTGATCTCGCTCTCGGGCCACGGCCGTGAACTGATCCGTACCGGCGACGAGGTGGTCGCCTACCTGCCGGATCGCAAGCTGGCGATCATCGAGAAGCGACCGGGCTCGGGCCAGTTACTCGGCGTCTTGCCGCGCTTCGCGGCTGCGCCGGCCCCGTGGTACGAGGTGATCGAGGAGGGTCGCGAGGCCGCGCTGCTCGGACCGGCGGTGGTAGTGACGTTGCGGCCGGCTGATGGCTTCCGCTTCGGCTACCGGATCTGGATCGACGAGGCGACCGGCATGCCCGTGCGCAGCGAACTGCGCGATCCGGCCGGCCGGGTCGTCGAGCGGATGCGTTTCACGAGTCTCGCCGTGGGCGGCACGATCCCGGAGGCCGACTTCGAGCCGGCCATCGATCCGGCCGGGCTGCGCTGGGTCCGCCAGGCGCCGACCCCGGAGCCGGCCTCGGTCGCGTGGCAGGCGGCGCAGATGCCGCCGGGATTCCGCCTGTCGGTCAACGGCCTGCAGGCCGTGGCCGGAACCCAGGGCCTCGTCAACCATCTGGTATTCACCGATGGTCTGGCCTCCGTGTCCGTATTCATTCATGCACCGGCGCCCGGCACGCCGCCGGTCGTCGGCTCGGGCCGTGCTGGAGTGGCCTCCGCATTCTCGACCGTGGTCCGGGGACATCAGGTCACCGCCGTCGGCGAAGTGCCGCCCGATACGCTGCGTTACATCGCCACGGGTTTGCAGCCGGCTGGCAGCGACGACCAGCCGTGACCGGCCCCGCCGGGACTGGCCCGCGACTCATCGTCTGGTCGCGCGCCGGCTGTCTGCTGTGCGAGGAGTTCATCGCGGAGCTGGCCGGACTCGCCGGGACTGCGTTCGAGGTCCAGGATGTGGATGCGGATCCGGAGACCCGGAGCCGTTACGGTGCGCGCGTACCGGTGCTGACCGCGGACGGGCGCGAGGTCTGCGCCGTGCATCTCGATAGCCGCGGCGTGCGGGCGCTGCTCGCGCCCGGGTCGCGCGGAGCCCGGCTGCTATAATCGCCGCCTCCCCGGACCGACCGTCCGGAGCCATGGCGGCCGGCCCCGGTTCGATGCAGCAGATCCGCAACTTCTCCATCATCGCGCACATCGATCACGGCAAGTCCACGCTGGCCGACCGGCTGATCCAGATCTGCGGCGGGCTCGAGGCCCGCGAGATGCAGGACCAGGTGCTCGACTCGATGGCGCTGGAGCGCGAGCGCGGCATCACCATCAAGGCCCAGTCCGTCACGCTGCAGTACCGCGCCGCCGACGGCGGTGATTACCAGCTCAACTTTATCGACACGCCCGGGCACGTCGACTTCTCCTACGAGGTGTCGCGCTCGCTGGCCGCCTGCGAGGGGGCGCTGCTGGTCGTCGACGCGGCGCAGGGCGTCGAGGCGCAGAGCGTAGCGAACTGCTATACCGCGCTCGAACAGGGCCTCGAGGTCGTGCCGGTCATCAACAAGATCGACCTGCCGGCCGCCGACCCGGAACGCGTGATTGCGGAAATCGAGGAGATCATCGGCATCGAAGCCACCGACGCGGTCCGGGTCAGCGCCAAGACCGGCGCCAACATCGACGCCCTGCTCGAGACCATTGTCCGGCGGATCCCGCCGCCGCGCGGCGAGCCGGCGGCGCCATTGCAGGCGCTGATCGTGGACTCGTGGTTCGACAATTACGTCGGCGTGGTGTCGCTGGTGCGCGTTGTCAACGGCGCGCTGCGGGTCGGCGACCGGATCCGGATGATGTCCACCGGCCGAAACTGGCAGGTGGACCGGGTCGGTCGGTTCACGCCGAAGCGGGTCGAGCGCGAGCAGCTCGCGACCGGCGAGGTCGGCTGGGTCGTCGCCGGGGTCAAGGAAATCGACGGCGCGCCGGTCGGCGACACGATCACGCAGGACTCGCGGCCCTGCGCCGCGCCGCTGCCCGGCTTCAAGATGGTGCAGCCGCGGGTCTTCGCCGGCCTGTTCCCGGTGCAGACCGACCAGTACGAGGCGTTCCGTGACGCGCTGGCCAAGCTGCGCCTCAACGACTCGGCGCTGCACTTCGAACCGGAGGTGTCGACCGCGCTGGGCTTCGGCTTCCGCTGCGGCTTTCTCGGGCTCCTGCACATGGACATCGTGCAGGAACGGCTCGAGCGCGAATACGGCCTTGCCCTCGTGACCAGCGCGCCGACCGTGGTCTACGAAGTGGTCGCGCCGGACGGCGCGATCAGCCACGTCGACAACCCGGCCCGGTTGCCGGCGATGGTCGCCGAACTGCGCGAGCCGATCATCGTCGCCAATATCCTGGTGCCGCCGGAGCACGTCGGCCCGGTGCTGCGCCTGTGCCAGGAGAAGCGCGGCGTGCAGAAGAAACTGCTGCAGCTCGGCACGCAGATGTCGCTGCAGTACGAGCTGCCGCTGGCCGAGGTCGTGCTCGACTTCTTCGACCGGCTGAAGTCCGCGAGCCGCGGCTATGCCTCGTTCGACTACCAGTTTCTCGAATTCCGGCGCGCGCCGCTGGTGCGGCTCGACGTGCTGATCAACGGCGACCGCGTCGATGCGCTGTCGATCATCGTGCACCGCGACAGCGCCTATCAGCGCGGCCGCGAGCTGGTCGACCGGATGCAGGAGCTGATCCCGCGGCAGATGTTCGAGGTGGTGATCCAGGCGGCGATCGGCGGTCAGATCATCGCCCGGGCGACGGTCAAGGCGCTGCGCAAGAACGTGCTGGCCAAGTGCTACGGCGGCGACGTGACCCGCAAGCGCAAGCTGCTGGAGCGGCAGAAGGAGGGCAAGAAGCGCATGAAGCAGCTCGGTACCGTCGAGATCCCGCAGGAGGCCTTCCTCGCGGTGCTGCAGGTGGGGCGCAAGTGAGCGGCCGGAGGTGATGATGGTCTTCGACTTCTCGTTTCTGCTGGTGGCGCTGGCGCTGGCGACCGGCCTGGTCGTGCTCGCCGACCGCCGCTGGCTGGCGCCGCGGCGGGCCGCGCGCGGCGTCAGCCGCGAACCGGTCGTCGTCGACTGGTCGCGCTCGTTCTTCCCGGTGATCGTGCTGGTGCTGCTGCTGCGCTCGTTCCTGTACGAGCCGTTCCGCATCCCGTCGGACTCGATGATGCCGACACTGGTGCAGGGCGACTTCATCTTCGTCAACAAGTGGCGCTACGGCCTGCGCCTGCCGGTCCTGAACTGGAAGGTGGTCGCGATCGGTGCGCCGCGCCGCGGCGACGTGATCGTGTTCCGCAAGCCGGCCGATCCGTCGATCGTGTTCATCAAGCGCCTGGTCGGGCGGCCCGGGGATGCCGTCCGGGTCGCGGGCGGACAGGTCGTGGTCAACGGCGTGCCGGCCGGCGCGGTGACGAATGGCTTGTATTCCGGGCCGAAGAGCGAGCAGTATCCGTACACGCAGGTCGCGACGGAGACGCTTGACGGTGTCGCCCACGGCGTGCTGCTCGACCCGCTGCGGCCGGGCCTCGAAGGGGAGTGGCGGGTGCCGGCGGGTCATTTCTTCATGATGGGTGACAACCGCAACAACAGCCGCGACAGTCGTTTCCCCGACGTCGGCTTCGTGCCGGAGGATCATGTGATCGGGCGCGCGGAAGCGATCTGGCTGTCGTTCAATCCGGGGCGTGGCTCGCTGCTGCTCTGGGATCGTATGGGAACCGGAATCCGATAGGGAGGCCTGGGTATGCGTGGTACACAACGGGGCATGACGTTTCTCGGCACGGCGGTGCTGGTCGTGGTGGTCGGCGCCTGGGTCTATGCCGGCATCCGGCTGGTGCCGAAATACCTCGAGTACATGAAGGTCGCCTCGACGCTGGAGAAGGTGCGCACCGAGTACGAGTCGAATCCGGATTCCACCGAGTTCATGCTGCGCAAGGCGATCGAGCGCCACTTCGACATCGAGATGGTCGGCGTGCTGCAGCCCGGCGACGTCGAGATCCGGCGCGAGGGCGGCACGTTCTTCCTGCGCGCCGCCTACGAGGACCGCGTGCCACTGGTCGCCAACGTGGCGTTCGTGGTCGAGTTCGACAAGACCGTCGAGGTCGTCGCGCGCTGAGCGGCGGAGGCCCGCTCGTGGCTGAGGCCGCCGACTGGTTGCACGACCGCTTGGGCTGCGCCCTGCAGCGGCGCGAGCTGCTGCAGCGCGCGCTGACCCACCGAAGCTGCGGCCCGGAGCACAACGAGCGCCTCGAGTTCCTCGGCGATGCGGTGCTGGCACTCGTCGTCAGTGAGCGGCTGGTAGCGGACTTCCCGGCGGCGACCGAGGGTGAGCTGTCGCGCCGGCGGGCGAGCCTGGTCAGCGGCACGACGCTCGGCGCGCTGGCCCTGGAACTGGGCGTCGACCACTGGCTGCGGCTTGGCGCGGGAGCGCGCCGGAGCGGCGTCGAGCGACGCCCGTCGATCCTGGCGGGGGCTCTCGAGGCGCTGATCGGCGCGATCTACCTCGACGGCGGCCTGGACGCGGCACGGCTCGCGATCGGGCGGATATTCGCGGACCGCTTCGCGGAGCTGGCGGCCGCCGGACCACAACAGGACCCGAAGACCTGCCTGCAGGAATGGCTGCAGGCGCGCGGCCTGGGCCTGCCCGCGTACACGGTAGAGGCGACCTCCGGCGCGCCCCACGCCCGGCTGTTTCGCGTGCGCTGCGCGGTCGCGGCCCTCGACCTCGCGGCGGAGGCGGAGGGCGCCAGCCGGCGCAGCGCCGAACAGGCGGCGGCCGAGCGCCTGCTGGCCGACCCGCGACTGCGGCAGAGCGCGTGAGCGAGCGCGCCGGATTCCGCTGCGGCAGCGTCGTGATCGCCGGACGGCCGAACGTCGGCAAGTCGACGCTGCTGAACGCGCTGCTCGGCCAGAAGCTCAGCATCGTCACGCCCCGTGCGCAGACCACGCGCCAGCGCATCCTCGGTGTGCTGACGCGGCCGGGCTGCCAGGTGCTGCTGTTCGACACGCCGGGTCTGCACGAAGGACGCGGGCGGCCGCTGAACCAGGCGATGAATCGCGAGGCGCTGGCCGCGATCGCCGGTGCCGACGCGGCGCTGCTGGTCGCCGACGCGGCGCGCTGGACTGAAGCCGACGAAGCCGTGCTGGCCCGACTGCAGGCGGCGGCGCTGCCGGTCGTGCTCGTGCTCAACAAGGTGGACCGCGTGCGGCCGCGCGAGCGGCTGCTGCCGCTGTTGCAGGATGTTGCGGGCCGGCACGGGTTCGCCGCGATCGTGCCGGTCTCGGCGCTGCGCGGCGACAACCTCGAGCGCCTGCTGCCCGTCATCGGCGCGCTGCTGCCGGAATCAGCGGCGCTGTTTCCCGCGGACCAGATCACCGATCGCAGCGAACGCTTCCTGGCCGGCGAAATCCTGCGCGAGCAGCTCATGCTGGCCCTGCGCGAGGAACTGCCGTACGGCGTCGCGGTGCAGATCGAGCGCTGGGAAGAACTGCCCGACGGGCGGCTGGCGATCGATGCGTTGATCTGGGTCGAGCGCGAGAGCCAGCGCCGCATCGTGATCGGTGCCGGCGGCGAGCGGCTGAAGGCGATCGGCCGGTCGGCTCGCCTCGAGCTGAATCGCGTGCTCGGGCGGCGTGTGCATCTCGCGACCTGGGTCCGGGTGCGCGAGGGCTGGACCGGCGACGACCGGTTGCCCGGGCAGCTCGGTTTCGAGGTCCGGTGACCACCGGGCTCGAAGTCGAGAACGCGATCGTCCGGTACCGCCCGGAGGGTGGCGGAGCGCGTGCGCAGACGGCCGCTGCGGTCGCGGGCGTGAGCTTCGGGCTGGCGCCCGGCGAGACCGTGGGACTGGTCGGCGAGTCGGGCTGCGGCAAGTCCTCGCTCGCGCGGGCGATCCTCGGCCTCGTGCCGCTCGCCGGCGGGTCGATCCGCTGGCGCGGGCGGCGCATCGACCAGCTCGGCCGGCGGCAATGGCGCGATCTGCGCCGTGAACTGCAGCTCGTGTTCCAGGATCCGTTCGGCTGCCTCGATCCCCGGATGACGGTTTGCGCCAGTATCGCCGAGCCGCTGCGCGCGCTGTGCCCCGAACTCAGTGCCGCGGAACGCCGGCAGCGCGTGGCGCAGTTGCTCGGCGAAGTCGGCCTTGCCGCGGAACTGGCCGCACGCTATCCACACGAGTTGAGCGGTGGTCAGTTGCAGCGCGTCGGCGTCGCCCGTGCACTGGCGACGGACCCGCGGCTGCTGGTCTGCGATGAGCCGGTCAGTGCGCTCGATGTATCCGTGCAGGCGCAGATCGTCGCGCTGCTGGCGCGCATCCGCGGCGAGCGTGCGCTGGCGACGCTGTTCATCAGTCACAACCTCGCGATCGTCGCCAGGCTCTGCGACCGTGTCCTGGTGATGTACCTCGGGCGCATCGTCGAGCAGGCC
Source organism: Gammaproteobacteria bacterium (assembly GCA_016882265.1). Classification (GTDB taxonomy): domain Bacteria; phylum Pseudomonadota; class Gammaproteobacteria; order Steroidobacterales; family Steroidobacteraceae; genus SCUD01. Next base: position 21,845 of record VGVB01000046.1, read on the forward strand.
GATTGCCGGGCGCTGCTGGCGGCGCCGCGGCATCCCTACACGCGCCTGCTGCTCGACGCGGTGCCCGCCGCGGATCCCGGCTGGTGGCAGCGCAACCGCCAGCGCTTCACCGGCGCCGCCGGCCTGCCGGCCTCCGCCGCCGGCGCCGGA
>VGVB01000047.1 GCA_016882265.1 Gammaproteobacteria bacterium
TCCGACCCTGGACTCCACATCGCTGGCCGAGATCACGACGACGCCCCGGTGGCGGAACGGGTAGACGCTGCGGACTTAAAATCCGCTGGCCGCAAGGCCATACAGGTTCGATTCCTGTCCGGGGCACCAATTCGCGAGAGGCAGTTCAGCGCCCGGCTGTGACCGGCACGAGCCGCAGGCGATCGATCCCGGCGAAGTAGCCGCTCGATTGCCGGCTCTTGCCGGTGAGCGTGACCCGGATCCGGTGTGTTCCCGCGGCCAGCGTGAACGTGCCGAGTGCGACCGGACCGCTCGGCACCACGCCGGGATCGAAGCCGTCGAAGCCCTCACCAGCCGGTTCGCCATCGAGATCGAGGCGGAGCAGCCCGTAGTCAGGCGCACGCGTGAAATGCATCTCCATCGAATAACGCCCGCTGACCGGGACGTCGAATACCAGCTCCAGCGTCGAGCCTGGCGCGCCGCCGCTCCAGAAGAGTTGCTCATTGCCGCTCCAGCCGGATCCGAACCCCTGCATCGGCTGCACGTCGGCCCGCCCGCCGTTCACGCGTACGCCACCCGAACGCGACAGCGCTTCAGCCTCGATCGCGACCGGGCGCAGGGCCAGGCCCGCGGCCACCGCCGTCGCGAGCCGCTGCGGTGGAGCGACCACCTGCGCGGGCGCAGCTTGTGCCGGCGCCGCGACCGCCGCCTCCTGCCGCTGGACACCAGTCACCGGCTGCAGCGTCGCGCGCGCGAGCGGCATGGTCGTCGTCTTGAAGTCGGCGCTGCGCCGGCAGCGACTGTTCGGATTCGCGTGCGGCAGGAGCGCGTGACACAGCAGCAGAGCCTTGCCGTTGTTGCAGTCGAACTTCAGCGAGGAGTCGCCGCTCTTGGGCAGCACGCAGCCGGCGCCGGTGAGCAATGGGATCACCTGCTGCGTGATCCGCTCCTTCTCCGCGCTCAGCGCGAACGACAGGCGTATTCCGGCTGAGCCGCAGACCCAGCCCCACAGGTTCGGCGGAGTCAGCGCGCCGGTCAGATTCGGCGCCAGCGGTACCGGGAAGGCAGCCCGCGTGTTCGCATAGCAGTTGCCGAGCAGCGCGGAGAATGGCGATGGCAAAGTCTGAAGACCAGCTTCCGACCACTGCGCCTGCGGCAACTGGCGGATGCCGGTGATGAATTGATCGGTCTTGCCCTGCCAGAAGTTGGTCGCCAGCAGCAGCGAGGCCGTGGCCTGGATGTTTTCGAAATAGGCCGCCGGTGCGACCCGTACCAGGTTGGCGAGCGCGGTCGCCTCATCGTGCAACTGCTGGCTCTTGTTCTTGCACACCGCCGCCGCCCACTCCTTCTGTGAACCATGCCAGTCGACGTAGCTCTGGCACTGCTGCATCAGCTTCGCGTCGAAGCCGAGCGACGGGCCGCCGAACGGTGTGTTCTTGCCCGGGCTGGTCAGTGCCTTGAGTGCGCGCTGGTGCAGCAGCGGTCGGGCAGCGTCCCGATAAAAGAGGTTCTCGACTGCGACGCCGGCCTTGCCGAGTCCGAGACTCTGCAGCCCGGACGAGGCGAGGTTGCCCAGCGCCTGCACGCCGCCCTCCAGCGCGCTGACGCCGGCCTCCGCGCCCTGCTTCAGCAGCTTGCCGCCTTCCACGAGGAGCTGGGCCACGGTGCCGCAGGTCAGATCCTTGCCCGGGAACGACGGCACGACTGCGCAGGCGATGGTCGGATCGCCGACCACGTAGATCACGGTGAGCCAGTCGCCGTCCGCCGCCGCGCCGTAGATCTTCGCCGCCTTGCCGAACGCCTTGCTGATGATCGGCTTCAATGCGGCGCTGCACAGGACGTTGGTCGGCGGTCCCGGCGGCAGCAGTTTGCAGGCGACGATGGGGCCGGCCAGCTCAATCAGCCGGACGTAGTCCGGCCTGGTCGCGGCGCCGTAGATGTCGATGAACTTCTGCGCGCGCGGGTCATAGTCCGCGGCGCACTGCTGCATGCCGCCCATGTTGCCGCCGCTCTGGACAAGGCAGTCGAGCACTGCGCTGGCCGAGCAGGTATCGCTGTCGAGCACCTGGTACTGGCACAGGTCACTGATCAGCCCCTGGACACTGACAGCCTGCGCCGGCGGGCTGGAGGCGAGGGAGCCGATGGCGAGCAGAATTGCCGCGGCGAGCCAGCGGCTGCAAAGGGAGTAACGCATGGCGGTAAGGATACCCGTCGGTGCCGCGACAGCGGCTGCGAGCTGCGCATCCCGTGGACACCCAGCGTGGCCTGTTAAGCTATGCATGGACTCAACAGCCACCGTCCGGCGCTGGATTCGTTCTCTGTGTTCTTCGAGATATAACTTATAACTTATTGTTTCAATGACACTTACTGCTGAAGGAATCCATGTCTGGCGCGGATCACGCCATGTGCTGCGGGGACTGTCGTTCGCCGTCGCGGCCGGCGAGGCCGTGCACGTCGCCGGCCCGAACGGTACCGGCAAGACGACGCTGCTGCGTGTACTCGCCGGCCTGCTGGCGCCGGAGCAGGGCAGCGTGCGCTGGGGCGGCCGGGCGATCGTCGAGGATCGCGACGCTTACTCGGGCTCGCTGTCCTATCTCGGGCACGACAACGCACTGAAGGCGGATCTTTCGGCGCTCGAGAATCTGGAATTCGCAACGGGCCTGCGGCGCGAGCTGCAGGCCGGTGAGGCGGGCGCTGCACTCGAGCGCGTCGGCATTGCGCGCTGCGCCGATCTGCCGGCACGGGCGCTTTCCGCCGGCCAGCGCCGGCGGCTCGCGCTGGCCCGGGTCGTGCTGGCACTGACCCCGCTGTGGCTCCTCGATGAACCCTTCACGAATCTCGATGCGGACGGCACGGCCCTGCTGGCCGGCGTCGTCGCCGGGCACGTCGCCGCCGGCGGCCTCGTCTTGCTCGCCGCGCACCAGCTCCCCGAGCTGCCGGTGCGATCGCTGCGACGGCTGGAGCTTGCCTGATGGCCTCAGCGCTGCGGGCCGTCCTGCTGCTGTACCGTCGCGACCTGCTGCTCGCCTTCCGGCGGCGTGAGCAGGTGCTGCAGCCGGTCGTGTTTTTCGTGATGGTGACGACCCTGTTCCCGCTGGCGCTGAGCCCGGAACTCGCGCAGCTTCGCCAGATCGCGGGCGGCGTGCTGTGGGTCGCGGCGCTGCTCGCCTCGCTGCTGGCGCTCGAGTACCTGTTTCGCGCGGACCACGAGGACGGCACGCTGGAACAGCTTCTGTTGTCGGGCCAGCCGCTGGTCCTCCTGGCTGCCGCACGTACCGCGGCCCATTGGACGATCAGTGGCCTGCCGCTCGTGGTCGCCTCGCCGGTGCTGGCCGTGACCCTCGGAGTACCGGCACCGGCGCTGTGGACAGTGGCTATATCGCTGGCTCTCGGCACCGGCATACTGAGCGCACTGGGATCGGTAGGGGCGGCGCTGACCGTCGGCGTCCGCCGCGGAGGTACGCTGCTGTCGCTGCTGGTGCTGCCGCTCGCCATGCCGGCGCTGATTTTCGGGGCCCGCGCGGTGGCTCTGGCCATTGACGGCGGTGGCGCGCGCGGCCCGCTGTTACTGCTGGCGGCCCTGTGTGTCCTGGCGCTGACGCTGGCGCCGTTCGCCACCGCCGCGGCGCTCAGGATCAGCGCGGAGTAACCGAGGACATGGACCGGACCTGGTTGCACAAGCTCGCTTCGCCGCCGCACTTCTACCGGATCGCCGGGCGCCTGGCGCCATGGCTCGGCTGGCCGGCGCTGGCGCTGATCCTGATCGGCCTGTATGGCGGACTGGTACTGGCGCCGGCGGATCACCAGCAGGGTGAGGGTTTCCGCATCCTGTACGTGCATGCGCCGAGCGCGTGGCTGTCGATGCTGGTCTATGCGACGCTGGCGCTCGCTTCCGGCATCGGCCTGATCTGGCGCATCAAGCTGGCCCATGCGGTGGCGCTCGCCGCGGCGCCGATCGGCGCCTGGTTCACGTTCGTGGCGCTGGCCACGGGCTCGCTGTGGGGCAAGCCGATGTGGGGCACCTGGTGGGTCTGGGACGCCCGCCTGACCGCCGAACTCATCCTGCTGTTCCTGTACCTCGGCTTCCTCGCGCTGCACGGCGCGATCGACGATACCGGGCGCGCTGACCGCGCGGCCGCGGTCCTCGCGCTGGTCGGCGTGATCAACCTGCCGGTCATTCACTACTCGGTGTACTGGTGGAACACCCTGCACCAGGGCGCGACGATCACGAAGCTCGGCAAGCCGTCGATCACGTTCGACATGCTGTGGCCGCTGCTGGTGATGCTCACGGGCTTCACGCTGTGCTTCGCAGCGCTGCTGACGCGGCGCGTGCAGGCCGAGATCCTGCGGCGCGAACGCGACGCGGCCTGGTTGCGCGCGGAGCTGGCCCGATGAACGCCGCGCGGTTCCTCGCGATGGGCGGCTACGCCGCGTACGTCTGGCCGGCGTTCGGGCTGGCCTGTGCGGTGCTGCTGTGGAATGCCTGGGCGGCGCGCCGGGCCCACGCGCGCGCCCGCGCGGAGGCGCAACGCCGCCTCGCCGGCCTCGAGGCCGACGCATGACGCCGCGGCACCGGCGCATGGTCGGCGTCGCGGCGATTCTCGCCGGCGTGGGCGCGGCGGCGCTGCTGGCGCGGCTGGCGTTCGAGGAGAACCTGCTGTACTTCTTCAGTCCCAGCCAGATTGCCGCCGGCGAGGCACCGGTCGAGCGCAAGTTCCGGGTCGGCGGTCTGGTGACGCCCGGCAGTGTGCAGCGTGATCCCGGCAGCCTGACGGTCCGCTTCGTCGTCACGGACAACCGGCACTCGATCCCGGTCCGCTACAGCGGCGTGCTGCCGGACCTGTTCAAGGAAGGCAAGGGGGTCGTCGCGAACGGGCGGCTGGACGGGCAGGGCGGCTTCGTCGCCGAAGAAGTGCTGGCCAAGCACGACGAGAACTACATGCCACCGGAGGTCGCCGACTCGATGCACCCGCCACAGCCGGGCGGAGGCGGCGGGTGATTCCGGAGCTGGGGCATTTCGCCCTGGTCCTCGCCCTGTTGTTGGCCGCTGCACAGGCCGTTCTCGGCCTGGCCGGCGGCGCCCGGGGTCGAGCCGAGCTGCTGCGCGCCACCGGTCCGGCTGTCGCCGGCCAGTTCATCTTCGTGCTGGTCGCGTTCGCGGCTCTGGTCGTGTCTTTCGTCAACGGCGACTTCTCGGTCGAGTACGTGGCCGCGAATTCCAATGCCAGTTTGCCGCTGTTCTACCGGATCACCGCGACCTGGGGCGGGCACGAGGGCTCGCTGTTGCTGTGGGCGCTGTGCCTGGCCGGCTGGTCACTGGCCGTCGCTTTGTGCAGCCGGCGGCTGGAACCGGAGTTCCGGGCCCGCGTGCTTGGTCTGCTCGGGATCATCGCCGTCGGCTTCCTGCTGTTCCTGCTGACGACCTCGAATCCGTTCGCGCGCCTGTGGCCGGCCGCAGCCGACGGCCGTGATCTCAATCCGCTGCTGCAGGACTTCGCGCTGGCGATCCATCCGCCGCTGCTGTACCTCGGCTACGTGGGCTTTGCGGTCGCGTTCGCCTTCGCCTGTGCGGCCCTGCTGGCCGGGCGACTCGATGCGCAGTGGGCGAAGTGGACCCGCCCGTGGACGCTGGCCGCGTGGATCTGCCTGACGCTCGGCATTGCGCTCGGCAGCTGGTGGGCGTACTACGAACTGGGCTGGGGCGGCTGGTGGTTCTGGGATCCGGTCGAGAACGCCTCGCTGATGCCCTGGCTCGCCGGCACTGCGCTGATTCACTCGCTGGCCGTCACCGAAAAACGCGGTCTGTTCGTGAACTGGACGCTGCTGCTCGCCGTCGCGGCATTCTCGCTGTCGCTGCTCGGCACCTTCCTGGTCCGTTCCGGCGTGCTGATCTCGGTGCATGCCTTTGCCACCGATCCGGCGCGCGGGCTGTTCATCCTCGGCTTCCTGGCGGTCGTGATCGGTGGCGCGCTCGGCCTGTTCGCCTGGCGCGCGCCGCGCGCTGCCGCAGGCGGCGGATTCGCCGTTACTTCGCGCGAGTCCTTCCTGCTGTTCAACAACGCTTTGCTGGTGGTCGCACTGGCGCTGGTCCTGCTTGGGACGCTGTACCCGCTGTTCCTCGATGCGCTCGAGCTGGGCAAGATCTCGGTCGGGCCGCCGTACTTCGAAGCCGTGTTCCTGGTGCCGATGCTGCCGCTGGTGCTGCTGCTCGGGCTCGGCATGCATGCCGGATGGAAGCGTGGCGGCCTCGCCGGCAACGGGCCGCGTCTCGCCTGGCTCGGCGGCGCTGCCTTGCTGGTGGCCGCCGTGATCGCTGCAGCCGTGTATGGTGGCATCCGTCCCCTCGCGACTCTCGGCCTGGCGCTCGGCCTGTGGGTCATGGCCTCGGCGTTGCTGGTGCTGCTAGCGCGCCGGCTGAGCGGCGCGCGTCTGCCGGCGACGATCGTCGGCATGAGCATCGCGCACTTCGGCCTCGGCCTGACTACCCTCGGCATCGCCGGTGTCGAGGCCTTCCAGGTCGAGCGCGATACCGCGCTCGCGGCCGGGGAGGGCGCCGAACTCGCCGGTTACGAGTTCCGGCTGATCGGGCTGCGGCACGGTTTGCGCGGTCCCAACTACGTGGCCACCGAGGCCGAAGTCGCAGTCATGGACGGCGACCGGCGGCTCGCGACGCTGCGCCCGCAGAAGCGGGTCTACGACTCCGGTGGCAACCCGATGACGGAGGCAGGCATCGCGGTCGGCGCGGCGCGCGACCTGTTTGCGGCGCTCGGCGAGGACCTCGGCGGCGGTCGCTGGAGCCTGCGCCTGCAGTACAAGCCGCTGATCCGCGGCATCTGGCTCGGCGCGCTGCTGATGGCTCTCGGGGGCCTGATCGCCGCGGCCGATCGTCGCTACCGCCGCGAGGCCGGGGAGGGCGCGCGGTGAAGCGGATCATCCTGCTGTCGCTGCCGATCGCGCTGTTCGTCGTGCTCGTCGTATTCTTCTATTCGGGCCTGCAGCGCGACCCGAGCGTGATTCCCTCGCCGCTGATCGGCAAGCCGGCGCCCGCCTTCACGCTCGAGTCGCTCGCCGATCCGCGCGCGCAGGTCGGCAGCCTGGATTTCCGCGGTCGCCCGTACCTGCTGAACGTCTGGGCGACCTGGTGTGGCGGCTGCTATCAGGAGCACGCGGTGCTGCTCTCGATCGCGCGCGAGAACCGGCTGCCGCTCGTCGGCCTGAACTGGCGCGATGAACGCGGCAAGGCCCAGCGCTGGCTTGAAGAACTCGGCAACCCCTACGCGGCGGTGGCCTTCGATGGCGATGGGCGCGCGGCCATCGACTGGGGCGTGTACGGCGCCCCGGAGACCTTCCTGGTCAGCGCCGCCGGTGTCGTCCTGCACAAGCACATCGGCCCGATGACAGCGGAGGCCTGGCAGCGGGACTTCGTGCCACGTCTCGGGCAGGCGGAGCCATGATCAGGCTGCTCGCGCTGCTGCTGGTGTTGAGTGCCGCCGCTCCGGCGGCGGCGATCGACAGCGAGCCAGCCTTCGACGATCCGGTACTGCAGCAGCGCTACGAGCGCCTCACGCAGGAGTTGCGTTGTCTCGTCTGCCAGAACCAGAGCATCGCCGATTCCAATGCGACGCTCGCCGCGGACCTGCGCCGCGAAGTGCGCCGGCTGCTGGCCGAGGGCCGGACGGACGACGAGGTGCGCGCGTTCGTGACCGGGCGCTATGGCGACTTCGTGCTGTACCGGCCGCCGGTCACGCAGCGCACCTGGCTGTTGTGGGCGGCGCCGGCGCTGCTGCTGCTCGTCGGGCTTGGCATCGCCGCCGCGATCGTGAGCCGGCGCGCGCGTACAGCGACGGCGAACGGGATCGCGGGTGGCGACGAGGACGAAGCGTGACGGTATTCATCGTCCTGGCGGTGCTGCTGGCGCTGGTTGCAGCGGCGTTCCTCGCCGTGCCCCTGTGGCGGGCGGGCGCGCGGCGCACTGCGCTGCTGGTCTGCGGGGGCCTGCCGTTGCTGGCTGCAGGCTTCTACGCCGCGAACAGCGACCGGTCGTGGTCACGGGCGGCCCCCCCCGCCGGCGCGCAGATGCCGGGCAGCCTGGACCAGGTCATCAACCTGCTGGCTGCACGGCTCGCCCAACGCCCCGATGACGTGACCGGCTGGAAGCTGCTCGGTCGTTCGCGCGCGGTGCTCGGCGACTTCGCCGGCGCTCGCGACGCATTCCTGGAGGCGTACACCCGCACGACGGGCGGCGATCCGGAAGCCATCGTCGGCTACGGCGAGGCGCTGGTCCTGCTCGACGAGAACGAGCTCGCAGGTCGGGCAGGGCAGCTCTTCGAAGATGCGCTGCAGCTTGCGCCGGACGAGCCGCGGGCACTCTGGTATGGCGGCCTCAGTGCCCGGCGGCGCGGCGACGACGAGACCGCGCGGCGCCGCTGGCAGGCGCTGCAACGGCAGGAATTGCCAGCGGAAATCCGGCAGGCCGTTGCGGAAAAGCTGGCGGAACTGGACACCGCGCCGGCCCCGGCGGCGCCGCCGGCCGGCGGCGCCGGCTGACGGATTCAGGAACGCTGCCGCCATGGGCTATCATCCGCCCGTGGCCAGCGCCCGGAGGGAATTCATGGGCCGGGCGAGCGTGGAGTTCCGTTTCGAGCGTCCTCCCAACGTGTACCGCTATTACCCGCGGGCCATCTTCGGCCGCCGCGAGAGCCTGGTACCGGCGGGAGTCACCGTACCGCGACTGGAAGCCAGTGCCGGAGCCGTCGAGGCGGCTGCCGCGCACCTGCGTCGCTACCGCGAGGTCTGCGCCTTCAACGACGACGGCCTGCTGCCGCCCACGTATCCGCACGTGCTGGCGATGCCGCTGATCGTGGCTATCCTGACGGAGCCGGAGTTTCCCGTCCGCCTGATGGGGCTGATTCATGTCGCCACCGTCATCGAGCAGGTCCGGCCGTTGCCAGCCGGGAGTCAGTACCGCTTGCGGAGCTGGGTCGAGGGCTTCCGCGATGCCGACCGCGGACAGGAATTCGACGTCTGGAGCGAACTCGAGGACCGTGACGGCATTGCCTGGCGCGAGAAGGTCGTCGCCCTGGCGCGCCGCCCGGTCAGTTCCGCCCAGGCGGCCCGCAGCGCCCGCCAGACCCTGCGCTACGAAAAGCCGGCAGCCGGCACCGCCGTGCTCTCTGAGCCGATCGAGGCTCCGGCTGACGTCGGCTGGCGCTTCGGGCTGTTGTCTGGCGACCTGAACCCGATCCACATCGGCGACTTCACGGCCCGGCGGTTCGGTTTCAACTCCGCCGTCGCGCACGGCATGTGGTCCATGGCTCGTTCGCTGGCAGCCCTCGGCACGGCGATCCAGGCCGTGCCGTTGCAGATCAGTGTCGAGTTCAAGCTGCCGCTGTTCCTGCCCGGGATGGCCCGGCTGGAGCACTGGCCAGCCGACGGCCGGCGGGTCTTCGTGCTGAAGGACGGCGAAGGGCAGCGGCCGCATCTGGCCGGTGAGCTGCGGCCACCCATCCATAATTTACCATAATATACATTATGCGCAGTAGAGTCCGGGGTGGTATTCCGGCCGGGACCGCTCCGTGACCTGGGACCAGCTCCGCCACTTCCACCGCCAGCCGCAGGTCATCGGCTGGTGGATGCAGCACCTGGGACCAGTACTGCACTGGCTGGCACCCCAGCAACGCCGGATCGTGCTGGCCGGTGCAGCGGTGCTGGTCGCCATCGCGCGGCCGACGATGGACCTGCGCAAGGCTGGCACGCGATTCGGATTCGAGCCAGGATGGCTGGAAGCCGCGCTGGTCGTGCTCCTGCTAGCCGCCTGGCTGTGGGGCTGGTACCGGGCTGCACAGCGGTTCCGGTCGCTGCCGGCCCTGGTACAGCGCCATCCCCTGCTCTGCCTGCACAGCGGCTTCTGGGCGCTGCTGCTGGTGTTGTGGCTCGCGCGGCCTGGGACGCCGCCAGTGCAGGGAACTCTGGTCGGCTGTGCGGTCGCGATGCCGTTCCTGTTGTGGCGCCTCGGTTATCTGCTGCTGGCGGCCCAGCGCGGCCGCCTGGCCGGCACCAGCCTGCGCGACCACCTGATCTACCTGTGGCCGCCCTGGGGCGGAACCGACACGCCGTACGGCAAGGGCCACGACTACCTGAAGAGCGTGCAGGCGCACGACGCCGAGGCGCTGGCGCGCTCCCAGCTCGCCGGATTGAAGCTGTTCGTGCTGGCGGCCGTCTGCGCGATCGGCAAGGACCTCGTCGAGGGCCTGCTGTTCGGCGAGGACAATGGGATCCGCCGCGCGCTCGGCGGGGTCACGCCAGGCATCCCGATGCTGCAGGCCCAGATCGAGGCCGGACCGGGCGCCCATCCGGTCTGGATGGGCTGGCTCGCACTGTACGGCGAGCTGTTCCGGCTGGTGCTGCGCATGGGTGCGAACGGACACGTGATCGTCGGCTGCCTGCGGTTGTTCGGTTTCCACGCGTTCCGCAACACCTACAAGCCGCTGCTCGCCGAGAGCATCGTCGAGTTCTGGAACCGCTACTACTTCTACTTCAAGGAGCTGCTGGTCAACACTTTCTTCCTGCCGACTTTTACGCGCTGGTTTCGCCGCCATCCCGAGCTGCGCCTGTGCACAGCGGTCTTCGCGGCGGCGTTTCTCGGCAACCTGTACTATCATGCGATTAAGTCGGTACCGCTGGTGCGCGGGGACTGGGCCGCACTGGCGGCCATGTTCCATCCTCGCCTGACCTATTGCTTCCTGCTGGCTGCCGGCATCTGGTTGTCGATGCGCCGCCAGCAGCGCCGGCCCGGCCAATCGGCGCCACGCAGCCTGCCACGCCGGGCACTGGCGATCTTCGGTGTCTGGACGTTCTTCGCCGTGATCCACGTCTGGCACCGCGGCGAGGCCTCTTTCGGCGAACGCATCGGCTTCGTCACGAGCCTGATCGGATTCGGCTGAGACACGGGTAGCGCGTATGCTGATGCAGCTTCAGGTCGGATCCCTGATCGAACCGTTCAGCGGCCGGCGCTGGGTGCCCGAGGAAGTTCACCGGCAGACGGCGCTGCGGATCGGCCGTTTCCAGGCGCTCGGCGTGCGGCCGGGTGACCGCGTGTTCCTGCCGTTCGGCAACCGGCTCGAGTTCTTTGCCGAGCTGCTGGCGATCTGGCGCAGCGGGGCCTGCGCCGTACCGGTCGATGCGCGGCTGACCGCGTTCGAGGTCAGCAACCTCGTGCGTGCCGCGACACCGGTGCTGGCGATCGCTGACGAGGCAACGCCGGCCGAGGTGACCGCGGCGCTCACCGAGGCCGGCGTGCGCGTGCTGGCGACGACCGAGACCGGCGCCAGCCCCGGCGCTGCGGGCGACCTCCGGCTCGATGACGATGCACTGATCCTGTTCACCTCCGGATCGACCGGCGACCCGAAGGGTGTCGTGCACACGCACCGCAGCCTGCGCGCGCGCTGGACCGGACTGCACGATCACCTGCCGGGCGCCGCGTTTGCGCGCAGCCTGTGCATGCTGCCGACGCACTTCGGCCACGGCCTGATCTGCAACAGCCTGTTCCCGTGGCTGTCCGGCCAGGACCTGTTCATCACGCCGCCGTTCCGGCCGGATCTCGTCGCGCGGATCGGCGCGGTCATCGACGAACACGCCATCACTTTCCTGTCCTCGGTGCCGGCCATCTGGAAGCTGGCGCTGCGGCTCGCCCGGCCGCCGCAGCGCGGCTCGCTGCAGCGTGTGCACGTGGGCTCCGCGCCGCTGTCGGCCGCCGCCTGGGAGGACATCCGCCGCTGGACCGGGACCCGCCAGGTCTGCAACGCCTACGGCATCACCGAGACCGGAAGCTGGGTCGCGGGCCTCGCCGATGCCGACGTGCCAGCCGAGGATGGCCTGATCGGCACGGGCTGGGGCGCCGTCATCAAGGTGCTCAGCAGCGACGACACCACGGAGTTGCCGGCGCCGGAGCTGGAATGCGGACCCGGCGAATCCGGCTACGTGTGGCTGAATACGCCGGCGCTGATGAAAGGTTATTTCCGCCGTGACGACCTGACCGCCCGGGCGGTCGCCGGCGGCTGGTTCCAGACCGGCGACATCGGCTGCCTCGACGAGCGGGGCCGGCTGCTGCTGCGCGGCCGTGAGCGCGACGAGATCAACAAGGGCGGCATGAAGATCTACCCGGCGGACATCGACGCCGTGGTCGAGCGGCATGCGGCCGCGACCGATGTCTGCGCCTTTGCGCTCGAGGACCCGATCTACGGGCAGAGCGTCGGCATGGCGGTCGTGCTCGGCGACGCCAGCGATGCGGCCATCGCCAGCCTGCATGCCTGGATGAAGAGCCACCTTGCCGAGCACAAGCTGCCGGCGCGCTGGTGGCTGCTGGCGGAGATCCCGCGGACCTCGCGCGGCAAGATCAACCGCGAGGCCGTGCGCACGGCCTGCGCCGCGCGCCCGGCGCTCGATCTGCCCGCTCTGCTGGCCCGGGCCGGTGGCGCATGAACGATTCCCGCGAACACCAGCGACAGGCCCTGCTCGGTTTCCTGCGCAGCATCCAGAAGGCCGGCCGCCCGGTCACCGACCTCACCGACAGCGACTCGCTGGTCGCCTCCGGTCTGATCGATTCGCTGGCGATCCTGCAGATCGTGACCTGGCTGGAAACGACCTGTGGCATCGATTTCGCGGTCCGCGGCGTCGCGCCCGAGGAACTGGCCACGATTGGCGGCATACTGGGCGTCATCGACCAGGAGAGCGGACGGAGCCCGGCATGAGTCCAGACCACACCCCCGGCCAGCGACTGCGCCAGGCCGTGCAGGACCGCAGCATCCTGCCCTGCATCGGCGTCTACGATGTGTTTTCGGCCGCGCTCGCCGGTCGCCACTTCGACGCGCTGTTCGTCAGCGGTTTCGGCTTCGCCGCCAGTCACTATGGCCTGCCCGATATCGGCTTCATCACCTGGTCGGAGATCGTCCATTTCGTACAGCGGATCCGGACCGTGCTGCCGGCCCACCACCTGCTGGTCGACATCGACGACGGCTACTGCGACGCCGAAGTGGCCTGCCACGTGGTCTCGGTGCTCGAGGCTTCCGGAGCATCAGGCGTCGTGCTCGAGGACCAGAAGCGCCCGCGCCGCTGCGGGCACTTCGACGGCAAGCAGATCATGGAACTCGACGAGTACCTGGCCAAGCTGCGCCTGGTGCTGGCGACCCGCCGTGACCTGTTCGTCATCGCCCGCACCGACAGCACCGACCCGGCCGACATCGAGCGGCGCGTGCTGGCTTTCGCCGCGGCCGGCGCCGATGCGGTGCTGGTGGACGGCCTGAAATCCCTCGACACCGTGCGCGAGCTGGCGCGCCGCGTGGACCGGCCGTTCTGCTTCAACCAGATCGCCGGCGGCAAGTCGCCACCGTGCACGCTCGGCGAGCTGCAGGAGGCCGGTGTGCGCCTCGTGATCTACAGCACGCCGTGCCTGTTCGCCGCGCAGCCGGCGATCGAGGAAGCAATGCTCGCGTTGCGGCAGCAGGACGGCTCACTGGCCGGCAGCCGCATCGGCGTGCGGCAGTGCACCGAAGTGCTGCAGGAGAATCTGGCGCGCCGCCAGGCACCCGCGGTGGCGCTGCGACCGCGCGAATGAACGGGTCGCTGCCCGCCGTGACCCGGGGCCAGGCCCGCCTCGGCCCGGCCGGCGTGCTGCTCCTCGCCCTGCTGCTCGGCCTGGTCTGGCTCGCGCTGGCGCGCGCCGGGCTGCTGCTGCTGTTCCACGAGCGGATCACCGGTGTCGCGGCGCCGTGGCGGATCTTCACGATCGGCCTGCGCATGGACACCGTCCTGCTGTGCGAGCTGCTGGCGATCCCGGCGCTGCTGTATCTGCTGCTGCCCGGCCGGGCGCTGCGCGAGTGGCTGACCGCGACGCTGCTGGCGCTCGCCGCCGCGCTGCTCGTGCACATGGAGCTGTCCACGCCGGCCTTCATCGCCGAGTACGACCACCGGCCGGACCGCGTCTACTACGAGTACCTGCGCTATCCGCGCGAAGTGTTCACGATGCTGGCACGCAGCTATCCGCTGCAACTGCTGCTGGTGCCGCTGGTCTCCGGTGCGGCGGCATTCGCGTTCTGGCGGCTGCTGCGCCGGCAGATGCGGGCCGGGCCGGACTGGCCATGGCGCCGGCGTGCGCTGCTCGCACCGCTCGTCATCGTGCTGCTGTTCCTCGGCGGCCGCTCGAGCCTCGGCCCGCGGCCGGCGAATCTCAGTACGGCGACCTTCAGCAGCAATCACCTGGCCAACGAACTGGCGGTCAGTTCGACCTACACGCTGTTCAACGCGATCTACATGAGCCGCAAGGAAGTGGACGCGACCCGGCTCTACGGGACCCTGGAGCCGACCGAGATCGAGGCCCGCGTCGCCCGCTACCGCGGGCCGGCGCGCGTGGCGGCTGCGCCGCCGCCGCGCCCGCCGAATCTGGTGATTCTGGTACTGGAGAGCGTTGGCGCCGAGTTCGTCGGCAGTCTCGGCGGCCTGCCGCTGACGCCGAACCTCGAGCGGCTGTCGGCCGAGGGCCTGTGGTTCACCAGCCTGTACGCGACCGGCACGCGGACCGTGCGCGGCCTCGAGGCGATCGTCACCGGCTTCCCGCCGACGCCGGCGCCGGCTGTGTTCAAGCTGCCGCAGGCACAGCGGGATTTCTTCACGCTCGGCAGCCTGTTGCAGGCGCAGGGCTACGCCACCGAGTTCATCTACGGTGGCGTCAGCAACTTCGACAATATGGGACGGTTCCTGCTGCAGAACGGCTTCGCGCGGGTGATCGAGCAGCGCGATTTTCGCGATCCGGTGCTGCTTGGCAACTGGGGTGTGGCGGACGAGGATCTGGTCGCCATGGCGCACGCGACCTTTCTCGCGCATGGCGACCAGCCGTTTTTCGCGCTGCTGCTGTCGACGTCCAATCACGATCCGTTCGAGTTCCCGGCCGGGCGCATCGAGCTCTTCGAGCAGCCGGCCGCTACGCGCAACAACGCGGTCAAGTATACGGACTACGCGGTCGGACGCCTGTTCGAGCTGGCGCGCACCGCACCGTATTTCCACGACACGATCTTCGTCGTGGTCGCGGACCATGCCGCCCGCGTGGTTGGCGAGGACCTCGTGCCGGTGGCACGCTTCCAAATCCCGGCACTCATCACCGGACCCGGCGTGCCGCGGCGGCACTACGACCGCGTCGCCAGCCAGATCGACCTCGGACCGACGCTGCTCGGCCTGCTCGGTATCGACGCGCCCCATCCGATGATCGGCCGCGACCTGCTGGCGCTGCCCGAGGACCTGCCGGGGCGCGCGCTGATGCAGTACGGCGACGCCAATGCGTTCCTTGCCGGCGAGCGCGTCGCCATCCACCGGCCGAAGCTGCCCGCCGAGACCTTCGCGTACCGGGCAGGTCGCCTGCAGCCGCTGCCGCACGACGCGGAGCTGGAACGCGACGCCCTCGCCCATCTGTTGTGGGCCGCGCACGCCTATCGCGACCGGCGTTATCGCCCGCTCACCGCCGCGCCCGCGGACTGAGGCCGCCCGCTACCGCCAGCCCAGCCGCCGCAGCCAGCGGCGGGCCACGTGGACCGGCCGGTTCCGCTCCGGGTCGTCGATGCCGTGATAGACGATGCCGCCCTCGCGCCGCGTGATCCCGGCCAGCAGCGCCGCCCGTTCGCTGGCGAATGGCCGGTCGGAACGTTTCTGCACGCAGACCGCGCGCAGGTCGTTGAGCACGGTCGAGGCCACCAGCGCGTAATCGTTGGCCGCGGCGAGGTCGGCGAAGAACTGCGCCGAGTAGTAGTTGTTGCAGTGGTTCTGCCAGCGCCCGCGCGCCTGCAGCTCCTCGATGCCGGGGACGATGTGGATGGCGATGCCGCCGGGCCTGAGCCAGTCGTGGAGGTTGGCGAAGCATTCCCACTGCGCCGCGAACGGCTCGACGTGCTCGGTCGTGCCGGCGTTGGTGATCAGGTCGAAATGCCCGCGCCAGTCCGGCCGGTCGATGCGCCGCGACAGGTCGAGCGCGACCGCGCCGTCCTTGCCGTTGAAGTCCAGCGCGATGTGTTCAGCGCCGCGGTTCGTGAACCAGTCCCGCCCGGTCCGCTCACGGATGCCCTCGCGGCGTCCGATGCGCTGGTTGCCGAGCTCCAGGACGCGCCGGCCCCGGAATTCACCGAGCGTCCGGTTGGCCGCGTCCTCAATGAACTGCAGATAGCTGCGACGCAGGCCCAATTCAGGCCCCCGGCTCGCGCTCGAGGACGAACACCCAGACCGGGCGGCGGTTGTTGCGCTTCGGGCCCGGCTCGAGGATATCGGCGAGACGATACATTCCCCTGCCCCAGCGGAAGAACAGGTACGGCATGCACATCGGGTGCGCACCGAAAGGATCCATTTCCGAGGCCCCGGCCGCCGAGTGCTTCATCGTGTGCTCGATGTAGATCCGCCCGCCGGGCGCGAGCTGCTTTACCCAGGCAGCGAGCGCCTGGTCCGGCCGCAGCGCCTGGTCGAGCGAATTCGTGTACACGAAGTCGAAGCGGCCGTGCCAGTCCGGGTTGTCCTCATGGAAGTCCCAGACCACCATGTTCGGAAACTGGCGGGCGGTCTCGGCGATGTCGGTGCCGGTGACCTCGGCGCCGGTCAGGCGCGCGAGCGCTCCGACTTCGTAACCGTTGCGCGCCCCGTGGCAGATACCGGCGCGGGGCTCCGGATTGTGCCGCCGCAGGTGCTCCGCGATCGCCTGCAGCGTGCCGTCATCGGCCCAGACCGCCTCGAGCTTGCGCCGGTTGTGGAAGATCTGCGTGCGGCGGTATTCCTCGTAGCCGCCGGCGTACTCGTGCAGGTAGACGAGCTCGCGGTCGTGCCGCCTCGCAATGCGGAAGCCGTGCGGCGTGCGCACGGTCGTATATCCGAAAGGCCGCACCAGGGCCGCGGTCAGCGCGCGCAACACCATGCCGGATTCTCCACTGGCGCCGCTAGCCTAGCCCAATGACCCCGGCGTGACCACTGTGTGACAATGCCGGCCGATGACGGCCGCCTGTGATCCCGACGTTCCCGAGCGCAGTCTGCGCGAGCGCCTCGAACTGGCGTTGCTGCATGTCGCGGCCGGCGGCCTCGTGCCGGCGCGCTGGTTCCTGCCGCAGGTTCCGGACGTCGAGGCGCGCACGGGCCGGCTGAGTCTGGAGATCGTCAGCCACTGCTGGAACTACGCGCATCTGCTGGCCTTCCAGTTGAGCTCGCTGGTGCTGTACCCGCCGCAGCAGCTCGGGGTCACCATGACCGTGTTCCACGCCGCCGAGGACGAGGACACGGTGGCGCTGCTGGCCTACTTCGGCGCACAGCCGGTACCCGGCGTCACCTGGAACTGGCAGGTGCTGCGTCGCGGTTGGCTGTTCCGCCGGGCGATCGGCCGCAATCTCGCGGCCCGCGCGACGCGCTGTGACTGGATCTGGTTCACCGACTGCGACGTCGTGTTTCACGCCGGTTGCCTCGACGGCCTGGCGCTGGCGCTGCAGGGCCGCCGCGACGCGCTCGTATTCCCGCGTGTGGAACACTGCAGCGAGCTGTTGCCGCCGGGCGACCCGCTGCTGGAGGCGACCCGCGGTGCACCGCGCGTGACCGCACTCGACTTGACGCGCTTCAGCCCGCGCCAGCGCGGTCGCGCGACCGGTCCGTTGCAGATCACCCATGGAGACGTTGCGCGCGCCTGCGGCTACTGCGCGGGCCTGGCAGCCTACCAGCGGCCGTCGCGCTACTGGCCGAAGCTGCGCGAGGACCGCGCGTTCCGCTGGCTGCTGCGCACGGCGGGCTCGCCGATCGAGGTGCCGGGCGTGTACCGGATCCAGCACCTGCGCAAGGGCCGTTATCGCGGCAGTCTGGCGACCAGGCTGCGCACGGCCATCCGCCGCGCCCGGTCACGCCTGCGCGAACGTGGCGCGGCCGTCGACACCCCTCCGCCCTCGCGCTAAGCTGCCCCGCCCATGAAGCTACTGGCCAGGCTGCGGCGCTGGGACAGCCGGCGTCGCGACCGCAAGCACCGCCCCGAGGTGACCGCCTTCGATGCCTGCGTCGCGGAGCTGCGACCGGGCGACATTGCGATCGACTGCGGCGCGAACGTCGGCCGCTTCACCGTGCCGATGGCCCGGAGTGGCGCGGAGGTCTACGCCTTCGAGCCGAATCCAGACGCCTATGCCTGCCTGCTGCAGAGCACGGCTGCCTTTCCGAATGTCCGCACCTTTCAGGCGGCGCTGGCCCCCGAACCGGGGCCGGTGAAGCTGTACCTGCACCGCTACGCGGATGAGGATCCGGTGCACTTCTCGGTCGGCTCGTCTCTGCTCGGCGCGAAGCGCAGTGTCCGCGATGATCACTACGTGACCGTCGATGGCATCCGCTTCACCGACTTCCTGCATGCTCTCGGCGACCGGCGCGTACGCCTGCTGAAGATGGACATCGAGGGCGCCGAGATCGGGGTGCTCAACGACCTGCTCGACGCCGGCTGGCAGGAACGCATCGAGCAGGCGTTCATCGAGGTCCACGACCGCCAGATTCCGGCGCTGGCGGAGCCGACCCGCCGCCTGCGCGAGCGCCTGGCCGCGCTCCGCGCGGCGCATTTCCGCCTCGACTGGCGTTGATCAGGTGCCGGACGTTCGGTTCGGTTGACACAACCGAACCGAACGTCCGGCACCATTTCAGAATCGCAGCGTTGCCTCGATCGCGAGCGTCCGCGGCGGATCCATGAACCCGTAGTAGGAACGTGCGCCGAACGTGGAGCCTGCGAGCGGCGTGTCACCGGAATAGCTGATGGTCTTCTCGTCGGTCAGGTTCCGGCCGATCAGCGCCACTTCCCACTGACCGGACTGCGCGCCAAGCGCCAGGCGCGCGTTCAGCTTCGCGTAGCTGTCCTGGGCCGAGTTGGGATCGAGCGTCAGCGAGGTCAGGAAGTCGTCCGTGTAGGTGACATCCAGACCCACTCGCCACTCCAGCGTCGCCCCGACGGGCTGGCGGAAGTCGGCACCGACGACCGCCGTGATCTCCGGGTTGAGCTGGTTGGTGAAGCCGTTGTAATTGCAGTTCGGCGGCACAACCAGTGTTGCGGGCGGGTTGAAGTAACACTGGCCGAAGTACTTGCTCCACTCGAAGTCGAGATAAGCGAAGGAACCGAACAGGTACAGCGAGTCGGTCGCCTGCCACCGGCCCTCGACCTCGACGCCACGCACCTCGGCGCTGCCGTTGCCGACATTGAACCCGAGCCGCCCGTCGAAGGCGCTGGTCTGCAGGTCGGTGTAGTCGGTATAGAAGACCGCAGCACTCAGTTCCGCCGCGCGACCGATGCGCGTCTTCAGGCCCAGCTCGTAGGAATCGGCCTCCTCCGGCTCGTACTCGAAGGTGCCGCCCTGCGCCGGGCTCTTGTTGGAGCGGGTGTCATAGCCGCCGGACTTATTGCCGCGCGCCCATGAAAGGTACGCCATCGAGTCTTCGCCGAAACGGAACTGCAGATTCACGAGCGGCGTGAACTTGCTCTCCGAGCGCGAGCCCGACACGCTGTGCCGGGAGATACCGAACACCGCGTTGTAGAGCACGTCGATGAGCCCCGGCGGCAATGACGCACCGCCGACTCCGGCGGTCAGGTCATTGGCGCGGGAGCCGGTCTTGTCCTCATTGGACCAGCGGCCGCCCACCGTCAGGCGGAAGGCATCGGAGATGTTCCAGGTCGCCTGCGCAAAGATCGCGTACAGCTCGCTGTCCTGCGTGAACAGCCGCGGGTTGGCCGAATTGGCAAAGGCCGCACCGGAACCCGGCGGCAGGCCCGGGGTCACGTTGAGGAGCGGCACGATGAAGCTGTTCGCCGGCACGTGCACATAGTCGGTCTCGACCAGGTCGTAGGTCTGGTAGAAGACCCCGCCGATCCATTCGAGCGTCCCGCCGGTGTCCGAAGTCAGGCGCAGCTCCTGGCTGAACTGGTCGAAGTCCTCGGTGATGCCGGCCGTGAACACCGGTGCGCTGGTGAAGTCGCAGTCACACAGCTCGTCGAGTTCGTACTCGCTGTAGCCGGTCACGGACGTCACGGTGACGCTGCCGACCCGCCAGTTCACAGTCAGCGCCGCCTCGCGGGTATCGAGCCGGCTCCAGTCGCCGTTCGACGAGCGCTGATAGTCGAGTGTGTTGTTCAGCACACTCGGGTCGTGCTGCCACAGGGTGATGCCGCCCATCGCCGGCGGCAAGGTCGTATTGGCCAGGATCTGCGCATAGGTACGCCCGAGGAACAACGGACTCGGCGTCTGGATCGTGTTGTCCCGCGGGCGCCGATAGGCCGCCGACGGCAATTCGCCGAAGATCTCCACCTGCCGTCCGTCGACGTCGAAGCTGCCGCCCTCGAGTCGCAGGCTGGCATTGAAATCCTCGTCCGGCGCGAGTTCGAGCGTCAGCCGGCCGGCGATCTCGTCGCGACTCGGCTCGTCACGCGACAGCATCGGGTTCTTCACGTAGCCGTCGCTCTCCCGATAGCGCACCGCGAGCCGCGCGCCGAGTGGCCCGGCCAGCGGTCCCGACAGCACCAGGTCGGCGACCTGCTCGTTGGTCTCGACTTCATACAGCGCCCGCACCGAGCCCTCGAACACCGGCGTCGGTCGGGCGCTGACCAGGTTCACCGCGCCGGCGATCGCGTTCTTGCCGAACAGGATCGGCTGCGGGCCGCGCAGCACCTCGACCCGGGCGAGGTCGAGGAACGGCATGCGCGACTGGTGGCCGCGGCCGCGGTAGATGCCGTCGGCGTAGATGCTGACCGACTGCTCGAAGCCCTGGTTCAGGCCGGAACCGATGCCGCGGATGTAGATGTTGTTGGCGATGCCCGTCTCGGTGACCTGCAGGTTCGGCACGTAGGCCTTGAGGTCATCGAGGCGGACGATGCCGACCTCGGCGATCTTGTCGCCGGATACTGCGTTGACGGAGATCGGCACGTCGCTGAGCGTTTCCTCGCGCTTCTGCGCGGTGACGATGATCTCCTCCAGCGTGGGGCCTGACTCGCCCTGACTCCAGGCCGCGGGCGCGGCCACTGCCGAAGCCAGCACCAGCGCCACTGCACGACGCAGCCTACGACCAGATTCTGCCTGCATGAGCTTGTCTCCCCTGCGCGTTCGGACCCGCCGGTCCCGCGGCGAAATGCCGCGTTCGCCCGGTCCTGCTCATTCGCGGTGACCGGCCTGGGGCCATCCTAACACTTGCGTTACGCAAGTAAAATAGCAAGTTTGGACGGTGTGTCGCGTCAGCGCCACAGGGGGCGGGCTCGATCCCGGCACCCCCGGACCGGATCTCCCAGCCGCGACGTACGGCCGGCACAGACGTTGCGTACCCCGTCCCGGACTGGCCAGGGCGCGCCCTGCGCGCCCACGCCGGTCTGGGTCGCGCTCTCTCCCTATTGAGCCTTGCATAAATGCCTTGCAACTTTTCCGTATGCCGTGAGTCCAATCCGATGTACATTCCCGGACGGAGCGAGCATGCGGAAGTCAGAG
>VGVB01000048.1 GCA_016882265.1 Gammaproteobacteria bacterium
GACTAAGCGCACATGGTGGATGCCTTGGCGGCAGAAGGCGATGAAGGACGTGGTAGCCTGCGATAAGCCTCGGGGAGCCGGCAAACTGGCTTTGATCCGGGGATTTCCGAATGGGGAAACCCACCGCTTCGGCGGTATCACGAGCTGAATCCATAGGCTCGTGAAGCAAACCCGGTGAATTGAAACATCTCAGTAACCGGAGGAACAGAAATCAACCGAGATTCCCCCAGTAGTGGCGAGCGAACGGGGAACAGCCCAGTCACGATCAGTCGGTGGAACCTAGCAGAACGGGATGGAAAGCCCGGCCATAGACGGTGATAGCCCGGTACGCGAAAGGGAAAGCCGATGAGTGACGAAGAGTAGGGCGGGACACGTGCAATCCTGTCTGAACATGGGGGGACCATCCTCCAAGGCTAAATACTCTCTGCCGACCGATAGTGAACCAGTACCGTGAGGGAAAGGCGAAAAGAACCCCGGAGAGGGGAGTGAAATAGAACCTGAAACCGTGTGCGTACAAGCAGTCGGAGCCCCGCAAGGGGTGACGGCGTACCTTTTGTATAATGGGTCAGCGAGTTACTTTCAGTGGCAAGCCTAACCGTATAGGGGAGGCGTAGGGAAACCGAGTCTTAGTCGGGCGCCAAGTCGCTGGGAGTAGACCCGAAGCCAGTCGATCTATCCATGTCCAGGGTGAAGGCAGGGTAATACCTGCTGGAGGCCCGAACGAACTGCTGTTGCAAAAGTAGTCGATGAGGTGTGGATCGGAGTGAAAGGCTAATCAAGGCTGGCGATAGCTGGTTCTCCCCGAAAGATATTTAGGTATCGCCTCGAGTATTACTCCCGGGGGTAGAGCTCTGTTCAGGCTAGGGGGACATCCCGTCCTACCAAACCTGTGCAAACTGCGAATACCGGGAAGTAGCAGCTCGGGAGGCACACGGCGGGTGCTAACGTCCGTCGTGAAGAGGGAAATAACCCAGACCACCAGCTAAGGTCCCCAAGTTGCGGCTAAGTGGGAAAGGATGTGGGAAGTCACAGACAGCCAGGAGGTTGGCTTAGAAGCAGCCATCCTTTAAAGAAAGCGTAATAGCTCACTGGTCTAGTCCGCCTGCGCCGAAGATTTCGCGGGGCTCAAGCCGTGCACCGAAGCTGTGGATCCGGCCGCAAGGCCGGGTGGTAGGGGAGCGTTCCGTACGCCTGTGAAGGTGTGTCGCGAGGCACGCTGGAGGTATCGGAAGTGCGAATGCTGACATGAGTAACGTTAAAACGGGTGAAAAACCCGTTCGCCGAAAACCCAAGGTTTCCTGCTCAACGTTAATCGGAGCAGGGTGAGTCGGCACCTAAGGCGAGGCCGAAAGGCGTAGTCGATGGCAAGCAGGTCAACATTCCTGCACCAGGTGCTGCTGCGATGGGGTGACGGAGAAGGCTAGGCCGGCCGGGATCGGATTGCCCGGTTCAAGCGTGTAGGGAGGATCTCCAGGAAAATCCGGAGGTCCGCTAATCCCGAGGCGTGATGACGAGGTCCTTCGGGACTGAAGTGGTTGATGCCCGGCTCCCGGGAAAAGCCTCTAAGCTTCAGGCAGCAACTGGCCGTACCGTAAACCGACACTGGTGGGTGAGGAGAAAATCCTAAGGCGCTTGAGAGAACTCGGGTTAAGGAACTCTGCAAGTTGACACCGTAACTTCGGGAGAAGGTGTGCCTCTTTTGGTGAAGGGACTTGCTCCCCGAGCTGAGAGAGGTCGCAGGTAATCGGGGGCTGCGACTGTTTACCAAAAACACAGGACTCTGCTAACACGCAAGTGGATGTATAGGGTCTGACGCCTGCCCGGTGCCGGAAGGTTAAGTGATGAGGTCAGCGCAAGCGAAGCTTCTGATCGAAGCCCCGGTAAACGGCGGCCGTAACTATAACGGTCCTAAGGTTAGGAAACGCTAGCCTTAGTAAAATCGAACCAAATGCGGGAAACTCCTCTACAGCCGTGCGGTACTCGCGGGCACCCGGGCAACCGGATGCCGGCAGTAAAAATCCGCCGGACATGGGGACAATCCGCAGGGAAGGCCCGGTGTGAGCCGGGAACCCTCAGAGACTTTACGTTCGAGGACTCTTTATGAAACTCGATGCCCAGTGGGTAACCGGTTTTGTCGACGGAGAGGGCTGTTTTCACGTGGGTCTGAGCCGGCATCGCGAGATGCGGGCAGGGGTCCAGGTGCTGCCAGAATTCACCGTTGTCCAACACCGGCGCGACATTCAGGTGCTGCATGCGCTCAAGGCGTACTTCGGTTGTGGAGTGGTTCGCGTGAATCACGGCGACCGGATGGCGTTTCGAGTGCGCAAGATGGAGGATCTGAATCAGCGCATCGTGCCCTTCTTTTCCGCGCATCCGCTCAGGACGAGGAAGCACGTGGACTTCATCAAGTTCCGTCGCGTGCTGAATCTGATGAGTAAGGGTGCTCACCTGGCGAGCGAAGGCGTGGAGCAGATCCGCGTGATCGCCTCCCAGATGAACCGCGGAGCGAGGGAACACGACTGCCTGCCAACGGGCGAGAGTGGAGAGAGTTCAAGATAAAGTCCGGCTTCGGCGGAAACGTCGAGGATGAATCCGAGCGAAATTCCTTGTCGGGTAAGTAACATTGCCCGGGGCGGTGGTGACACCGTCTCATTCAACCGGCTCAAATCGGTGAAGCCCTAATGACGCTCATGCAGGGGTGTCAAGGGTAATACCGAGGGTAAGAACATCGAAATGGATGTTCCCTGTAACGACTCAGGGCGTGAGAATCCCTGGATGTGCTTCTTGAAGTGCATAACACGCCGGCCCTGATCCTTGCTTGATGAATCCATCGGGCAAGCGGAAATATTCCGGGAGCGAGATTCTCGACTCGCTCCGGTCAGGTGAACGTATAGTCTGTGCCACGGGAAACCGTGGAGATCATGAAGTTCCGACCTGCACGAATGGCGTAACGATAGCCCCACTGTCTCGACCCGAGACTCAGTGAAGTTGAAATCGCTGTGAAGATGCGGCGTTCCCGCGGCAAGACGGAAAGACCCCGTGAACCTTTACTGTAGCTTTACGCTGAACTTTGAACTTGCCTGTGTAGCATAGCTGGGAGGCTTTGAAGCCAGGGCGCTAGCCTTGGTGGAGCCAACGTTGAAATACCAGCCTGGCACGTTCGGAGTTCTAACCTGGGCCCGTAATCCGGGCCGGGGACAGCGTATGGTGGGCAGTTTGACTGGGGCGGTCTCCTCCCAAAGAGTAACGGAGGAGTGCAAAGGTACCCTCAGCGCGGTCGGTCATCGCGCACAGAGTGCAATGGCACAAGGGTGCTTGACTGCGAGACGGACAGGTCGAGCAGGTGCGAAAGCAGGTCATAGTGATCCGGTGGTTCTGTATGGAAGGGCCATCGCTTAACGGATAAAAGGTACTCCGGGGATAACAGGCTTATTCCTCCCAAGAGTCCACATCGACGGAGGAGTTTGGCACCTCGATGTCGGCTCATCACATCCTGGGGCTGTAGCAGGTCCCAAGGGTTCGGCTGTTCGCCGATTAAAGTGGTACGCGAGCTGGGTTCAGAACGTAGACAACACTGCGTTGCCAGGGAGTAATCCCTGGAACAATTTAACTGGCTCATATCGGTGGAGCCCTCCTGGAGTGGCGAACGACTCCAAAGGGTAATACCGAGGGAAGGCGGGTAACGATGGACGCTACGATCCTTGCATATATCGCAGGGTTCCTGGATGGCGACGGCAGTATTTTCTTTCAGCTGGTCAGGCGGAAGGATTACTGCTTTGGATTCCAGATCAGAACGTCGCTGGCTTTCTACCAGAAGACCGAGAATGAACGGATTCTCCTCTGGCTGAAGCAGCAGTTCACATCCGGATACATACGTCGTCGCAAGACCGGAATCAGCGATTACATGATCGTAGAGCCCGGGGAAGTCCGCAGGATTCTTGAGCTCTTGCAGCCCTACGTGCGCTTGAAGAAGGAGCACGTCGGGTTGAGCCTCGAGATCCTGAGGAAGCTTCCTCAGGCCGATGATGTGGCGGAACTTGTTTCGTTGTGTCATCTGGTCGATCGATTTCGGGAAATCAACTATTCGAAGAAGCGGACCATCACTTCGACGGTAGTTGTCGACTTCCTGAAATCACATGGTTATCTTGCCCCTGTAGAGACTGATCCAATTCAGGAGAGAGTCGTCGGACATCTGGCGGCTAACACGCCAGTCGCCTCTGCGGCAAGCAGAGGATGAAGGTATAGTCCATGCCACCCGAAATGGTGGAATAGATTCCGGAAACTTCCGGTATCGACATGCGTGAGACAGTTCGGTCCCTATCTGCCGTGGGCGTTGGAGATTTGAGGGTGAGCTGCTCCTAGTACGAGAGGACCGGAGTGGACGCGCCTCTGGTGTTCCGGTTGTCACGCCAGTGGCACTGCCGGGTAGCTATGCGCGGACGGGATAACCGCTGAAAGCATCTAAGCGGGAAGCCCCCCCCAAGATGAGATCTCCCTGAGGACTTGATCCTCCTGAAGGGCCGTCGAAGACTACGACGTTGATAGGCTGGGTGTGTACACGCAGTAATGCGTTCAGCTAACCAGTACTAATTGCCCGTGAGGCTTGACCATATAACACCCAAGGAGCCTGAGGCTCCGCGGATGCGACACATCTGCGTGTTCCACATTTTCGATCAGGCCTGCGCGGCGCGAGCGATCCGCGGCGCGGGCGACCGGTCTTCCTGGCGGTCATGGCGGGCGGGAACCACCCGATCCCATTCCGAACTCGGAAGTGAAGACGCTCTGCGCCGATGGTAGTGTGGCCGTAGGCCATGTGAGAGTAGGTCACTGCCAGGATCCAATCCAAAGCCCCCGACGGCGACGTCGGGGGCTTTTTTCATGCGGCGGCGATTCGCATCGGCCTTCCTGAAATCCGTAGTAGGCGTTCGGCGAACTCATCTTGAGGCGTTGGCTGCGGACGTGAAGGATCGTGTCCACGTAATTTCTCAGATGGACACGATGGCAGGTGAGGATCGGAGGCGAAGGCAGCGGTACAGCGCCGAGACGAAGGCGCGGATTCTGGCCGAGCTACCGACGCAAGGCGGCCGAGGGCAAGGCCGCCGGCAAGGCCGCCGGCAAGGCCAAAGTCAGCCCGAGGAACCAACCAAATCAATCCCCATCACACCGGCCGGGGAAATTGTCGTTGTTGGCCAGGATAGTTGACGCCGAGCAATCAGCAGCTTCGCGGGACTCCGGTTCCCGTCGTCTCCGCCAGCGTCCGCGCCACCGTCCGCGCTGGTGAAACGCGGAAGTCCGTGGCACGCAGCACTGCGTGCCAGTCGAGGTACAGCCCGCGGCGCGTCAGCCGCACGGCGGCGAGGTCACCGGCGGCGAGATAGGGCGCGGCCGTGCGCCGGGTCAGGATCGTCAGGCCGAAGCCGGCTCGGACCAGCGCGATCACAGCTTCCGTGTGCCCGGCGCGGCGCACGCGCTTCGGCCGGATGCCGCGTGGCTCGAACAGGCGCTCGAACTCGCGGCCGGTCTCGGTCGAGGTCACGTCGGCAACGTAGGGCTCGTCGATGAGTTCCTCGGCCTCGAGGTAGGCCTGCCGGCTGCGCGCATGGCCGGCCGGCAGCACCGCGACCATCTCGTCGCGGAACAACTGCTGCGAGCGCACTGCGGCGAGCCGCACCGGCGCCGGCAGGATCGCCAGGTCGATGCGCCGCTCGCGCAGCGCCGCCACGGGGTCGAGCGAGACATCGAGCGCGACCTCGACCTCGATGGCTGGTTGCGTCACGGCCAGCCGGCGCAGCAGGCCGGGCAGCCATTCGTAGCCGCTCAGGGTTGAGGCGCCGATGCGCACGATCTCGACTGCGATGCTGCGTCCCTGGGCCACGTCGGCTTCGGCCAGATCCAGTTCGCGCAGGCAGCGCTCGGCCGCATCCAGCAGGCGCTGGCCGGCGCCGGTCAGGCGCGGCCGGCCACGCTCGCGGACCAGGAGCGGCGCGGTCACGCGGCGCTCGGCCTCGCGGATCCGGTGGGTCAGCGCCGACGGCGTGATGCTGAGCCGATCGGCCGCCTGGCCGAGGCTCGGCGCCGTGGCCAGTGCCGACAGCATCTGCAGGTGGCGGAGTTCCAGTTTCGGCACTTGAGAGAGATTCAATCCAGCGCTGAATAACTTGAAAGTAACGCTAGCACGGGCGGCGCTAGGATCGCAATCACGATCCGGGGTGGGGGCTCCGCAACGACGATGTCCGGCGGCGATCCAGTGCAGGTGCTCCTGGCCGACGCGCCCGGCCGCCGCGAGCTGCTGCTCGGCAACGAGGCGATCGTGCGCGGCGCGATCGAGGCCGGCATCGGCCTGGTCAGCGGCTATCCGGGCACGCCGGCCTCGGAAATCGGCGATGCCTTCCACGAGCTGCACACCGCGCTCGGCATCCCGTTCGAGTACTCGGTCAACGAGAAGGTCGCGCTCGAGGTCGCCTACGGCGCGAGCCTCGCCGGCGTACGCTCGCTGACGAGCATGAAGCACCTCGGGCTGACCTACGCCGGGGACCCGCTGTCGACGATGCCGTACATCGGGGCCGTTGGCGGCATGGTGATCGTCTCGGCGGCCGACCCGGGCTGCCTGACCAGCCCGAACGAGCAGGACCAGCGTCACCTCGGCCGCATGCTCGGCCTGCCGACGCTCGATCCGGCTACACCCGAAGAGGCGCGGCGCATGACCGCCTGGGCCTTCGAGCTGTCGGAGGCCTGCGAGCTGCCGGTGCTGATGCGGATCACGACGCGGGTCTGCCACAGCCGTGCCGCGGTCGAGTTCGGCCCGCTGCCCGCGGCGCGCCCGCGCGGCCGCTTCCGCAAGAACCCGGCGCGCTTCCTGCCGACCCCGGCCAACGCGCGTCACCTGCGCGAGGAACTGCAGCGGCGGATCGATCGGGCTTGCGAGCTGATCACGGCCTCGCCGTTCAACTTCGTGCATCCGGCGCCGGCCGGCCACGCGGCGGCGACCGCCCCACGGCGCGGGCTGATTTCCGCCGGCGCGCCGCGCAACGTCGTCCGGCACCTCGCGTTGCAGCCGGGCCTCGACCTGCCGCACCTCGAGCTCGGTGTGCTGCATCCGCTGCCGCATGAACTGATCGTGCCATTCCTGCGCACCGTGGACGAGGTGCTGGTCATCGAGGAGCTGACGCCGTACCTCGAGGACTCGCTGCTGGCGATGGCGCAGCACTACGGGGTCGCGACGCGGATCCACGGCAAGCGCGATGGCCGCATGCCCTGGCCCTTCGAGCTCGAGCCGGAAGAAGTCGAGCTGCGCATTCGCGAGTTCGTCAGCGGTGCCGCGCCGACGGTCCGCGCGAGCCGGCCCGCGCCGCTGCCGGTGCCGCCGCGGCCGCCGGTGCTGTGCCCGGGCTGCCTGCACCGCAACGTGTTCCACGCCGTGACCGCGGTGTTCGGCCGCAACGCGGTCTACGTCAACGATATCGGCTGCTACACGCTCGGCGCGGCGCCGCCGTACGCGGCCGGCGACGTGCTGCTGGCGATGGGCTCCTCGATCCCGATGGCGGCTGGCATCGCGCGCTCGACCGGGGAGCGGGTCGTGGCCTTCATCGGCGATTCGACCTTCTTCCATTCCGGCATGCCGGCGCTGCTGAACTCGATCGAGCAGGCCGACAACATCGTCGTCGTCGTCCTCGACAACCACGTCACCGCGATGACCGGCATGCAGCGCAACGTCGCCAGCGTGCCCGCGGCCGGGACCTCGCGCGCCCGGCGGCGCATCGGCGACGTCGTGCGGGCGCTGGGCGTCGAGGATGTCACGGCGGTTGATGCTTCGCGCCTGCCGGAGCTGATGCAGGCCTTCACGCGCGCGCGTTCCGGACAGGGACTGTCGGTGCTGGTCGCGGAGGGGCCCTGCGCGTTGAACGCTCAGCGGCAACCCGAGCGGCCGCGATTGTCGCCGGCGCACATCGATCCGGGCCGCTGTCACACCTGCGGCATGCAGGAGGCTGGCCTGCATTGCGGGCTGCAGCCGACCCAGGCGAGCCAGCGCCGCCTGGCCGCGCAGCGCGCGCAGTTGACCCCGCTCGCTGCCAGCGAAATACCGCGCACCTCGCCCTGTTCGGTGGAATGTCCGCTCGGCATCTGCATCCAGGCCTACGTGGGCGCAATTGCAGCGGGCGAGCCGGAGCGGGCGCTGGCGGCGGTCACGCTCCGCGCGGCACTGCCCTCGGTGTGCTCGCACATCTGCCATCGGCCCTGCGAGGACGTCTGCGTGCGCACCGGCTGGGAGCGGCCGGTCGGCGTCAATGCGCTGAAGCGTTACCTGACCGAGCGGGAGATGCCGGCGCCGGCCCCGCGCGCGGCGCCGGACGGCCCACCCGTCGCGATTGTCGGCGCCGGTCCGGCCGGGCTCGCTGCGGCGCGTGAGCTGCTGGCGCGCGGTTACGCACCGACGCTGTTCGAGGCCCGCGAGCGTGCGGGCGGCATGCTCGAGTACGCAATTCCCGATTACCGGCTTCCCCGCGAGGTCCTGCGCCGCGATGTCGCGAATGTCCTGGCGCAGGGTGCGGTGTTCGCCGGCAACCAGCGCCTCGGCCGCGACTTCACGCTCGACGACCTGCGCCGCCGCGGCTTCCGCGCGATCCTGCTTGCCCTCGGCGCGCAGCGGTCGGCGCGACCGGCGGTTCCGGGAGCGGACCTGCCCGGCGTGCTGGATGCGCTCGCGCTGCTCGGCGATCCGCCGGAGTTGACCGGCTGCCGGGTGTTGGTGGCCGGTGGTGGTGATGTGGCAATCGATGCCGCGCGCGTGGCACTGCGGCATGGCGCGCGCGAGGTGATGCTCGCCTTCCCGGAGCCGGAAGCGGCCATGGCGGCGGCGGCCGATGCGGTGCTGCTCGCGCGTGAGGAGGGCGTGGCACTGCTGCCGGATCATGCGGTCACGGCGATCACGCGGGACGACGAGGGCGGATTGCAGGTCGCGCTCGGCAAGGTCGAGGGATTCACGCGCCGCGGCCGCGCGGTGGCCTGGGAGCGCCTCGAGCCGGCGGAAATCCGGGCTGTGGACCGCGTGATCTGGGCGACTGGCCAGCGACTGGATCCTGCTGGCCTGACGCTGCCGCCGGAGTGCTTCAGTGAAGGCCAGTGGCTCGGCGGCGATGACTGCGGCCGCACGCCGGTCGCCGATGTCTTCATCGCCGGCGATGCCTCGGGACCGACGACGGTGACGATCGCGATGGCTTCGGGTGTGCGTGCCGCCTACGCGATCGACGAGGCGCTGGCCGCCGGCCGGCCGGTCGCGCCGCCGGCCGCGCCGTTGCCGCGGCCTGCACAGCAGCACCGCGCAGTGCGCGGATTGCATTTCCGTGAGACGGATCCGCCGCTCTCCGCGGCCGCAGCGCAGGCTGAAGCGGCGCGCTGCCTGCTGTGCGGCATGTGCGCGAACTGCAACACCTGCGTCGAGGTCCTCGCCTGTCCGGCGATCACGCGCGATGCGGACGACGATCGACCACGCGTGGTCGCCGAACTGTGCACCTCGTGCCGGGCCTGCATCCAGGCCTGCCCGAACGAGGCCATCGCGGGCTGCGCATGAACCAGCCGGCGCGCGTGCACCCCGTCAACGTGCTGTTCGCCGGCGTCGGCGGCCAGGGCACGCTGACCGCGGCCCGGCTGCTCGGCGAGGCCGTGCACCGGCGCGGCGAACCGGTGGTCATTTCCCAGTTGCACGGCATGTCGCAGCGCGGCGGCTCGGTGCAGGCGACGACCGCGATCGGTAGCGACGACGTGCTGCCGCCGGGTCACAGCCGCACCGATATCCTGGTCGGCTTCGAGCTGCTCGAGTCGGTCCGCGTCGCCGACCGCCTCGACGGCGCTTCGGTCGCGATCTGCAACCGCTGGATTGTCGTGCCGCCGTCGGCGACCGTGGCGCATCGGCCGGTACCGGCCGAGGCGGAGCTGTGTGCGGAGCTGGAACGCGACGCCGGGGCGGTACGGTTCATCGACGCGATGGCGCTGCTGCGCCAGGCCGGGGCCCGGGCCAGCAGCATCAACATCGTCATGCTTGGCGCACTTGCTGCGCTGGCGCAATGTCCCGTGGCAGCCGGCGAGCTGCTCGAGGTGATCCGCGATTCGACCGCGCCGGCGCAGTGGGAGATGAACCAGCGCTTGTTCTCGCTCGGGAGTCTTGCAGTTTCCGGCTGAGGGGCAGAGAATCCCGCGTAACCGCCGCTCCGCTCGCGCGGCGACGAACAGAAGAACAGGGGGAGGGGACATGAGGCGGATCCTGCTCTCGTTGCTGCTGGCCATCGCGTTGTTCGCTGGCCTTGATCATGGTGCTCGGGCTGACAACTTTCTGGTGACCTTCCGCATCGATGGACTGCCCGGCGATTCCGCGGTTCTCTCTGTTCTCTATCAGGCGACGCAGGGCTGGATGCCGGCCTTCAGCGCGGCTCTGGGTGTGGGCCGGATCGAAACCACGGCGGGCGTATTCAGTGTAACGCCGCTGCTGATCAAGAAGCCCCGCAGCAATGCCTCGCCCGGCCTGGCGGAGGCGGCGGCGAGTCGCCGGCCGTTCGCCAGTGCGGTGATCGAGTGGCGTTCCAGCAGCGCGCAGGGCCTGACGCCGTATTTCCCGATGTACCGGATCCTGCTGACCGGAGTGACCGTGCGCCGGTTCCAGATGGCCAGCACGGCCATGAGCAACAACAGCAGCAGCAACGAAGAGGTCGAGTTGGATTACTCGCGAATCGAGTGGCAGTACTGGACGTCGGCCACGACGATGACGTCGCGAATCGGCTGGGATGTCGCCGCTCGGAAGGTCTTCTGAGGCCGCGAATCGGCCAGGTCTCGTACGGGGCAAGCATGAACAGACTCACACTCCTGTCGTTCCTCGGACTGAGCTGTCTCGCGGCGACCACAACGCTCGCGCGCGCCGACGAAATCTACCTGCGCATCACCGGTTTGCCCGGCGACGCAGTCCTTGCATCCAGCAGTACCTACCCCGCGGCCCAGGGCTGGGTGCGCGCCGAGGCGGTCAGCTCTGCTCACGGCCTGCTCCAGCCAGGAGCGACGACGGTGACGTTCGAGCGCCTGACCGTGACCAGGACTCACGATCCTTCCAGCACTTTCTTCCTCAGCGCCGCCTTGAGGGGAAATGCGATCCAGAGCGCCACCATCGACATTCGCGCGCCCAGTGCCTCGTTGCCGCTGACGCGGTTGAGCTTGAGCAACGTTTTCGTACGGAAGGTGGCGACGAGTTACAGCACCAGCCGACTGCCCCTTGACGTGATCGAGCTGGAGTTCAGCTCCATCGAGTGGCTCTATCAGGCCTCGTCATCCACCGTACCGGTCCGGACCCAATGGACGGTGGGCAAGATCTGAGCATCCGGGGCAAGCAGGGCGAGAGTCCCGGGACAATCGGCCGGCAGGCAGGACGGGGCAATGCATCGGATCATACTCGCGCTGCTGCTCGGCGCCGCCGGATCGCTCTTCAGTACTTCCTGACCAGCGGTGCCGTGCCGACGAGTACTATTTCCGGATGAGCGACCTGCCCAGTGACGGCAGTGGGGGGCCGCCGAGCAATCCGGTGGCGCATGGCTGGATGGGTGTCGCGGATGTGGCTTTGGATTTCGGGTTGCTGCAGCCCGGGCAGACCGCCGCGACATTCGCGCCACTCCAACTGAGACTCCGGTGCAGTCGGGCGCTGGTCGAACTGATCCGACGGTCGATGACCGGCGCCGTCGCGAGCGAGGCCGTGGTCGAGCAGGTTCAACAGTTGCCGAGCGCCCAGAACCCAAACCCGCATTTTCGTCTGACGATGAAAGGCGTACGGGTGCGCAGTGTCGATACCGCGCTCCCGATCGTTGGTGCTGCTGTCCCGGCGACCTGGTGCGGCGAGGTACGGCTGGAGTTCGCCGACATCGACTACCTGTATCAACTGAATGCAACGGCGCAGCCGGTACATGTCCGGCTGAAGAACCTCGTCTATTGACGCTGGTTGCCGCGCGCGGCGAGCGCATAGGCTTCGGCGAAGCGCGCGTTGCCGGGTTCGCGGCGGGCTGCCTCACCGAGCCACCCGATCGCCTCGACCCGGCGCCGCTGGCGCACCAGCGCGAGGCCGAGCGCGTAGGCGACAATCCCGGAATCGCCGGCATGCGGCAGCGCCGCCCGCAGCGTGCGCTCGGCGGCCGCTTCATCGTCCTGGCTTCGATACAGGTCGGCGAGGTTGATCCAGGCCGGCAGGAAGGTCCGGTCAAGCTGCAGCGCCGTTTCGAGTGCCGAGCGCGCGGCGGCCGGATCGCCATGCGCGAGGTGCCAGAGACCGAGGTTGACCTGCGCCTCGGGCCGGTCGGCATTGAATTCCTGCGCGCGCCGCCAGGCCTCCGGCGTCAACGGTGTTGCCGGTGCCAGTGTCGCGGTGCGTTCCCAGCCCGGCCGATCGGTGTCCAGCCGTGCGCGGGCGCTAGTGCGGACGATCGCGGGCTGCAGCGGGTCGGCGGCGATGGCATCGAGTTCGCCGGCGGCCTCCGGATCGCCGCGATCGTAGCGGACGAAGGCCTGGCTGAAGTGTGGCGGCTCTGGGTCATGATCCGGATGCCGTGCGCGGATCTCGCGCGCTGCCCAAGCCGCGTCACGATCGCGATGACAATGGGTGCAGGCATCCGGCGCACCCACCGCCGCGGCCTGCAGCGGACGCGGCACCCGGAACGCATGATCGTGTCGCGGATCGATCTGCATGTAGGTGGTCGCCGGCAGGTGGCAGGCGCTGCAGCGGCTGCCGGCGGAGTCGGGAGCGTGGAAGTGATGCTGCGGCGTCGCGTAGGTCGGCGGGGCGTGGCACTGGAAGCAGGCGGCATCGCCGGCAATTCGCAGCGCCGCGCGGTGCGGGTCGTGACAATCGTTGCAGGTGATGCCCACCGCGTGCTTACGGCTCTGCACGAATGAGCCGTAGTTGAACACCTCGTCGCGCATCTGTCCGTCGGCGTAGTAGAGGCCGGGTTCGAGCAGTGCCACGCGGAAGCCCGCGTGCAGCGGATCCGCCGCGGTCACCGCGTCGGTGAGCTGCTCGCGTCGCGCATGGCAGCGGCCGCAGATGTCGATGCCGCGGTCCGCGGTGATGCCGGTGCCTGGCTGGCCCGGCTGTTCGATGTGCCGCGAGCCGGGGCCATGACAGGCTTCGCAGCCGACACCGAGCTCGGCCCAGCTCGTGCTGTAGCTGCGCCTGGCCGCGTCGTAGTTCTTGCGCAGGCCGGTCGTGTGGCAGTCGGCGCACATCGAGTTCCAGTTCTGGTCGATGCCGGTCCAGTGCAGCGGATTGCCGGCGCGCAGCGCCTGCCCGGGGTAGAGATGGAACCAGCGCTGGCCGCCGGCCTCGCGCGGCCGGCTGTCCCAGGCATGGCCGAGTGCCTGCAGCCGGCCGCCGGGCAGCTCGACCAGATACTGCTGCAGCGGCGCGACGCCAAGCGTGTAGCGCAGCTCGACATCCGCGAGCTGTCCGTCCGGCCCGTCTGTGCGTACGAAGTACCGATCGCCGCGACGCGTGAACGTGGTCGTGATGCCGGCGTAATCGAAGGTCGCATCGCTGAAGTCGCCGAGTACGCTGGCAGGCGTTGCCGGCTGCATCGCGTGGTGATGCTGCGACTCGCGCCACGCCGCCGCCTGCTCCGCGTGGCAGGCGGCGCAGGCCTCACTGCCCGCGAACCGCGCCGCCTCCGGCGGCCCGCCCCCAGCGCAGGCCGCGAGCAGCAGAAAAGGGGACAGTCCCCATTTCATCAGTAGCCCACCAGCTCGAGATAACCCTGCCCGGTCACCGGCCGGCCGCCGCTCTGGCCGTTGGCGCTGATCGCGCCTTCCCAGTAGCGCACGCTGAGGTCGAGTTCCTGGTCGTCGAGGCGCGGCTCGAGGTCGAGCACGAGCGCGCGCGACGGAATCTGCAGGCGCCAGGCCACTGGGTATTGCCGCTGGCTGCGCGGGCTGCGCCATCGACGGCGCGGCTCCAGCCGTACGTCGGCGACAGCGAGCGCGATACACTCGCCGTCCGGCCGGACGAGAATGCCGGAGCTGAACGCTGTGGCCGAACCATCGGCCTGCCGCAATCGGTAGAACATCAGGTCGCTGCCGTCGGCGAGCTGCAGCGCAAACCAGTCCCAGCCAACGACGCCGCGCGGCAGCGGGCTGCTGCTCCACTCGCGGTCGAGCCAGGCCGTGCCGGTCACCGCGAAGGGCTCGTCGCCGATGTGCACGCGTCCGTTCGCGGCGAAGCGCGTGACTGAATAATAGTAGGACGCGGTGCCCGGCACCGGACCCTTGCGGTCCCAGCCCTGCTGTCCCTGCAGCACGATCGGTTTCTGCGCCTTGAGTGTCAGTGCGATCGCGACCGGATCGTGTGCCGCGGTCAGGCGCAGCGAGAAAGGAGCAGCACGGTCGTCGCTGCCCGCCACCTGCCAGTCGTCGAGCCGGACCCGGAACGGCATCACTTCAGTGCCGGCCATCCCGAGCGCACCGCGCGCGAAGCGCTCCGCAGCGTACAGGCGCTGGCCGGCGGTATCCGTCAGCGCGAAGTGCGCCATCCACGCCTGATTCGTCGCCCAGGCCGAGGCACGCGGCGGCAGTTCCGGTGCGAGCGCGCGCCGGAAGAAGGTGAGCTGGAAGCCGAAGTGCCGCCCGTCCGCGGCGGTGAGGTTGCCGGTGAAGTACCACCATTCGTTGCGGTAGTCCGGGTGTTGGGCGTGGTCAGCAGGAAAGGCGAACTCGCGTGGCCGGTCAGCGCGCGCATACCCGGTCGCGGCCGGGTCGCTGAGCAGTGCCGTCACCCGCGACTGTGCCGCGGCGAACACCGGCAGGCAGGCACACACGAGGGCCAGCGCGCAGCGCATCCGTCACTCCTCGCGCAGCGCCGCGGCGAGCGGCGCGCGCGCCAGCCGCCAGGCTGGCGCCAGTCCGGCCAGCAGCGCCGCCGCGAGCGCGAGCAGCACTCCACCCGCCAGCGTCTGCGGCAGCACCGCCAGCTCCATGCTCCAGCCGAAAGCCCGCTCATTGATCACGAACACCAGCAGTCCGGCCAGCACGACGCCGACCGGCAGCGCGAGCAGACCGCTGACCAGCCCGAGCAGTCCGGTCTGCGCGAGCAGATGATCGCGAACCTGGCGGGGCGTGAAGCCGAGTGCGCGCAGCACTGCGGTCTCGTGCGCCCGCTCGAGCGCGAGTGCGGCCAGGGCCGCGAGGATGCCGCAGAATGCCACCAGTCCCGCGAGCCAGCGCAGCACGCGCGTGATCGTGAAGGTCCGCTCGAAGATCGCGCGCGACGCCCGGCGCAGCTCCGCTATCGTGGTGAACCCAAGCGTGGGATCGGACGCGGCCAGCGCCTCGATGGCGGCACCGGTGGCGGTCGCGTCGGCATCGGGCTCGAGGTAGATGCCGATACCCGACAGGCCCGCGTCCCGCCAGTGCCGGCGGTACAGATCGAGGTGCATGACGACCGCGCCGCGGTCGCTGCTGTAATCGCGGAACACGCCGAGTACTGGCAGTCGCAGCGTGCCCGACAGCGCCGGTAGTTCCAGCGAACCTCCGGCGCCGAGGCCGCGGCGCCGCGCGAGCGGCTCCGCGACGACCACGCCGCGACCGGCCTCCAGCGCGGGCAGCGCGGTCACCGAGTCGCCCTCGATGAAATACAGGCCCCAGCCGCGCGGTCCGGGACGGTGCGCACGCAGCAGGAGATCGCCGGTCGGCGCCGGCAGCCGCCGCCAGCGCGAAAGACTGAGACCCGCGACACCCGGCAGTGCTGCGACGGACTCGACCACGGTGGCCGGCAGAGTGGCGCTGCCCGGCACACCATTGTCGGCGCGCAGGTAGAAATCGGCCTGCAGCGTCAGCTCGAGCCAGCGCTCCACGCTGCCGCGGAAGCTGCCGATCATTACGCTGACGCCGATCACGGTCGCGGCAGCCACAGTCAACGCGGCGACGGCGACCGCGGTACGGCTGAGCGATGTCTCCGCGCCGCGAGCGGCAAGTCGCCCCGGCAGTCCGCCGATCCAGCCGGCGGGCGTGCTTGCCAGGCGCAACAACAGGAGCGTCAAGGCCGGCGTCACGAGTGCCGCGGCGGCGACCACGGCAAACAGTCCGGCAAAGGAACCGGTGAGATTGCGCTCGCTGTGGACCAGCAGGACCGCTGCGATCACGGCCGCGGCGACCGCGGCCAGCACCAGCCACGGCAGGCGGCGCCGTGCGCGCCGCTCGAAATCGGCTCGACTCAGCGTTGCGCGCGGTGGCATCGACCCGGCCTCGAGTGCCGGCGCGAGCGCGGCGAGCAGCGTCGCACCGAGTCCGAGCAACGCGCCCTTGCCGTAACTCCACGGACTCGGGGCCACGGCGGCGACCTGGCCGCTGAACCAGAAGTCTTCGATCGTTTGCAGCACCAGCGTGATCAGTCCGCTGCCGAGCGAGTGGCCCAGCAACAGGCCCGCCGCGGTACCGGCAAGGCCGAGCAGCAGCGCTTCCGCGAGCACCAGTGCGACGATCTGACGGCGCGTCGCGCCGAGTGCGCGCTCGATCCCGAACAATTGCCGGCGCTGCACGACCAGAAACGACAGCGTGGCATAGATCAGGAACATGCCGACGACGAGGGCGAGCAGGCTGAGCGCCGTCAGGTTGATGTGGAAGGCCTGGGTCATTTCGCCGAGGGCCGCGTTCCGGGCCGCGGTTTCGAGCACTACCGTGCCCGCGGGTGGCGCAGCGGTCAGTGCGTCAGCGGCCTGCGGTGTGAGGATCAGGTCGATGCGCGTGAGCAGGCCGGTCTGGCCCAGCAGCTCCTGCGCGGTCGCGACATCCGTGAGCACGAGTGCCGCCACGGCCTCCTGCTGTGCGGCCGGGAAGTCCGCGATGCCGATGACCTCCACGGCCAGCGGGCGACCGCCGGCCTCGAGCCGAAGACGATCGCCGGCACGCGTGCCAAGTGTCTCGGCGAGCGCACGCGGCAGCATAACGGTGCCCGGGCGCACGATCAGTTGCGCGACGTCGAAGCCGCCGCTGCGCGGCGCCAGTGCCGCGCGGAACGGCAACTCCGCCAGCGGATCGAGTCCCAGCAGCGTCACCGCTCGTTCCGCGGTGTCCGGCAGGCGGATCCGCGCTTCGATTACCGGCGCGGCGTGCCGGACGCCTGGCTGCCGGCGCAGTTCCGGGTACAGGGTCTCCGGCAGTGAGCCCTGCAGGCCGAGGAGCTGGTGCGTGCTGTGGCCGCTGGTCAGTTCGACCGACAGCGCGAACGCGCGGCGCGCGCTGTCGTTGGCAATGTCCACGCCGACCACGACGGCGACGCCGAGGGCGATGCCCGCCAGCGCGAGCGCAGGTTGCGCCGGATGACGTCGCAGGAAGCGACGGCTCGCGCGCGCCAGCAGGCCGCTCACGGCCTCTCCTCGTGCAGACGGGCGTGGCGGATCGTCAGGACCCGATCAGCGCGGCCAATCACCTCGCGGCTGTGGGTCGCCATCAGTAGTGTCGTGCCCGCATCCCGGCACAGGCGGTCGAGCAGGGCGATGACTTCAGTTGCGGTCGCGAGATCCAGGTTACCGGTCGGCTCGTCGGCGAGCACGAGTTGCGGTTCGTGCACGAGGGCGCGGGCGATGGCGATGCGCTGCTGTTCGCCGCCTGAAAGTTCTTCCGGCCAGCGGGACTGGCTGTCGGCGAGGCCGACCGCGGCGAGCCATTGCTGCACGCGCGCCGCCGCGGCGCGGCCATGATGCCCGTTCAGCTCGAGCGGCAGATGCAGGTTCTCGCCGACGGTCAGGGTCGCAATCAGGTTGTAGGACTGGAACACGAAGCCGATGTGCCGTCGCCGCAGCAGTGCGCGGCCGGTCTCGTCGAGGTCGCCGATCGCGACGTCCCCGAGAAAGATTTCACCAGCGCTCGGCAGGTCGATCGCGCCGATCAGGTTGAGCAGCGTGGACTTGCCGGAGCCGCTGCGGCCGACGACGACCACGAATTCGCCCGCACCGATCGTAGCGCTGACATCATCGAGCACCGGCGGCCCGCGCCCGTCCTGGCGATAGGCCTTGCTCACGTGCTCGATGCGGACCTGCGGCGAAAAAGGGGACTGTCCCCTTTTCTGAAAAATGGGGACAGTCCCCTTTTTCGGTCCCCATTTCATCGGTAGAGCAGGTAGGCCTCGCGTTCCTGCCGCCACTCGGCCTCGTCGCGGGCAGCGAACGCGTCGAGATCGCCCGGCGTCGCGGTCGGGTCATCGATCCAGGCGCGCAACTCCGGCCCGCCGTTGATCAGGTCGATCGCGAGCCGGCCGGTCTCGTATTCGTACACGAAGTCGCGCCACAGCGGTTCGTCCGGGTGCAGCGCGCGCACGGCCTTGAGGGCGAGCGCGATCAATCGCCACGGACGGAAGTGGGCGTGATCGTACGCCGGGTCATCGACATGGATCTGGATGCCGCCGCACAGCTTCCCGGCGTGTTTGTGAAAGGTCGGCTCGAACCAGCAGGGGCGCAGCCGGCAGCCCGCGAGCCAGTCCGGCGCCAGTGCCTGCATCCGCGCGAGCAGGGCGCGGGCATCGAACCCCGGCGCGCCGAACAGTTCCAGCGGCCGCGTCGTGCCACGCCCCTCCGACAGCGTCGTGCCCTCGAGCAT
The DNA here is from genome assembly GCA_016882265.1 of Gammaproteobacteria bacterium. Lineage (GTDB taxonomy): Bacteria > Pseudomonadota > Gammaproteobacteria > Steroidobacterales > Steroidobacteraceae > SCUD01. The sequence goes on from VGVB01000048.1 coordinate 18,604, forward strand.
CACGGTGCCGGGATAACAGCGCGCCATCGACAGGCCCGGCACATTGGGACTCGGGTTGACCCAGCTTCGCTCGCCGAGCGGCCAGCCACAGCCCGGCGGCGCATCGGGCCGCCAGCCTTCCATCGTGATCACTTCATAGTCGACGTCGAGCCGTAACCGGTCGATGAACCAGCGGCCGGCCTCGCCGAGCGTCAGGCCATGCCGCATCGGCAGTGGGCCGGACCCGACGAAGCTCTGCCAGCCGGGGCGCAATCGTGGTCCTTCGACCGGCCGGCCCGCCGGGTTCGGCCGGTCCAGCACGATGACCTTACGGCCGTGGGCCGCCGCCGCCTCGAGCACATAGCGCAGCGTCGTGAGATACGTGTAGACACGGCAGCCGAGATCCTGCAGGTCCACGAGCAGCACGTCGAACGGCTCCATCATCGCCGCGCTCGGGCGCCGCAAGGCACCGTACAGGCTGAAGACCGGAATGCCGCACACCGGATCGGTGAAATCCTGCGACTCGACCATGTTGTCCTGCTTGTCGCCGCGCAGGCCGTGCTGCGGGCCGAAGGCCGCGGTGAGGCGCAGGCCGCAATCCCAGAGCGCATCGAGCGCGTGCCGCAGATCGGCGCTGACCGACGCCGGGTGCGCGAGCAGGGCGATGCGCCGCCCCTCGAGCGGCCGGCGCAGGGACGGATCCATGAGCAGACGGTCGAGGCCGAAATTCATGCGAGTGGTTCCAGCAGCAGGGTCTGGGTCGCCGGATCATGGAAGTCCTGCCGGGGTCCGCCGTGCGCCAGTGCCCAGTACGACAACTCACCGTCCCGCTCCTGCAAGACGGCGCTGAGGCCGGCCCGCAACGCGGGCTCGGGCGCGAGCGGCAACCGGATTTCCACCTGCCACTGCGCGACGTCGTATCGGCAGGTGATTGCCGGTGCCGCCGGCAGTTCGAGGTCGCGCCGGCCGCTGCGGCGATCCGCAAAGGTCCAGGCGGCCCAGGCGCCGGAGGGCGCGAAATTGAACTCGCGATAAGCGGTGCCGGCTGGCGGCCGCAGGAACAATTCGAAGCAGGTCTCGCGCCATAGGTCATCCCGGCGGACCGCTGGGCCGGGCGGCGGGAATCTCAGCTCGCCGGGTGCTCCGCCGACAACGAAGGACAGCCGGAGCCCGTGCCCTTGCGGGTCCCAGCCGATCTCCGCTCCGACCCGCCGCACGGCCTGGCGGGCGATTGCCGGATGGCAGATGAGTTCGGCACTGGCCTGCATGGGCGGCGTTTCTGGCAAACTCGACTCACGGACGCAGGACGCATTATGGGGGTTCCGGTGAAGGGAGCGCAGGCGATACTTCAGACGCTGCAAGCCGCTGGCGTGGATACGATCTTCACCAACCCGGGGACCTCCGAAATGGCCTCGGTGCGGGCCCTCGACGACGTGCCCGGGATCCGTGGCGTGCTGGCGCTGTTCGAAGGCGTTGCCAGCGGCGCGGCGGACGGCTACGCTCGCATGGCCGGCCGCCCGGCCGCGACGCTGCTGCATCTCGGTCCCGGCCTCGCGAACGCGGCGGCCAACCTGCACAACGCGCGGCGCGCGCGCAGCCCGATCGTGAACCTGGTCGGTGAGCACGCCCGCGACCATCTCGCCTTCGATGCGCCGCTGACCACCGACCTCGAGGGCGTTGCCCGGCCGTTCTCGGTCTGGCAGCGCACAGTCGCCGAGCCCGCGGCTGCCGGCCGGGACGCCGCGGAGGCCGTTGCGGCGGCGCGGGAGCGCCAGGGCCCGGTGACACTGCTGCTGCCGGCGGACGTGGCATGGAGCGAGGGCGCCAGCCCGCGTGCGCCACTCGTACCGCAGGCGCCGGCGCGAGCGGCGGATGCGCCGCTGGATGCGGCAGCGGCAATGATCCGCGCGCAGGGCTCGCGCGCGCTGCTGCTGCTCGGCGGCGATGCGCTGG
>VGVB01000049.1 GCA_016882265.1 Gammaproteobacteria bacterium
TCTGGTCCCTCTGGTTCAACACCGTCCTGCTGGCGACCTTCGACGAACGCGATTACATCATCACCGGCTGAGAACAGTGTTACCTATGTTGCCGGACTCCTGTGTTACCTATGTTCCCGGCCGTTCACGACCGGACAGTGCGTCGGATTGGTCCCTCGCGCAACGGAACGGTGATAGTGAGCGGCCAAGTCGGACGTATGCTCGGCGCTCCCCGGCCCCGGAGCGCGCATGTCCGATACGGCATCGGCGGCGCGTGGCGTCTACAAGCCCCGACGGCCCCAGGCGTCGCCGCTGTTTCGCTTGGTGTCCGATCATCTGCATCGCCTGCAGACGGTCTACGACGAGCACTTCGCGCGCGAGTACGGCCCCTGGCGTCCCGTCGTCGCCCAGGTCGCTGACAAGTTCATCGCCTGCGGCGTGCTGGAGCACGGCTTCGCCCGCATCCGCTGCGATGCCTGCACGCACGAGTATCTGCTCGCGTTCTCCTGCAAGTGCCGCACCTTCTGCACCAGTTGCCACTCGAAGCGGCCGGCCATCTGGGCCCAGTGGCTGGACACCACGCTGCTCGCGCCGGTGCCGCAGCGGCAGGTCGTGCTCACCATCTCGAAGCGGCACCGCGCCTACTGTTCGTACCGCCGCCTGCTCGGCGAGATTGCCCGCGTCGCCGCCCGCACCGTCACCGCCGCCATTCTCACGCTGAGGATGTCGTCCTCGTAGCGCAGGCGCACCCTCGTGGCGTGCTTGGCGTCGCGTGCGTAGTCGGGGCGTACGATATGGAAGTCGGAGACGGGCGTCGCGGCCGGCCAAGCGGCATGCTCGAGGCGACCGTCAATGCGCGGGGCGCTGCCGGCCCGCTGTGCGCGCAGCGTCGGGCGCGGCGCCTCGAAGGGATCAACGGACTCCGCGGGCGCCACCGCGTCGGGAATCCACGCGCGCCAAAGCGCGACGATGCCCTCACCGTCCTCGACCGCGAAGCGCGCGCGCTGCTCGCGATAGCGACGCATGATCACGGCCGCGGCGGCCTCGAGCGCGCTGTCGGCCGCCGTGGGTGCGGCGCCGAGCGGTACTGCGTATACGAAGGACGACAGCGTCGGCGGCTCGCCCACGCGGGTGGGGAACTTGCGGAAGGTCTCGATGCGCCTGAAGTCGCGGCGCACGAAGGTTCCGGTGCGTGCCTGGGATTCGCCGGCCTCGACGAAGAAATCCACGGCGGCGTCGGGATATCCAAAGAGATGTCCGAAGCCGCGCCAGCGTGCCGCACGAGGAGCCGTCTCGACGGCGGAGAGCACACGCGCCGCGTCGGCGCCGTCCGTCATGCCAAGTTGCTGCCAGAAGGCCGCGTGCTGCGTGAGGGTGCGCTGCAGGCCGGCGCGATGCACCAGGAATACATCCGCGACGCGATAGCGCGAGCTGTCGGGCCGCGTGTAGGTGGCCGCGTACTCGAGCACGTGCGCGCTTACGGGCCCGCAGCGGAGCGCCGCCGCGACGCGGCGGATTGCCGCAAGGGAATCGACGGCGACGCTATCGACGGCCGGCGCGACCGTCCACGTGACCGTGAGGAAGTCTGAACTGACGGGCTTGAGGCCACCGGCCAGCGTGTAGAGCCCCTCGCCGTCGCTGGCCTCGCGCAGCATGGCCACGGCGATCGCGCGCTCGCGCACAGGCAGTTGCTCCACGGCGAAGCAGGCCTCCGGCGCGGGACCGCCTTGCGCCGACGATGCGGTGGGCCACGCGAGGACGCCGACCAGCACGAGCGCGGCGCGTCCGGATGCGTGGCGGAGCATCTGGATGTTGGCGAGATGGGCCAGCACCAGCGCCATGGCCGAGGCTCCGACGGCGAGGCGCTCCGTCTCCTCGGCGAGTTCCGGCCCGAGGCGCGTCGTCAGCAGGCCGATGACGCCGATGCCCACTAGCAGCAGCGGCGCCCAGCGACGATGCCGGCGCCAGGCGGCACCGATCGCCAAGGCGCTGGTGCCGATGGACGCCACGACCAGCGCCCATTCGAGGCCAGGATGCTCGATCCAGTCCAGCGCGAGGGCTGGGGCGGCGGCCACGAGGAGTGGTCCGGTAATACAATGAAAGGCGCAGGCCACGGCGACCGCGATGCCAGAGGCATCACCGGCGGTGCGACGGCGGGGCGAGACGATCGGACCGGCGGCTAGCATTGTTCAAGGATACGGGCTCGCTTGTGGCCCCATGTGTCCGAGCCCGCCAGCGGCCGGTCTTGGCAGGCGAGTGGTCCGAACTGACCGTTCACCGGCGAATCGCGGCCACCCACCGTCTGGTGGGACCAGTCGGCCGCCACCGCTTCGTACGGGGTGCCGCCGCGGCTAATTTCCGGCTGTGCCTTCGACCAGTCTGAACACCGTGACCCACCTCGCCGGCTTCGGCGCGGGCATCGCCCTGTACGGCCTGCTCGCAGTGATGACGCGCCGCGCGCGCCGCGACGGCCAGGAGTTGTCATTCGCAACTGCGATCCTTGGGTTGGGGTGGAACGCGGGCTCGCTGGTGATGTTCGGGCTGGAGGACTTCGCGGGACGCCATGCGCCCGCATGGGTGTCGGTGCCGGCCTACGCGGCCTTTTGCTACCTGCCGGCGGTGGCCGTGGCGGCGGCCGGCGCGTACCGCGCGCCGCGGGTGCGGCGCATGCTGGTTGGCGGCGCGTACACGCTCTCCACGCTCGCCGCACTCTGGCATGCGGCGGCGGCCGTATCCGGGCTCGATGTGCCCGTGCGCACCGCGATGCTCATGTTGACGATCGGCAATCTCGCGCTCGTCGGCGGGCTCTTTTTCAGTGCGCCGAAGGCCGGCGGCGGACGGCAGCTCTCGACGGCGGCGCTCGCCGTGTTCGCGGTGATGGCGCTGCATCTCAGCCAGCATCGAGACGGACACGACTCGTGGGTGCTGGCGGTGCTGGGCCACCACGCGTCGCTGCCGCTGGCGTTCGCCATCCTGTACCAGGATTATCGCTTTGCGCTCGCGGACGTGTTCCTGAAGCGCGCCCTCGCGTTGCTCGCGACCGCCTCGGTGGCCGCGGTGCTGCTCTCGGGCGTGGCGCTGCCCCTCCTCGACGCGGCAGGGAGCACCGAGCCCGCGCACTCGGGCGCCGTGCTGCTGGTGCTCGCGCTGTGGACCATCACCGCCCTCGCAGCACCCGTGCTGCTGCGCACCCTCGACCGCTTCGTGGATCACGTATTGCTGCGTCGCCGAGAGCGTGAGGACGTGATCGAACCCTTGGCCGCTGGGCTTCGCGAAGCGGAAACGGAAGCGGCCGCCCTGGAACTCGGCGCCCAGGTGGCGGGCACGTCGCTGACGGCAGCCGTGACGACGTGGCATCCCGCGGCACAGGTGGCCACGCAGGCCATCGCGCAGCTCGAGACGCAGGGAACCCGGGCGGTGGTCAGTGTGCCGACGGCAGAGACACCTGGCTTCGAACTCGAGGTCACCAGCTTGGCCAGCGGGCGCCGCATCCTCTCCGAAGACCGCGCCTTGCTCGAGGCGATCGCGACGCTGGTCGGCCGTCGCGTGGATGCGTTGCGATTCGCCGAGGAGCGCATCGCGCGCGACCTGCGTGAGGAGTCGTTGCTTCGCCTGACCTCGGAAGCGGAGTTGCAGGCGCTACGAGCGCAGTTGCATCCGCACTTTCTGTTCAACGTGCTCACCACCTTGGGGCATCTCGTGAAGACGTCGCCGGAACGTGCGCAGGCGACGTTGTATCGCCTGACGTCGCTGCTGCGTGCCGTGCTGCAGCGCTCGACCGGCGAATTGACGACCCTCGGCGACGAGCTGGCGCTGGTGCAGGATTACTTGGCTATCGAGCGCGAGCGCTTCGAGGAGCGCCTCGAGACGGTCTGCAATGTGGCCGCGGACCTGCACGAACTACGCGTCCCGCCGCTCACGCTGCAGACGTTGGTGGAGAACGCCATCAAGCACGGGATCTCGCCGATCGCGCGCGGTGGCCGCGTCGTGATCGAGGCGCAGGTGACGGCGGGCGAGTTGGTGCTCGTGGTGCGCGACAGTGGGCGCGGGACGGCGACGACGATGTCGGAAGTGCCGCAGGGCATGGGCGTCGGCCTCACGAACCTGACGCGTCGTCTCGAGCGCCTGTACGGCAGCGCGGCGCAGTTGCAATTCACCAGCGCCCCTGATGTCGGGGCGACGGTGACCGTACGCGTCCCGGTTCGCCCTGCGTCGCCGGCGAGCGAATGGCGAGCCGCGTCATGACGTCGCCGCTGCGCGTACTGGTGGCCGACGACGAACGGCCGGCCCGCTCGTTCCTGACGGCGCTGCTGCGGCAGCATGCCGAGGTGACGATTGTGGGCGAGGCGGCGGATGGTAGCAGCGCCGTGCGGATGATTGAGGAGCTGCGGCCCGACGTGGCGTTCCTCGACCTGCAGATGCCCGAACTCGATGGCCTCGAAGTCGTGCGGCTCGTGAAGCCCGCGGCGATGCCGCTGATCGTCTTCGTGACCGCGTACGACGAGTACGCGGTGCGGGCCTTCAAGGCGAACGCGGTGGACTACCTCTTGAAGCCGGTCGAGCCGGCGCGGCTGGCGGCGACACTGCGGCGCTTGCAAGAGCGCCTCGAAGGCGACTCGGTGCGCGGCCGTCCGGCAGCGCGGGAGGAGTCGCCGGTGCTGACGGCTGCGGCCGCCGCGGTGGGGCCTGGGTACCTGCGCCGCCTGCCGGTGCGGCACCACGACGACATCGTGCTGCTGCCGGTCGCGCGCATTGCCGCCATCGAAGCCGATGACGAGGTGGTGCGCGTGACGACGGCCGCCAACGAGCGCTTCGTGGTGAACGTCCGACTCAAGGACCTCGAAGCACGGCTCGATCCCGCGCGCTTTCTGCGCATTTCGCGAAGCGCCATCTGCAACGGGGAGTTGATCGTCCGGGTGTCGACCTTGCCCGGCGGGCTGCTGCAGCTCACGCTGGCCAACGGCCTGCGCCTCACGGCATCGCGCATCAGGTCACGAGAACTGCGGGACGTGCTGCTGGAGCTCTAGGCCGTCGCCGCGTGGCGGCGCGGCATGACTGCCGGACCTCCAGAACCGACCGTTCGCCTACCGGCGCCGCCCGTTCACCGGCTGCGCGGGGCTCGTACTTCCTCGGTCCGGCACCGTTCAGGCATGACCACCGCCACGGCAAGTCCGCTGTTGGAGGCCCACGGCCTCACCAAGCGCTACGGGGACACGCTCGCCCTCGACACCCTTCACCTCAGCGTGGGAGCTGGCGAGGTCTACTGCCTGCTCGGCGCTAACGGCGCGGGGAAGTCCACGACCATTAGTTGCTTCCTCGATTTCGTGCGGCCCGACGCGGGCTCGGCGATGATCGGCGGCACGGTGGTGGCACAGGATCCGATCGGCACCAAGCGTCGGCTCGCCTACATCCCCGAGACGGTCATGCTCTACGGCAACCTCTCGGCGCTGGAGAACCTCGAGTACTTCGCGACGCTGGCGACCGGCGGTCGCCCTGTGCGGGCCGAGCTCGCCCAGCACCTGCGTACCGCGGGACTCACCGACGCGCAGCTCGAGCAGCGCGTCGGCGGATTCTCGAAGGGCATGCGGCAGAAGGTCGGCATCGCGATCGCCCTGGCAAAGGGCGCCGACGTGCTGCTCCTCGACGAGCCCACGTCGGGCCTCGATCCCAAGGCATCCAACGAGTTTCATCGCCTGCTCGGGCTGATGCGCGACCGCGGGGCCGCGGTACTCATGGCCACGCACGACCTGTTCCGTGCCAAGGAGTCTGGCACGCGCATCGGCATCATGAAGGCGGGCCGCAAGGTGGCCGAGCTGCGAGCTGACGAGATCGGCCACGCCGACCTCGAGCAGCTGTACCTCACCCACATGCACGACTGAGGCCCCAACCATGCTCCGCACGATTGCCTCGAAGGAGTATCGCGAGCTACTGCGCGACGGACGCTTCCGTTGGGCAGGCAGTATTGTCGCGGGTCTGTTGCTGGTGGCCGGCCTCGCGGGCTTCACCGCGTGGCGCGAGCAGGCCGCGCAGCGTGACGCGGCGCAGGCGACCATGCAGGCCACGTGGTTCAACCAACCGTCCAAGAACCCACACTCCGCGGCGCACTACGGCCTGTGGGCGTTCAAGCCGCAGATGACGCTGGCGTTCGTGGACCGCGGCGTGGACCCGTACACGGGCACGGCGTCGTGGCTCGAGGCGCATCGCATGAACGAGTTCCGCTTCCGGCCCGCGATGGACGCGACAGCCGCGCAGCGATTCGGCGAATGGACGGCGGCCGGTGTGTTGCAGCAGCTGATTCCGCTGTTGATCATCCTGCTCGGGTTCTCGGCGTTTGCTGGCGAGCGCGAGCGCGGCACGCTCCGGCAGTTGGCCTCGCTCGGTGTCCCGACGGCCACGCTGTTGCGCGGCAAGGCGCTGGGCGTGACGGCCGCACTGGCGGTGCTTTGCGTGCCCGCCGCCGTGCTGGGCACCGTCGTGGTGACGATGTCGTCCGGTGCCAGCGGCCTGTTGCGGCTCGGCGCACTGAGTGCGGTGTACCTCGCGTACTTCGGGGTGATCCTCACGGTGACCTTGGTGGTGTCGGCGCGGGCGCGTAGCGCCCGCGCGGCGCTGGTGACGCTGCTTGCCCTGTGGGCCGCGAACGGCCTCCTCGTCCCGCGCGTGGCGGCGGACGTGGCGCAGGCCGCGTTCCCGACACCGACGGCGCGCGAGTTCCAGGCGCAGGTGCAACGCGGACTGGCGACGGGCATTGACGGACATTCGCCAAGCGGTGCGCGCGCCGATGCACTGCGCGACTCCGTGTTGCGCGCGAACGGCGTGAGCAGTGTGGCCTCACTGCCGTTCAACTATGACGGCTTCTCGATGCAGCGTGGCGAAGAGCACGCCAACGAAGTCTACGCGCACTACTTCGGTCAGCTCTGGGACCGCTTTGGGCAGCAGGACCGTGCGCAGCTCGTGGGCGCGGTCGTCGCGCCGGTGATTGCCGTGCGGTTCCTCTCGATGGGTATTGCCGGCACGGACTTCGGGCAGCACCGCGCCTTTGCCGAGCAGGCCGAGGCGTATCGCCAGGAGTTCAACCGCGTGATGAACAACGAGATCCGCGATCGCGCGCGCGCCGACGAGTCGTTCAGCTATCAGGCGGACTCGACGCTCTGGCGGTCGATTCCCGCGTTCACGTACGAGGCGCCATCGCTCGGTCGTGCTTTGGCCACACACACCGTGAGCCTCGTGGCGCTTGGCGCCTGGCTGGTGCTCGCCGCGCTGTTGGTCGGGCGCGAGCGTCGCATCGAGGTCGCCTGAGATGCGCGAGCTGATGGCGTTCGAGTGGCGCGTCCTCCGGCGCGAGCGCACGCTGTGGCTGGTGTTGGCGGTGTTCCTCGGCCTCGGGGCCCACGCCAGCGCCTCCGGCGCGCGATTCACCGGGGAGCGGCGCGCCGCCATAGCTGAACTGACCACCGAGCAGCGCGCGCGGCTGGATTCGATTGCGGCTTTGATGCCGCAGTTGGATGCCGGGACGGTCAGCGTGCCGTCCTTCCTCGACCCGCGTATGCCGGCCATTGCCGGCCGCGGCGCTGCGGCGCAGTATGCGATTCTCCCGCCGGGACCGCTCGCGGCGCTGTCGATCGGCCAAGCGGATGTGCAGCCCTTTTGGGCGCAGGTCACGACGCGCACCAAGCAGACGTTCTTCGTGAACGATGAAATCGAGAACCCGGCGCGCCTGCTGGCGGGGCGACTGGACGTGGCCTTCGTGATCCTCGTGGTGTTTCCGCTGTTGGTGCTGGCCCTGACCTTCGATGTCGTTGCCGGCGAGCGTGAGCGCGGCACGCTGGCGCTGGTGCTGGCCCAGCCGGTCGAGCCGCGTCGCGTTCTCGGGGCGAAGGTGGGGCTGCGTGCCCTGCTCGTGGCCGGCATGGCCATCGCGCTGAGCATCGGTGCGGCGGTGGCGACTGGCTTGCCAGTGTCAGACGCCCAAACGGTGCTCCGTCTCATCGCGTGGAGCGGCGTGGTGCTGCTCTATGGCGCGTTCTGGTTCTCCGTCGCCCTGTTCGTGAATGCGCGGCGACTGAGCGCCGCGGCCAGCGCGGTCGCACTGCTTGGCGCGTGGCTGCTCGTGGTCGTCGTGCTCCCCGCATTGGCCGCCGCGGCCATCTCGGTGACGCATCCCGTGCCGTCGCGGATCGTGCTGACCACGCAGTTGCGGGAAGCCACGGACGCGGCGGCAGAGCGACGGCAGGATGCCGTGGCCACGTTCATTCTTGATCATCCCGGTGCCGTCTCTGACTCCGGTGCACTGTCCGATCCGCTCGTGCAGGCGGTGGCGCTGCAGGACGCCGCCGAACGCACGATGGCCCCGCACTACGCGGCCTTCGACGCCGCCCTCGATGCCCAGCGACGCGCTGCTGAGCGCTTCCGCCTGTTGAGCCCGGCCCTCGTGGTGCAGGGCGCGCTGCTCGATTTGAGCGGCAGCGGCGAGCACCGCTTCCGTCACTACGAGCAGCAGTTTGACCGCTATCACCAAGCGTGGCGCGAGACGTTCACCGCCCGCATGCTGCGCCGAGAGCGGCTGAACCCCGCGTCGCTCGCGGCGTTGCCGGACTGGACGTTCGTTGAGGAAGACTGGGACACCCTCGGCGCACGACTCGCACCGGGTGTGCTGATGCTACTGGGGTTGGTGTTGGCGATTGGCGTGCCGGGCTGGCGCGCGCTGGACCGCGCCGCGCGGACGGCCTGACCCGATGCCGGTCCGGACGCTGTTGTCCGTGCGGGGCGCGGCGGCGCTCCTCGACTTCCAGATGTGGTGCTGGGGGCAGGACGTGCACCAGGTCGCGGGCAATCAACTCTTGGCGGCCGGCTTGATGCGCGTGCGCCCGCCGGCGGGCGAGCGCGGCAGCACGATGTATCAGACGCCGCTGCCAGGCGGCCGCACACTGTGTCTCTGGGGCTTCGCTGTTGCCGTGCTGGTTGACGACGGGCAGTGTCTCCTCCTCAAGCGGCACGGCTTCGCGCTGCGACTCGTGCCAGCGACGCGGTTCCCGACACCGCTCTGGAAGCCGACCGCCTTGCCGCGCGGCCAGCTCCCGCGCGCGAGCAGTTGCCGTGAGACGGTGCGCGGCCACTTCGTCGCCCTCGCCGAGTGGATCGCGGCCTACGAGGATGGTGTCTGCACGCGTCTGGGGACGACGTGGCGCCATGAGTGCGCCAGCCGACGCCCGCGCGAGCAGCGGCGCCGCCTCGCCGTGCAACCCGACATGCTGTCCCACGCGTGGTGCGCGCTGCGCGACGACCTGACGGCGTTCTTGCCTTCGGCGGCGCCAGCGCTGCCGACTTCCGTTGCTTCCTGAGGTGTCGATGTCCCGTCCGTCCAAGCTTCCCGTCACCGTGCTCAGCGGCTTCCTCGGCGCAGGCAAGACCACCCTGCTGAACCACATCCTCGCCAACCGCGAGGGGCTGCGCGTGGCCGTGATCGTGAACGACATGAGTGAGATCAACATTGACGCGCAGTTGGTGCGCGACGGCGCCGCCGCGCTCGACCGCGTGGACGAGCGCCTGGTCGAGATGACCAACGGTTGCATCTGCTGCACGCTGCGCGAGGACCTGTTGATCGAGGTGCGCCGCCTCGCCGAGGAAGGCCGCTTCGATTACCTGCTGATCGAGAGCACGGGCATCGGCGAGCCGATGCCGGTTGCCGCGACCTTCTCGTTCCGCGACGACGCCGGCGTGGCGCTGCTGGACATGGCGCAGCTGGACACGATGGTGACGGTGGTGGACGCCTCGTCGTTCCGCCGCGACCTCGACGAAGCCGCCGACCTGTCCGCGCGCGGGCTGGCCGCCGGCGAAGGTGATGAGCGGACGATCGCCGACCTGCTCATTGACCAGGTGGAGTTCGCCGATGTGATCGTGCTCAACAAGACGGACCTCGTGACGCCGGGGGCGCTGGGCGAGCTCGAGGCCATCATCGCGCATCTGAACCCCGTCGCGAAGCTCGTGCGCGCCGAGCGCGGCCGTGTGGCGTTGCGCGAGGTGCTGGGCACGGGGCTGTACGACGAGGAGCGTGCGGCGGCGATGCCGGGCTGGATAAAGGAGCTACAGGGCGAGCACATCCCCGAGACGCTGGAGTACGGCATCTCGAGCTTCGTGTATCGCGCGCCACGGCCGTTCCACCCGGCGCGGCTGATGCCGGTGGTGGTGCAGGGCTTCGCGGGCTGCGTGCGCTCGAAGGGCTTCCTCTGGCTCGCGACGCGGCCGGAGATCGCCGGGAACTGGGCGCTGGCCGGCGGGTCGTTGGACATCACGCCGGCCGGGTTCTGGAGCGAAGGGGCGACGCGCGGCCAGACCCTCGTGTTCATCGGCATCGGGATGGACGAGGCGGCGATTCGCGGCGCGCTCGATGCGTGCTTGCTGACGGACGAGGAGATGGCGGCAGGCCCGGCGGTGTGGCCGGCGTTCGCGGATCCGTTCCCGAAGTGGCCGGCAATTGTCGAAGACGAGCAGGAACACGATCACGACGAGCGAGCACCGTGGCAGGGCTGATGGCCGGGCGGCAACGCTGATGGCGCGCCGTCGCTTACCGGTCACCGTGATCAGCGGCTTCCTCGGCTCAGGTAAGACCACGTTGGTGCGCCGGCTCATCCGGCAACTGGCGGCGCAGCGCGTGGCGGTCGTGGTCAACGACCTCAGCGAATTGCCGGTGGACGCCGACCTCGTGCGTGAGACGCGCGAGGGTCATGACGAGTTGGTGGTGAACCTCCATCGCGGATCGCTCGGCGGTTCGCTACGAGACGTGTTCCGCGAGGCCCTCAGTGCGCTCGTCGCGGACGAGACGATCACGTACTGCCTCGTGGAGACCTCGGGTGGGACGCATCCGGATCGCCTGACGGCGGACCTCGCGGCCCGAGACGACGTTTCCCTCGACGGGTTCGTGACGGTTGTCGACGGATTGAACCTGCTCCGGGACTTCGACGGCGGGCGCGCGCTGTTGCCCCCGAGCCCGCCGGAGAATGTGCGCACCCTCCTCAAGGCGCAGATTGTGGCGGCGGCGGTGCTGATCGTCAGCAAGGCCGACCTGTTACGGCGCGCAGACGCGGAGGCGATCCTGCGCGTGCTGCGGCAACTGAATGCGCGCGCGACAATCATCACGACCGCATATGGCCAAGTCGATCCCGCGCGCATCGTCGGCCTCGGCGGCGTCGGCCAGCGACGTCGGATCACCGGATCGGTCACCACAGCGGACGACCCCGAGCGTTTCGATCTCGGTGGCGATGTCCTCCGCGACACGCGACCGTTCCATCCGTCGCGGCTGCATACGCTGTTCACGCAGGCATTGCCACTGGGGATTCATCGCAGCAAGGGGTGGCTGTGGCTGGCATCGCGCCCCTTGGACGTCCTCGTGTGGAGCCAAGCGGGATCGTACCTCGGCCTCGAATGGGCGGGCACGTGGAAGGCGGGCGTGCTAGAGGACCCTGACGCGCGATTGCGGCCCGATGAGCGTGAGGCGCTCGCCACACAGGTGTCGGCCGTGCATCCGCTGTTCGGCGACCGTCACTGCGAGCTCACGTTCATTGGCCACGCCGCCGAGCGCGCGGCGTTTCGCGCGCAACTCCACGCCTGTCTGTGCACCGATGACGAAGTGAGTGCCTGGCAGCAGGGGGCGACCTTTGACGATCCGTGGCCGTCTCGTATCCGACGCATCTAGCAACCTGTCCCCGCGAGTTCACTCCCCCATGCCGACCTACGTTTACGAGACGATTCCCGCAAGCGCCGACGAGGCACCACAGCGTTTCCAGCTGCGCCAGTCGATGAGCGAGCCCGCACTAACGACCCATCCGGAGAGCGGCGTGCCGGTCCGACGCGTGATTACCGGCGGCGCGGGCATCTTCTCCTCGACGGGCGCCACCGAGCGCTCGGCGACCACGACCCGCGTCAGCGCCGGCGGTGGCGGTCTCGACTGCGGCTTCGGCTGCGACTGTTTCTGACCGATGCAGACCCCGCTTGTCATCCTGACCGGATTCCTCGGCGCCGGCAAGACGTCGTTCCTGCAGCGCTGCCTGCCGCGTTTGGCGCCCGACGTACGGCCGCGGGTTATCCTCAACGACTATCGCAACGCGCGCGTCGACGCCGAACGGCTGGCCACCGTGAGTGCCATCGTCACCCCCCTCAACGGCGACTGCGTGTGCTGTGGGTCGCGGGACGAGCTGCTGGCCCAGCTACTCGCCTTTCAACCAGTCGCTGGCGATGTCGTGCTGCTTGAGGCAAACGGCACGACGGACTCGGATGAACTACTCAGCATGCTGATGCTCGACCGTCGGCTCGGCGCGTTCGCGCGGCCGACGCAGGTGGGCGTGGTCGACGCGCTGCGCTGGCAGCGGCGTGACTGGCACAACGCCCTCGAGGACGACCAGGTCGCGACGGCCTCGCACCTCTGGTTGAACTGGACACAGCGCGCCGGCGCAGCGCGGAGCGCCGAAGTGGACGCCGCGCTGCTGGCGGTGAACCCGCACGCCGAGCGCATTGCGCCGGAGTCGTTTGCGGCCTCGCTTGCCACGATGGTGCGTGCGATGGCGCACGCACCGACGCGTCGGCTTCCGCTGGCACAGGCGCTGACGACGGCGCTCGCGTCCGATGCCGCGGCAGACGAGCACCACGCGCACCACGCGCACCACGCGCACCACGAGCACCACGAGCACCAGCATCACTTCGCGTCGCTGGAGCTGTCGTTTCCGCCGGTCGTCGATCGTGCGGCGCTGGCCGCGCTGGTGGCCGGCCTGCCTGCGGCCGTGGTCCGCGCCAAGGGCTTGGTGCGCTTCTTTGATGCACCCGGCGAGCACTTCGTGTGGAGCGCTATTCGCGGCGATTCGACCCTCTACCTGGATCGCGTTCCGGAGCCGCGGCTTGCGCCGCTTGCGCTGTTCATCGGTGCGCGGCTCCCGGCACTCGAGTTGCAGCGCATGGTGGCAGCGCTTGCTCCGGTGCGGTCCTGAGGCGATTGGCCTCGGGATTGTGACCGCTGACGGGCTCATCTGGCCCGTTCACCGGTCGGACGAAGCACCCGGCGGCAATGCGGTTTAAGCTTTGAGACTCGCACTTCTCCTTGGTCGGTTCTCTCGCGTCGTCGCATGCACATCGCCGAAGGCTACCTGCCGCTCCGCCACTCTGTTGGTTGGACCGCTGCCGCGCTGCCATTCGTGGTCGGGTCGGCGCGTGCGTTGAGCCGGCGCGTCAACGCGAATCCCGCCGACCGGATGCGCTTGGCGGCGAGCGGCGCCTTCGTGATGCTGTTGAGTTCCCTCAAGCTCCCGTCGCTCGCCGGCAGTTCGGCGCATCCCACCGGTACGGGGCTCGGCAGCGTGCTCGTGGGGGCTGCGTGCATGCCGGTCATGGCAGGCTTGGTGTTGCTGTTCCAGGCGGTGGTGTTGGCGCACGGCGGCCTGACTACGTGGGGAGCCAACGTGTTCTCCATGGGTGTCGTGGGCCCGTGGGTGGCTATTGGTGTGTTCCGGTTGGCCGAGCGCGTCGGGGCCAGCCCGTCGCTCGCCGTCGGCATCGCAGCCGCCTGCGCAGACCTTGCGACCTATGCGTGCACGGCAATGCAGCTTGCGTGGGCGTTCCCAAGCGCCACCGGGGTGACGGATGCCTTTGTGCGGTTTGCGCTGGTTTTTGGCGTCACGCAACTCCCGTTGGCGGTGCTGGAGGGTGTGTTCAGCGCCTTCGTGTGGAAGTCCATCGCACCGCTCTCACGCCGCACCCCGACCCTTGCGTGAGCATGCGGTCGTGGCTGCCACATGCGCGGGCTGCGTCGGCTGGCGCGGTCGCCGGCGCACTCCTGACCCTGTGCGCGCACGTACTGGCGGGTGATCGTCGCGGCACCGACGACGCTGCGCGCGAGACGACGACGCAGCTGGCACCGACATTCGAGCCGTGGGCGCAGCCGCTGATCGAGATCAGAGACGCCGCCGAGCTGCCGTTGTTTGTCGTGCAGGGCATGCTCGGCGGCGCGCTACTGGGCGTGAGCGTCGCGGCGCTGCGACGCGAACGATCCCATGCATCGTAGCGGGCCGTTGCGCCGCGGATGGCGGCAGCGGCATCCGCTGTCCAAGGCGTTGCTCAGTGGCAGTCTGCTGACGACGGCGTTGGCCTTGCCACACCCCGGCGGCCTGCTGGTCGCCCTCGTCGCTGCGGCACTGGTAGTTGGCCGTGCCGGCGTGAGCGTCCGGCAGTTCTGGCGTGCCGCACGAGCTCCGCTGGCATTCGTGCTACTCACGGCGCTGACCGTCGCACCGCGCATCCACGTCACGACCAGCGGGATGACGATCGATGGGTTCAGTCTCGACGCCGTCTGGCCCCTCTTCACCCGCAGCCTTGGCGCGCTCGCGGCCATGCTCCTGCTGACGCTGTCGACACCGGCGGCGGACCTGCTGCGCCTGCTGCAGCGTCTTGGCGTCCCTGTGGCAGTTGCGGAGGTCGGGCTGGGCATGCTTCGCCTGCTCGACATCCTGGGCGAAGAACGACAGCGGCTGCAGCAGGTCATGACACTGCGTGGCGGCACCGTGAGCACGGCGGCGCAGCGCCGGAGTGCGACCGCCATGGCGAGCACGCTGTTCCAGCGCGGCATTCGTCGGGCAGACCGTCTTGAGCGCGCGTTGCAGCTGCGGAGCCCAGGGGGCCTCCTTGCCACTCAGCCCGGGCACGAGGCGTTGCGTGCGTACGACGTTGCCTGGGCCACGGCGGTCGCGACGATTCCGCTGTTGATGTGGTGGAGCTGGTCATGACCGCTGCGGACCTTGTCTTCGACGGCGTCACGCTGCGCTACGGCGACACTGTGGGATGTCGTGACGTGTCGCTGCGCGCCAAGGGCGGTCGCATCACCGTGCTGCTCGGCGAGAACGGATCGGGAAAGTCGAGCGTGCTCGCGGCCGCGGCTGGACTGCATCCGCTTGCGGGCGGGACCGTGCGCGCGGGCGAGGCGACGCTGGCGCACACGCGCCGTGGGCTCGCAGACTGGCGTCGCCGCGTCGGCCTCGTCATGCACGACCCTGATGACCAACTCCTTGGCACGACACTCTGCGAAGACGTGGCATTCGGGCCGACGAACCTCGGCCTGCCACGGCTGGAGATTGCGGCGCGCGTGGATCGTGTGCTCGCCGCGCTTGACCTGGAGGAGCAGCATGATGCCTCGCCGGCGTCGCTGAGCCACGGACAGAAGCTGCGCGCGGCCATCGCGGGAATCGTGGCGATGGACCCGCCGGTCCTCTTGCTGGACGAACCCACCAGTGGCCTAGACGCGGGAGCGACCGCACAGCTCGAGCGGTTGCTGCTCGAGATGCGCAACGCCGGACGCTGCATCCTGCTGAGCACACACGACATCGAGTTTGCGTGGCGCATTGGTGACGACGCAGTCGTCATGCACCAGGGCGCCGTCGCCTCCGCCGATGCTGCCCGCGCGCTCCTCGCGGACAGCGCGCGCTGCGCCGCGCTGGGCTTGCGCGCGCCGACTGCGGTGGCCGTCCGCGATGCGCTGCAGGCGCGTGGAATCGTTGCGTCTCCCGCAGTCGCCGACGAGACATCGTGCTCCCTCACGACGAAGCGTCGCGCCTTGGCATCCGTCGTCGTGTGCGTCGGCTGCTGTTGCGGTCGCGTCGACCGTGGGCGCCCAGCCGTGCCGGTGGATTGGCTCAAGGCAGAGTTCAAGCGCCGGAAGCTGCTGCACCACGTGCACCTGACGATCAGCGGCTGCCTCGGCCCCTGCGACGTGCCGAACGTCGTCGCGATCGCCAGCGACGAAGGCACCTTCTACTTGGGCCGCCTCGAGACGCAGCGCCACTTCGAGGCCCTTGTGGAATGGGCCAGCGACACGTGGACCGCTGGCACATTGCTGCCGCTCCCGCCGCTGCTCGCTCCGCTCCGCTTCGAACGCTTTTCGACACCCGCCACCGCCGCGCTGGCCGCAGCCGATGCGACCGTCACGGCCGTCATTCCCTGACTAACTCCGCCGGAGTCTCCATGTCCGATACTCAAGTCCCCGTCACTGTCCTGACCGGCTTTCTCGGCGCCGGCAAGACCACCCTCCTCAACCGCATCCTTACCGAGCAGCACGGCAAGCGCATCGCCGTCATCGAGAACGAGTTTGGCGAGATCGGCATCGACAACAACCTGGTCATTAACGCCGAAGAAGAAGTCTTCGAGATGAACAACGGATGCATCTGCTGCACCGTGCGCGGCGATCTCATTCGCATCCTCGGCAGCTTGATGCGCCGTCGCGAGAAGTTCGACTACATCCTAATCGAGACGACGGGGCTGGCCGACCCGGCGCCGGTGGCGCAGACGTTCTTCGTGGACGACGAAATCCAGAGCAGGCTCCGGCTGGACGGTGTCGTGACCGTGGTGGATGCCAAGCACGTGTCGCTGCATCTGGACACCTCGAGCGAGTGCCAGGAACAGATTGCCTTCGCCGACGTGATCATTCTCAACAAGATCGATCTCGTGCCGGAGGATCAGCTCGACACGCTAGAGCAACGTGTCCGGACGATGAACGCGATGGCACGCGTGATCCGCGCCCGCGATGCCGCGGTGGACATCTCCGCCCTGCTCGACATCGGAGGCTTCGACCTCGAACGGGCGCTGCAGCTGAACCCGGCGTTCCTCGAGCCGGAGTATCCGTTCGAATGGGCCGGCGATTACGCCCTCACCGCCGGGCGCCACACGCTCACGTTGCACGAAGGTCCAGACCCAGCCATGAACATGTTGTTCCTTCGCCATGCCGGAGAAGGTGACGGCATTGCGGCGACGACGGAGCATGCGGCGCGCCGGTTCTCGTACGAGGCGGTTCCCGTCGGCAGCGGTGCGATCATGGCACCGAGCGACACGCCCGTGACCCTCCAGTTGGCGCCGAAGGGGACCACCACCGTGTACCTCGATGTCCCCACGGACGGACGCTACGTGCTGTTTACCGAGCATCAGCCGGAGGAGTTCGCCGCGACGTTCGCGGGACCGGACGGTCCGGTCACGGCGGTGCGCGAACACGTTTTCAATCCTGAACATGAGCACGACGACGAGGTGACGTCCGTCGGCCTCGAGGCCCGGCGGCCGCTCGACGGACAGAAGCTCAATGCGTGGTTCTCGAAGATCCTCATGGAGAAGGGCGTAGACATTTTCCGGATGAAGGGCATCGTTGCCATCGACCAAGAACCGGAGCGCTTCGTGTTCCAAGGGGTGCACATGCTGTTCGACGGACGGCCGGGCGGGCCGTGGCAGGCGGACGAGCCACGACAGAGTCAACTGGTGTTCATCGGGCGCAACCTTGATCGTGCCGAACTGGAAGCGGGGTTCCACGCGTGCCTCGCCTAGCCGACGCCGCCCCTGAGCGCGTCTGGGGGTTGGCGATCCCCGAGTTCCCTCGTGCCATGGCGTGGCTCACGCCACAGGGCCGCGAGGTTGCGTTGTTGAGCAGCGAGGGCACGCTCGCGGCCATCGATACGACTGCCGGGGACGGCCTCTGGCGCATTGCGGCCCATGAAGGCGCCGCGGCGCTTGCCGTGTCGCCCGACGGCCGACTCGTCGCGACGGGCGGTGAGGATGGCGCGCTGCGGATCTGGAACGCCGCTGATGGCACGGCGGTCGCCGAGGTCCGCGCCAGCGGTTGGGTGGAACGCATCGCGTGGACCCACGACAGTCAGCGCTTGGCCTGCTCGGCGGGCCGCCGCGTGTGGCTGTGCTCCGCGCGAGGCGACGTGCAGCGGACGCTTGACGGTCACCCATCGACGGTCGCCGGGCTCGCGTGGCGTGCCGACGGGGCGCAGCTCGCAGTGGCGCACTACGGGGGCGTCACGCTGTGGGAGCCTGAACTTGAGGCGCCGCGACGCGTGCTCGAGCGGAAGGGGTCGATTCTCGACGTCGCATGGCATCCGAAGGGCCGTTGGCTCGCCGCTGGATGCCAAGACCAAGCCGTGCAGGTGTGGAGTCTCCGCAACGCCGAGCACCTCTATATGTCAGGGTACATGACGAAGCTCTCGTGTGTAGCGTGGGATCGAGATGGACGCTACCTCGCCACGGCTGGCGGACCCGGTGGTACCGTCTGGGACTTCGCGGGCGGTGGGCCAGAGGGCAGTCGCCCGCTTTCATTGAATGGTCACGAGAATCTGGTCACGGCGCTCGCATGGCAGCCGACAGGGACCGCGATTGCCTTCGGCGATGCGGATGGCCGCACACAGCTCTGGCGCATCAACGGCAAGGCCGCCGATCGCCGAGCGCGCTTGGAGTCTGGCGGTGGCGTTGCCGCGCTGGCGTGGTCGCCCGACGGCGCGATGCTCGTCGTGGCCAGCGAGGACGGGAACATCGATGGATTCGTCGTCCGGATGCAGGGGTAGGCGATGACGACCTGGGATTTGACAGGGACAGAGCGTCTTGTATTGCTCTGCAACGGCGACACCTGCACGAGCCGCGGCGCCGACGCCGTGACCGTCGCCCTGCGGCGCGCGCTGCAGGCGGAGGGGCTCGATCCGCAGGTGCACACGGCACGGACGCGCTGTCTGGGTCGCTGCGATGATGGCTGCACGGTGATCGTGCAGCCGGACAACGTGTGGTACCGCGGCGTGACGCCAGAGACGGCTGCGCAGATCGTCACCGAGCACTTGGCGGCCAACCGCCCGGTCGAGCCGCTGGTGAGTTTCCGGCCTGCAGAGGGTGGCTTGATGCAGGTTGGGGGCGTCACCGACGGCAAACGGAAGCCGGGACGCGCGCGGTGACCATCGGTGCGATCGTGAGCGAAGTCGGTCTGCGGCTCGTCGCGAACCTGCTCGAGGTCGCGCCGTCGCTCGTTCTCGCGTACGCAGTCACGGGACTGGCCAGCGAGTTCATCCCGGCCGCGTCGCTGGCGTGGTTGGGGAAAGGATCATCCTTCGTGCGTGCCTTGAAGGGCATGGCAATCGCCGCACCGATGCCGCTGTGTTCCTGCTCCGCCGTGCCGCTCTTTCAGCGGCTCAGCGCGGTGCCGCGCGGAGGCACAGCCGCGTTCGCGTTCCTGCTCGCCGGGCCTGAGCTCGGCTTGGACTCGGTATTGATCTCGTTTCCGCTACTGGGCGCGCCCATGACTGTGCTCCGCATCGCCGCCGCGATGGTGGTCGCGGTACTCGTCGCGCTGATCCTTGGGCGCGCCGTGGGTGACGCGGCACCCGTGCCGACAGGCCGGCGGGCGATTCCCATCGCGACACCAATCGCCCCACCAATGCGGGACCGCATGCGGCGAGCGTTCCACTTCGGCTTCGAAGAGTCGCTCGGCCACACCTTGCCGTGGGTCTTTGCCGGATTGCTTGTGTCGGCACTCGTGGCCCCGACGCCAGCGGCGGCCACCGTCGCCTCGTGGCCGACGCCGCTACAAGTCCTTGCTCTCGCCGCGCTCGGGATGCCGACGTACATCTGCGCCAGCGCGGCGACGCCACTGGTCGCGACGCTCCTCGCCGGCGGCGTGTCGCCTGGCGCAGGCATTGCGTTCTTGATCGCCGGGCCGGCGACGAACCTCACGACGTTCGCGCTGGTCGCGCGCCGCTATGGCCGACCGGCCGCACGCCTGTTCACGGCGTCGGTGCTGCTGACCACGGTCGGCGTCGCATGGGCCGCCGACAGCGCGGCGCGTTGGCGCGGCGTCGAAGCGCCCCTCGCCAGCAGTGCTGCGGCCGAGAGTGCCTCAGTGTGGGAACTGGTCGCGGTCGTGCTGCTTGGCATCGCGCTGTCGCGGCTCATCATTCGCCGCGGCTGGCGACACCTCGTGGCGGAACTCCGGGCGCCGTTCGCGATGAAGCCGCATGCCGACGAACGGTACAGACCGGAGACATAGGTAGAACTCTGGACCGGGGCCATCGGTAGCACTTTCTGGCATGTTCGGCACCATCGGAGGTGCCGCATGCCGTGGAGAGTGCAGACCCCTATGTCTGAGCGTCGCAGGTCGTGAATGAGTTCCTGCGCGTCAGCGCGTCGAGGACCGTTCTCTGTGCCGGATACGGGATCAGTCGTCAGGACTCGGTCGCGGCCGTGCGCGTCGCGGCGGAACGCGTCCTCGATCAGGTGCGCGCTCGCCCGCAGGGCCGCTGATACGCAGGCGCCGGCTGCTCGTTCCGGCAGTTCACGCCCATCCGAGGCCCACATTGGTCCATTGGGGTGGTCGAAAACGCTGGTCGGCTGGGATTTCGTGTTCGCTGTGCTCTCGACAAGCGATACTGCCGCATGCGGACTCCGGTTGGACTTGGACTTGACCCGCTTTCGTGGAGCGCGGGTGGTTGGGATTTCAAGCGGCTGCTGATTCTACGACATGCTGCTGTTCGAAGGCTAGCGGGGAGCGTTGGCCGAGGGCGGAGTGGCGGCGATGCGGGTTGTACCAGCCCTCGATGTAGCGGAAGAGGTGCAA
>VGVB01000050.1 GCA_016882265.1 Gammaproteobacteria bacterium
AGCGCCACTGCCGCTCGCGCCCGCGGCCAGTGACGCCGGCAGCATCCCGCTGCTGCGCGCGCCCGCCGAGGGCGAGGACCTGGTCGCCGATTACCGCGCGCTCGGTCTGACGCTCGGGCGGCATCCGCTGGCGCTGCTGCGGCCGCGGCTGGCCGCTGCCGGCTGGTGCACGGCTGCCGAGGTCGCGCAGTTCGATGCCGGCGCACGATTGCGCACCGGCGGCATCGTGCTGACCCGGCAGCAGCCCGGCAGCGCGCGCGGCGTGACCTTCGTGACGCTCGAGGACGAGACCGGCCAGGTCAACCTGATCGTCTGGCGGCAGGTGGCCGAGCGGCAGCGGCAGACGCTGCGCGCCGCGCGGCTGCTCGGCGTGCAGGGCCGGTTACAGCGCGCAGGCGAGGTACGGCACGTGATTGCGGAACGGCTCGAGGATCGCTCGGCGCTGCTCGGTGCGTTGTCGGTGGCGCCGCGCGATTACCGCTGACTGCCGGCTCAGCAACGCCGTGAGCGTCCGCCCGGCCGCCGCCCGGGGCGCGCACCCGGGTCGCCGACATCGTAACCATCGAAGTCCTCGAGCAGGCCGGCCGTGCGGCGTTCCTCGAGGCACGTTCGAGCCGGCGCCAGGCCGGCTCATGGCTGGCGCGCGCGCTGCGCCGCTTGCGCGGATCGAGGTCGCGCATCAGCCGGTCGACGTCGATATCGGTCGGGTCCGCGTCGCCGCCTTCCGGATCGTCGTCGAACTCTGCTTCGGGCTTTTCGCTCATCCACCCCGCCTGGTAGCCGCCGCCGGGCGACTTATAAGGCGCGCCGGGCGCGCCCGCAAGGGGGTCAGCGAACCAGCTGATTGAGCTGGAAGATCGGCAGCAGCAGCGCGATCACGATCAGGAACACGAACACGCCCATCAGCAGGATCATCGCCGGCCCGAGGATTCCGACCGCGGTGTTGACCAGCCCGTCGAGTTCGCGCTCCTGGTTGGTGGCCGCGCGCTCGAGCATTTCCTCGAGCCGCCCGCTGCTCTCGCCGCTGGCGATCAGGTGCACCAGCATCGGCGGGAACAGCCGGCTGGTGCCCAGCGCGCGCGCGATCGGCGCACCTTCGCGCACGCGTACCGCCGCCTCCTCCACGGCATGACGCATCGGCAGGCTGGTGACGACTTCGCCGGCGATGCGCAGGGCTTCGAGCACCGGCACCGCGCTGGCAGTCAGGATCGCGAACGTGCGGGCGAAGCGTGCCGCGTTGTTGCCGCGCGTGACGCGGCCGACCAGCGGCAGCCGCAGTTTCATCTGGTGATAGCGCAGACGCGCGGCCGGCGCCCGCAGCCAGCGCCGCAGGCCGGCGATCGCCAGCCCGGTGCCGAGCGCCAGCAGCCACCACCAGGCGCGCAGGAAGTCGGAGCCGGCGATCAGCAGGCGGGTCAGCAGCGGCAGCTCCTGGTGGCCGGCCTCGAACACGCGTACGACCTCCGGGACGACGTAGCCGAGCAGCACCGCGACGATGCCGGCGCAGACCACCGACAGCAGTACCGGGTAGACCATGGCATGGGTGATCTTCTGCTGCAGGACCTGCCGGTTCTCGGTGTAGTCGGCGAGCCGTTCGAGCACGGTATCGAGGTGGCCGGATTGCTCGCCGGCGGCGACCGTGGCGCGATAGATCTCGGGAAATACGCGCGGGAACGCGCCGAAGCCCTCGGCCAGCGTGCGCCCCTCGATGACCCGCGAGCGCACTCCGGCGACGATGTTGCGCACGCGGACCTTTTCGCTCTGCTGCGAGACCGCGAGCAGCGCTTCCTCGAGCGGCAGGCCGGCCCGCACCAGCGTCGCGAGCTGGCGGGTCAGCAGCGCGAGCTCGGCGGCGCGGACGCCGCGGGCCGAGGTCCAGCGCAGGCCGCGGCGGGGCGCGACATCGGCGACCTCGCTGACCGTGACCGGCAGCAGACTCTGCTCGCGCAGCGCCTGGCGCACCTGGCGTGCGGTGTCGCCTTCGAGGACACCGTGGTGCTCGCGCCCGCCGGCGTCGAGGGCCGTGTATTCAAAGGCCGCCATCACTCCTCACGGGTGACGCGCAGCAGCTCTTCGAGCGAGGTGGTGCCGGCGAGGACCTTGGCGCGGCCGTCGTCGCGGATCCCCGGGGTCAGCCGCCGCGCGTGGCGTTCGAGCTCGTGCTCGCCGGCGCCGTCGTGAATCATCGCCCGCATGGGCTCGTCGACGACCACCAGCTCGTAGATGCCGGTGCGCCCCTGGTAACCGCCGGCGGCGTCGCTGCCCGGCCGGTACAGCGTGCTGGCGGCAGCCTCACCCGGCGGCAGGTTCAGCAGCCGCGCTTCGTAGTCGCCCGCCGGACAGGCGACCCGCGTCGCCGGATTGAGCACGCGGACCAGCCGCTGCGCGACGACGCCGAGCAGCGTCGACGACAGCAGGAACGGCTCGACGCCCATGTCGCGCAGCCGGGTCACGGCCCCGACCGCGGTGTTCGTGTGCAGCGTCGACAGCACCAGGTGGCCGGTCAGCGAGGCCTGCACGGCGATCTGCGCGGTCTCGGTGTCGCGGATCTCACCGACCATGACCACGTCGGGATCCTGGCGCAGGATCGCGCGCAGACCACGGGCGAAGGTCATCTCGACCTTGGTGTTGACCTGGGTCTGGCCGACGCCGTCGATGTAGTACTCGATCGGATCCTCGACGGTCATGATGTTGCGGGTGTGGTCGTTGATCTGTTCGAGCGCCGCATACAGCGTGGTGGTCTTGCCGGAGCCGGTCGGGCCGGTCACCAGGATGATGCCGTGCGGCTTGTGGATCAGCTCGTCGACCATGCCCTGCACGCGCGGTTCCATGCCGAGCGAAGCGAGGTTGAGCCGGCCGGCCTGCTTGTCGAGCAGGCGCAGCACGACGCGCTCGCCGTGCCCGGACGGGATCGTCGAGACGCGCACGTCCACGGCGCGGCCGGCGATGCGCAGGCTGATGCGGCCGTCCTGCGGCAGGCGCTTCTCGGCGATGTCCAGCCGGGACATGACCTTGATGCGCGAGATCAGCAGCGGCGCGACCGCGCGCTTGGTCTGCAGAACTTCGCGCATCACGCCGTCGACGCGGAAGCGCACGACCAGCCGGTTTTCGTACGGCTCGACGTGGATGTCCGAGGCGTTCTCCTTGATCGCCTGGCTCAGGACCGCGTTGATCAGACGGATTACCGGCGCGTCGTCCTCGCTGTCGAGCAGATCGGACGGTTCCGGCAGGTCCTCGGCGAGGCCGGCCAGATCCGGCTCGCCCTCGATGCCCTCGACGATCTGGCCGGCCTCGCCGCTGCCGCCCTCGTAGGCCTTCTGCAGCAGTTCGTCAAAGGCCGCTGCGGTGGCGCGCTCGATCACCAGCGGCAGGCCGAGGAAGCGGCGCAGCTCGGCGACCGCCGCCGGGTTCGCGCCTTCGCGATAGACGACCTGGGCGCGGCCTTCGCCGAGCGCCCGGACCAGCACGCCGTGGCGCCTGGCGAAGGCGAACGGCAGCCGCAGGCCGGGCGGGAGCGCGGTCATGCGGGCCACGGCACTCATGCGCACCGGCCCGTCATTCGTCCGGGCCGGCCGGCGCTGCGGCTTCGCCCGGCGCGGACGGCGCGGTCGGGCCCACCAGCGGCGGCAGCAACGGTTGCTGCGCGCCCGGCAGGAGCTGGACGCGCCCCTGGTTGCGCTGCTGCTGCTGGCCGCGGATGAAGTTGTACTTGGTGTTGGTCTCGATGGCAGCGGCTTCCGCGTCGCGCAGCACGCGTGGCCGGATGAAGACCAGCAGGTTGGTCTTGATCTTGCGCGTGCTGCGCACCCGGAACAGCTCGCCCAGCAGCGGGATGCGGCCGAGGCCCGGAACGCGTTGCTCGCTCTCCTGCAGCGCGTCCGAGATCAGCCCGCCGAGCACGATCATGCCGCCGTCATCCACCAGCACGCGCGTGCTGATCGTGCGCTTGTTGGTGATCAGATCCACCGCGCCGCGCGAGTCGGCGGCCAGGCTCGAGGCCTCCTGCTCGATCTTGACCAGGATCGTGTCGTCGGCGGTGATCTGCGGCGTGATCTTCAGGATAGTGCCGACTTCCTCGCGCTGGATCGTCTGGAACGGGTTGAGCTGGCCTTGTGACGCGCCGGTGCTGGTGAACTGGCCGGTGACGAACGGCACTTCCTGCGCGACCTTGATCTGCGCCTCCTCGTTGTCCATCGTGATGATCGACGGTACCGAGACGATATTGGTGTTACCGTCGCCGCGCAGCGCGCGCAGAATCGCGGCGAAATTCGTGCCGTGGTCCTGGACCCGGGCCCCGCCGAGCGTCAGGCCGGTGGGCTCCGTCTGCACCGACGACGGGTCGTCGATGGCTTTGGCGACGTCGGCGAGACTGACGCCGCCGACGGGCTGGTTGAACATGCCGACCAGGAAGTTGTCGCCGGAGCCGTCCACGATCCAGTTGACGCCGAGATCGGCGGTGGCGTCGGCGGAAACCTCGACGATCAGCGCCTCGACCAGCACCTGCGCACGGCGGATGTCGAGGCGGTCGACGACCTGCATCAGCGAGCGCATGGTCTTGGGTGGCGCGGTGACGACCAGCGCGTTGGTCTGCGGCTCGGCCCAGATCGTCACACCGCGGTCGGCGGCCGCGCTGGCCTGCCCCGGCGTGGCGGCGACCGTGCCCTGCACCTGCTCCTTGAGCTTGCCGGCGATCTTCTCGGCGTCGGCGTAGCGCAGGTAGCGCACCTGGGTGTCGCCGCCGGCCTCGAGCGGCGTATCGAGGTGGGTCACCAGCGTGCGCAGGCGCAGTCGCTGCGAGCCCTCGCCGCTGATCAGCACGCTGTTCGTCCGGTCATCGGCGACCAGCCTGGCGCCGCTGGCGGCCGCCTCGGCACCGGTGGCGGTGCTGAGCGCGTTGACCACGCGGACGATCTCGGCGGCGGTGGCGTGCTCGAGGCGGAGCACTTCGATCTCGCCGTCGCCGGACTGGTCGATGCGGCCGATGATGCGCATCATCCGGTTCACGTTGGCGGCGCGGTCGGAGAGGATCAGCATGTTGGCGCCGGGGTAGGCGGCCAGGTGTCCGTACTGCGGGATCAGCGGGCGCAGGATCGGAACGAGCTGCGCGGCCGAGACGTTGCGGACCTGGACCACCTGGGTGACGATCTCGTCGGAAGTCGAACTGACGCGCTCGGGCAGGTCCACCGCCGGCAGCGTGCGCGCAGTCGCATCCGGCAGGATCTTGATCACGTTGCCCGAGGGCACGGCAACGAAGCCATGCACCTGCAGGATCGCGAGGAACGCCTCGTAGAAGGCCGCCGGGCTCATCGGTGTGTTCGACAGCATCGTCACCTGCGCGCGCACGCGCGGGTCGACGATGAAGTTCCGCCCGGTGACCTGGCTGACCGCCTCGATCACCTGGCCGAGGTCAGCGTCCTTGTAATTGGGCGTGATCTGCGCACCCTGCTGGGCCGCTGCGGCGAGCGGCAGCAGCAGCGACAGCAGCAACGCGGGTCGGACGGTACGGGTCATGGTGACATTCCTGTGAGTCGGCTGCCTCATTCGGCGACATCCAGCGAGGGCATCTGCACCGGGTTGTCCGCCGGCGCGGTCTGGGGCGCGACGGCGGAGGCATCGACGCTGACCTGCTGAACCTGGCCGTTGCGGTCGATTGTCAGCGTGGCGGCGCCGCCGATGGCGAGCCCCTGCAGTGCCTCCAGACCGCGATTCGGGTCGTCGAGCGGAGCGCCGTTGATGGCCGTGACGAGGTCGCCAGGCTGCAGGCCGAGGCTGGTGAACTGCTGCCGGTTCCGGCCCGGGTAGAGGCGGTAACCGCGCAACTGGCCGCCGGTAAAGACCGGCTGCGGCCGGAGGATCTCGGTGCCGGCACCCGGATTGCGCGCCAGCAGTTCGCGCACGTTGTCGAGGGGCGGTACCGGCGCGGCGGCCGGCGCCGCGCGCGCCACTGGCAGGGGCCGCGCACCGCCGCTCAGGCGGGGCAGCAGCAGGGATTCCCGGCGACCGCCGCGCTCGAGAATGACGCGGTCGGCATACACCGCGATCAGGCGGGCGCCGCCCGGCAATGTCGCGCCCGTCGCATACAGGCGCGCGGCCTGCTGGTTCGGCCCGAGGATGGCCCAGCCCTGTTCCGGGTCCCGGCCGGCCAGCGTACCGGCGAGCACGAAATTGCCGGCCGCTGCTTCAGGGGCCGCGTTCGGATCGGCAGCCGTGACCCCGAACAGGTGCGCGTTGACGATGCTGGCGACATCGAAGGCCGGTGCCGCCGGGCCGGTTATCGCCGGAGGCGCAGCCGGTGCGCTCTCGTCGTCGGCGAACAGCCGCCACGCCAGGCTGGCGAGCTGTCCGGCCAGAACCAGGATCGCAACGGCGGCTGCGGCCAGCGGTCCCGTCCGGATCAGCGCCGCAGCCGGCCCTCCGGCGGCGGGGCCGAAGGGAGCTCGGATGCGGTCGATCAGCGACATTCGGACCTGTCCGGCACGGGACGTTCCTCGCCGGGCTGCGGGCCTGGCAGGCTGCGCCATGATACGGGCTTGGCCATTGCGGCCACAAGGCGGCCGGTCGGCAGAAACCGGTGCCGGCACGGGGACTTGTGCAACACTTCTCAATCGGCTCACCGGTCCGTGGCGGCGGTGGGACCCGGGCGGCGCCGCGTCCCTTGTGCCGGCCGCCCGTGGCGCATATAAATGACCTGGAGCAGGACGCGGAACGATGGCGTGAGCAGCGGGCGCGAAACCGAGGAAGGCCAGGGTGGTCACAGCCTCGTCGTCGAGGAGGCGGCGCCGAAACTGCGCCGGCCGCCGCTGTACCAGGTGCTGCTGCTGAACGACGATTACACGCCGATGGAGTTCGTCGTCGACGTGCTGGAGCGGATCTTCGGTCTCGACCGTACGCGTGCGACGCGCGTCATGCTCGAGGTGCACACCCGCGGCAAAGGGGCCTGCGGCGTGTTCACCTTCGAGATCGCCGAGACCAAGGTCGCCCAGGTGACGACCTATGCGCGCCAGCACCAGCATCCGCTGTTGTGCACGATGGAGGAGACCTGATTGCTGTCGAGTGAGCTCGAGTACTGCCTGAACGAGGCCTTCCAGCGGGCCCGCGCGGCGCGCCACGAGTACATGACCGTGGAGCACCTGCTGCTGGCGCTGCTCGATGCCGCGCGGGTGCGCGAGATCCTGAAGGCCTGCGGCGCGGACCTGCCGCGGCTGCAGCGCGAACTGCAGAAGTTCATCGACGAGACCACGCCGACGCTGCCGCCGGACGATGACCGCGAAGTGCAGCCGACGCTCGGCTTCCAGCGCGTGCTGCAACGCGCGGTGTTCCACGTGCAGTCGAGCGGGCGCAAGGAGGTCACGGTCGCCAACGTGCTGGTGGCGATCTTCAGTGAGAAGCAGTCGCACGCGGCCTACCTGCTGACGCTGCAGGACATCGGCCGGCTCGACGTCATCAACTACATCTCGCACGGGCTGCCGGCCGGCGGCGACAGCCGCGAGGCGCCGCGCGAGACTGCGGCCGGGACCGAGCGCGAAGCGGAGGCCGACAGCGGCGCGGCAGTCCTCGAGAAATACACCACCAACCTCAACGCGCTGGCGGCGGCCGGCCGGGTCGACCCGCTGATCGGGCGCCAGGCCGAGGTGCAGCGCACGATCCAGATTCTGTGCCGGCGGCGCAAGAACAACCCGCTGTACGTCGGCGAGGCCGGCGTCGGCAAGACCGCGATCGCCGAGGGACTGGCCCGGCTGATCGTCGAGGGCAAGGTCCCGGACGTACTGGCCGACTGCACGATCCACGCCCTCGACATGGGCGCGCTGATCGCCGGCACCAAGTACCGCGGCGACTTCGAGAAGCGGCTGAAAGCGGTGGTCGCGGAGCTGCGCAAGCGGCCGGGCGCGATCCTGTTCATCGACGAGATCCACACGGTCATCGGCGCCGGCGCGGCCTCCGGCGGCGTGCTCGACGCCTCGAACCTGATCAAGCCGGTACTGGCCAGCGGCGAACTGCGCTGCATCGGCTCGACGACCTATCAGGAATACCGCGGCATCTTCGAGAAGGACCACGCGCTGGCCCGCCGCTTCCAGAAGGTCGACGTGGTCGAGCCGTCGGTGGCCGAGACCATCGAGATCCTGCGCGGACTGCGCTCGCGCTTCGAAGCGCACCACGGCGTCACCTACACCGACGAGGCGCTGGTCGCGGCCGCCGAGCTGGCGGCGCGCCACATCAACGACCGACAGCTTCCGGACAAGGCCATCGACGTGGTCGACGAGGCCGGCGCCGCGTTGCGCCTGCAGCCGGCCGGCGCGCGCGAAACCGTGGTCACCGTGGCGCAGGTCGAGGCGGTCGTGGCGCGCATCGCGCGCATCCCGCCGCGCAACGTCTCGCGTTCGGACCGCGAAGTGCTCGGCAACCTCGAGCGCACGCTGCGGCTGGTGATCTTCGGCCAGGACCCGGCGATCGGGGCGCTGGTCGCGGCGATCAAGATGGCGCGGGCCGGCCTCGGCAACGAGCGGCGGCCGGTCGGCGCGTTCCTGTTCGCCGGTCCGACCGGTGTCGGCAAGACCGAGGTGACGCGCCAGCTGGCGCTGGCGCTGGGCGTCGAGTTCGTCCGTTTCGACATGTCCGAGTACATGGAACGGCATACCGTCTCGCGGCTGATCGGTGCGCCGCCGGGCTATGTCGGCTTCGACCAGGGCGGGCTGCTGACCGAGGCGATCGCGAAGCACCCGCACAGCGTGCTGCTGCTCGACGAGATCGAGAAGGCGCACCCGGACGTGTTCAACCTGCTGCTGCAGGTCATGGACCATGGCACGCTGACCGACAACAACGGGCGCAAAGCCGATTTCCGCCATGTGATCATCGTCATGACGACCAATGCGGGCGCTGCCGAGATGCAGCGGCCGAGCGTCGGCTTCACCCAGCAGGACCACGCTCCGGATGCGCTCGAGGCCGTGCGCCGCCTGTTCACGCCGGAGTTCCGCAACCGTCTGGATGCGATCATCCAGTTCGCGCGGCTCGACGCGGCGACGATCGCCCGGGTCGTCGACAAGCTGCTGCTAGAACTCGAGGCCCAGCTCGAGCACAAGGGCGTGACGCTCGCGGTCGGAGCGGAGGCGCGGGCCTGGATCGCGGAGCGCGGCTATGACCCGCTGCTGGGCGCGCGGCCGATGGCGCGGGTGCTGCAGGAGCACGTCAAGCGACCGCTGGCCGAGGAACTGCTGTTCGGGCGGCTGGCCGACGGTGGCACGGCGCGGATCACGGTCGCGGCTGACGGCGCCGGCCTGCTGCTCGAGTGCCAGCCGGCCGGTACGCCGGAACTGCTCGGCCAGGAGTGAGCGTTCAGCGCGCGCGGTAGATGATGCGGCCCTTGCTCAGATCGTAGGGCGTCAGCTCCACCGTCACGACATCGCCGGTCAGGATGCGGATGTAGTGCTTGCGCATCTTACCCGAGATGTGCGCCGTGACGATGTGGTCGTTCTGCAGGCGGACGCGGAACGTCGTGTTGGGCAGGGTCTCGACGACCTCACCTTCCATCTGGATTGCCTCTTCCTTCGCCATCCGGTCCTGCTGCTGCCGCGGAAAACGCGCGGATTGTGAACCAGCGGCGCACGCGTTGCAAACCAGTTGTGTCATTGCCGCCAGGCCGGCTGCGCATCCGTGACCAGCGCAGCGAGACGGGCTTCGAACGCCGCGCGTGTCAGGCAGCGGCTGCCGAGACTGGCGAGATGCGCACTCGGTACCTGGCAGTCGATCAGCGGTATGTCGTGGCGGCGGCATTCCGCGACCAGCCGGGCGAGCGCGACCTTGGAGGCATCGCGGGCGCGGCTGAACATCGACTCGCCGAAGAACACGCGACCGAGCGCCACGCCGTAGATGCCGCCGACCAGACGCTCCCCGAGCCAGGTCTCGACCGAGTGGGCCAGGCCGCGCTCGAACAGTGCCCGGTAGGCAACCTGCATCGCCGGTGACAGCCAGGTGCCGCCGCCGGTGCGGCGCGGCGCGGCACAGCCGGCGACGACCTCGGCAAAGGCCGCATCGATCGTGGTCCGGTAGCCGCGGTTGCGGATCGCGCGGGCCAGACTGCGCGAAACGTGGAACTCCTGCGGCAGCAGCACGGCGCGCGGGTCCGGCGACCACCACAGGATCGGCTGCCCCGGCCCGTACCACGGGAAGACCCCGTGGCGATAGGCGTGCACGAGCCAGTCCGGAGTCAGCGCGCCGCCGGCCGCCAGCAGTCCGTTCGGGTCGGCCAGGGCCTGGCCGGTCGGCGGCAGCCGGGTCGGTGGATCAGAGTCCGCGAGCCAGGTGATCGGTTGCATCGTCCTCTGCGCCGGTGCCGGGGCCGCGCCGGAACGGCAGGTGGGCGGCGGCGGCCGCAAGGTAACGGGCCATGCCGGCGCGCTCCAGTTCCAGCACCCGGGCGATGGCCGCGGCCATGCGTGCATCGCCGACGTCATACAGCGACCATACGGGCTGCGGGGCGAAGCCGCGCAGCAGTTTGTATTCGCCCTGGGCGCCGGGCTCGAAATGCGCAAGCTGCTCGCGGATGCAGTAATCGATACCGCGGTAGTAGCAGGTTTCGAAGTGCAGGCTGTGCAGCTCGCGCGCCGCGCCCCAGTAGCGGCCGTACAGCGTGTCGGCGCCGCGCAGCGACAGGGAACAGCCGACGGTGCTGTCGCCCTGCTGCGCGAACTGGACCACCAGCGCCGCCGGCATCGTCCGGCACAGGCGCCGGAAGAAGTCCAGGCTCAGGTACGGATCCTGCCCGTGCCTGCGGAAGGTTCCGGCATGCAGGCGATACAGCGTCCGCAGTCGCTCGTCATCCAGCTCGCCGCCGTGCAGCGTCTCGAAGCGGACGCCGGCTTCGCCGACGCGGCGGCGCTCGCGCCGCAGATTCTTGCGTTTCGCCGCGGTGAAGCCGGCGAGGTACGCATCGAAGTCCGTGAAGCCGGCGTTGTGCCAGTGGAACTGGCAGTCAAGGCGCGGCAGCAGCGCCTGCGCTGCCGGCAACTGCCGTTCGGCCGCGGTGACGAACAGCAGTTGCAGCGACGCGGCGGCAAGCTCGCGGCGCAGCTCGCGGCAGGCCGCGAGCAGGCGACTGCGCACCGCCACGGCGTCGGCGGCCGGATGCACCAGCAGGCGCGGGCCGGTGGCCGGCGTGAACGGTACCGCGGCGATCAGCTTCGGGTACCACGCCCGGCCGGCGCGTTCACTCGCGTCGGCCCAGCCGGAGTCGAACATGAATTCGCCGCGCGAATGCGACTTCAGGTACAGCGGCACAGCGCCGGTGAGGCCGTGCCCGGTGTCCTCGAGCAGCAGGAAATGCGGATCCCAGCCGGTCGCGGGCACCGCCGCGCCGGACTGCTCCGCCGCCAGCAGGAATTCGTGACGCAGGAACGGCGAGCCGCCGAGATCCAGCGCATTCCAGCGGCGCGAATCGATTTCCTCCAGCGAACGGGCGATCCGGACCGGCACGGCCCCTCGTCAGCGCGGCGCGTCGAGTCGCTCGAGCCAGCGATCCGCATCGAGCGCGGCCATGCAGCCGGTGCCGGCCGAGGTCACGGCCTGGCGGTAGACGTGGTCAGCGACATCGCCGGCGGCGAACACACCGGGCACACTGGTCGCGGTGGCGTCGCCGTCCACTCCGCCGCGGATGGCGACGTAGCCCGCGCGCAGCTCGAGTTGCCCGGCGAAGATCGCCGTGTTCGGCGTGTGCCCGACGGCGATGAACACGCCGGGCACGGCCAGCTCGCTCGCGCTGCCGCTGCCGGTGTCGCGCAGCCGCAGGCCGGTGACGCCGCTGTCGTCGCCCAGAATCTCGTCGACGACGTGGTTCCACAGCACGCTGACTTTGCCGGCCGCCTGCTGGGTCCGCAGGCGGTCCTGCAGGATCGCCTCGGCGCGTAGCCGGTCGCGGCGGTGGATCAGCGTCACGTGCGCGGCCAGATTGGCGAGGTACAGCGCCTCTTCGACAGCCGTGTTGCCGCCGCCGACGACCGCCACCGCACGGTCGCGATAGAAGAAGCCGTCGCAGGTCGCGCAGGCCGAGACGCCACGGCCGCGGAAGCGGCTCTCGGACTCGAGGCCGAGATAACGTGCCGATGCGCCGGTCGCGATGATCAGCGCATCGCAGGAGTAACGACCTTCGTCGCCGACGAGCTGCAGCGGGCGGCCGCTGAAATCCACCGCGGTGATCTGGTCGTGGACCATGGCGACGTCGAAGCGCTGTGCGTGCGCGCGCATCCGCTCCATCAGTTCCGGGCCCATGACTCCGGCGGCATCGCCGGGCCAGTTGTCGACTTCGGTCGTCGTCGTGAGCTGCCCGCCGGGCTCGAGGCCGGTGATCAGCAGCGGCCGCCGGTTGGCGCGCGCGGCATAGATCGCGGCTGTGTAACCAGCCGGGCCGGAGCCAAGGATGATCAGTCGCGAGTGGCGGGGATCGCTCATGTATAGTTCCTCGTGTCGAGGCGCATCGTAGGCGAGCCCCTTGCGCGGCGGTAGTGCACCGCCGCGGGCCACACCGGCGCCGGCGCTTCGCTTGACCGGCTTGCCATTGACATAATGCGGTATTATAATCAAAGACTTATAAGACTTTTGTAAACAGGATTCTGTAGCCTTTGAGCAAGCCGAGCAACGGGACGGCAGACACGAACAAAGGGCTCGACCCGGTCTTCGCGCGTGCCTTGCGCGAGGCTGCGTTCTGGATCCTGGGTGCACTGGCCGCAGTCCTCGTCATCGCGCTGGCGAGTTTCGATGCGCAGGATCCGAGTTTCAGCTACACCGGCGAGCCGGGGCGGGTCGGCAACCTGATCGGTCCGCTCGGCGCGTGGTTCGCCGGCATGCTGTTCCTGCTGTTCGGCTGGCCGGCGTACCTCGTGCCGGTCGCGATCCTGTCCGGTGCGTGGATCGGTCTGCGGCGCCGGGTGGCGGAGGCGGTGCCGGGACGCTCGACGATCGCGCTGCGCACGATCGGTCTGGTACTCGCGATCGGCACGAGCTGTGCGCTCGCAGCGCTGCACTTCGCCCCGGGCAGCCTGCCGGCTGGCGCCGGCGGTGTGCTCGGTGGCCTGCTCGGCGCGAGCCTGGCCGATGTCGCCTCGCTGCTCGGCGCCACGCTGCTGCTGCTGGCCCTGTGGTTCGCGAGCGTGCAGCTTTTCACCGGGGTCTCCTGGCTGACGATCATGGACGTCATCGGTCACGGCGTGTTCGCGACCGCAGCCTGGCTGCAGGCGCGCATCGCGGCACAGCGCGATGAGGCCGCCGGACGCGAGTCGCGCGAAGCGCGCGAGGCGGTGGTCCGCAACGAGCAGCAGAAAGCCGCCGCCCGCACGCCGCCGCGCATCGAAGTCGTGGCGCCGCCAGTGGCGCCGGTCAGCCCGCGCGTCGAGCAGGAACGACAGGTGCAGCTGTTCGCGAAGCCGCCGGCGCAGGACCTGCCGGCGCTGGCGCTGCTGGACGAACCGCCGCCGCGCGAGCAGGCCTATTCCGCCGAGGCGCTCGACGCGATTTCGCGCCTGGTCGAGATCAAGCTGAAAGACTTCGGCGTCGAGGTCGAGGTGGTCGCGGTGCAGCCGGGCCCGGTCGTCACACGCTTCGAACTGAAGCCGGCACCGGGCGTCAAGGTCAGCCAGATCAGCTCGCTGGCCAAGGATCTGGCCCGCGCACTGTCGGCGATCAGCGTGCGCGTCGTCGAGGTCATCCCGGGCAAGTCGGTGGTCGGCCTCGAGATCCCGAACGAGCGGCGCGAGCTGGTGACGCTCGGCGAGATCATCCGCTCCAGGGCCTACGACGACCTCGGCTCGCCGCTGGCGCTCGCGCTCGGCAAGGACATCAGCGGCGTCCCGGTGGTCGTGGATCTGGCGCGCATGCCGCACCTGCTGATCGCCGGCACGACCGGCTCGGGCAAGTCGGTCGCGATCAACGCGATGGTGCTGTCGCTGCTGTACAAGAGCACGGCCGAGCAGGTGCGCATGATCCTGATCGACCCGAAGATGCTCGAGCTGTCCGTGTACCAGGGCGTGCCGCACCTGTACGCGCCGGTCGTCACCGACATGAGGGAGGCGGCGCACGCACTCGCCTGGTGCGTCGAGGAGATGGAGCGCCGCTACCGGCTGATGAAGGAGCTCGGCGTACGCAATCTCGGCGGTTTCAACCGGCGGCTGCGCGAGGCCGCGGAGGCCGGGCAGAAGATTCCGGATCCGCTGGTCGCGCGGCTGCAGACGGCGGGGCAGTACGAGGGCCCGGTGCCGGACCTCGAGGCCCTGCCGTACGTGGTCGTCGTCATCGACGAACTCGCCGACCTGATGATGATCGTCGGCAAGAAGGTCGAGGAGCTGATCGCGCGGCTGGCGCAGAAGGCGCGCGCCTCCGGTATCCACCTGATCCTCGCCACGCAGCGACCGTCGGTGGATGTCATCACCGGCCTGATCAAGGCGAACATTCCGGCGCGCATCGCCTTTCAGGTTTCGGCCAAGGTGGATTCGCGGACCATTCTCGACCAGAGCGGCGCGGAGTCGCTGCTCTCGCATGGCGACATGCTGTACCTGCCGCCGGGCACGTCGTCGCCGGAACGCGTGCACGGCGCGTTCGTCTCGGATCAGGAAGTGCAGCGCGTGGTCGGGTCGCTGCGCGGTACGGAGCCGCCGGCCTACGTGCCCGAGGTGCTGCAGGGGCCGAAGGGCGCGGCCGCGGGACTGTTCGACGGCGACGAGACCTCGGCTGGAGCCGAGGCGGACGGCGAACAGGATCCGCTCTACGACGAGGCCGTGCGCATCGTCACCGAGACGCGCCGGGCCTCGGTATCCGGCGTGCAGCGGCGGCTGAAGATCGGCTACAACCGCGCGGCCCGGCTGGTCGAGTCGATGGAGGCGGCGGGTCTCGTCGGACCGTTGCAGTCGAACGGCAGCCGCGAGGTGCTGGCGCCGCCGCCAGCGGAGGATTGAGTGGGACGGCCGCTGCCGATGCTGCTGCTGGCGCTCGCCTGCGCCGCTCCGGTCCGGGCGTGCGCCGACAATGCCGCGGCCATGGCGCGCGTCGAGCACTGGCTCGACGGTGTCGCTGCGCTGCGCGCCGGGTTCCGCCAGACGGTCACGGATCGCGAGGGGCGGCTCGTCGAGGAGGCGGAGGGCACGCTGGCGATCTCGCGGCCCGGGCGGTTCCGCTGGGACTACCGCGTGCCGGAACAGTTGATCGTCTGCGACGGCACGACCCTCTGGCTGCACGACCGTGAGCTCGACCAGGTCACGGTGCGCGCCGCGGACACGCTGCTGGCCGGAACACCCGCGCTGCTGCTGGCCGGCCGCAGCGCCATCGTCGCCGGGTTCACGATCAGCGACGCCGGCAGCACGGACGGACTGAGCTGGAGCGTGCTGCAGCCACGGGTCGCCGGTGACTTCCGCGAGGTACGGCTCGGCTTCTCGGCACGAGGCCTCGAACGCATGCGTCTGACTGATCGGCTCGGTCAGGTCACCGAACTCGTGCTGGCGGAGCTGGAGCGGAATCCGCAGCTCGAGCCGGCGTTGTTCCGGTTCACGCCGCCGCCCGGTGTCGACGTGATCGGCCGGGCCCCCGGCGGCTGAAGGATGCTGCTGCCGCTCCGCTACCGCCGCGTCTGGCTGGTGCTGTTCTGGCTGTGCGCGGCCCTCATCGCCGGCGGCAGTCTGCTGCCCGAGCCGATGCTGCCGGAGGCGCCGGCGGGCACGGATAAGCTCGAGCATTTCGTCGCCTATCTGGCTCTGACCCTGCTCGGTGTCGGGCTGGTGAGACGGTCCGCCGTCGGGCGCGTGGCGATGTTCGTGTTCGCGTTCGGCGCCAGCCTGGAGGTGGCGCAGGGACTGCTGGCCGAGGACCGCATCGCGGACTGGTACGACCTTGCGGCTAACGCCGCCGGTGTCACGCTGGCCGCCTGGTTCGGCTGCCGCGGCGGAGCTGGCTGGGCGGCCCGCTTCGAGGCGCGACTGCTGGAGTGGCGGCGGCGTTGAACGGCGGGCGGACGGGTAGAATCCGCGCATGGTGAAGACAGCCGTCAGCGGAACCGGGGCCGGGGCAGCATGGCGCCCGCTCGCGGACCGCATGCGGCCGGGCCACCTCGACGAATTCGTCGGTCAGGGACAGCTCGTCGGCGCCGGGCGGGCGCTGGCGCGGCTGTTTGCTGCCGGCGTGCCGCATTCGATGGTGCTGTGGGGTCCGCCGGGCAGCGGCAAGACCACGCTCGCGCGTCTCGCCGCGCAGAGCTGCGGTGCGCGCTTCGTGGCACTGTCGGCGGTGATGGCCGGGGTCAAGGACGTCCGCGAGATCATCGAGCAGGCGCGGGCGACGCGGGCGGCGGATGGCCGGCCGACGATTCTGTTCCTCGACGAAGTCCATCGCTTCAACCGCACGCAGCAGGACACCTTCCTGCCGTTCGTCGAGGACGGCACGCTGGTCTTCATCGGCGCGACGACCGAGAACCCGTCGTTCGAACTGAACTCGGCGCTCCTGTCGCGGGCCCGCGTGTACGTGCTGCGCGCGCTCGAGCCCGCTGACCTGCGCCTGCTGCTGGAGCGCGCACTGCAGGACGGCGAGCGTGGTCTCGGCGGGCGCGGGCTGCGCGCGACGCCGGAAGCGCTCGAGCTGCTGGCGCGCGCGGCGGATGGCGATGCCCGCCGGGCGCTGAACCTGCTCGAGGTCGCGGCCGACCTGGCGGCGGCCGACCCGGCCGCGCTGCTGATCACCGCCGAACTGGCCGGCGAGGTCGCGGCGGGCGGACACCGGCGCTTCGACAAGCGTGGCGAGCTCTGGTACGACCAGATCTCGGCCCTGCACAAGTCGGTCCGTGACAGCGATCCGGACGCCGCGCTCTACTGGCTGTGCCGGATGCTCGACGGCGGCTGCGATCCGGCGTTTCTGGCGCGGCGCATGCTGCGCATGGCGAGCGAGGACATCGGTAACGCCGATCCGCGCGCGCTGGCCCTCGCGCTGCAGGCCTGGGACGCCTGGGATCGCCTCGGCAGTCCGGAGGGTGAACTGGCGCTGGCGCAGGCCTGCGTGTTCCTCGCCTGTGCGGCCAAGAGCAACGCGATGTACACCGCCTTCGGCGCCGCCCAGCGCGATGCGCGTGAGCTCGGCACGCTCGAGGTACCGCTGCACCTGCGCAATGCGCCGACCCGGCTGATGCAGGAGCTCGGCTACGGTCGCGGCTACCGCTACGCGCACGACGAACCGGGGGCACTGGCGCCGGGGCAGCGGCATTTTCCGGACGGCATGGAGCCACGCATCTACTACGAGCCGGTGCCGCGCGGGCTCGAAATCCGTATCCGTGAGGCGCTGGCGCGGATCCGCTCGCGCGAGTCCGGCTCGTGATGCGGACGCTGCTCGCCATCGCCATCGGCGGCGCTATCGGCAGCGTGTCGCGCTATCTGGCGGGCGCCGCCGTGCATGCGTGGCTGCCGCGGACTTTTCCGTGGGGTACGCTCGCCGTCAACGTCACCGGCAGCCTGCTGATCGGCCTGCTGTGGGCCTGGCTGGCCGGGCGCGGCCCCGCGGCGGAGCCGCTGCGCGCGCTGCTGATCATCGGCCTGCTGGGCGGCTTCACGACTTTCTCCAGCTTTTCGCTGGAGACGCTGCTGCTGATCGGGCAGCATGGCTGGCTGCGGGCCGGCGCTTACGTGCTGGCCAGCGTGGCACTGTGCCTGGCCGGTTGCCGCGCGGGGCTCGTGCTCGCGCGCCACCTGTCGGGCTGACTGATCATTGCCGGAGTCCGAACGTGCTCGACATCCGCCTGCTGCGCACTGAACTCGAACGGATCGTTGCCAACCTCGCGCGGCGCGGCTACGTCCTTGCGGTGGATCGCTTCACCGACCTCGAGCGTCGCCGCAAGGAGACCCAGGTGACGGTCGACGCGCTGCGCAACGAGCGCAATACCCGCTCGAAGGCGATCGGCCAGGCGCGGGCGCGCGGCGCGGAGATCGCGCCGCTGCTGGCGGAGGTCGAAACGCTCGGCAGCCGTCTCAGCGCCGCTGAGCAGGCGCTCACCGCGCTGCAGGCCGAGCTGGATGCGCTGCTGTTCGACGTGCCGAACCTGCTGCACGACAGCGTGCCGCTCGGGGCGGACGACACGGCCAATGTCGAAGTCCGCCGGCATGGCGAGCCCCGCCGTTTCGATTTCGAACCGGCCGATCACGTCGCGCTCG
Source organism: Gammaproteobacteria bacterium (assembly GCA_016882265.1). GTDB lineage: Bacteria > Pseudomonadota > Gammaproteobacteria > Steroidobacterales > Steroidobacteraceae > SCUD01. The sequence goes on from VGVB01000050.1 coordinate 18,162, forward strand.
GTGAGCGGCTCGGTGGACTGGACCTCGACGCCGCGGGTCGCCTGTCCGGAGCGCGCTTTTCGGTACTGAGCGGGCCACTGGCGGCGCTGCACCGCGCGCTGGCGCAGTTCATGCTCGACCTGCACACGCGCGAACACGGCTACCGCGAGGTGTACGTGCCGTATCTCGTCTCGCGGCCGACGATGACCGGGACCGGGCAGTTGCCGAAGTTCGAGGCCGACCTGTTCCGCGTCGCCGGCGAGCCGGAGCGGTTCCTGATTCCGACCGCGGAGGTGCCGCTGACGAACCTGGCCGCGGACCGGATCCTGGCGGCGGCAGAACTGCCGCTGCGCTTCGTTGCGCACACGCCCTGTTTCCGTTCGGAGGCCGGCAGTCACGGCAAGGACACGCGCGGCCTGATCCGCCAGCACCAGTTCGACAAGGTCGAGCTCGTCCAGATCGTGCGCCCGGCGGACTCGTATCAGGCGCTCGAGGAACTGACCGGGCACGCCGAACGCGTGCTGCAGCGGCTCGACCTGCCGTACCGCGTGATCGCGCTGTGCGCGGGCGACATCGGCTTCGGCAGCGCGAAGACCTACGACCTCGAGGTCTGGCTGCCAGGGCAGGGCCGTTACCGCGAAATCTCCTCGTGCAGCAACTGCGAGGCCTTCCAGGCCCGGCGCATGCTCGCGCGCTGGCGCAATCCGGACAGCGGGCGGCCGGAGCCGGTGCACACGCTGAACGGTTCCGGGGTCGCGGTCGGCCGCGCGCTGGTGGCGGTGCTCGAGAACGGCCAGCAGGCCGACGGCTCGGTGAGCGTGCCCGCGGTGCTGCGCCCTTATCTCGGTGGCGTGGAGCGGCTGGCGCCGCCCTGAGTCAGTCGTCGCCGGCGAAGCCGAGAAGCTGCAGCAGGCTCGTGAACAGGTTGAAGATGCTGACGTAGAGCGTCACGGTGGCGTGAATGTAGTTGGTCTCGCCACCGTGGATGATCTCGCCGGTCTGCCACAGAATCAGGCCGGACATCAGCAGCACGAACAGGCCGGAGACCGCGAGCGACAGCGCCGGCAGCGCGAAGAAGATCGCGACCAGGCCGAGCAGGAATGCGGTCAGGATGCCGACGAACAGAAAGCCGCCGAGGAACGCGAAGCGGCGCCCGCTGGCGATTGCGTAGGCGGACAGCGCGACGAAGGCCGCGGCGGTGAGGCCGAAGGCGTTCATGACGACGAGATGGCCGTTCGGGATCGCCTGCAGATACAGGCCGATGATCGGCCCGAGCGTGTAGCCCATGAAGCCGGTCAGCGCGAACACGAAGACGAGGCCGAGCGCGCGATCGGCGGTCTTGTGCACGCCCCACAGCAGGCCGAAGTAGCCGATCAGCGTCAGCAGCAGGCCGGGATGCGGCAGGCCAAGCGCGAGGGCGACGCCAGCGGTCAGCGCGCTGAAGGCGAGCGTCGCCGACAGCAGCAGATAGGTGTTGCGCAGGACGCTGTTGGTCGCGAGCGCCGAGTCGCGGATCGCGGCGGATTGCGGGGCGAGAATCGGGTCGGTCTGCATCGCTTTGCTCCGGGCGGTTGGCTATCGTCTCAGACCGCAGTATACACGAGCGGGTTCCGGGGCTGGTCGCCGCGGTGAACTGGGGCCGCGCGGCTTGCCGCCCGGACCGGCGCGGCCGACAATCCACCGCTGCGCCCGGGGAAGGGTGGCAGAGCGGTTGAATGCACCGGTCTTGAAAACAGTTGTAGGAAGCGTGGCAGAGTGGTCGATTGCACCGGTCTTGAAAACCGGCAACGGGCAACCGTTCGTGAGTTCGAATCTCACCGCTTCCGCCAGTAAAAACAAGCACTTAGCGCAGTTCTGGCGACACGCAAAGCGCTTGCAAAAACAGACGAAAAGCCTCGCTAGTCGGGGCTTTTTCGCAGTAGGGCAAAACAGGTGGCGTAAGCACACCATAAGCGGCCCGCGAAATTCACAGCGGTGCCTGTATACGGCCTCGGACATGCGTCCTATGCTGCATGCTTTACACGACAGAAGGCGAATTAGTAAGAAGATGACTGAACTCTTACCAGAACTGATCCAGCAGAAAAAGGAGCGATCCGGTCGTAAGAGTC
>VGVB01000051.1 GCA_016882265.1 Gammaproteobacteria bacterium
TCGCCGCGTAGCAACAGACGCCCGCCCCGCAGGCGACGGCGCTGCAGCTCCCGACCAACCTTCTCTGACTTCCGCATGCTCGCTCCGTCCGGGAATGTACATCGGATTGGACTCACGGCATACGGAAAAGTTGCAAGGCATTTATGCAAGGCTCAATAGGGGTGATAACTGTCGTGACATTTCCCGTCGCGTCCGTCGGATAAGCGCGGGCGGGCGGCGGGTATTCCCTGCGAAACCGGGACTTGCGATGCGCCGGGTCGGTCAAGCGGCACGCCGCCCAGTCATCATGAGCGACAGCCTGCTTCGCGGCCGGCCGTACTGAACGGTACATGGGCACCCCCCCCTCGGGCGACGGCATCCGCCGGAGGGGATTCTGGACCCGCCGGCCCGCGACCCGCAAGGTTGCGCCGGCAGGCTGCGTCAACCAGGCCGGAAAGTCGCCGGGCCGGGCCGCGGGACCGGCTTTCAGTGCCCGTGGTCGGCCCCGCCGCGCAGGTCGGCCATGTCCGCCGTGACTTCCGCGAACCGCAGCACCTGCCCGCCGTGCTCACGGGCGAAAGCGGCGGCGTCCTCGGCGCGGGCAAAGGCGGCGAACGTCGGACCCATCGAACCCTGTCTGCGGCTGCCGCGGACATACCAGGCACTGCGGGCATCGATCCAGTGCCCGCGCGGCGTGCGCCAGTCGGCCTGGCCCATGTCCTGCGTGTAGGCCGCACGCACGGGCCGCTGCTCTTCGGGGCGCAGCAGCAGCGAGAACATCTCTACGGTGTCGCAGAAGAACTCGGGCGGGCCGGAGGCGTAGTGGATCTGGGCTTTCGGACCGGGATAGTCGGCGAGCAACATGCCGTCGAGCGCACAGGCCTCGCCCGCGGCCGGCGCGATCGCCACAGGCGGCGGGGCGCCGGTCGAGCAGCCGCCGGCCAGCAACAGCGTGAGCGCCGGAGCGCCCGCAACAAACAACAGGCGCGCGAACCGGGATGCGTCCATGGTCGTCCTCACCGTGCCTTGCGAAAACGCAGCCACGCGGCACCGAGCGGCACCGCGATCCACAGCAGCAGCACTGCGCCCTGTACGCGCGGGTCGGCGAGCCGCGCCGGCATCACTGTCGCCAGTCCGTACAGCGCCCGCACGTCCTCGAGGCTCATCACGTTGAGCAGACGGAAGACATCGGCCGGGTTCAGCAGCAGCAGCAGCGGGAATGCCGCACCGAGGAACCCGCCCGCGGTCGCGACCAGCAGGCCGAGCAGCAGCAGGTCGTACGCGAGCACGAGCAGGAACCACAGCGCGATGGCGAGACCGCCGGCGACGACGCGGCTCGCGGCGAGTACCGAGATCAGCAGCGCGAGGCTCAGAAACGCCAGCCCCAGCAGCAGCGTGCTGCCCACGAATCCGCCGTACGCCAGCAGCCCGGCGCCGCCGAACTGGCGGCCGAGCACCAGGCCGGCGAGGCCGAAGCCGGCGACGATCGTGGCCGCGAGCGCGGCGCCGAGACCGAGGAACTTGCCGAACAGCAACTCGGCGCGGGACAGCGGCAGTGCGAGCAGCAGGTCCAGCGAGCCGCGCTCCCGCTCGCCGACCAGCGCGTCATACCCGAGCAGCAGCGCGATCAGCGGCACGAGGTAGATGACCAGGCTGACCAGGCTCGCGATCGTGACGCCGGCACCGCGGAATCCGACCGCGCCCTGCTGGGCGGCGCCGAACCACGCGATCGCGAGCGCAAAGACGGCGAGCACCGCGGCGACGGCCAGCACCCAGCGCGAGCGCAGGCGCTCGCGGAACTCCTTGCCGGCGATCACGAGCAGCGGATGGCGCGTGAGCAGGTTGCGCATGGCTGTCACGATTCCGTATACGCGAGAAACAGGTCTTCGAGCGATGGTTCGCGCAGCCGCAGGTCGGTGATCGCAGTGCCGAGCGCCAGCAGCGCGGCGAGCACCTCCATGCGCCGGGCCGGATCGCAGATCAGCGTGGCGCGGTCGGCGCCGACCTCGGCGCGGCAGCCGGGGAGGGCCGCCACCACCCGCAGCACCTCGGCGCGCCCCTCCGGACGCAGACCGAAGTTCACGCTGAGCGGCAGCCGCCGCTCCTCGCGCAGCGCCTGCACCGCGCCGACTGCGCGCAGGCGTCCGTCACGGATCAGGCCGATGCGGTCCACGCGGTCCTGGATCTCGGCGAGGTTGTGCGAGGACAGGATCACCGTGGCGCCACGCGCGCGCAGCTCGGCGAGGATCCGGTAGAAGTCGCGCACGCCGGCCGGATCCAGGCCGGTGGCCGGCTCATCCAGCACCAGAAGCTGCGGCTCACCGAGCAGCGCCTGGGCGAAGCCGAGGCGCTGGCGCATGCCGCGCGAGTAACCGCGCACCGGGCGGCGCGCGGCCGCAGCGAGGCCGAGCCGTTCGAGCAGCTCCGCGCAGGCCTGACGTCCGGTCCCGCGCAGGTCGGCGAAGAAGCGGAGCGTCTCGAGCCCGCTCAGGTTGTCGTAGAAGACGACGTTCTCGGGCAGATAACCGATCCGGCGGCGCAGCTCGCGGAAGCCCGGACCGGCCACCGCCACACCGCCGATCGTCAGGTCGCCGGAGTCCGCCGGAATCAGGCCGAGCAGCAGCCGCAGCAGCGTGCTCTTGCCGGCGCCGTTGGGACCGATCAGGCCGAAGATTTCGCCGGCGCGCACCTCGAGGTCCACCGCGCGGACGGCCTGCACCGCGCCGAAGCTGCGGCTGACGCCCTGCAGCTCAATCACCGCCGTCTCCGAGCCATTCCGCCCAGTCCGCCCGCCACGGCCGCATCCGCGGCTTCTCGTCGACGATGCTGGTCGGGCGCAGCACCGGAAACTGCCGGGCGACCGCTTGCAGCGTCTGCAGGGCCGGGCTGCCGAGCAGGACCTTCACCGTCGGCTGGCGCCAGATCAGGCGGTCGACCAGATCGTTGGCCGCGTAGGGCAGGTCGCCGAGCCCGTCGCCGTCCCGGTCCCAGCCGGCGTAGTTGCTCCAGAAGTTGCCGCCCTCGCGGCCCCACGGTTCATCGCGCGCCGCGACGTAGTGAATCTGCTGGCGGTTGCCGATGAAGTCGTTGCGATCCACCTGATTGTGGTAGGAGCCGGCGGACAGATGCACGCCGATGTCGTTGCCCGCGACGAGGTTGCCGCGCAGTGTGTTGTACTCGGCGTCGTAGACGAAGAAGCCGCGGCCGTTGCCGGCGACGACATTGTTCTCGATCACGGAGTCCTGGATCGTGCGCAGCATGATGCCGTGATCGCGGTTGCCCCAGGCGAAGTTGTCGCGCACGACCTGGTTGCGCACCTCCATCAGTGCCAGTCCGCCGCGGTTGCGCCACGCGCGGTTGTGCTCCCACAGGTTGCCGTTGGAGTTCATGTAATGCGTGCCGTAGCGCAGATGGTGCAGGCGGTTGCCGCGGAACACGGCCTCGTGCGATACGTCCACGTAGATGCCGTCGCGCGCGAAGCTGATGTGGTTGTCGAGCACGCGCGCGCGGCGCGTGTTGTAGAGCTGAATGCCGTTGCCGCGCTGCGCGCTCGGCAACTCGCGCAGGCCGGTGATCAGGTTGCCCTCGAGCACGGGGTCATGGACGCCCTCGACCCAGGCGCCGAACAGGTTGTGGGCGAGATCGTTGTAGCGGATCACGACGCGATGGGCGCCGGGCTCGACGTAGATGCCGGCGTTCTGTGCGGTCAGGTCACTGCCGCTGTCGCGGATGATCAGGCCCTCGATCGTCACGCCGGCGGCACGGATCCGGATCACGTCACCGCGGCCGCCGGCACTCAGCGTCGGGCGGCCCTGCCCGCGCAGCGTCAGCGGCCGGTCGATCACCAGGTGCTCGAGGTAGTCTCCGCGTTCGACGACCACGACATCGCCGGGGCGCGCGGCGCGCAGCGCGGCGTCGATGGACCCGCCGGGGACCACTGTCAGTTCGGCGCCGCCGGCGGTGCCGGCGAACAGCAGTGCCGCGGCGCCAGCGACGAGCCGGCGGCAGCGGCCTGTCGGCCATCTTACCGGTACAGCCATTCGAGCTCGGGCAGGCCCTGCAGGAACTGCAGCACGCCGACCGCCTTCAGGAACAGGAACAGCGCCGCGCCGATCAGCAGGTTCTTCATGCCGACGTAGGCCATCATGTCGGGCCACGATGCCGGCCGGTAGTTCCGCTGCCACCACGGTCCTTCCTTGACGCGCGGCTTGCAGTGCATGCGCGCGAAGGTCTCGTACACGCTCCAGGCGAGCCACCAGCCGAGGATGATACCGGGGCCGAGCTTGCCGGCGGCGCCGAGCAGCCAGGCCCAGGTGACGAGCACGGCGAGCGCGATGCTGCCGGCCTGCACGACCAGCGGGCGCAGGCGGAAACGGCCGCCCCACGGGATCAGGTGGTCGAAGATCTCGGTCGCCAGCCACAGCAGCAGACCGGGGCGCGGCGCGGCCGGCGCGGGCGCCGGCGCAAGCGGCTGCAGCGGCACGAAGTAGCCATTGCGGCCGATCGGTGTCAGCGGCTGGCCGGCGCGCTCCCGGCGCTTGCGCTCGAGCGCCAGCGGCGGGCAGGCATGGACGTCGAAGTAGAGCACCGTGCAGTCGAGGCACAGCAGACACTCGCGCTGGTCGATGCGGCCGGCGGAGTCGATCGCGAGTGATGCACAGCCCTGCTCACAGGCGGTGCAGGGGCCGCACTCGGCCTTGCGGCGCAGGCCCCACCAGCGGAACGTCGAGGGCACCGCGAGACTGGCGCCGAGCGGGCACAGGTACTTGCAGAACGGCCGCTCGAAGAACAATGCGGCGACGAACAACAGCAGCCAGAACGTGACGAACGGCCACGAGCGGTTCCAGACGCCGACCAGGAAGGTCGTCTTGAACGGCTCGACCTCGGCGAGTCTTTCGGCCAGCCCCATCGAGTAGAACGATCCGGCGAGCAGTGCGGCGAACACGAAGTACTTGAGCCACTGGAGCCGGTCATGCAGCCACTGCGGCGGGCGGCGTTGCAGCCGCGCCAGACCGAGCCGGCCGGCGAGGCTGTGCGCGAGTCCGGTCAGCGCGCCATACGGGCACAGCCAGCCGCAGAACAGGCCGCGTCCCCAGAAGAACGTCGTCGCGATGACGAACATCCAGAACAGGAAGATGAACCGATCGGTCAGGAACAGCTCCCACCGCCACTCGAACAGGAGCGCGTGGAACCAGGTCAGCACCTGCGTGATCGACGGCTGCGCCAGCAGCCAGAAGCCGAAACCGACGGCGAGCAGCCACATCAGGTGCTTCGGGATCGCGACCCAGCGGTCATCGCGATGGCTGGCGCGGCGGGCGAGCCGCTCGCGGTTCGCGTACAGCAGCGCCGCAGCGCCGAGCCACAGCAGGAACAGGCCGATTTCCAGCGGGCGTTCGCGCCAGATCCGCAGCCAGCCCGGTGGCGGGCGCTGGTAGTCGGGCCGGCCGCCGGCGAGATAGCGGTCGGCGAGCCAGTATTCGCGGTCAAAGCTCGCGAAGGTCCGCTGGCCGGTCTCGCGGTCCACGCGGTTGCCGAGGAACACGAGGCGCCAGGGGTAGGCAGCGCTGAAGGTGGCGTCACGGATGATGAAGATGCCGGACTCGCGGAACGCCGGCGCGCCGGCCGCGCCGAGCTCGTACAGGTTCCGGTAGTCGGTGTCGCGGAACGTATAGCTGTCGGCTTCCTGTGTGACCTGGATGCGGTCGTAGATGCCGCCGCGCACGAAGCCGGAGCCCTTGAACGAAGCCGCGCCGTTGGCGGCGATGAAGAGCGCGTGCTCACCGGGCGGCAGCTCGCTCAGCAGCCGGCGCTGACCCTCGGCGCCGAGGATGCTGAGGCCGACCTCGGGCGCATTCAGCAGGCCGAAGTACATCTCGATGTACGGCTGGCCGCCGGTGTCGGCGCCGATCTCGGCCGGCGTGACCAGCAGCCGCTGCACGCCGCCATCGCGCCGTAACTGTTGCCAGCTTCGGGGCGCACCGGCCGGAGCGAAACTTGCCGGCGGCCGCGGGCGGCCCTGCACGATGCCGAGCTGGCGCGCGATCTGGTAGCCGCTGCGCAGGATCACCTGATTCTCGGCGATCACGGTGACGGTCGCACCGCTGATCGCGTCCACGCCGAGCTGGCCCTGCTCGGTGCGGCCGCGGCCGATCTCGATGCGGTCACCGACGAAGCGGCCGACGTACTGCGCGACGAAACGCGTCAGCTCGGACTCCGGAATACCGACCAGCAGGATCGGCTCGCTGTGGCGGAGGATCCGGATGCCGGTGATGATGCCGCCGCTGTCCATGCCGATCAGCGTGACGACCGGTTTGCCGGAATACGCGGGGATATCGACCACGTCGGTGGACAGGAAGACGTAGCCGACGCGCTCGCGCGCCGCCGCTTCGCCGCGGTAGCCCTCGACGTAGGCCGGGTGGCCCATCCGGTTCGAAAAGTGGGTGGCCGCCGGGAGCACGTCCCGGCAGGGCACCTCAGCGCAGAGATCGGGGTTGGTGGTCAGCCGGACCGAAAGCTGCGCCTCGTAGGCAGTGGGCTGCGCTGGCGCCCGCGGCGCCAGCAGCAGCCCACCCAGCAACAGCAGCCCGTGCGCGATCCGCAGGACTCAGGCCCGTTCGACCAGCAGGCGCCCCCGCATTTCCAGATGCAGGGCGTGGCAGAAGTGCGTGCAGTAGTACCAGTACACGCCCGGCCGGTCGACCGTGAACGTCACCGACTTCGTCTGCTGCGGGTGCACGATGAAGTTGACGTCGAACTTCGGGATCGCAAAGCCATGGGTCAGGTCCTCGACCTTGTCGAGGTTGGTCAGGATCAGCGTGACCTCGTCGCCCTGCCGGACCCGGATCTCGGTCAGGCCGAACGCCGGCGCCACCGAGGTCAGGTGCACCTTCACGCGCCGGCCGTCGCGGACGACCTTCGAGCCGGTCATGTCGGTCGTCGCATCCGGGAACTCGGCCAGGTCGTAGATCTGCCGGGTGTGGATCCGGTCGCGGTGCACGATGATGAAGTCGTGCGGCTCGGACCAGACCGGCGCCTCGTGGGCGAGGCGCATCCGGTCGCCGGAGATGTCGACCAACTGCTCGTTCTCCGGATGCAGCGGGCCGACCGGCAGATAGCGGTCCTTCGAGAACTTGTTGCCGCTGACCAGCCACTTGCCGTCGGCCTCGCGGGTCTCGCTCATCGACGCGTTGGTGTGGCCCGGCTGGTAGTGCACATCGACGCGGTCGACGACGGCGGTCGCCGTCTGGTCGCCGCCAAAGGCCTTGATCGCTGCCTCGATGTTCCACTTGACCACCTGGCTGTCGAGGAACACCGTCGTATAGGCATTGCCGCGGCCGTCGAAGGCGGTGTGCAGCGGGCCCAGACCGAGTTCCGGCTCGGCGACCACGGTGTCGCGTGGGTCGGCCAGCTTGCCGGCGAACCAGTCGAGCACGCGGCTGAGCTCGACGACCGTCACCGTCGGCGACAGCTTGCCGGCGCAGATGAAGTACCTGCCGTCGGGACTCGCGTTGACGCCGTGCGGGTTCTTCGGCACCGGCACGTAGCAGGTCAGCGCAGTGGCCGGATCGCCGTTGCTGGCGCGCCGGCCATCGACGACCGGGACGTCCGCGCCCGGGATCTTCGTGAAGCGCCCGTCGCGGACCGCCTGCTCGATGCGCTCGATGTGCAGGAACACGCAGGCGTCGCGCTCGGCGGACATCATGTCCGCGAACACGACGCCGTTCTCGGTGTTGTACTGGTTCGAGGCGGCCAGCTTGCCGTCGTAGGAGGTCGCGACGAGGTCCATGTTGCCGTCGACGCGACACTGCCAGCGCACCTACATCGATTCCGCGTCGACGCAGGTGAACAGTGCGGAGTACGCGCCGGTGTCGTCCAGGTTGCTGCCGTCGTTCGGCTGCGGGATGGCGAACTCGGCGCCGCAGAACACCCGGGTCGTGCGGTTCAGCGCCGGGTCGAGCGGGTCGCGCTTGTCCGGAAACAGGCCGTGGAAGCCCTGCACGTTCGGCAGCTCGGTGATCGCGTCGCACTCCATCGTGTCGCCACGGATCCGTGCCAGCCGCGAGTGCAGCTTGTCATTGACCCAGAAGTACTTGCCGTCGTAAGTGCCGTCGCTGTACGAGCCGTGCACGTGGTGGGTGTCGCCGGTGGTGTAACGCAGGCGCCCATCCGGCCGGGTGCCGAGGATGCGCCTCGATTCGTTCGTGTGACCCCACCCGCTCATCGCGTCCGGGTTGAAGACCGGGATGCGTCTGATCTCGCGCCCCGACGGGATGCCGACGATGCGCACCTCGCCCGAGTGCCCGCCGCTGTACATGCCGTAGTACTCGTCGAGCTGACCGGGCCCGACCTCGTGTGACTGCTGCCCGGGAGTCGTCCCGCCGGCCGCTCTTCCTTCACCGCCGTCCGGCTGCTTGCCGCATGCGACCAGCCCGGCGGACAGGCCAGCCAGTGCGGCGGCCTCCAGGAAGCGACGGCGGTCGGCCAGCGCCGGCTCGGCGCCGGAGTGGCCCGGGTTCTGGACCAGGTCTCGTGTGCTGCTCATGGCTGGGACTCCCCTCGTGGATCGCCGGAAGATAGCGCTCTACTGCATGATTGCAATGGGCGTGATGGAGACGGCGATGAGCATCATACGACCGTGCTGGCAGGGCGACCAACCGCGGCAAACCGCAACGTGAGTAGCGGGCCACGAACGGCGGCGCTGGTTCCGGCGCAGCGCGCGACGGCGGCGGTCCTGGTCGGCCTGCTGCTGCTCGCGGCGTGCCGGCAGCCAACGCCGGTGGTGCTGCGTGCGTCGCGCCCGCTGATGGGCACGCTGGTCACGATGACGCTCGAAGGCAGGGATGAGGCCCAGCTCGGGCGGGCTCGGGATGCCGCCTACGCGGAAATGCAGCGGCTCACCGCCATGCTGAGCCACTACGACCCGGGCAGCGTCGTCAGCGCGATCAATGCCGCAGCCGGCGGAGCGCCGGTGCCGGCACCACCGGAACTGCTGCACGTACTGGCGATGGCCCGCGCCGTCTCGGTTGCCACGGCTGGCGCCTTCGACATCACCGTCGGTTCGCTGCGCGGCTGGCGGTTCGGCACCGAGCCGGGTCCGCCGCCGGATCCGGCGCAGGTGCGCGCACAACTCGCGCTGGTCGACTACCGCCAGGTGCTCGTGGACCCGGTCGCCGGCACGGTTCGGCTGGCCCGGCCGGGCATGCGGATCGATCCGGGCGGCATCGCCAAGCTGTATATCCTCGATGCCGGCCTGCGCACGCTGCGCCGGCACGGCGTCGACAGCGCGATGATCAACGGCGGCGGCGACGTACTGGTGGCCGGCGCTGGCCGGGCCGAACCCTGGCTGATCGGCGTGCGCGACCCGCGCGCGCCCGCGCGGCTGCTCGGCGTGATCGCGCTGCGCGACGGCATCGTCGCCTCGTCCGGCGACTACGAACGCTTCCTGGAGCATGAGGGCCGGCGCTACCACCACATCCTCGACCCGCGCACCGGCTACCCGGCGGACGGGCCCCGCGGGGTCACCCTGGTCGGGCCGCGCCCCGAGACCGTGAACGGCCTCGGCGCGGCGATCATGGCGCTCGGCGCGAAGCCGGGCCGTGCGCTGATCGAACGCCGCCCCGAACTGGAGGGCCTGATCGCCGACCGCGACGGCAGCGTCTGGATGTCGCCCGGCTTCCGCCGGCTGCTGCGCTGACCGGCGCGGCGGGAACCGTCGCTCGCCACAGCATGGCGGACTGGGGCCTGGGACACTCGCTCGCGCGCGCGCGCCCGATTTGCGCGCTCGCTCGCGACGTCCCGGCCCCAGCCCGCTGCGATGCCGCGGGCGAGACCACCGCAGCACACGGCGCCGGCGAGGCGGACGGGGCCCGCGAGCGAACTCGTAAAGACTGGCCGAGTTCGCGAGTGGGACCCCGGCAGCCGAACCAGTGCCGCGAAGCGCGTGTGATGGTTCCGGCCGGCCGCCCCGGTTGGCGCGCCGGCGCCGCGCTGCGGACGATGTCGTTCTTGTAGATGCTCAGCAGATCCTATAGAGTTATAGATGAACGAAGTGGCTTATAAGTTATCGCCAGCCGCCCAGGGGAATCCGATGGAAACGACCGTAACCCGCAGCACCAGGTCCATGCCGCAGTCCGGCATGCCCGCCACCGCGATCCGCGAGCACCTGCAGCAGCTCGACCTCCCGGAACCGTACGCGCACTTCGCGCGGGCGTTCCGCGGGCCGCAGGACGTGCAGGAAATCGGCAAGTGGGCCTACGACCAGTTCATGTCCGAGAACGGTTTCTTCTCGATGTACCTGCCGTACATGCAGACCATCGAGCAGGAAGTGATTGCGATGGGCGTCAGCCTGCTGCACCCGCAGGCCACCTCGACCGGCAATTTCACCAGCGGCGGCACCGAGAGCAACTTCTCCGGCATGCACGCCGCGCGCAACTGGGCGCGGGTGCACAAGCCGAAGGTGAAGAAGCCGAACGTGGTGGCGCCGCTGACCATCCACCCGTCGTTCCAGAAGGCGGCGCGCTACCTGGACGTCGAGGTGATCACCACCGACCTCGACGCCAATGGCCGCGGTATCGCCGCCAACATCGCCGCGGCGATCAACGACAACACCGTGATGCTGGCGGCGTCGGCCCCATCATGGCACTTCGCCAACATCGACCCGATCCCGGAGATCGCCGCGCTGGCAGTCCAGCATGGCCTGTGGATGCACGTCGACGGCTGCGTCGGCGGCTACGTCAACCCGTTCCTCGAGCAGCTCGGCGAAAAGCTGACGCCATGGGACTTCCGTGTGCCCGGGGTCATGTCGATCTCGGCCGACCTGCACAAGTTCGGCTACTGTCCGAAGCCGGCCTCGACGATCTACTGGCGCGAGGCCGCGCTGCAGGAGTACCACTACGTCGCCGTCGACGATCCGTTCCTCGGTCAGTACAAGCTGGCCGGGTTTTCCGGTTCGCGCTCGGCCGGGCCGATCTTCGCGGCCTGGTCGGTGTTCAACTACCTGGGCATGGATGGTTACCTGCGGCTGACGCGGCGGCTGCTCGACCTGAAGAAGCGGCTGACCGAGGAGATCAGCGCGATCGAGGGGCTCAAGGTCTGGCAGATCGACGTGATGCCGATGCACTTCCACTCGGAGCGGGCGCCGACCGCCGCCGTGTACCAGGGGCTGTTCGACAAGGGCTGGCTGATGCTCGGCCTGGTCAAGCCGGAGGCGATCACGATCTGCGTCGATCCGGCGCTGACGGATGACGACGTGACGTTGTTCCTCAAGGACCTGCGTGAGGTGACCGAGCGGATCCTGGCGGGCGGCGATGCCAAGGCCGGGACGATCCGCTACGGGTGAGCCCGGCGCCCGGCGCGGCCCGGGCGCTGGCCTGCGGGAGCAGCAGAAGTCGCGCCGGCGGGCCCGGCTGCTCGCGGCCGGTCGGACGCTGTTCGTCGAGCACGGCTACGCCGCGACCAGCATGGAGGCGATCGCCGCCGCTGCCGAACTCGGCATCGCCACTGTCTACAACTACTTTGGCAGCAAGAGCAAGCTGCTGGCGACGATCCTGAAAGAGGACTTCGCCGTACTGTACCGCCAGGCCGACGAGCTGGTCGCTGCACCTCCGGCGGACCCATGCCGCGGTGTACTGGCGCTGGTCGAACTGTACCGGCGGTTCGAGGGTAACTGGCAGGCCAAGGGTATGCTGGCCGCGGTACTCGGTCCGGGGCTGACGGCCGATCCCGCGCTTGACGAGGTGGCGCGTGAAGCAGAGGGGCGCGTCAGGAAGCAACTCGCGGCGCTGTTGACGCATTACCGGCAGGCGGGTCGGATCCGTCGCGAGATCAACATCCGCGACGCCGCCACGGTGCTGTTCTATGTGTTCAACCAGCACTTCATCGAATACGTCACCGGCCAGTCCACCGACTTCGCGCGCATGCAGGCGGCGATGGACCGTCAGCTTCGCTTCATCGTCACCGCGATCAGCGGATAGAAAAGGGGACGCTTCCCTTTTTCGCAAGAGCGAAAAAGGGAAGCGTCCCCTTTTCTACTCCGGATTCAGCGCGCGCTGCAGCAGTTCCCGGCTCTCCGGCCGCGTGTACGGCGTGTCGAAGAACTTCGCAACCAGCGCATTGAAGCCGTCCGGGTCGGTCATCGGCGCCCAGTGCGTCTGGCCGGGCAGGATGGCCAGATGCGCCTGCGGAATGTGGTCGAAGATCTCGAGCGTGTGCTCGTTGCGGATGATGTCGCGGTCGCCGGCCAGCACCAGTACCGGCGCCTGAATGCGGCCAAGATCTTCGACCGGGATGTCGGGTTGGTGCATCAGCAGGTCCATGAGCTGGCGGCTGTGGCGCCAGTCCGTCGAGGTGTCGCCGCTCTGGATCTTCTCGTCGATCATCGCGCTCACTGGTGCCAGCAGCGGCGCCGTCCACGAATTCACCGCGGTCTCGTCGGGGCGCAGGTTGGCGCCCATGACCGCCAGCTTGCCGACCTTGTCCGGGTGGTGGATCGCGAGCAGCAGGCCGAGGATGCCGCCGTCGCTCCAGCCGATCACGTTGACGTGTTCGAGCCGCAGCTTCTCGAGCAGCGCGTTGTAGTCCTCCATCATCTGTACGTAGGTAAGCTGGTCCGTGCCGAGCCCGGACTTGCCGTGGCCGCGGCTGTCAGCGGCGATCACGCGCTGCCGGGCGGCGAAGTGCACGATCTGGAAGCGCATCGACGCCAGCGTCTCGCCGTTGCCATGGATCACGAGCACCGGCTCGCCGCTGCCGTAGCTCTCGTAGTACAGGCGGATGCCGTTGACTTCGGCATACGCGGCGGCGGCGGCGTTGTCGCCGTACGGCACCGGCGCCGTCGGTTTCGGCGCACAGGCTGTGATGGTGAACGCGAAGAACACGAATGCAGTGGCGAACAGTCGGTTCATCATGGCGTTTCCCCCGATGCGATCAGGGTGGTGGCAGGCCGGCGGGCGTGCCGTCGGCTGCTGGCTGGTGGAACTGGCCGCTGGCGGCGCCGGCCTCAAAGGTCTTCCACGCCAGCTCGATCAGATAGCTGTGCACGGCCTCGGCCTCGACCGCCGACAGTACGCCGCTGAAGCTGCCCATGCCCCTGGCAGCCCGGGCACCGCCGAGCACGACGTCCGCGAAGGCGGCGTGAGTTTCCGCGGTCATCCGCCGCAGATCGGGGATGCCGGAGCTGCGTCCGTCCATGTTCGAATGACACTGGGTGCAGTGGCGCACGTACAGTTCGGCGCCGCGGTCCAGCTCGGCCGGCGTGCCGCGGCGCGCAACCGGCGGCTGCGGGAACGCGATCGCGGCATGCTGCAGCTCCGGCGGGTGCGGCACCGGCCCGCCGTCGAGCCGCAACGCGACGATGCGGCCCATGTTGCCGTAGCGATAAGCCGCCGTCCCCGGCACGTGTTCCTGGCCGGCCGCGCCACCGAGGCCGGCCATGATCGCGACGTACTGCACGCCGTTCACGGTGTAGGTCATCGGCGCGGCCATCATGCTGGTGCCGACGTCGACACTGTGAAGCTGCCGGCCGGTATCAGCGTCCAGCGCGACGAACTCGCCGGTGCCGCGGCCCTGGAAAACCAGCCCGCCGGCGGTCGTCATCAGGCCGCCGCCGTTCCAGGTCGCGAACAGCTCGCCGGCCCACTGCCCGGACACGTCCACTTCCCAGGCGACCTTCTGCGTGACCGGATTCCACGCGCGCACGAAGCCGCGGAGCGTCGTGTCCGGCTGGCCCCGCGTCAGCTCGTCGATCGGCGGCAACTTGCGCGCCGCCGCGCCGTCGAGGCCCCATTCGCCGCGCATCGGGAAGATATAGATTCCGGTCGAGTTCAGCGCGCCCTTCTGGTACTGGAACGGTTCGTCCGGCATCAGCCAGAAGGAGCCTGCCTCGATGACCGGGATGTAGACCAGGCCGGTCCGCGGATTGAAAGCCATCGGTTGCCAGTTGTGGCCGCCGGCCGGGCTCGGGAACACGAGTTTCGGCGAATCGAAATACTCACCCTGGCCGGTCTCGACCGGGCGGCCCGTGCGCCGGTCCACGTGGCTCGCCCAGTTGACCGGCACGTACGGCTCCGCCGAGATCAGCTTGCCATCGCGCCGGTCGAGCACATAAAAGAAACCGTTCTTCGGTGCCTGCATGATGACCTTGCGCTGCTTCCCGTCGATCTCGAGATCGGCGAGGATCATCTTCTGCGTTGCCGTGTAGTCCCAGTTCTCCGCCGGAGTCGTCTGGTAGTACCAGACCATCCGGCCGTTCTTCGGTTTGAGTGCGATGATGCTGGCAAGGTACAGGTTGTCGCCGCCGGCGGGACTGCGGAGTTTGCGCGGATACGGCGCCGCGTTGCCCGTGCCGAGGTACAGCAGGTCGAGCTCGGGATCATAGGCCATCGCGTCCCAGACGGTGCCGCCGAGGCCGACCTGCCAGAGGCTCTGCGGGTCCCAGGTCGCCGCCGCCTTCTTCAGCTCCCGGTGCTCGAAGCCGAGCTTCGGGTCACCCGGCACCGTGAAGAAGCGCCAGCGCTGCTCGCCCGTCTCCAGATCGTAGGCGGTGACGTAGCCGCGGGCGTCGAACTCGGCGCCGGCGTTGCCGATCACGACGACGTCCTTCGCGATCTGCGGCGCGCTGGTGATCGTGTAGCCGCGTTCGCGGTCGGTGAACGTATCCACCTTCCAGGCCACCGTGCCGTCCGTGGCGTTCAGCGCATACAGGTAGCCATCCAGCGTGCCGACATAGACCCGGCCGCGCCAGACCGCGACCCCGCGGTTGACGATGCCGCAGCAGGCCTTGCGCATGAAACCCGGATCGAGCTGCGGCTCGAACTTCCAGCGCTCCGCGCCGGTTGCGGCATCGACCGCATAGACCGCGCCGCCGGCGCCACTGGTGTACATGACGCCGTCGACAACGATCGGCGTGGCCTCGAAGCCGTGCTCGCTGCCGATCTCGTACTGCCAGGCGAAGCCGAGGCGCGCGACGTTCTCGCGGTTGATCTGGTCGAGCGGCGAGTAATAGCTCTGCTGCTGGTCGCGGCCGCCGGTCAGCCAGGCGCCGGGTTCGGAGTCGATCGCATCGAGCCGGTCGGCGTCGATCCAGCCGGCGTGGCGGGCCGCCGGCTCAACCGGGGTGTCAGCAGTCCGCCCGCAGCCCTGGAGCAGCAGCGGCAGGCAGGCTGCCGCTGCTGCAAGAATGGTCCGGCGGCGAACCACGTCGCCTAGAACCGCAGCCGCGCCTCGAGACCGACGGTGCGCGGGCGGCTGACGACGATGCGCGGCCGGGTAGGAGTCTCGGCGGCGATCGAGCGGTTGTCGGCCAGGTTGGCGCGCTTATCGGTGACGTTATCGACGAACAGCAGAACCTCCCAGCGCTCGTCCACCAGTCCGGCGCGCAGGTTCAGGTTGGTCCAGGCCGCGCGCAGCCGCTGTTCGGCTGCCGAGGTCGCGTTGTTGGCGCTGAAGCTGTCGCCGTAGTAGTTGAAGTCGCCGCGCACCATGCCCTGTCGGCCCGAAGCCAGCGGCCACAGGTACTGTGCAGTGCTGGTGACGGTCCAGTCCGGCACGCCCTGGATCTTGTCGCCCTTGTTCACTCCGGGCACTCCGCCGCTCTCGGTGACCTCGGCCTCGGTGTAGCCGATACCGAGTGACAGCGTCAGGCCGTCGACCGGCGCCGCCATCAGCTCCAGTTCGAAGCCCTGGCTGCGCGCCTGGCCGGCGTTGGAGACAAACTGAAAGCCGCAGGTCAGTCGCGTGATCTGCTGGATGTCCGACCAATCGATGTAGAACACCGCACCGTTCAGCGTCATCCGGTTGTCGGCCAGCGTCGACTTCAGGCCGAGCTCGTAGCTCCACAGCGTGTCCGAGTCGTAGGTCGTGGCGTTCGACGGCTCGATGCCGAGCTCATCGAGTTCCGGCCCGCACAGGCCGATCGGCACGTTGCCGTTGACGCCGCCGATGCGGAAGCCCTTGGCGGCGCTGGCATAGATGTTGACATCGTCGGTGACCGCTGCCTGCACCAGCACCTTCGGGTTGAAGCCGGATTCGCTCTGTCGGTCGATGTAGCTGCTCGGCCCGCTGTTGGCGAAGCCGTCCGACTCGTTGACCGCGGATATCCGGTTGTCGTACCAGCGGCCGCCGGCGGTCAGCGACCAGATGTCGTTGAACTGCCAGGTCGCTTCGCCGAAGAACGCCAGCTCTTCAGTCTTCTCGATCGTCCGGGTCGTGAAGATCAGGTCGTCGTCGGTCAGGCAGAACCCATAATCACAGTCCTGGCCGAGACCCGGTACGCCGGTGAACGCATCGATGGCGTCGGCCAGCCCGGTCTGTACCGCCCGTGGGTAATGGTGGTCGTACTCCTTATCCTGGTAGAAGGCACCGGCGATGAAGTTGAAACGGCCGTCGAAGCGACTGCTGTAGCGAATCTCCTGAGCGAAGCTCGAGTAAACCTCGGTGGTGTTGAGCACCGACTCCAGCGGGTCGATCGGGATGCCGATCACCTGGTCGAACAGCCAGTGCAGGAAGTGCGCTTCCTCTTCCCACTCGCTGGTGCGCCGGTCATACCACGACGTCGCCGCGACGATGTTGCCGGAGGCGACGTCCCAGTCGAGGGTGCCGCTGAGCAGGTACCAGCGGTCGGTCCCCGGTTCCTCTGAATCGAAGAACCGCGGCTGTGTCGTGTTGTCCGGATCGATGTCGGCGAACGGCATGCCGTCGGCCTCGACCTTCTGGCCCATGAAACGCAGCGTCAGGTCCAGGTTGTCGGTCAGCGTGAACTTGCCGGCGATCTGCCCGCCGTAGTACTTCTCATCGTCGACGTTCTCGTTGCGGTCGAACGCCGGGCCCGGACTCTGGCGCGTGTCGCCGGAGGAATCCACCCAACTCGACTGGTACACGCGGTCGAAGATCCCGGAGTTCTGCCCATAGTAGGCCCCGAGGCGCAGCGCCGACCGGCCCTCGACCAGCGGGATGTTCAGCGTCCCGTCGAACGACCAGTTCTGGTCGCCGTCTTCGACCGTCGACAGCGTCGTGTGCACCACGCTCTCGCTCTCGTGGAGGTCCGGCTGCCTGGTGATGAAGCGGATCGTGCCGCCCATCGACTTCGCCCCGTACAGCGTGCCCTGCGGTCCGCGCAGTACCTCGATTCGATCGAGGTCCATGACCCGCGGCAGGATCGTCGCGCTGACCGGGGTGTCGTCGAAGTACACACCGGTCGTGTCGGCGCCGAACACGCCGCGCAGCGACGGCGAGTTCGAATCGAAACGCCCGTCCGCCTCATAGGCCATGCCCAGGTTCGGCACGCGCACCGCGAAGTCCAGGAAATCGGTCGCTCCCATCTGCTCCAGGTCGACGCTGCTCACCGCCGTGATCGACAGGCCGACGTCCTGAATGGACTCCGCCGTCTTGGTCGCCGTCACAATGATCTCGCCTAGGCCGGTGACGGTCGGGCGGTCCTCGGCGGTTGCCGCGGCCGCGGCGAGCGTGGCGGCGCAGGCGAGGGCGAGCAGGCTGGCCGGCTTCAGAGCCGCTGGGTGACGCTGGTTCACGGAATGGATCCTCCTGGTGTTGTCCCGGCGCGACAATATCTTGGCCCCTGTACTCGGGCCGCCGTTGTGAATGCGAATCGTGGCCGGTCCCCCGGCGTCCGTCAAGTCGGAACCGTTCCCGCTGGCCTTCGCGCACCCAGCCGCGACAGGAAGAACCATGCCAGCGGCAGCACCCCGCCCAGCACGAACAGCGCTCCGCCGGCGATACGGGCCCAGGTCAGCATCTGGAATGTCTGGCCCTGGATGAAGTCCTCGGAGCGGGCCTCCGCCAGCCCGTGCTGCAGCACCGCCAGCAACTGGTAGATACCGGCCGGGAACAGGTCGAGCAGGACCATCAGCGCCAACCCAAGGTTCAGCGACCAGAATGCGCGACGCAGCAGCGCCGAGTTCCAGTGCTCCGGTCGGATCAGGCAGCGCGCGCAGAAAAGCGCGGCGGCCAGGGCGAGGTTGCCGTACACGCCCATCAGCGCGGCGTGGCCGTGGTTGACCGTCAGGTAGGTGCCGTGCTCGTAGTAGTTGACGATCGGCAGGTTGATGATGAAGCCGAAGACGCCGGCACCGAAGAAGTTCCAGAAGTTCATCGCCAGCAGGAATGCGAAAGCCTCGCGCTGGCTGAAGGTCTCGGGCCGGCGGCCGGTCAGCCCGGCCGGCAGCCGCGCGAAGCTCCAGGCCTCGAGTGTCAGCAGTACGAGCGGCACGACCTGCAGGGTCGAGAACACACCGCCGATCGCCAGCGTCGCGACCGGCTTGGCGTTCCAGTAGAAGTTGTGCGAGATACCGAGCAGCCCGGAGCCGAGGAACAGCAGCGCCGCGAGGTAGACGACGCGTGCGGCCGCGGCGCGGCTGACGAAGCCGAGCATGGCCAGGAACCAGGCCAGCACGACGGTCGCGAACACCTCGAAGAAGGCCTCGACCCACATGTGGATGACGGCCCAGCGCCAGAAATCGGCGATCACGAAGTTGGTATCCGGGCTGGCGACGAAACCGGACAGCGACAGCAGCAGCACCGCGGTGACCGTGTACAGCAGCCAGCGCGGCAGCGACCAGGTGCCGCCGCGGCGCCACAGCGGGCGCACCGCCCGCGCGACGATCACGAGCCACAGCGCAAAGACCACGAACATCAGCCCCTGCCACAGCCGGCCGAGCTCGACGAACTCCCAGCCCTGGCTGCCGAGCAGTCGCCAGTGCTCGCCGAACAGGCCGTGCGGGCCCGCGTACACGCCGGCCAGCATGCCGGCGACCAGCAGGACGACCAGCGCGAACAGTACGCGCACGAGCCCGGTCTGGCCGGCGGGCTCATCGGCACCGTCGGCGCCGGACAGCACGAACACCGAGGCGCCGATCCAGCAGGCCGAGATCCACAACAGCGCGAGCTGCAGGTGCCAGCCCCGCGTGATCGGGATCGGCAGGACCGTGCGCAGGTCGAAGTCGCCGAGGAAGGTCAGCCCGAGGAAGTCGTGTACGGTCAGCACGCCAGCCGCGATCTGCAGCACGAACAGCGCCGCGGCGGCAGCGAAGAACGGGTAGGTGGCACGCTGGGTCGGCGTCGGCGAATAGGCCGCGACCGCCTGGGCCGTGGCGAGTGCGCCGCGGCGGCGGATCGAAGCGCGCCAGCCCGCGATCTGGCTGTAGCGGCCGTACAGGTACAGGATCAGGCCAAGCGCGAGAATCAGGCCGAGCGTCGCGATGACGCTCCAGAGCAGGATCGCCGGCGTCGGCGTGTTGCCGGCCAGCGGCTCATGCGGCCAGTTGTGCGTGTAGCTATGGTCGGTCCCGGGCCGCGCAGCGGCGCAGACCCACGCGCCCCAGAAAAAGAAGCGCGCCAGCAGGGCCCGGTCGCCGGCCTCCGGCACCCAGGCCTGCGGGCTGACGCTCCCACCCGGGCCGAACATGCGGTCGTAATGCCGCTCGAGGCTGGCGATCGCCGCGACCTGCGCCGGGGCGAGCACTACGCGGTTCGTCGCCGGGTCGTGGCGGTTCGCGCGTAATTCGAATCGAACCCGGTTCTGGGCGACGAAGAGGTCATCGCCCGCTTCCGTCGCCTCGGGGTTGACCAGGTCCATGGTTTCCAGGTGCCAGGCCCGCATCACCAGCATCATGTGCCGCAGCGCGTCGGCCGTGAAATCCGGGCCGCGGCTCGCTCCGTCGCCGAACATGCTGCCGTAGTTCATCAGGCCATGGCGCAGGAACACCTGCTGCCCGGCGCGAATGTCGGCGGCGGCGATCACGACCGCGCCGTCAGCGGTGGTGAAATCGGGAATCGGTGGCGCGTCCGTGTAGGTGCGCACGCCGACATACAGCATTCCGCCGAGGCCCGTGGCCAGTACGACCACCAGCGGCAGCCACCAGCCGCGGCGGCTCATGACCCAGCGGTTCCACCAGGCCGCCGGCCGCACGCGCCGGTCGGCCGCCCTTGCGGCGGTCGCCATCGATCCTACCCCCTCCACGACGCAGGAACACCCGGCGCCCCAGCCGATTCTACGGTCTGGCCGGTGCCGGTGGTACCGAAACCGTAACACCGGCACCGTGCATGCGGTTATACTTGGGTCTTCACGGGCGT
>VGVB01000052.1 GCA_016882265.1 Gammaproteobacteria bacterium
ACCGGGCGGCGCTGCACGAGGCCGTGCGCGCGATCCTGGCCGAGGTCCGCGCCCGCGGCGACGCGGCCCTGCTCGACTGCACCGCGCGCTTCGACCGCGTGCGGCTCCAGGCGCTCCAGGTCGCAAGCGAGGAACTCGCCGCGGCGGCACAGCGGCTGGATCCTGAGGACCGCGCCGCGATCGATGCCGCGATCGCCACCGTCACGCGCTTTCACGAGGCCCAGCGCAGTGTGCCGCTCACGGTTGACACCGCCCCCGGCGTCCGCTGCGAGCGGCTGACGCGGCCGATCGACGCGGTCGGCCTGTACGTGCCGGCCGGCGGCGCCCCCCTGCCCTCGACCGCGATCATGCTGGCGGTGCCGGCCCGGCTGGCCGGCTGCCGCGTGCGCGTACTGTGCACACCGCCGCGGGCCGACGGCAGCGCCGATCCTGCCGTGCTGTACGCCGCCCGCGCCTGCGGCGTCGGGCAGGTGTTCACGCTCGGCGGCGCTCAGGCCATCGCCGCACTCGCCTACGGCACGGCCACCGTGCCACGCGTGGACAAGGTCTTCGGGCCGGGCAATGCCTGGGTGACCGCGGCGAAGCAGCTGGTCGCGGTGGACCCGGAGGGCGCGGCCAGCGACCTGCCCGCCGGTCCGTCGGAAGTGCTGATCGTCGCCGATGCCGGCGCCCGCGCCGACTTCATCGCCGCCGACCTGCTGGCCCAGGCCGAGCACAGCAGCGACGCGCAGGTGCTGCTGGTGACCGACTCGCGCGAACTCGCCGGGCGCGTCAATGCCGAACTGGCGCGCCAGCTTCCGCTGCGGCGCCGCGCCGCAGTCGCCGGCGCCGCGCTCGCGCACGGCCGCGCGATCGTGACCACCGACCTCGCCACCGCAATCGAGGTCGCCAATGCCTATGCGCCCGAGCATCTGCTGATCCAGACTCGCGCCCCACGCGACTGGCTCGAGCACGTGACCCGCGCCGGGTCGGTGTTCCTCGGCCCATGGACACCCGAGGTGCTCGGCGACTACTGCAGCGGCACCAATCACGTGCTGCCGACCTGGGGCTACGCGCGCTCCTGCAGCGGCCTGGCGCTGGCCGACTTCGAACGGCGCATGACCGTGCAGGAAGCCGACCAGCGCGGCCTCGCGACGCTCGGCCCCGTAGCCGTGCGCCTCGCGCGGCTCGAGGGACTCGAAGCCCACGCCGAGGCGATGGCTGTACGACTGCGGGCTGCGGAGGCCGGAACATGAACTCAGTGCTCGCACTGGCCCGGCCTGAACTGCTCGCGCTCGAACCCTACCGGCATGCGGCCTGGCTGCCGTCGGTGACGCGCCTTCACGCCAACGAGAACCCGTGGGCCGACCCGGACGACCCAACCGGCCCGCCGCTGAACCGCTATCCGGAGCCCTTGTCGGAGGAACTGCGCGCGGCACTGGCGCGCCTGTATGGTCTGGCGCCGGCCGCCGTGCTGCCCGGCCGGGGCAGCGACGAAGGTATCGACCTGCTCGTGCGTGCCTTCTGTCGTGCCGGCCAGGATCGCGTGCTGATCTGTCCGCCGACTTTTGGCATGTATCGCGTCGCCGCCGAAATCCAGGGCGCCGGCATCGTCGAGGTGCCGCTGGATGCGGGCTTCGGCCTCGACGCGGCGGCCGTGCGCGCCGCCTGCTCACCGGCCGTCAAGCTCGTGTTCCTGTGTTCGCCGAACAACCCGACGGGGAACAGCCTCGCCACCAGCGCACTGGCCGGACTGCTGGACAGTCTGGCCGGCCGCGCGATCGTCGTCGTCGACGAGGCCTATGCCGAGTTCGCGCCCGGGCGCGGCCTGCTCGACCGGCTGCCGCGCTACCCGGAACTGGTGCTGCTGCGCACGCTGTCGAAGGCGCACGGTCTGGCCGGCGCGCGCTGCGGCGCGGTGCTCGCGGATCCGGCGATCATCGAACTGCTCGCCCGCCTGATCCACCCCTACGCGCTGCCCTCGCCCACGATCGATGCGGCACTGGCGGCACTCGCGCCGGAGCGACTGGCACGAAGCGCCGCCCGTACCGGTCGGATCATCGCCGAGCGCGAGCGGCTTGCCGCGGCACTGGCCGGGCTCGGCGCCGTGCAGCGCGTCTGGCCGAGCGCGGCGAACTTCCTGCTGGTGGAATTCCGTGAGGCCGGCGCGGCGCTCGCCGCCGCGCTGCGCGCCGGCCTGCTGCTGCGCGATTTCTCGCGCGAGCCGCGCCTCGCCGGCTGCATCCGTATTACGGTCGGTGCACCGGCCGACAACGACCGCCTGCTGGCGGCGCTCGGAGAACTGCGATGAGTACGGCCGTCCTGTTCATCGACCGCGACGGCACGCTGATCGAGGAACCGCCCGACCAGCAGGTCGACTCGTTCACGAAGTTCCGCCTGACCCGCGGCGTGATCCCGGCGCTGCTGCGGCTGCGCGCTGCCGGTTTCCGCTTCGTGATGGTCACGAATCAGGACGGGCTCGGTACCCCGGCTTTCCCGCACGAACAGTTCGAAGGGCCGCAGCGCCTGCTGCTGGATCTGCTGGAATCGCAGGGCATCTCTTTCGATGCGGTTCTGCTCTGCCCGCACTTTCCGGAGCAGGGCTGCGACTGCCGCAAGCCGGCCACCGCACTGGTCGACGCCTGGGTCGCGGAGCATCCGCTCGACCGCAGTCGCAGCCTCGTCATCGGCGACCGGGACAGCGACCTCGAACTGGCGCGCCGGCTCGGCCTCGGCGCGCTGCGCTTCGACCAGACCGACCCGCAGGCCTGGGCCGACATCGCCGCACGGCTCGCGCTGCCGCGCGCCCGTCGCGCGCGCTGCGAGCGGCGCACACGCGAAACCGCGATCGAGGCCGAAGTCGACCTCGGCGCCGAGGAACCGGTCGAGGTTGTCACCGGCATCGGTTTCTTCGACCATATGCTGGAACAGATCGCCCGGCATGGCGGTTTCGCGCTGCGGTTGCGCTGCACCGGTGACCTGCACGTCGACGAACACCACACCATCGAGGACTGCGCGCTGGCGCTCGGCGCGGCGCTCGCCGAAGCACTCGGCGAACGCCGCGGCATCGCCCGCTACGGCTTCGTGCTGCCGATGGACGAGGCCCGCGCGCAGGTCGCCATCGACCTGTCCGGCCGGCCGTATGCGTCGTTCGCCGGGCGCTGCCCCGGCGAGCGCGCCGGTGCGCTGCCGGTGGAGATGGTGCCGCACTTCTTCCGCTCGCTGGCCGAGGCGCTGCGCGCGGCGATCCACATCGAGGTGCAGGGCGACAACACGCACCATATGATCGAGGCCTGCTTCAAGGGCGTCGGCCGCGCGCTGCGCCAGGCGATCCGGGTCGAGGGCACGGGCGTACCGAGCAGCAAGGGCGTGCTGTGACCGACCCGGTCATCATCGCCGGCGGCGGTGCCAACATCGCTTCGCTGCAGTTCGCGCTCGAGCGGCTGGGCCAGCACGCCGAACTGAGTGCTGACCCTGCGCGTATCGCCCGCGCCACGCATGTGATCCTGCCGGGGGTCGGCGCGGCCGCGGACGGCATGGCGCGTCTGACCGCGGCCGGGCTCGACCGGCTGCTGCCGGCGCTGCGCCAGCCGGTCCTCGGCATCTGCCTCGGCATGCAACTCCTGTTCGAGGCCAGCGACGAGGGCGACGTGCGCTGCCTCGGCATCCTGCCCGGACGCGCGCGGCGATTCGCCGCCACCGTGGGTCCGGTCCCGCACATGGGCTGGAGCCGGCTGTGGCCGCTCGGCCCGCACCCGCTGCTGGAGGGCATCGGCAACGACGACTGGGCCTATTTCGTGCACAGCTACGCGCTCGGACCGGGACCCGCCACGATCGCCACCGGCGACTACGGCGGGCCGTTCAGCGCCGTCGTCAGCTGCGGCAACTTTCACGGTACGCAGTTCCACCCGGAGCGCTCCGCGGCCACCGGCGCGCGCCTGCTCGCGAACTTCCTCGGACTCAGCGGATGGAGCTGATCCCCTCGATCGACCTGCGCGCTGGCACCGTCGTGCGGCTCCGGCACGGCGACTTCGCCGCCGAGACCCGCTACCCGACGAGCGCCGCCGGACTGCTGGCGCGCTATGCAGCGGCGGGTGCGCGGCGCCTGCACGTCGTCGACCTCGACGGCGCCCGCGACGGCGTGCCGGCCAACGAGGCCGTGCTGCGCGAGTTGGCACGCAGCCATGCGCTGGCGATTCAGGCGGCCGGCGGAGTGCGCGAAGCAGCCACCGCAGCCCGCCTGCTCGCGGCCGGCGCGGCCCGCGTCGTCGTCGGCAGCGTCGCGATCGAGTCCCCGGACGACCTGCTGCAGTGGCTGGCGCAGTTCGGTGCCGACCGCCTCGTCGCCGCACTCGATGTGCGACTCGACGCCGGCGCAACACCGCGGCTCGCCAGCCGCGGCTGGCAGCGGCAGACGCAGCAGTCGCTGTGGGACCTGGTCGGCCGGCTCGGCGACGCCGGGCTGCGGCACGTCCTGTGTACCGACATCGGTCGCGACGGCGCGCTCGGCGGGCCCAACCTCGATCTCTATCGCGACTGCATCCGGCGCTTTCCCGCCATTGCGTGGCAGGCTTCCGGCGGCGTGCGCGATGCGGCCGACCTGCACGCACTCGCCGGCACCGGCGTGGCCGCGGCCATCAGCGGCAAGGCCCTGCTCGAGGGGCGGATCAGCGACGAGGAGATGGCGCCATTCCTGCCCGCCGCATAATTCCCTGCCTCGACGTTCGCGACGGGCAGGTCGTCAAAGGCGTGCGCTTCCGTGATCATCGGGTCGCGGGCGACATCCTCGAACTGGCCGCGCGCTACCGCGACGAAGGTGCGGACGAGCTGGTGTTCTACGACATTTCCGCGAGCCCCGCCGGACGGCGGGTCGAGCGCGACTGGGTTGAGCGCGTCGCGCGCCTGCTTGACATCCCGTTCTGCGTCGCCGGCGGCATCCGCAGCGTCGCCGACGCCGAGGCCGTGCTCGGTGCCGGTGCGGAGAAGATCTCGGTCAACTCACCGGCGCTGGAACGGCCGGCGCTGATCGACGAGCTGGCGCGCCGCTTCGGTACGCAGTGCGTGGTCGTCGGCATCGACAGCCTGGCGGCGCCGGCCGGCTGGCGCGTGCACCAGTACACCGGCGACCCGGCGCAGAGCCGCGCGGCCGGCCGGGATACCCTCGCGTGGGTGCGCGAGGTCCAGCAGCGCGGCGCCGGCGAGATCGTGCTGAACTGCATGGACGCGGACGGCGTCCGCGACGGCTATGATGTGCGGCAGCTCGCTGCCGTCCGGGCGCTGTGCGACGTGCCGCTGGTCGCCTCCGGCGGCGCCGGGAAGCTGCCGCATTTCGCCCAGGTGTTTCGCGAGGCCGGCGTGGATGCGGCACTCGCCGCCAGTGTGTTCCACAGCGGCGCGATCCGCATCCCGGAGCTGAAGCGCTGGCTGCTCGTACAGGACATCGAGGTGCGGCCATGAAGATCGGTGCGATTGCCGGCCTGGACTGGGACAAGGGCGGCGGCCTGTTGCCGGCGATCGTGCAGCATGCCGAGACCGGCACCGTACTGATGCTCGGTTACCTGAATCGAGCGGCGCTCGAGCGCACGCTCGACGATGGCCGCGTGACCTTCTACAGCCGCAGCCGCGAGCGGCTGTGGACCAAGGGCGAGACCTCCGGCCACTTCCTGTCGGTCGTGTCGATCACGACCGACTGCGACCGCGACACGCTGCTGATTCAGGCCCGGCCGGCCGGTCCGGTATGCCACACCGGCAGCCCGAGCTGCTTCGCCGAGGCCGAACCAGTGGGCAGCCGCCTCGCCTTTCTCGAACGGCTCGAGGAAGTCATTGCGCAACGCATCGCGGAACAGCCGGAGGGCAGCTACACGGCGCGCCTGTACGCGCAGGGACCGCGGCGTATCGCGCAGAAAGTCGGCGAAGAAGGCGTCGAGGTCGCACTCGCGGCCGTGACCGCTGATGACGCGGCGGTCGTCGCCGAGTCCGCCGACCTGCTCTATCACCTGGCGCTGCTGCTGAAGCAGCGCGGCCTGTCACTCACGGCCGCCGTCAACGAACTCGCCCTGCGCCACGCCAGCCGCTGAGCGGAAAAGGGGACGCTTCCCTTTTTCCCTGTGCCGCTTTGCGGCACAGGGAAAAAGGGAAGCGTCCCCTTTTCCGCCTCACAGCATTACTTCGGGGGCCGGTTCGCGCAGGTTGTAGTGTGACGCCATCGCGGCGCCGTAGGCGCCGGCGGTCGCGACCAGCAGCACATCGCCCTCGCGGCACTGCGGCAGCAGCCGGTCATGGCCGAGTACGTCACCGCTCTCGCAGATCGGGCCGACCACGGTGCACAACCGGCCGGCCGGCTCGTCGAGCCGCGACAGGTTGACGATCTCGTGCCAGGCGCCGTACAGCGCCGGCCGGATCAGCGAGTTCATGCCGGTCGCCACACCCACGTAGTGCAGCTCACCCTTACCCTTCAACTGAGTCACGCGGGCGAGCAGGACGCCGGCTGAGGCGACCAGAAAACGCCCCGGTTCCAGCCACAGTTCGAACCGCGGGTGCGCGGCCCGGAACCGGCCGAGGGCCGCATCGAGCGCGCTGAGATCGAGCGGCGGCCGGTCGGGTCGCTCAGGCACACCGAGCCCGCCGCCGAGGTTCAGCACGCCAACCTCGGCGAAGCGCTGCGCTACGCCGGCCAGCACTCCGGCCGCTTCCACCCAGGCGCCGATCTCGAAGTGGCCACTGCCGGTGTGCGCGTGCAGGCCGACGACCCGCGCGCCGGCGGCCGCCGCCGCGGACTCCAGCTCATCCAGCTCCGCGAGCGGCACGCCGAACTTGGACAGCGTGCCAGCCGTGCGGACTTTCTGGTGATGACCGTGCCCGCGGCCGGTGTCGATGCGCACGAACAGCGCGCGCCCGCGGAACAGCTCCGGCCATTCGCGCAACGCGTGCAGATTGTCGACCGTCAGCGGCACCTCATCGCGCAGCGCCAGCTCGTACTCACTGCGCGGCGCGAAGTTGGGCGTGAACAGCAGTCGGCTGCGCGCGAGGGCCGGGACGGCCTCACGCACGCGCGTCACTTCACCTGGCGACACACACTCGAACGACAGCCCGGCGGCGGCCAGGCAGCGCAGGATGTCGGGATGGGCGTTGGCCTTCACCGCGTAACAGATGCGGCTGACGGAGGTCAGGGCGAGCAGCGCCTGCGCCTGTGCGCGCACCGTCGCCAGGTCAACCACGTACGCCGCTGCGCGGCGGTCGAGCAGCCCGAGCAGCTCGGCGCGGCGCCGGCGCCACCAGTCGTCACGCGCGGCCCCGTCCGGTCGTGGCTGCGTGATCTGCTCCCACGTCGGACCCAGCACCGGGTCGTGCGCGGTCGGCCGGATCAGCAGCTCGTGTAACAGCGTGACCAGCCGGTCACCCTGGTCCTCATCGATCACGAACGTGAAGTTCAGGTCGTTGGCCGCCTGGCTGATCAGGTAGATGTGCTGCTCTTCGAACAGCTCGAAAGCCTCACCGAGGCGGTGGATGATCGCGCGGATGTCGCGGCCGAGCAGCGACAGCGACGCACACGGTCCGATCACCCGCACGCGGCACAGCCGGCCGAGGTCCTCCACCAGCGCGTCCACCTCGTCGCCGTCGAGCGCGTTGGCCTGCGGATCGAGCGAGACCGTGACGTTGGTCTCCGAGGTCGACACCAGATCGACCGACATGCCGTGCTGCCGGAACACGGCGAAGGCATCGGCAAGAAAACCGACCTCGTGCCACATGCCCGGGCTGTCCATGGCGATCAGCGTGATGCCCTTGCGCAGCGCGATCGCCTTGAGCCGCGCGCCGCCGTCAGCCGGCCCGGCACTGATGATCGTGCCCGGCAGCTCCGGCGCCTGGGTCGCGTACACATACAGCGGAATGCCATGCTGCCGCACCGGCATGATGCAGCGCGGATGCAGTACCTTCGCGCCGCTGGTCGCGATCTCCTGCGCCTCGTCGTAGTGCAGCGACTTCAGCAGTCGCGCGCTCGGCACCGCGCGCGGGTTGGCCGAGAACATGCCCGGCACATCGGTCCAGATCTCGAGGCGGGCGGCCGTCAGTCGGGCGGCGAGGTAGGCGCCGGATGTATCGGAACCGCCCCGCCCCAGCACGACGGTCTGGCCGCCCTCGCCGCTGGCGATGAATCCCTGGGTCAGGATCACTCCCGGCAACGCGTTGAAACGCTGCACCAGCGCCGGGTCGGCCTCATGACTGCAACTGGCCGACAGCAGCGACAGCTTCTGGCCGCGCGCCGGCTGCGCCGTGAGCCAGCTCCGCGCATCGACGAGGGTGGTGGTGATCCCCTGGGCATTCAGGTACGCGGCACCCAGCGCGGTCGCCATCAGCTCGCCGGCCGCCAGCACCCGCGCCCGCACTGCGTCGCTGACCTCACCGAGCAGAGCGATGCCGCCGGCCGTTCGGGCGAGTTCGTCGAGTTGCTGTGCGACCGCCTCCGGCAGCCCGATCCCCAAGGCGGCGGCCAACTCATGATGCCGGTCAGCAATCCGCGCGACTTCCTCCTGTGCCGCGCCACCGGCGGCCCGGTCCAGCAGCCGGAGCAACGCGTCGGTGACTCCCGACACTGCGGAATGCACGACCGCGACCCGCAGCCTCTCGTCCAACCGGACCCGCAGGATCGCCGCGATACGATTCCAGTTCGCGCGGGAGGAAACACTCGTGCCGCCGAACTTCAGGACGACCCAAGAGACCGCCTGCGATTCACGCATTTCGCGGCCGATCAGATCTCGTCCGGGTCCGCAAACTCCGACAGCTCACGGCGCAGGCGCCGTTCGGCCAGGGCGTCCTCGACGCGCGACCAGGCCGATTGCTGAGCCGGCCGTCGCTGGCTCGCTTTCGGCGGCCGGCGCTCCACGATCAGCCGGTCGAGATCGCCGTCCTGATCGCCTCCAGCCTCGACCAGAAACTCGCCGTCGAGGTCGAAGGATTCACCGTTGCGCTCTTTCATGTCGCTGAATTCCCAAAGAAATCAACGATATCGACTTTATGCCCACCCGCTGGCGGGCTGCGCAATATATACGAAAAGGCGTGGTTTTCAAGCATCAGGAACCACCTCTTCCAGTAAAACCTCGTCTCCGCGCTCCGCGCCGAGCCGCCGGGCCGCACTGCCCTGGACCACTGCGACTTCGACCAGCCCCCAGGAGTTCACCAGGGCAACCAGCTCACCTGGCTCGGCGGCACCATAGGTCCTCACCGAGCGCGCCCTGACGCCCCGGATCAGGACCGCCCATGAGCCCGATCCAACGTGAGATTGACTCTCCAGGTTGCTGATCAGATTGCCGAAGCTATCGATGGTCACGACCGTTCCGCGCCAGCCGCGGACGGCTGGCGTAACCCGCAGCCGCCCGCCGCCCGGCTCTAGCCGGGTCCTGTCGCCCAGGGCTTCGAAGGACAGCTTCCCAGCCGCCAGTCGGGCCGCGACTGGCGCCAGCAGGTCGCGGCCATGAAAGGTCGGTCCACCGTGGACTGCGATGCCCAGCGACTGAAGAACTCCGGATTCGATGCTCCGGGCCATCGCGCCGGGCCGCTCAGCGATCGCGGCCAGCAGGCCGTTGTCCGGACCGAGATAGAACTGGCGGTCGGAGCTGACCGCTACCAGTGCCCGCGCCGTGCCGACGCCGGGATCGACGACCGCCAGGTGCACCGTACGATCCGGGAAGTACCGCCCGATGCGTTCAAGCCAGAAGCCGGCCTCGGCCGGGTCATAGCCGGTGATCTCGTGGGTCACGTCGATGAGCTGCAGCCCGGGATCGTGCCGCAGGAGCTGCCCTTTCAGTACCGCGACGTACGGATCCCGCAGGCCGAAGTCAGTCGTCAGCGTCACGATGCCGCGCATCGGCCCACGGGCAGGCATGGCGCAGCGCCGGTACTACTTGCAGGCCGCCAGGCACTCGCTGTAGGCGTCGTCGCAGGCCTTGGCCTTTTCCTCGTCGCCCTCGGCATCCTGCATGCACTGGTCCGACTTTTCGTCGCACTGCTCGACGCAGCGCTCATCGCTCCACACCGGCATCGCGACGACGAGGCCGGCGAGCATCGCCGGCAGCCAACCGAAGACTCCGTCCCGTCTCATTGCGCTGACTCCCCCGGTTTCCGACCGGGATATCCTAACGCAAGAATCCGCCACCGGCGCTGAATGCAGGCTGAACGCCCGGCCCGCGGCGCTCAGGCCGCCAGTGCCTGGCAGGCGAGGCCGAGCGCGCGGGCGACCGCCGGATGCGTGATCGCTCCCGCGTGCACGTTGATGCCGGCCGCCAGACCGGCATCGCGCTCACAGGCGCGGCGCCAGCCGAGGTCGGCGAGCGCCCGCACGTACGGCAGCGTCGCGTTGGTCAGCGCGAAGGTCGAGGTGCGCGGGACCGCGCCCGGCATGTTGGTGACGCAGTAATGGACCACGCCATCGACCACATAGGTCGGATCGGCATGCGTGGTCGGCCGGCTGGTCTCGAAACAGCCGCCCTGGTCAATCGAGATGTCCACCAGCACGCCACCCTTTTCCATGCGCCCGAGCATCGCCCGGGTCACCAGTTTCGGCGCAGCGGCCCCGGTCACCAGCACCGCGCCGACCACGAGGTCGGCACTGGTGACCAGCCGCTCGATCGTCTCCGCGGTTGAATAAGCCGTCGCGATCCTCGCGCCGAACCAGGCGTCGAGTTCGCGCAGCCGGCGCAACGAGCGATCGACGATCGTGACCTGAGCGCCAAGACCCACCGCCATCTGTGCGGCGTTGGTCCCGGCCACGCCGCCGCCGAGGACCACCACCCGACCCGGCGCCACGCCGGGTACCCCACCCAGCAATACACCGAACCCGCCATGGGCCTTCTGCAGCGCCGTGGCACCGACCTGGATCGACATCCGCCCGGCGACCTCGCTCATCGGCGTCAACAGCGGCAGCGAGCCGTCCGGGGCGCTCACGGTCTCGTAGGCGATCGCCGTCGCACCGGACCGTTGCAGCGCGGCGGCCTGCGCCGGGTCCGCGGCCAGGTGCAGGAAGGTGAACAGCACCTGGCCCTCGCGCAGCAGCGCGCACTCCCGTGGTTGCGGCTCCTTGACCTTGACGACCAGTTCGGCGGCGGCGAACACCGCGGCCGCGTCCGGCAGCACCCGGGCACCTGCGGCGCGGTAGGTGTCGTCACCGATACCAATGCCGAGACCGGCGCCGGCTTCGATCAGCACCTCATGCCCGGCCGCCACCAGTTCGCGGACTCCTGCCGGGACCAGTCCGACACGGTACTCATGGACCTTGATTTCCTTCGGGCATCCGATCTTCATGGCGCACTCCGTCCGCAACAGAACCCGGACCAGAATACGCTCGTCTGGCCGCCATGATCTGCGACATGCACTGTCATATCCTGACGATGCGCAATAAGATGCCATCTGACGGCCAGGCATTGGCAGTTTCTGCGGAGGCACTATGGACGCGGTGGACCGGCGCATCCTGGCCGAGCTGCAGCGCAACGGCCGGCTCAGCAACGTCGAACTGGCCACCCGCGTGCACCTCAGCGAGTCGGCCACGCTGCGCCGGGTGCGCGCGCTCGAGGACGGCGGCGTCATCCAGGGCTATGTCGCGCTGCTCAACCCGCAGCGGACCGGTTTCGGCACCAACGTCTTCGTGACCATCACGCTGCAACGTCAGGAACAGCACGACCTGCAGCGTTTCGAAGCTGCCGTCCGCGATGTCCCGGAGGTCATGGAGTGCTACCTGATGACCGGTGTCGCGGATTATCTGCTGCGCGTCTCGTGCCGCGACGCCGAGGACTTCGAGCGCCTGCACAGCCAGCACCTGACCCGCCTGCCCGGTGTCGCGCGTGTGCAGTCGAGCTTTGCGCTGCGCGTGGTCCGCCGCACCACCGAATTGCCGATCCTTTAGAACGGCGGCAAGGAACGTCCCATGCGGGCTGATGGTCTGGACCTGCCTGCCGCATTTGTCCACCGCCTGATCGCCGCGCCAGCCGACGTGGACGATTACGGCCACGTCAACAACGCCGTGTACCTGCGCTGGCTGGACGCCACCGCGTGGGCGCACGCCGCCGCGCTCGGTGTAACGCTGCAGGACTGCCTGACGCTGCGCCGCGGCATGATCTTCTGGCGCAGCCAGATGCATTACCTCGCCGCTGCCCACGCCGGCGACGCACTCACCGTCGCCACGTGGATCGTGTTCAGCGACGGCCGCCTGCGCGTCGACCGCCGCTTCCAGGTGCTGCGCCCGGCCGATGGCCGCACGCTGCTGCGGGCGTTGGTGCATTACGTCTGCGCCGACCTCGACAGCGGCAAGCCGCGGCGCATGCCGCCGGTGTTCAGCGAGCGTTACCGCCCGCCGCCGGCGCTCGTGCCGCTGCTCGCGGCGGAGCCGCACCGCAGCTTCGCCCCCGGGGTCGAAGCGCGAGCCGAGGCCGCGGGCCTTAAAGATATATCTTAAGTACCACTTTCGGCCCGGCCCGGGTATAGTGCCCCGGCTGCCACCGGGCCAGCCCCTGCCCGGTACAAGACAGGGAAGTAGAATGCGCACCTCAATCCATGGAGCCGTCGCGCTCCCGACCGTTCTGCTGCTAGCGCTGGCCGGGACCGCCACGGCCGCGGACCAGGCCGCCGACCTCTACATCTACGCGACCTACCACAACTGTGACCTGACCCGTCAGGAACGGGCCGACCAGATCGTCGAACAGCTCGACAAGCCGGTCTACGACGCCGCGGTCGCCGACGGCACGCTCCAGAGCTGGGGCTGGCTGGCGCATCACACCGGCGGCAAGTGGCGCCGCGTGCTGTACTACATGGCGCCCAGCATCCAGGGCCTACTGGACGCGCAGCAGAAAATCGGCGACCAGATCGAGGCGAAGAACGAGAAGCTCAGCGACGAATTCAGCGGCATCTGCAACGCCCATGACGACTACATCTGGAAGGTCGTGGCCGGCAATATCGGCAGCGCCGCGCGCGGCGGGGCCGCGTTCTCCGTCTATCATGCCTGCGACAGCATGCGCGAAGAGCAGGCGGACGAGCTGATGAAGAAGGTCTACGCACCGACCCTCGACCGCATGGTCAGCGACGGCCGGCTCAAGTCCTGGGGCTGGAACGAGCACATCGTCGGCGGCAACTTCCGCCGCATGGCGACGATCAGCGCGGCCGACGTAAAGTCGCTGATGCAGGCCCGCGGCGAACTGATCGAGGCGATGTACGATAAGAACTCGCTCAGTGATACCTTCACCGAGGCCTGCGGGCCGCACGCCGACTACTTGTGGGAGATCAAGTTCAGCAACCCGTAATTCAAGCGGCCGGCGGCGGGGCCGGGTGGCCGGGTCCCGCCGCCGCGATTTACGCCGCGCGTGCGCTGCGTGACTTCGGCGACGGCTTCGTCGCCGTATTGCTGGTCGTCTATCTCGCCGAACTCGGTCTCGACGCGTTCCGCATCGGGCTGGTCGCCACCACCGCCCTGCTCGGCTCGGCGCTGATCACGCTCGGCGCCGGGTTGCTCGGCCATCGCTGCGGTGGCCGCCGTTTGCTGCTGCTGGCCTCGCTGCTGATGCTCGCGACCGGCCTCGCCTTCGCGCTCGCGTCGGACTTCGCGATGCTGCTGCTGGTCGCGTTCGCCGGCACGATCAATCCGACCGCGGGCAGCGTCAGCATCTTCGTCCCGCTGGAGCATGCCGTGCTCGCCGACCTGGCGAGCGCACGGCACCGGACCCGGATGTTCGCGCGTTACAGTCTGGCCGGGGCGCTGGCCGCAGCGCTTGGTGCGCTCGCCGCCGGCACCCCGGACCTGCTGCTCGCCGCCGGCTGGAATCGCCTGACGGCGCTGCGCGCGATGTTCGTGCTGTACGCCGCCCTCGGGCTGCTGGGCGGTCTCTGCTACTGGCGTATTCCGCCATCGCCGCCGCGCCCGGCCGGCCAGGGGCCCGTGGCTGCGCTCGGCCCGTCACGCCGGATCGTGCTGCGCCTCGCGGCACTGTTCAGCGTGGACGCCTTCGCCGGCGGTTTTGCTGTGCAGGCCATGGTGGCGCTGTGGCTGTTCGACCGCTTCGGCCTGTCGCTGGCAGCCGCCGGAGTGTTCTTCTTCCAGACCGGCCTGCTGACCGCCGCCTCGTATCCGGTCGCCGCCTGGCTCGCCAGTCGCATCGGCCTCGTCAACACGATGGTGTTCACGCATATCCCGGCGAGCCTGTGCCTCATCCTGGCCGCATTCGCGCCGACCCTCCCGCTCGCGCTCGGTCTGCTGTTGGTGCGCGCCGCGCTCACCCAGATGGACGTACCGGCCCGCTCATCCTATGTGATGGCCGTGGTGACGCTGCCGGAGCGCGCCGCTGCGGCCAGCGTGACCTCCGTGCCGCGCAGTCTCGCCGCGGCGCTCAGTCCGGCGCTCGCCGGTGCGCTCCTCGCCGGCGGCCTCAGCGCCTGGCCGTTCATACTGTGCGGCGTGCTGAAGATCGGCTACGACCTCGCCCTGCTGTGGGGCTTCCGGCACGTGCAGCCGCCGGAGGAACGGCTGGGTCCGATTTGACCGGAATGACTGGTCCGACTAGATTGCCGCCACGGCACTGCACTACGGTCTCGTTCTTGCCACTCGCAACACGGCGGATTTCCGCGCGACCCGGGTCGCAGTCTTCAATCCCTGGAGTGACGGGACCTGAATGAACTCACCCGCCTCGCCCGCGGCGCCGTCCGCCGCTCCAGTTCGTGTGGGCCTGATCGGCTGCGGCCAGATGGGCCTCCAGCATCTGCGCGCGATCAGGACCCTCAAGTCCGCGACGATCGTCGGCGTGGCCGACCCGGCCGCCGATCCGGCGGCGCTGGCCGGCCTGCTGCCAGCCGGAGCCAGAGTGGTTGCGACCACTGAGGAACTCCTGACGGCGGTCCGACCCGACGTCGTGCACATCGTCACACCGCCCGCGACCCATGCCGCCCTCGCGCTCGAGGCCGTCCGGGCCGGCTGCCACGTTTACGTCGAGAAGCCATTCACACCAACGCGCGCGGAAGCAGAAGCCATCATGGCCGCGGCCGCCGCACACGGGCGGCTGGTGTGCGCGGGCCACCAGGTGCTGTTCGAGCCGCCGGCGCTCGCGGTAATCGATGAACTCAATGCAATCGGCCGGCTCGTCCACGTTGAAAGCTACTTTTCGTTCCGCACTGCGCGGCGCACGATCACGCCGGTCGAGCAGGCGAAAGACATCCTGCCGCACGCGGTCTATCCGCTGATCGCCCAGCTTCGCGCCGGAACCGGCAGCGATGCACCGATCGCAATCCGTGGCTGCAGCGCTCGCGCCAGCGGTGACCTCTACGCTGTGCTGCAGCTCGGCTCCGCCACCGGCCTCGTGCTCGTCACGCTGAACGGGCGGCCGGTCGAGCAGTATCAGCAGATCGTCTCGACCAACGGCTCCTTCCGCGCCGACTACGTCACCGGTAATGTGGTCCGGTTGACCGGGCCGGGCGCCGGCCTCGGCGTGCTGTTCACGCCCTACCGCCGCGCCTGGCAGACTTTCAGCGGCGCGACGCGCGGTTTCGCCAGGCTGGTTTTCGGCCGCAAGACCTCGTATCCCGGCCTGGTCGCCATTCTCGAGCGCTTCTACTCCGCCATCGTCCGGGGTTCGGCCGGACCGCTGACGCCGCAATCGATCCTCGACACGGTCGATCTGTGCGAGCAGCTCGGCGCGGCGCTCGACCAGGCCGAGCGGGATGCGGAGGCAGAAGCCCGGCACCAGCTCGCCGAAGCCGCCAAACGACTGCCGGCCCGCAGCACTGACCACCCGCTGGTACTGCTGACGGGCGGTACCGGCCTGCTCGGAACGACGGTCGCGGGCGAGCTGCGCCACGCCGGCTTCGGCGTGCGCGTGCTGGCGCGCCGTGTGCCGCGCTTCAGCGCGCGCGCCGCCGGGGTCGAATATGTCGTCGCCGACCTGGCGCAGCCGCTCGATCCGGCGGTGCTGAACGGCGTCGGATTCATCGTGCACTGTGCCGCCGCAACGGCTGGCGGGGAAACGGAGCACCGGCGCAATTCGCTCGATGCGACGCGGCATGTGTTCGAGGCCGCCGCCGCCGCCGGCATCCGGCGCGGCATTCATGTCAGCAGTCTCGCGGTGCTCAAACCGGGCCACGAGGTGCGCGGCATTCTCGACGAGGACACGCCGCTCGACGCCGGCCACCTGCGCCGCGGTCCTTACGTCTGGGGCAAAGCGGAGTCGGAGCTGCTCGTACGCCAGCTCGCCGCCGAGCGCAACCTCGACATCCGCATCATCCGGCCCGGCCCGCTGGTCGACTATTCGGCGTTCCAGCCGCCCGGACGCCTCGGGCGGGAAGTAGGTCCGCTGTTCGTCGCGATCGGCGGCAGGAGGGCACCGTTGAGCGTCTGCGACGTCAGCACCGCTGCGCGTGTGATCCGCTCCTACGCCGAGGACTTCGCCGCCGCGCCACCGCTGCTGAACCTGGTCGAGGCGCCGCCGCCGACGCGCCGCGAGCTGGCCATGCGCCTGCACACGCTGCGCCCCGACCTGAGCTTCCTCTGGTTTCCCGCGTGGCTGCTGTGGCTGCTGTCCGGTCCGTTGAAGCTGTTGCAGCGCCTCGCACTCGGCAGCAAAGCGCCCGTCGATGTCTACGCGGCCTTTGCCAGCGAGCGCTACCGCACCGACCTCGCAGCGCAGGTCATCGCCCGCGCCGGGCCGTCGTCCTCAGCGGAACGCGCGGACGCTACGCAAACGGGTTCAACAGCCGCACGCCGGTTGGGGTGAAGTGTCCCGTGTTGCGAGTGACGACCACAAGATCGTGCATGAGCGCCGTGGCAGCGATCTGCTTGTCGAGGGGATTCTAGGGGTTCGGCACGCGCAGCCGACCCCACACCTGCGACGATTTCCTCGTCGATGGGCAGGATCGCATCGGCACAGGTCGGCGTCCTCGCCGACGTTCGGCATGGCCGTCAGGACGTCCACTAGACGGCGGCGACGCGGGCACTGCAGCGCCGCCTTGAGGATCTCGCGGTGTTCCTGCTCCGCGCTGCGATTGCTCCTGGCAGCGCGCAGCCTGAGCGACCTGATCGCGTCGGTGATTGGTCGGAGCGCCGGGATTTGAACCCGGGACCCCTTGCACCCCATGCAAGTGCGCTACCAGACTGCGCCACGCTCCGACCGGGGCATGATAGCCGATCAGCGCCGGGGCGGCGCGCTCAGTGGCGCAGCAGGCGCAGCAGATCCTCGAGCTCGATGCGGAGCTGGCGGGCGACCTGCCGGCTCTGCGAGCTGTCCTCGCGCGCCTCGTCGCCATCGAGACGATTGCGCGCACCGCCGATCGTGAAGCCTTCGTCGTACAGCAGGCCGCGGATCTGGCGGATCGTGATCACGTCCTGGCGCTGGTAGTAGCGCCGGTTGCCGCGCCGCTTGACCGGCTTCAATTGCGGGAACTCCTGTTCCCAGTAACGCAGCACGTGCGGCTTGACGCCGCACAGATCGCTGACTTCACCGATCGTGAAATAGCGCTTCGCCGGGATCGCCGGCAGGTCCTTGTTGTTACCGGCTTCCAGCATAGACCTCGACTCGCGCCTTGAGCTTCTGGCCCGGGCGGAACGTCACCACCCGCCGCGCCGAGATCGGGATTTCCTCGCCGGTCTTCGGATTGCGGCCGGGACGCTTGTTCTTGTCGCGCAGGTCGAAATTGCCGAAGCCGGACAGCTTCACCTGTTCGCCGATCGCGAGCGCCGCCCGGATTTCCTCGAAGAACAGGTCCACCAGTTCACGCGCCTCGCGCTTGTTGAGGCCCAGTTGATTGAACAGCGCCTCGGCGATTTCGGCCTTGGTCAGTGCCATTCGTCTTATTCCCGGATCCCCGCCTTCAGGTCACCCTTGACCCGCCCGACCACGGCCGCGATGACCGCATCGGCTTCTGCGTCGGTAAGGGTGCGAGAAGTTTCCCGTAAAATCAACCCTAAAGCGATGCTTTTTCGACCGGGTTCTACCCCTGCCCCCCGGTACACGTCGAATACATATAACTCACGCAGCAGCGCTCCGGCCGCCAAATTAACACTTAATCGCAGTTCTTCGAAGGTCACCGTCTCATCGACCACGACCGCCAGGTCGCGGCGGAGGGCTGGAAACCTGGAAATCTCTTCAAACACAGGCACCTGCGAACGGAAGCTCAGGTCGATATCCAGCTCGAACAGCCAGGGGCCATCCTTCAGATCCAGTTTTCTGGAAATCTCGGGATGCAACTGGCCGAGCCAGCCAGTACAGAGATCCCCGTCCATGATCCGCGCGCTTCGCCCCGGATGCAGCGCCGGATGCGCCGCGGCAGCGACATGCAGTTCGCCCGCCCGCCCGGTGAGCAGCAGCAAGGCTTCGACATCGCCCTTCAGGTCGTAGAAGTCCGCCGCTCGGCACTCGCCGCTCCACTGCTCGGGCAGCACCGGCCCACTGATCAGACCCGCAATCGCCGCCGATTCGCGCAACGTCCCGTCCGTCAGCTCGAAGCGCGTGCCGATCTCACACAGGCGGACGCGCTCCTGCTGCCGCCGCAGGTTGCGACGCAGCGACTCGATCAGCCCCGGCCACAGCGACACGCGCATCTCGCCAAGATCCGCCGCAATCGGGTTCTCGAGCGGCAGCGCCACCGACTGCGGGAACAGCAGGCGCTGCAGCCCGGCATCAACGAAGCCGTAGTTGACCGCCTCCTGGTAACCCCGATCCGCCAGCAGCAGCAGCAGGCGCTCGCGCGGCACCGCCTGCTCGCTCGCGGGCTGCGGCTGCTGCGGCATCGCTGCATCCAGCGCCGGGATCCGCTCATAGCCGTGAATCCGCGCGATTTCCTCGATCAGGTCCGCCTCGAGCGTGATGTCGAAGCGGTGGCTCGGCGGAATCACGCCGAGCACATCACCGGCGCCTGCCACCTGCATGCCGAGCCGGCGCAGGATGTCCTCGATCTCCGCGCGCGGAATCTGGATGCCGAGCAGCGCCTGCACGCGCTCGGGCCGCAGCGTCACCCCAGGCCGGCGCGGCAGTGCCGCGTCCACCTGCGTCATCAGCGCCGGCCCCGGCCGGCCACCGGCGATCTCGAGCAGCAGGCGCGTCGCCCGATCGAGCGCGCGTTCCTGCAGGCGCGGATCGACGCCGCGTTCGAAACGCTGCGAGGCGTCGCTGGTGAGCCCGTAGCGCCGCGGCCGGCCGGCGATCGCCTCGGGAGCGAAGTACGCCACCTCGATGAACACATCGGTCGTATCGTCGGCGATGCCGCTCTTCTCGCCGCCCATGATGCCGGCAAGGCCGACGGGGCCCACGGCATCGGCGATCACGAGCGTGTCGGCGGCGATCGCGATCTCGCTGCCATCCAGCAGTCTGAGCCGTTCGCCGGCTTCGGCCATGCGCACGCGCACCGGCGCGGTGATCCGGCGCAGATCGTAGGCATGCAGCGGCTGGCCGAGTTCGAGCATCACGTAGTTGGTGACGTCCACGGCCGGCCCGCGCGGCCGCAGGCCGGCGCGACGCAGGCGCTCGCGCAGCCACAGCGGCGTCGCTGCCGCCGGATCGATGCCGCGGATCACGCGGCTGGCAAAGC
>VGVB01000053.1 GCA_016882265.1 Gammaproteobacteria bacterium
GCCCGGCCTGCGCCTGCAACCGCTCCGTCGCGAGCGCCAGCGCCCGCTCGGCCGGCGGTGCCTCCGGCAACGAAATCACCAGCTCCGCTGCACCCGGCCAGCGCAGTTGCAGGCGCAGCTCGAAGCGCGTCGCCGCGGCGGCGAAACCTTCGCCGCGCATGTCGCGCCCGGCATCGTGTCGCATTTCGGCGATCGCCCCGGCCAGGCGCTCACTGGCCAGTTGGCTGCCGAGCGGCACCTCGATGCGCCGGTCGTACAGGTGTCCGACATCGAGCAGCGATGAGCCGAACGCCGACGACACCGCGGCATACGGCGTGATGACGATCCGCCGCAGGCCCGCGTGGGCGGCGATCGCGCAGGCGTGCAGCGCGCCAGCGCCGCCGTAGGCGATCATCACGGGATCGGCGCTGTCCGGCATCGTGCGCCGCACCGCGCCCACCTCGGCGCCGACCGATTCCTCCACCGTGGCGCGGATCCGCGCCGCGGCGGCCGGCACACTGAGGCCGAGCGGCGTCGCGACGTGCCGCTCCATCGCTTCACGCGCCCGGGCCGCGTCGAGCCGCATGCCGCCGCCGAGGAAGAACTGCGGATCGAGCACGCCGAGCACCACGTTGGCATCGGTCAGTGTCGGCTCGCTGCCACCGAGGCCGAAGCAGGCCGGCCCCGGCGCGGCGCCGGCCGAGTCGGGACCGACCCGCAGTCGCCCGTCGACGACCCGCGCGATCGAACCACCGCCGGCACCGAGCGCCCGGATGGCCATCATCGGCAGACTGCAGCGGAAACCTTCGACATCCGGCTCCAGCGCGAATCCGGGCTGCCCGTCGCTGACCGAGCCGATGTCATAGGAAGTGCCGCCCATGTCGGTCGCGATCACGTGGCGCTCGCCGTACAGCGCTCCGACCGCGCGCGCACCGAGCAGGCCGGCCGCCGGTCCCGAGTTGTAGGTGTGAATCGCCCGCGTGCGGGCCACGCGCGCGACCGTCCCGGTGTTGTGGCCAATGAACAGCGTGCCGCGGTAGCCGAGGCGGCGCAGGTCCTCCCCGGCCTTGTACAGCAGGCGCGCGTGGTGGCCGTGAATGTACGCGTTCAGGACCGCGCCGTTGAGGCGCAGGCCGTAGCCGCGCCGCGTGGTCAGATCCGAGGACAGGAACACCGGCACCGAGCCGAGGTAGTCGCGCGGGTACTCGCGCTTGATCACACTGCGGACCAGGCGCTCGTTGTCCGGTTGACATTCCGCGTGCTCGAAGGCGACCACCAGGCAGCGCGCGCCCCGGTCGATCAGCGCCTGCGCCGCGGCGAGCACCGCCTCGGGCTCGGGTGCGCGCACGACCGCGCCGTCCGCGCTGACGGCTTCGTCCAGTTCCATGACCATGTCCGGCGCGACCAGCGGCGGCCGCCCGGCCGCATCGACGGCCGGCGCCAGCGCTGTGGCGCCGCGCGTCAGCAGCAGGCCCAGCTTGGCGCCGTTGCGCTGGATGATGGTGTTGGTGCCGATGGTGCTGGAGAAACGGATGATCGCCGTCGCGTGCAGCAGGTCCTCGACCGGCAGACCCCAGGCGGCCGCGCCGGCGCGGATACTGTTGAGGAAACACACGGTCAGGTCGTGCGGCGTGGTCGGCACCTTGACCATGCGCAGCTCAGCGCCGCCATACAGAAAGCAGTCGGTAAACGTGCCGCCGGTGTCGATGTCGATCGTGTAGCTCATGCCGGTTCCGCGCGCTCCTGCCTCAGTCCGGAAGCCCGATCCCGCGCAGGGCGAAAGTGACGATTTCGCGGTGCACCTGCGCCGCGCTCAGCCGGCCCTCCGGGCGGTACCAGCGCAACATCCAGTTCAACAGCGCCAGGATATTGAAGGCGGCGATCTGCGGGTGCCGCAGCCGCACCCGGCCGCTGCGCTGCAGGCGGCGCAGCACCTCCAGGTAGACGTCCAGCACCTCGCGCTGAATCTGGCGCTGGCGGCTGTTGCGCGAGGCATCGAGCTGATCGGCGTTGACGAAGAAGATCCGCGACTCGCGCTGGAATTCGTCGGCCAGCGTCAGGTGTACCTGCAGCAGCCGCCGCAACTGCGCCACCGGATCGGTCTCGGCTGCCACGGCCTGGCGTAACTGTTCCGGAAGCTGCCGGACCGAGTTGCGCTGGATCTCGTTCCACAGGCCTTCCTTGCTGCCGAAGTAGTGGTAGATGTTCGAGATGCTGGTGTCCATCGCCCGGGCGATGTCGCGGATCGACGTGCCGCGATAGCCCCTGAGATCGAACAGCCGGCCGGCCACTTCGAGGAGCTGCCGCCGGGTCGCCCCGCGCTTCCTGACTGCTGCCGCCACCCGCCGCCCCCGTTGCCTGATTGGAACGATCGTTCCATACAATTACAA
This sequence comes from Gammaproteobacteria bacterium, assembly GCA_016882265.1. GTDB lineage: Bacteria > Pseudomonadota > Gammaproteobacteria > Steroidobacterales > Steroidobacteraceae > SCUD01. The sequence goes on from VGVB01000053.1 coordinate 2,370, forward strand.
GCCGGAAGCGCTGTGGCTGTCAAGCAAAAAGGGGACGCTTCCCTTTTTCGCAAAGCGAAAAAGGGAAGCGTCCCCTTTTCAGCGCAGCAGTTCGGCGAGCCGGCGGCGCAGCAGCTTGCCGGTGGCGGTACGCGGCAGTGCCGCGACGGAGTGGTAGCCGCGCGGCCGCTGGTGCGGCGGCAGAGCGGCGCCGCGCTCGAGCAGCCGGCGCTCCACGGCGTCCTGCGTGCCGGGGCTGGCCACGTAGAACAGTGCCACGCCGTCGATTCCGTCCCGATCCGGCACGGCGACGGCCGCGACTTCCTGCAGCCCGTCGGCCGCGAGCGCGAAACGCTCCTCGACATCCACCAGGCTGACCCAGCGACCGCTGATCTTGACCAGCGAATCCTCGCGCCCGGCGAAGCGCCAGCCACCATCGCCGCTGGCGACGAACAGGTCGGCCGGGCAGAAGGCGCCGCCGCGGAAGCTCTCGCTCTGTGCGGCCGGGCGGTCGAGATAGCCGAGCGCCAGCGTCGGCGCCTGGACCAGCAGCCGCGTCGGCGCGCCCGCCGCGGCGGCGGCCTCATCGAGCGGCCGGATACCAATACCCGGCGACGGCTGCAACCCCTTGCTACCGCTCTGGCTGGTCATCACCAGAATCAGCGTCTCGGAAGCGCCATAGCCGTCGATGATTTCCAGTCCGGTCTGCCCGCGCCAGGCCACGGCCAGGCTTTCCGGCAGCGCCTCACCCGCCGAGATGCAGCGGCGCACACCGGCCTGCACGAGCCCGGCCGCGAACCCGCCCTGCCACAGGCCGCGGTACAACGACGGCACGCTCAGCAATATGGTCGGATGCGTCGCTGCCACTGTCGCAGCTACCGACGCGGCCGTCGGCCACTGCGGGTCCAGCACGACCGTCGCGCCGAGCCTGAGCCCCGTAAACACACTGTTCGCCAGCGGATAGGAAAAGAACAGGCGCGAGGTCGCGAACAGCCGGTCATCAACGCTGATGCCGAGACGCTCGCGCCCGACCCGCTCGATCGCGCGCAGCGCCTGATGCGCATGCACGACCGCCTTCGGCTGCCCGGAGGTCCCCGACGAATGGGTCCAGAACGCCGGCTGATCCTCCTCCACCATCTGCGGCTCGACCGGAGTCGCCGCCGCGAGGGCCGGCTGCCACTCCGCCAGGGCGAGAACCCGGTCGCTCCATGGGGCCGGCGTATCGGCGGCAGATTCCGCGAGGATCAGGCCGAAGCCGGCCTCGTCCAGGATGTAGTTCCACTCCCGCGACGGGATCCGTGGATTGACACCGACCGCAACGGCACCGGCCCAGACCGCACCGAGCCAGGCCACGACCCAGTCGATCCCATCGACCAGGCGGATCGCGATGCGATCGCCATTGCCGATGCCGCGCTGCCGCCAGAGCCCGGCGGCACGCGCGACCTGCGCGCGCAGCTCGCCATAACTCAGGCGCTGGTCGCCGCAGATCAGCGCCGTACCGGCCTCGTCCTGACCGTTCCGCAGCAGCAGTGCCGCGCCGTTACACAACGGTACCGGCGTGCCCTCCGGCTGCACCGCGCGGACCGCGGTGATCAGCGGGTCGCCGCTCAGGAGTCCCGGCTTGCCCGCGCGCCAGCGCTTGTACTCGGTGGCAAGCAATGCCGCGTGTTCGCGTTCCTCGGCCGCGAGCTCCTGAAACAGGCGCCGCTCGACCGAGCCCTCCGGTGCGCGCCCGGCGCGCTCGGCGAAGAATCCGGCCGCTTTCTGCTCCAGCGCCATCGCGATCAGGAACAGGTTGGCCGGGTCCTGCGGGCGGCTGGTCACCGCGGCGAAGATCGCCGCCAGTTCGATCCGGAACGCGGGCGAGGGCTCGGGTACGTCCACATGGTAGCGCCGCGACAGCGTCTCCATGTGTTCGCCCTCCATCACTGCAAGCCGGGCGAACAGCGCCCGCATCTCCTCGTCGCCGCTCGACGCTGCCGCCCGCTGATAGAAAGCGCGGCCGCCGAGCTCGACCTCGAAGGCCATGCGCACCGCCGCCATGGATCCCGTATCCGCGCCGGCCGTCTCGTGCTCGCGCAGCGCGAGCCGGCCGCCGCACTGGACGCAGCGGCCATACGGAAACGCGAAGCCCTCGCTGATCTTGCCGCACTGCTGGCACTGCCACTCGATCGGGGCCCCGGCACAGCAGATGTACGGCTCGTCGTCCTCGTCGGCGAGCGGCTGGTGGCACTTCGGGCACTGCATGCTGGATCCTCCGCTCAGGCCTGCGCCGACTCGGCCGAGGCAAACGGCTGGCCCCAGCTCTCGACTGCGGCCGTCGTGATCGGCCAGTTGCCGCGGTCGCCGGACAGCCAGGCTGCGATCGCCCGTGCCGCGCGCCGGCCGGCGGCCATCGCCAGGATCACGGTTGCGCCGCCGGTGACGATGTCGCCGCCGGCGAATACCCCGGGCAGATTGGTCGCATGGGTCGCCTCGTCAGCGATGATGTAGCCGCGCCGGTCGAGCGCCAGCCCGCGGGTCGCCTGGCCGATGATCGGGTTCGCGCGCGTACCGAGTGCATAGATCACCGTGTCGCACTCCCACTCGACGAACGCGTCGAGCGGCACCGGGCTGCGCCGGCCGCGCGCATCCGGATCGCCGAGCGTCATCTGCTGAGCGCGCAGTCCGCGCACGTCGCCGTTGTCGTCCAGCAGGATCTCGACCGGCGCATGCAGGAAGCAGAACTCGATGCCCTCCTCCTTCGCATGGCGCAGCTCCTCGACGCGCGCCGGCGCCTCGGCCTCGGAGCGGCGGTACACACACCGCACCTCGGCGGCGCCGAGGCGCTTCGCGACGCGCAGACAGTCCATCGCTGTATTGCCGGCGCCGATCACGATGACCCGGCTGCCGATGCTGATCGGCGTGGACTGATAGGGGAAGCGCTCCCCGCCCATCAGGTTGATGCGGGTCAGGAACTCGTTGGCCGAGTAGACCCGGCCGGCGAATTCGCCGGGAATACCGAGAAACGCCGGCGCGCCGGCCCCGGCCGCCACGAACACGGAATCGAAACCCATCGCCCCGGTCAGTTGCGCGATCGTAAAGGTCTTGCCGATGACCTTGTTGGTCTCGAAGCGCACGCCCAGGTCGCGAAGCTGCTGCACCTCGCGCTCGATGATCTCGCGCGGCAGCCGGAACGACGGGATGCCGTACTGCAGTACACCGCCGACCACGTGCAGTGCCTCATAGACCGTCACCGCGGCGCCATAACGCGCCAGATCCGCCGCGGCCGCGAGTCCGCCCGGGCCGGAGCCGACGATCGCGACCCGGCCGAGACTGCCGGCCCCGGCCGGCGGCGCCAGCCTGCGCGCATGGGCCTGGTCGCCGACGAAGCGTTCGAGCCGGCCGATCGCGACCGGCTCCAGCTTGGCATGGGCCAGCCGGCACTGCGCCTCGCACTGGCTCTCCTGCGGGCAGACGCGGCCGCAGATCGACGGGAACGGGCTGGAGTCGTGAATCGCCTCGACCGCCGCATCCAGATCCCGCACCAGCAGGTGCCGGATGAAGCGCGGGATGTCGATCCGCACCGGGCAACCGTCGATGCAGATCGGCTTGTGACACTGGATGCAGCGCTCGGCCTCGCGCAGGGCCTCGGCCCAGCCATAGCCGAGGTTGACCTCGTCGAAGCACTGCGCGCGCTCGGCGGCGTCACGCTCCGGCATCGGCACCTGCTTGCGTTCCAGCGCCGAGTACTTCTTGTAGGTGCGTTTGCCCTGGATCAGCAGCTTCTGCTCGAGGCTGCAGACATGATCGAAGTCCTCGTTGGCCTGCCCTTCCTGCGTCTTGAAGCGCTTCTGCCGCGCGTTCAGCTCGCGGAAATCCACCAGATGACCGTCGAAGTCCGGCCCATCGACGCAGGCGAACCGGATCTGGCCGCCGACCGTGACCCGGCAGGAGCCGCACATGCCAGTGCCGTCCACCATGATCGTGTTCAGCGACACCATCGTCTTCACAGCGAACGGCCGCGAGGTCTCGGCGCAGGCCTGCATCATCGGCATCGGGCCGATCGCGACGATCAGGTCCGGTCGCTCGCGCTCGAGCAGGTCCTGCAGCGCGGCGTTGACGAATCCCGGACGCCCGGCGCTGCCGTCATCGGTGCACAGGATCAGCTCGTCGCTGCAGGCCCGCAGCTTCTCGGCCCAGAAGATCCGGTCGGCGCTGCGGAAACCAACGATGCAGGTGGTCCGGTTGCCGGCCTCCTTGAACGCGCGAAGCTGCGGGAACACCGGCGCAACGCCGAGGCCGCCCCCGACCAGCACGACGTGGCCGAGCCGGTCGATATGCTGCGGCAGTCCGAGCGGCCCGACGAAGTCGGCGAAGGTATCGCCCTCACGATAGGAGTCGCGCATTTCGCGGGTGGTCTTGCCGAGCGCCTGTACGACGACCGTGACCGTGCCCGCCTCGCGGTCGAAGTCGGCGACGGTGAGCGGGATGCGCTCGCCGCCCTCGTCGAGCCGCAGCATGACGAAATGCCCCGGCTGCGCGGAACTGGCGACATCGGGAGCCGCGACCAACCACAGGAAGGTCTGGTCGGAGAACTGCTCGCGGCGGACAATCTGGTACATAGGCTCCCTCAGCGACCCGGTCACTGCGGTAGCCCGGTCCGGCGATCGCCCCCCAACGACCACGGCTGATCTGACCGCGGCCGGATTCTGACACAGCGACCCCTGATTTTCACCCCGCGCAGCGCACGGTTGCGCGTTGCATCCGGCGCCCGGAAAATCGTCGCGCAGCGTGGGCGCAGATCCGCACCCGCGCGGTGCACCAGGAATCAGCCATGGCGGCCGACCGACCATCCTTCCCGAGCGTTGCCGAGGTGCTCGAGCTGCCGTCGCTGTCGATCCGGACCGTGCCGGCGGAGTGGCAGGACCTGAACGGGCACGTCAACGTCCGCCACTACGTCGAGTTCTACGACGAGGCCAGCCGGCCCCTGCTGCCGGTGCTCGGCCTGGAAGGGCTGGACGGCGATGGCGGACTCGGATTGTTCGACCTCGAGCACCACATCGCCTATCGCGCCGAACTGCATGTCGGCGACCAGATCAGCGCGCATCTGCGCATCGTCGCCCGCAGCGCGAAGCGTTTCCACGGTGTCATGTTCATCGTCAACCATACCCGCCGGCAGCTTGCGAGCACGCTCGAGTTCGTATCCACGGCCGCGGATCTGGCACTGCGCGGCACCGTGTCGCTGCCGCCCGCCGCGACCCGCTGGCTCGACGCGGCGATCGCGGCGCAGGCCCGACTCACCTGGCCGGCGCCGCTGTGCGGCTCGATGGCGCCATGAACCCACCGCCGCCCGCGCCGCCATTCCGCGAGGTCGCATTCCCGTCCGCGCGGATGCGAGTCGAGCGCCGCGGCGACGGCACCGTGTACCTCGAGCCCGAATTGCCGCTTGCGGAGTTCCGGCCGTCACTGCCGCTGCAGCTCGCCGATCGCGCGGCGATGACGCCGGACCGCAGCTATCTCGCCGAGCGCCCGGCGCCGGGCGCCGCCTGGGTCCGCTGCAGTTATCGCCAGATGCAGGCCGGCGCCGACGCCGTCGCCCAATGGCTGCTGGAACTCGGCGTACCACGCGACCGGTCGCTGCTGATCCTGTCCGGTAACTCGATCGCCCATGCGATGGTCAAGTATGGCGCGCTGGCGGCGCGCGTACCGGTGTGCCCGCTGAGCGCGAGTTACACGACCGGCAGCGACCCGGCGCGCCTGCGCCAGGCCATCGCGCTGACCCGGCCCGCGGTCATCTTCGCCGAACACGGCGCCGCCTGCGCCCGGGCGCTGGCCGGCCTCGGACCGGTGGATGCGCTCATCGTCACCGACGATCCGGCGCGCCTCGGCCGTCCCGCGCTGACACTGCGCGAAGTGCTGGACACGCGCCCGGATGCGCGCGTGCCGGCCTCGATCGCCGCAATCGACCCGGACGAGCCCTGCTGCTACATGATGACCTCGGGCTCGACCGGCGTGCCGCGCGCGGTGATCCACACCGAACGCATGATCGGCGCGAACATCGCCCAGGGCCGCCAGGTGCTCGGCGCCGTCGCAGCCTGGGACGAGGTCATGGTGGACTGGCTGCCGTGGAGCCACGTTGCCGGCACCTACACGCAGATGGGTGTGCTGGTGAGCGGCGGCACGCTGTACATCGACGGCGGGCGGCCGCTGCCGGGGCAGTTCGAGCAGACGCTGGCCAACCTGCGCGAAATCCCCGTGCCGTTCTACACCAGCGTCCCGGCCGGGTTTGCGCTGCTGGCCGAGGCACTCGCGGCCGAGGCGGCGCTGCGCGCGACCTTCTTCAGCCGCCTGCGCCTGCTGCTGTTCGGCGGCGCGAGCCTGCCGCAGGCGCTGTACGAGCGCCTGCAGCAGCTCGCCGTGGCGACCATCGGCGCGCGGATCTTCTGCACGACCGGTTACGGCGCGACCGAGACGACCTCGGGCTGCATGTCGATCTGGTTCCCCTCGGAACAGGTCGGCATCGGCCTGCCGATGCCGGGGCTGCGGCTCAAGCTGGTGCCGCTCGACGGCGATCGCTACGAAGTCCGGATGCAGGGCCCGATGATCACCCCCGGTTACCTCGGACCGCCGGAACAGAATACCGGCCTGCGCGACGAGGAAGGTTTCTTCCGGATCGGCGACAGCGCGCGCTTCCATGATCCGGCGGACGTGCAGCAGGGACTCGTCTTCGCCGGACGGCTCAGCGAGGAATTCAAGCTCGCGACCGGCGCGTGGGTCGCCGCCGGCAATCTGCGCCTGAAGCTGCTGCAGGCGACGGATCCGCTCGTCGCCGATCTGCTCGTCTGTGGTGAGGGACAGGACGAGGTCGGCGTTCTCGCCTGGCTGCGGCCGGAGGCCTGCCGCCGGGCGCTCGGCGCCGGTGCGCCGGAGACTTCGGCGTTGCTGGCCACCGAACCGCGACTGCGGGCACTGCTGCGCGAGCGGGTCGGGCAGCACAACCGCACTCATGCGGGCCCGAGCCAGAGGGTCGGCCGGCTGGCCTTTCTCGCCGAGCCGCCGAGCGCAGCTCACTACGAGCTTTCTGACAAGGGCACCGTAAACCAGGCAGCCGCGCGGCAGCGCCGCGCCGCCGATGTTGCAGCCCTTTACGCGCATCCGCCGGGAGCCGCGGTACTGGTATTCGACCCTGCCGCCGATGCTCTGTAGCAGGGCCCGCCCCTGCGGACATTCCGCTTGTGATGTCGGCCCCTGCGGTATACCGTGAGCCATCTGTCGTGGCCGGATCCTGCGATGAAAAACAACTGCCAGGCCATGCTGCCGGCCATGCCCTCAACGGCCTGCGCGATCGCCTGCGAGGCCTGCGATCTCTGGACGATCTGCCGGTCCAGCCGCCCGCCCGTCACTCGCGGCGCCGGACGGCGGGACCGCCGGGCCGGTTTTGCCTGGCAGATCCCCGCGGCTGCCTACCTGTTCCGCGCCGGCCGGCCGGCCCGGGCCGTGTACGGCGTACGCCAGGGCACGCTGAAGACGGTCCGCATCAGCCCGGATGGCGACGAGCGCGTGGTGGCGTTCCATCTGCCCGGCGACGTGGTCGGGCTGGACGCCCTGTCCACCGGCCGGCATTCCGGCGACGTGATCGCGCTCGAGCCGAGCGCGCTGTGCGAGCTGCCGCTGACCCGGCTGCACGGCTGGTCCGCCGAGATGCCCGAACTCGCGCGTTCGATGCTGCAGCTCCTCAGCTCCGCGATCACCGAGGCCTGGAACCGACCCGAGCTGACCCGCGGCGCCGTGTGGCAGCGCGTCGAAGGATTCATCGGCGACCTGTCGGCGCGTCTCGAGAAGCGTGGGCTCGACGGGCGTCACCTGTGGCTCAGCATGAGCCGCGCCGACATCGCCAGCTTTCTCGACCTGCGCATCGAGACGATCAGCCGCACGCTGCGCCGGCTGCGTGACAGCGACCGAATCGACGTGCGGGGTCGCCGCCTGGTGCTGCAGTAGGCAGGGAGGCCGGGCCCCAGGCCGGATTTGACCTGGATCAAAATCGCCCGGGGCCGATCCGGGTCTAATCCGCGCTTCGCGAGCAGGGAACGCCGCATGCAGCAGGACTCCTACGATCACGCCGCGGTACTGGCCTGCGCCCAGGGCCGCGTCTTCGGCATGGACACTGCGCGGCTGCCGAAACCGCCGATGCTGATGTTCGACCGCATCACGCAGGTCGCCGGCAGCGGCGGCAGCCACGGCCGCGGCCTCATCCGCGCCGAGCTCGACATCCGGCCGTCGCTGTGGTTTTTCGACTGTCACTTCGAGGGCGACCCGGTCATGCCCGGCTGCCTCGGCCTCGACGCGATGTGGCAGCTCGTCGGCTTTTTCCTCGCCTGGAGCGGACACAAGGGCCGCGGGCGTGCACTCGGCGTCGGTGCCGTGCGCTTCTTCGGCCAGGTGCTGCCGCAGGCGCGGGTCGTCAGCTACGAGATCAACATCCGGCGCGTCATCGCGCGCAAGCTGATCATGGGCATCGCCGATGGCGCGCTGGCCGTCGACGGCCGCACGATCTACACGGCCGAGGATCTGCGCGTCGGACTGTTCGAGTCACTGGATGCGTTCACGGAGTAGATGATGCGCAGAGTCGTCGTCACCGGTATGGGGATCACCTCCTGTCTCGGCAACGATCCGGACAGTGTCGCGACCAGCCTGCGGGACGGTCGTTCCGGCATCCGCCGCGCCCCCGCCTACGCTGAGTACGGCCTGCGCAGCCAGATTGCCGGCGCCCCGGTCATCGACCTGCCGGCGCTGATCGACCGCCGCGACCTGCGCTTCATGGGCGATGCCGCGGCCTATGCCGCCGTAGCGATGAGCGATGCGATCCGGATGAGCGGCCTGACGCCCGAACAGATCTCCAACCCGCGCACGGGCATCGTCGCCGGCTCCGGCGGCGCCTCGGCCGCGCACGTGGTCGAGGCCGCCGACCTGCTGCGCAGCAAGGGCATCCGCAAGGTCGGGCCGATGCGCGTGCCGCGCACGATGTGCAGCACCATCGCGGCCTGCTGCGGCACGATGTTCCATATCAAGGGCATCAGCTATTCGGTTTCCTCGGCCTGCGCGACCAGCGCGCACTGCATCGGCGTCGGCGCCGAGCAGATCGGCTGGGGCAACCAGGACCTCGTGTTCTGCGGCGGCGGCGAAGAGGAGCACTGGGCACTGGCGTCGCTGTTCGATGCGATGGGCGCCCTGTCCGCCGCGTACAACGACACACCGGAGCGCGCCTCGCGCCCCTATGACGCCGCGCGCGACGGCTTCGTGATCGCCGGCGGCGGCGGCATGGTGGTGCTCGAGGAGTACGAGCACGCCCGCCGGCGCGGGGCGCCGCTGCTGGCCGAACTGGTCGGTTTCGGCACAACCTCCGACGGCCACGACATGGTGCAGCCGTCCGGCGAGGGCGCGGTCCGCTGCATGCGCCAGGCGCTGGCGACGACCCGCGGGCCGATCGACTACCTGAACACGCACGGCACCTCGACCCCGCTCGGCGACACGATCGAGCTCGAGGCGATCCGCAGCGTGTTCGGCGCCGACGGCATGCCGCCGATCTCCTCGACCAAGTCCCTGTCCGGGCATTCGCTCGGCGCGGCCGGCGTGCACGAGGCGATCTACTGCCTGCTGATGCTGCGCGACGGCTTCATCGCCGCGTCGCACAACATCGAGGAGCTCGACCCGGCCTGCCGCGACTTCCCGATCGTGCGTGAGACCCGGCCGGCCCGTTTGGCGACGGTGATGTCCAACAGCTTCGGTTTTGGCGGAGCGAACGCTACACTCGTGTTTCAGCGCTGCGACTGAGCCGATCCACGAGCCCATGGCCTTCCACGACCTGCGCGGGTTCCTCGACCGCCTCGAGGCCAGCGGCCGCCTGCGCCGCGTCACGGTGCCGGTCGATCCGGAACTCGAAAGCACGGCCTTCTGCCTGCGCACGCTGCGCGCCGGCGGGCCGGCGCTGCTGTTCGAGCGGCCGCGCGGCGCCGAACACGCCCTGCTCGGCAACCTGTTCGGCACGCGGGACCGCATCGAGGCTGCGCTCGCCGGCCGCGCGCTCGGCTCGCTGCGCGAACTGGGGGAAATGCTCGCCGCGCTCAAGGAGCCGCGCTGGCCGGGAAACCTGCACGAGGCCGTGCGCAGCCTGCCGGAGTTCGCGCAGCTCGCCCATGTCGCGCCGCGCCGCGTGGCCGAAGCCGCGTTCAACGAGCAGGTCATCGAGGCCGGTGACCTCGACCTTGCGCGGCTGCCGATCCAGCGCTGCTGGCCCGAGGACGCGGGCCGGCTGATCACCATCGGCCTCGTGGTCACGCGCGGCACGCGCCAGCCGCGCCAGAACGTCGCAATCTACCGCCAGCAGCTTCTCGGCCCGAACCGGCTGATCATGCGCTGGCTGCCACACCGCGGCGGCGCACTCGACTATGCCGACTGGCAGCGCGCACATCCCGGACAGCCGTTCCCGGTGCTGGTCGCGATCGGCCCCGATCCGGCAACGCTGCTGGCCGCGGTCGCGCCGGTGCCGGACACGCTGTCCGAGTACGAGTTCGCCGGCCTGCTGCGCGGCGAGCGCACCCGCGTCTGGCACAGCACGCTGACCGGCCTCGATGCGCCGGCCGGCGCCGAGATCCTGCTCGAGGGCTTCATCCACCCCGGTGACCGCGCACTGGAGGGCCCGTTCGGTGACCATACCGGCTATTACAACGCGCAGGCCGAGTTCCCGGTGCTGACGGTCACACGCCTGCGCCTGCGGCGCGGCGCGATCTATCACGGCAGCTACATGGGCCGCGCGCCGCACGACGAGCCGTCGGTGCTGGCGCTTGCGCTCAACGATCTGTTCGTGCCGATCCTGCGCCGGGTGTTCCCGGAGATCGCCGACTTCTACCTGCCGCCGGAGGCCTGCTCGTACCGCATCGCGGTGGTCAGCATCCGCAAGCAGTACGCCGGGCATGCGCGCCGCGTGATGATGGGTATCTGGTCCTATCTGCGCCAGTTCACCTACACCAAGTTCGTGATCATCACCGACGACGACATTGACGTGCGCGACTGGGCGCAGGTGATCTGGGCGGTCTCGACCCGGGTCGATCCGGCGCGCGACAGCCTGCTGGTCGAGAACACGCCGATCGATTACCTCGACTTCGCCAGTCCGGTGGCCGGGCTCGGCTCAAAGCTCGGTCTCGACGCCACGAACAAGTGGCCGGGCGAGACGGAACGGGCGTGGAGCCGGCCGATCCGCCTGGACCCGGCCGTCGAGCGGCGCGTGGACGAACTGTGGTCGACAGTGTTTGCCGGCGGCCGGCCGCCGGATGGCAAACCGCCGCCGGCTGAGCCAGGTCAATGACGCGGCCGCCGCCGCCGGCGACGATACAACATCCGCAGCAACGGACTTCACCATGCAGCTCGTCTGCCCCGCCGGTAACCTGCCCGCGCTGAAAGCCGCGATCGATCACGGCGCCGATGCGGTGTACGTCGGCTTCCGCGACCAGACCAATGCGCGCGCGTTCCCCGGACTGAACTTCGACGAGGTGGAGCTGCGCCAGGGCATCGGCTATGCCCGCCAGCGCGGCCGCCAGGTCTTCATCGCCCTCAACACCTACCCGGAACCGGAGCGTCTCGGCGACTGGCAGCAGGCGGTCGACCGGGCAGCCGCGCTCGGCGCCTCGGCGATCATCGCCGCCGAGCTCGCCGTGCTCGACTACGCCGCGCGCGCCCACCCCGGACTGCCGCGACATCTGTCGGTACAGGGCTCGGCGACGACGGCCGCGGCGCTGCGCTATTACCACGAGCGTTGCGGCATCGCCCGCGCCGTGCTGCCGCGCGTGCTCTCGGTCCAGCAGGTCGAGCGACTCAGCCAGGCGAGCCCGGTGCCGCTCGAGGTGTTTGCGTTCGGCAGCCTGTGCATCATGGTCGAGGGCCGCTGCCAGCTTTCGAGCTACCTGACCGGCGCTTCGCCGAACCGGCACGGCGTGTGCTCGCCGGCGCGCTTCGTGCGCTGGGACGAGCACGCCGACGGCTCGCGCAGCGTGCGCTTGAACGGCGTGCTGATCGATCGCTTCGCAGTGCAGGAACCGGCCGGCTACCCGACCGTCTGCAAGGGCCGCTACGCCGTCGGCGGCGAGGTCTTCCACGCGCTCGAGGAACCGACCAGTCTGAACACGCTGGAGCTGCTGCCGCGCCTGGCTGCAGCCGGCGTCGCCGCGATCAAGATCGAGGGCCGCCAGCGCGGCGTCGCCTACGTCACCGCCGTCACCGGCACCTGGCGCAAGGCCCTCGACCGTCTCGCCGCCGATCCGGCCGGCTGGAAGCCGCTGCCGGAATGGCAGCGCACCCTCGCCGCGCACGCGGAAGGCCACCAGACCACGCTCGGCCCGTATCACCGTGCCTGGCACTGACCCGGCGGCCGCGATGCGGCTGAGCCTCGGGCCGCTGCAGTACTTCTGGCCGCGGGAACGCGTGCTGGCGTTCTATCGCGCCGCGGCCGACTGGCCGGTCGAGGTCATCTATCTCGGCGAGACGGTCTGCAGCAAGCGGCGCGAACTCGCCGCGCGCGACTGGCTGGACCTTGCGGAGACGCTCACCAGCGCCGGGCACGAGGTCGTGCTGTCGAGCCTCGCGCTGCTCGAGGCCGAATCCGAGCTGGCCGCGCTGGAGCGGCTCATCGGCAATGGCCGCTGCCGCATCGAAGCCAACGATCTGTCGGCGGTGCAGCTCTGTCGCGAGCAGCGCGTGCCGTTCGTCGCCGGTCCGTCGCTGAATGTGTACAACCATCGCGCGCTGGAGCTGCTGATCGAGGACGGCCTGTTCCGCTGGGTGCCCGGCGTGGAACAGGGTCGCGCGCTGCTGGCCGGCATGCGCGCGGCAGTCGCCGCGGACGGCGGTCGGATGCCGGAACTCGAGGTGATCGCGTGGGGCCGCCTGCCGCTCGCCTGGTCGGCGCGCTGCTTCACCGCGCGCGCCCATGACGTCGGTAAAGATGACTGCGGCCTGCGTTGTATCGAGCACCCGGACGGCCTGCCGCTGGCGACCCGCGAGGGCCAGCCGCTGCTGACCATCAACGGGGTGCAGGTGCAGAGCGAGGCCGTGTGCGACCTCGGGCCGGAGCTGCCGGAGCTGCGCGAACTCGGCGTGGATCTGCTGCGGCTCTATCCGCAGGCCGCCGGCATGGACGAGGTCGTGCGCCGCTTCCGCAGCGCGATCGACGAAGGTCTGGTCCCCACGCGGGCCGGTGCGGTCAACGGCTACTGGCACGGCCAGGCGGGGATGCCGGCGGCGATCGCATAGCCGCACGGCGGTTCGGGCGGCTGGGACACTTGCCCGCCGCAGCATTGCGGGCTGGGGGCCGGGACACTCGCTCGCTCGCGCGCGCCCGATTTACGCGCTCGCTCGCGACGTCCCGGCCCCAGCCCGCCGCCATGCCGCGGGCAAGACCACGGCATCACGCGGCGCCGGCGAGGCGGACGGGGCCGGCGAGCGAACTCGTAGAGATCGGCCGAGTTTGCCGCCAGCGTGAAGGCCCGTTTCGGGCAAATGCTGCAAGAGGCCGTACAATCGGCCGTAGGTGTCGCCCGATCTTGAAACCCGATGGGAGCCGCCATGCAGCGCGACGATGTATTGACCCTCCTGCACGCCCATAAGGTTGCCCTCGCCCGCCTCTTCGGTGTCACCGATCTGGCGCTGTTTGGCTCGGTCGTGCGGGACGAGGCGCGTGCCGACAGCGACATTGACATCCTGGTGGCATTTGATGGCCCGGCTACGTCCAAGCGCTACTTCGGGGTGCAGTTCTATCTGGAGGATCTGCTGGGCTGTTCGGTCGATCTGGTCACCGTCAAGGCCCTGCGGAAGGAACTGCGGCCATCGGTGGAGCGCGAGGCCGTCCATGTCTGATTCCGAGCGGCGCCACTGGCGCTTCTATCTGGCCGACATGCTGACCTTCGCGCAGAAGGTTCAGGACTACACCCGCGACCTCGATCAGGCTGGCTTCGTCGCCGACGGCCGAACCTACGATGCCGCGTTACGAAACCTCGCACTGATTGGCGAGGCCGCCGCTCGGGTTCCCGCGGAGGCGCGCGCCGGATATCCGGACATTCCATGGCGGCTGGTCATCGCGACGCGCAATCGCCTGGTGCACGCGTATCTCGGAATTGATGATGACACTGTCTGGAGCATCATTCGGGACGACGTTCCGACCCTGATTGCCGTTCTCAAGCGCCATCAGGCTCAGTCCGGATGAGGCGGCGAATAGCTATTCAATCCATGGCTGGACCGCACCAGATCTGTCGAGTCCAGTGACATTCACGACCTGACCGCAACCGCGATCTCGACCCCCCCCCCCCCCCCCCCCCCCCCCCCGCC
>VGVB01000054.1 GCA_016882265.1 Gammaproteobacteria bacterium
GCGGCCCCGGCCGCGGGCCGGGCGGCGGCATCGGTATCCAGCGCGGCCCCGGCCATGGCGCCTGCGGTCGCCGCGATGGCGCCAGTGGCCGCCGCCTCCGGCTCGGTCTCGAAGACGATCAGTTCGGCGCCGACCGGGATCATGTCGCCGGGCGCCCCGGTCAGCGCGACGACCCGGCCGGTCACCGGCGACGGTACCTCGACTGCGGCCTTGTCGGTCATCACCTCGGCGATGATCTGCTCCTCGCTGACCGGGTCGCCGATGGCGACCTTCCACTCGACCAGCTCGGCCTCGACGGTGCCCTCGCCGAGGTCGGGCATGCGGAAGACGTAGCGGCTCATCGGTCCATCTCCATCACGACGCGCAGTGCCCGGGCCACCCGCACCTGGCCCGGGAAGTACTCCCACTCGAAGGCATGCGGATACGGCGTATCCCAGCCGGCCACGCGCCGGATCGGCGCCTCGAGATTCCAGAAGCACTCCTCCTGAATCGTCGCCGCCAGCTCCGCGCCGAAGCCGGCGAAGCGCGTGGCCTCGTGCGCGATCACGCAGCGACCGGTGCGCGCGACCGAGGCGCAGATCGTGTCGGTGTCGAGCGGCACCATCGTGCGCACGTCGATGATCTCGGCCTCGAGCCCGAGGCCGCGCGCCGCGGCCTCGCACACGTGCACCATCGTGCCGTAGGTCACGATCGTGACGTCGCGCCCGGCGCGCGCGACCGCCGCCTTGCCGATCGGCACGGTGTAGTGCCCGGGCGGCACTTCGCCCTGCGGGTGCGCGCTCCACGGCACTGCGGCCTGGTTCGGATTGCCATCGAACGGCCCGTTGTACAGCCGTTTCGGCTCGAAGAAGATCACCGGGTCGTCGTCTTCGATCGCGGCGATCAGCAGGCCCTTGGCGTCGTACGGGTTCGACGGCATCACGACCTTGAGGCCCGACACATGGGCGAAGATCGCCTCCGGGCTCTGCGAGTGCGTCTGCCCGCCGCGGATGCCGCCGCCGCAGGGCGTGCGCACGGTGACCGGCGCGCAGAACTGCCCGGCACTGCGGTAGCGCAGCCGGGCCAGCTCGCTGACGATCTGGTCGTAGCCGGGGTAGATGTAGTCGGCGAACTGCACCTCGGCGACCGGCCGCAGGCCATTGGCGCCCATGCCGATCGCCGCGGCGATGATGCCACCCTCGGCGATCGGCGTATCCAGCACGCGGTGCTCGCCGTACTTGCGCTGCAGCCCTTCGGTCACGCGGAACACGCCGCCGAAATAGCCGATGTCCTCGCCGAGCACGACCACGCCCGGGTCGCGGCCGAGCATGATGTCGAGCGCCGAGTTCAGCGCATGGATCATGTTCATCTGCGCCACGGTCTCAGCCCTCGCTGCGCTCGGCGCGCAGTTCCGCGTCCTGCCGGCGCAGATGCGGCGGCATCTCGCGGAACACGTCTTCGAACATCAAATGTGGATCGAGTCGCGGCGGATCGGTCAGCGTGCCGTAACTGACCGCCTCTTTCCACGCCGCCCCGACCTGCTGCTCGAGCTCGGCGGTGAGCGCCGCGTGCCGCTCCTCGGACCACTCGCCGAGCCGCATCAGGTGCTGCTTCAGGCGCTCGATCGGATCGCCAAGCGGCCAGTGCCGGTAGTCGTCGCGCGGCCGGTAGCGCGCCGGGTCGTCGCTGGTCGAGTGCGCGGCGCCGCGGTAGGTCACGTGCTCGATCAACGTCGGACCGGCACCGGTGCGGGCCCGTTCGGCCGCCCACAGCGTGACCGCATGCACGGCCAGGAAGTCGTTGCCGTCCACGCGCACGCCGGCGATGCCGTAGCCCGGCCCGCGCGCGGCAAAGCTGCTCTGCTCGCCGCCGGCAAAACCCTGGAAGGTCGAAATCGCCCACTGGTTGTTGACCACGTTCAGGATTACCGGGGCGCGGTACACCGAGGCGAACAGCAGCGCGTGGTGGAAATCGGCCTCGGCGCTCGCGCCTTCGCCGATCCAGCTCGCCGCCACGGCGTCCTGGCCGCGGATCGCCGCCGCCATGGCCCAGCCAACCGCCTGCGGGAACTGCGTGGTCAGGTTGCCGGAGATCGAAAAGATGTTGCCCTCGCGCCAGTGATACAGCACCGGAAGCTGGCGGCCCTTGCACATGTCGCGGGTGTTGGACAGGAGCTGGCACATCAGCTCGACCAGCGGCCGGCCGCGCGCGACCTGCAGACCCTGGTTGCGGTACGACGGGAACAGCATGTCGTCCGGGCGCAGCGCCAGGGCCTGGGCGACCGACACCGCCTCCTCGCCGAGCGAGCCCATGTAGAAGGAGATCTTCCCGGAGCGCTGGATCCGCTGCATGCGGTCGTCGAACAGCCGCGTCAGCAACATGTGGCGCAGGCCGATCTGCAGGTCCGGCGGATCGAGATGCGGGTGCCACGGACCGAGCGCCTCGCCGGCATCGTCGAGTACGCGCACGAGGCCGTCGGCCAGGAACAGGATGTCGGTCGCGCGTGCGGTGATTTCCGGGCGGGGAACGGCCCCGGCGGGCGACAGCCGCAGCCAACTGAAATCGGAGTGCTCGCCGGGCCGGGCCGGCGTCGCCGGAACGTGCAGGCGGGACTTCGTGGGCATGGCTCCTCGGCGCAGCAGGCGGCTTCGCCCGCGCATCCTACGCGCTTCGGCGCGGGTCGCGTTGATTTTCTGTACTGTATCGCAAAATAATGCAACGTTCTTTTCGAGACGAGGCTATTTCATGAACGCCACATTGCGTCCAGCCCTGGATGCCACCGACCGGCGCATCCTCGACCTGCTGCAGCGCGACGCCACCCGCTCGGCCGCCGACCTCGGCGCCGAGCTCGGTTTGTCGACCACCACCTGCTGGCGGCGCATCCAGCAGCTCGAGCAGAGCGGCGTGATCCGCCGCCGGGTCGCGCTGCTGGATCGCGAGGCCCTGGGCCTGGACGTCATGGTGTACGTGCACGTGCGCCTGTCGAGTCAGGGCCGCGACGCGCTGGCGCGCTTCGAGCGCGCGATCCGCGACCGCCCGGAGGTGCTCGACTGCTGCACGCTGACCGGCGAGTGGGACTTCTGCCTGCGCATCGTCACGCACGGCATCAAGGAGTACGAAGCGTTCTTCCTCGATCACCTGTCCAAGATTCCGAACGTGCAATCGGTCAACTCGTCGATCGTGGTGACCGTGATCAAGGAATCCACCGCGCTGCCGCTGGCGCGCGGCTGAAGCGGTGGGCGGTTCAGACCGCGCGCAGCCGCGCCGCGGCGAGTTCCAGCGTCGGCTGCGCCTTGGCATAGCAGAACCGCACCAGCCGCAGCGGCGGCGGCACGGCGCAGAACGGCGACAACGGGATCGCGGCGACCCCGTGGCGGGTGGTCAGCTCACGGCAGAACTCCACGTCCGCCAGGTCGGAAATGGCCGAGTACTCGGCGAGCTGGAAGTACGTGCCCGGCGCCGGCGTCAGCCGGAAGCGTGAATCGGCCAGCAGCGCGGCGAAGCGGTCGCGCCGCGCCTGGAAGAAATCCGCCAGCCCGTCGGCGAATTCCGGGTCCTCACCCATGAAGTCCGCGAGCGCGTGCTGCATCGGCGTCGACACGGCGAAGGTCAGAAACTGGTGCACCTTGCGGAACTCGGCGGTCAGCGCCGGCGCCGCGATGCAATAGCCGACCTTCCAGCCGGTCGCGTGAAAGATCTTGCCGAAGGAACACACCGCGAAGGCCCGTTCGCGCAGCCGCGCGCAGCCGAGCACGCTGGCGTGGCGGCGGCCGTCGTAGACCAAGCATTCGTAGACCTCGTCGGACAGCACCAGCGCCTCCGACCCGGCCAGCAGGTCGGCAAGCTGTTCCCAGTCAGCGGCGCTCAGCACGGCACCGGTCGGGTTGTGCGGGGTGTTGACGATCAGCAGGCGCGTGCGCGGACCCAGCACGGCCGCCAGCCGGTCGAAGTCGAGGCCGAATCCGGGCGGTCGCAGCGGCACGTGCACCGGGCGCGCGCCGGCCAGCAGCGCCGCCGGCCCGTAGGCGTCGTAGGCCGGATCCAGCAGCACGACTTCGTCGCCGGCGCCCACCACCGCATGGATCGCCGCGAACAGCGCCTCGGTGCCGCCGGCGGTCACCGTGACCTCGCGCTCCGCGTCCACGGCCAGACGATGGCGGTGCCGCCAGTGCGCGGCGATCGCCGCGGTCAGCGCCGGCAGTCCGGCCATCGGTGCGTACTGGTTGTGTCCCAGCGCCAGGTGTTCAGCGACGCGCTCGCGCAGCCGCACCGGCGGATCGAAATCGGGAAAGCCCTGGCCAAGATTGACCGCGTCATGTTCGGCGGCGAGCCGCGACATGACCGTGAAGATCGTCGTACCGACCTGCGGCAGCTTGCTGGTGAGCCGCATCAGCCGCGCGCCGCCAGCGCCTGCTGCACGTCCCGCTCGCGGCGCCGCTCCTGGCGCTGCAGGTACACGCCGGCGACGACGATGCCGAGGGCGACGATCAGCACCAGGATCGTGGCCAGCGCGTTGACCTCCGGACTGACCCCGAGCCGGACCTTCGAGAACACGACGATCGGCAGCGTGCTCGAGCCCGGCCCGGCGACGAAGCTGGAGATCACGAGATCATCCCACGACAGCGTGAACGCCAGCAGCCAGCCGGCCAGGACCGCCGGCAGCACGATCGGCAGCGTGATCAGGAAGAACACCTTGACCGGCCGCGCGCCGAGGTCCATCGCGGCCTCCTCCAGCGACTCGTCCAGCACCGCCAGCCGGGACTGCATGACGACCGCGACGTAGGCCATCGAGAACGTAATGTGCGCGATCGTGATCGTCGTGACGCCGCGGCCGGCCGGCCAGCCGATCATCTGCTCGAGCGCGACGAACAGCAGCAGCAGCGACAGTCCGGTGATCACTTCGGGCATGACCAGCGGCGCGGTGACCATGCCGGACAGCAGCGCGCGGCCACGGAACTGGCCGAACCGGGCCAGCGCCAGCCCGGCCAGCGTGCCGAGCAACGTCGCGCCGGTGGCGTTGACCACCGCGATCCGCAGCGACAGCCGGGCGGCGTCGAGCAATTGCTCGTTGTGCAGCAGCGCCGCGTACCAGCGGGTCGAGAAGCCGGCCCACACGGTCACCAGCCGCGACTCGTTGAACGAATAGACGATCATCGACAGGATCGGCACGTACAGGAAGGCGAAGCCGAAGGCCATCATCGTGACGACGAAAAACGAGCGCCGCCCGCCCATCAGCGCACCACCGGCGTGCGCCCCTGCACGTGCTGGAACACGACGATCGGCAGGACCAGCAGCAGCAGCATCGCGATCGCGACCGCGCTGGCCACCGGCCAGTCACGGTTGTTGAAGAACTCCTCCCACAGCACGCGGCCGATCATCAGCGAGTCCGGCCCGCCGAGCAGCGCCGGGATCACGAACTCGCCGACCGCCGGGATGAACACCAGCAGGCTGCCGGCGACGATGCCGCCCCAGGTCAGCGGCAGCGTGACCGCGAGAAAGGCACGGAACGGCCGGCAGCCGAGGTCGGCGGCCGCCTCCAGCAGGGTCTGGTCGAGCTTCTCGATCGCCGCGTACAGCGGCAGCACCATGAACGGCAGGTAGGAATAGACGATGCCGAGGTACACGGCGAAGTCGGTCTGCAGCATCACGATCGGCCGGTCGATGACGCCGAGCGCCAGCAGCGTGTTGTTGATCAGACCGTTGTTCTTCAGGATGCCGAGCCAGGCGTAGACGCGCAGCAGGAACGAAGTCCAGAACGGCAGCATGATCAGCAGCAGCAGCAGGTTGCGCCAGGCCGGTGTGGCGCGGGCGATGCCCCAGGCCAGCGGGTAGCCGAGCAGCAGGCACAGCAGCGTGGAGACCGCCGCCACCTGCAGCGAGTTCAGCCAGGCGTTGCGGTACAGCGGATCCTGCCACAGGAACGCGTAGTGGTCGAGGTGGACGCGCAGCTCGAACACCAGCGACGAGGCCCAGGTGATCAGCGGTTCGTACGGCGGCATGCCGAGGCGCATCCCCGACACCGAAATCTTCAGCACGATCAGGAACGGTACCGCGAAGAACAGCAGCAGCCACAGCGCCGGCACCGCCGTGACCGCAAAGCGCCCGGCGCCGAGCGACCAGCGCCTCATTGCGTGACCACCACCGGGCTGCCGGGCTCCCATGACAGCCACACTGGCTCGTCCCAGGTCAGCCGGCCGGCACTGCTCTGGCGCACGATGTTCGGCTGCGTGACGCGCACCTGCCGGCCGGTCGCCAGGCGCACGAGGTACACCGACTGGTCGCCGAGATAGGCGATCTCGCTGACCACACCGGCGACGCGGTTGTCGCCGGCGCCGTCCGGCGCCGTGCGCGAGATCTGGATCTTCTCCGGCCGCAGCGCCACCCAGACGGTGGCGCCGGGTGCGGCGCTGACACCGTGACCGACGTGGAACACACCGCCGAGTTCCGGCGCGGCCACGCGCACGTAGTCCGGCTCGTCCTCGATCAGCCGGCCCTCGAACAGGTTGACCGAGCCGATGAAGTCGGCGACGAAGCGCGAGTTCGGGTACTCGTAGATATCGGTCGGCGTGCCGACCTGGATGATCTCGCCGTGGTTCATCACGCCGATCCGGGTCGCCAGCGTCATCGCCTCCTCCTGGTCGTGCGTGACGACCACGAAGGTGACGCCGAGCGTCTCCTGGATATTGATCAGCTCGAATTGCGTGTGCTGGCGCAGCTTCTTGTCCAGCGCCGCGAGCGGCTCATCGAGCAGCAGCAGCTTCGGCTGCTTGACCAGCGAGCGCGCCAGCGCGACGCGCTGGCGCTGGCCGCCGGAAAGCTGGTGCGGCTTGCGCCGCGCGAATTCACGCATGCGCACCAGTTCCAGCATCGCCGCGACGCGCGTGCGGATCGCGGCCCGCGGCACCCGGTCCTGGCGCAAGCCGAAGGCGACGTTCTGCTCGACCGTCATGTGCGGGAACAGCGCGTACGACTGGAACATCATGTTGACCGGGCGCTCGTAGGGCGGCAGCGCGGTCACGTCGACGCCGTCGATCCGGATCGAGCCGGAGGTCGGCTGTTCGAAGCCGGCCAGCATCCGCAGCAGCGTGGTCTTGCCGCAGCCGGAAGCGCCGAGCAGACAGAAGATCTCGCCGCGCCGGATGTTCAGCGTGACGTCGTCGACGGCGACGAACTCACCGAACTTCTTCGTCAGGCGCTCGAGCCGGACGTAGGGCTCGGTACCGTCCGGCCCAGCCTCCGGCCGCTGCTCAGGGCGCGTGTTCGACACCCGGTCTCCGTTACCGGCGCCCGGCGGCCGGGCGGCCGCCGGGCCGGTGTTCAGTCCGCGCTTACTGCCCGGTGCGGATGCGCGTCCACGCGCGGTTCAGCTCGCGGCTGTACTCCTGCGACTCGGCCAGGTGCGGATGCAGGCGCGCCGCGACCTCCGCGGTCGGGTACACCGAGGCGTCATGGCGCACGTCGTCGCTGAGCAGCGCCACCGAGGCGGCGTTGCCGTTCGCGTAGGACACGTAGTTCGACACCCCGGCGATCACCTGCGGGTCCATCACGAAGTTGATGAACGCGTGCGCGTTGCCCGGATGCGGGGCGTCGGCCGGAATCGCCAGCATGTCGAACCACATGATCGCGCCCTCGCTCGGGATCGAGTAGGCGACGTTGACCGGCGTCTCCGCCTCGGCGCCGCGGTCGCGGGCCTGCAGCACGTCGCCGCTCCAGCCGAGCGCGACGCAGATCTCGCCGGTCGCGAGGTCGTTGATGTACTGCGACGAGTGATAGTAACGGACGTGCGGGCGGATCTTCTGCAGCAGCTCCTCGGCCGCGGCCAGGTCCTCCGCCGCCTCGCTGTTCGGGTCGCGCCCGAGGAAGATCAGTGCCGAGTCGACGACCTCGCTCGGCGCATCGAGCAAGGTCAGTCCACACTGGGCCAGCTTCGCCGCACTGGCCGGATCAAGAATCTGCGCCCAGCTCGTGATCGCATCGACGCGGAGCGCCGCCTTGACCTTGTCGGGGTTGTAGCCGATGCCGGTCGTGCCCCACAGGTAGGGGACCGCGTGCGCGTTGCCGGGGTCGTGCTGCGCGACCCGGGCCATGATCTCCGGATCCATGTTGCCCAGGTTCGGCAGCTTCGCCGGATCGAGCTGCATGAACACGCCGGCCTGAATCTGTCGTTCGAGGAAGTTGGCCGACGGCACGACCACGTCGTAACCGGTCCGGCCGGCCAGCAGCTTGGTCTCCAGCACCTCGTTCGAGTCGAACACGTCGTAGGTGACCTTGATGCCGCTCTGCTGCTCGAAGTTCGCGATCGTGTCCTCGGCGATGTAGTCGGACCAGTTGTAGACTCGCAGCTCCTTCGCCTCCGCGACCGGGACCGGCGCGCTCTCCTCCTTGCCGCCACAGCCCGCGAGCGAGATGACGGCCGCGGTAAGCAGCCCGTAATGCTTTGCGCAGTGCATGATGTCCTCCATTGCCGGGCGCCGCCCGGAGCCCCTGATGTTACCGCCGACCGGGCCTCGCGCCCGGAGTTGTTGCCGCAATAGTAGCGCGTGCCGGCCCGCTGTGCCGCTGCCGCCGGGACCGGTCAGCCGATCCCGAGGTCAGTCGCGGTCAGGTCCAGGCAGTGGCGCGCCCGGGCGATCAGTTCGTCGACCTCCGCCGTGGTTATCACGAACGGCGGCGCGACGATCATCGTGTCGCGGACCGCCCGCATGACCAGCCCGTTCCGGAAGCAGTGGTCGCGGCACCGCGTGCCGGCGGCACCGCGGTCGCGAAAGAACGTCCGGCTGCCCTTGTGTGCGACCAGTTCCAGCGCACCGAGCATGCCGATGCCGCGGACCTCGCCGACCAGCGGATGGTCGGCCAGCTCGCGCCAGCGGCGCTGCAGGTACGGCCCGATCTCGTCGCGGACCCGCTCGACCAGCCGCTCGGCCTGCAGGATCCGCAGGTTCGCGAGCGCCACCGCGCAGGCCACCGGATGTCCGCTCCAGGTGAAGCCGTGGTGGAACTCACCACCGCGGCCGATCAGCACCTCGGCCACACGGTCCGAGACCATGACTCCGCCGAGCGGCTGGTAGCCCGAAGTCAGGCCCTTGGCGATGGTCAGGAAATCCGGCTCGAGGCCGTAGTACTCGCAGCCGAACCAGCGCCCGGTACGGCCGAAGCCGCAGACCACCTCGTCAGTGATCAGCAGGATGCCGTACTCGCGGCAGATCCGCTGGATCTCCGGCCAGTAGCTGTCCGGCGGAATGATCACGCCGCCGGCGCCCTGGATCGGCTCGCCGATGAACGCGCCGACGCGTTCCGGTCCCAGCTCCTCGATCTTCTCCGCCAGCCGCTGCGCCGCGCGCCGCCCGTAGTCCTCCGGCGTGACGTCGATGCCGTTCTCGAACCAGTACGGCTGCTCGATGTGGACGATGTCCGGGATCGGCAGGCCGCCCTGGCCGTGCATCGCCGCCATGCCGCCGAGGCTCGCCCCGCCCAGCGTGCTGCCGTGGTAGGCGTTGTGGCGGCTGATGAGCACGCTGCGCCGCGGTTCGCCCAGCAGGTCCCAGTAGCGGCGGACCATGCGCACGATGGTGTCGTTGGCCTCGGAGCCCGAGTTGGTGAAGAACACGTGATTGAACTGCGGCGGCGTCAGCCCGGCGAGCACGGCGGCCAGCTCGACGGCCGGCGGGTTGGTGCTCTTGAAGAAGCTGTTGTAGTAGGGCAGCTCGCGCATCTGCCGCGCCGCCGCCTCGGCCAGCTCAGCGCGGCCATAGCCGATGTTGACGCACCACAGCCCGGACATGCCGTCGAGGATGCGCCGGCCGTCGGAGTCGTACAGGTACACACCCTCGGCCCGCGTGATAATGCGTGCGCCCTCGCCGGCCAGCGCCTGGAAATCAGTGAACGGATGCAGGTGATGGCGCGAGTCGAGCGCCTGCCAGTCATGGGTAGCGCGGGCGGTGGTCGTGTCGTTGTTCATCGGGCGGGTGCCTCAGACATTGAGCAGCAGGTGCTCGCGCTCCCACGAGCTGATCACGCGCAGGAAGGTCTCGTACTCGCTTTCCTTGACCGCGGCATAGGCCGCGACGAAGCGTTCGCCGAAGATGCCGAGCAGCGCCGCACTGCCACGCAGCATCGCCAGCGAGTCGGCCAGCGTCATCGGCAGACCGAACGGCAGCTCGTAGGCCGAGCCGACCACCGGCGCGGTCGGCTGCAGCTTCTCGACCATGCCGAGATAGCCGCAGGCCAGCGACGCGGCGATCGCCAGGTACGGGTTGGCGTCGGCGCCGCCGAGGCGGTTCTCGATGCGCCGGTTCTGCGCGTCCGACAACGGCACGCGCAGCCCGGCGGTGCGGTTGTCGAGCCCCCACTGCACGTTGATCGGCGCCATGTTGTAACGGGTGATGCGCCGGTAGCTGTTGACGTTCGGCGCGAACAGCGACATCGCCGCCGGCAGGTACTTCTGCAGGCCGGCGATGTGCGCGGTGAACAGCGCGGTCGGCTCGCCGGCGGCGTCGCTGAACACGTTGGCGCCGGTGGTGCTGTCGACGACGCTCTGGTGGATGTGCATCGCGCTGCCCGGTTCCGCCGCCAGCGGCTTGGCCATGAAGGTCGCGTAGATCTTGTGACACAGCGCCGCTTCGCGCGCGGTGCGCTTGAACAGGAAGACCTGGTCGGCCAGATCGACCGGGTTGCCATGGATCAGGTTGATCTCGATCTGCGCCGCGCCGTCCTCATGGATCAGCGTATCGATGTCGATGTCCTGGGCCTCGCAGAACGCATACAGGTCGTCGAACAGCGGGTCGAACTCGTTGACCGCGGCGATGCTGTAGGCCTGGCGGCCGATCTCCGGCCGGCCGGAGCGGCCGACCGGGGGCTTCAGCGGGTAGTCCGGATCGAGGTTCGGCTCGACCAGGTAGAACTCGAGCTCCGGCGCCACCAGCGGCTGCCAGCCCTGGGCCGCGTACAGGTCCAGCACTCGCCGCAGCACGTAACGCGGCGACATCGGCACCGGGCGGCCGTCGTCGTAGAAGCAGTCGTGGATCACCTGCGCGGTCGGCTCGGCGGCCCACGGCACGACCCGGATCGTGCGCGGGTCACCGACCAGATCGATGTCGATCTGTGACGGGTGGATCGCGCTGGCGTCGCGCGGGTTCTCGCCGGTGACCGTCTGCAGGAAGATCGATTCCGGCAGGCGCACGCCTTCGTCTTCGGCGTACTTCTCGGCCGGCATGATCTTGCCGCGCGGAATGCCGGCCATGTCCGGGATGATCGCCTCGACCTCCGAGATCGCGTGATCGCGCAGGAACTGGTGGATCTCGCTCATCACTGTCTCCTCGCGGCGCGCTCGCGCGCCGCCCGCCCGAACGCCGCGAACAGCGCGCGGCTGAACGGGTTGTCCATGACCTTCCATTCCGGATGCCACTGCACCGCCAGCGCGAACGCCGGCGCCGCAGTGACGCGGAACGCTTCGATCAGCCCATCGTCGGCGCGCGCCTCGGGCGTCAACCCGTCACCGAGGCGGGCGACGCCCTGCTCGTGCACGGAATTGACGGCGAGGCGCCCTGGCCCGGCGATCTCCGCCAGCAGGCCGCCGGCAGCCAGTTCGACTTCGTGGGCCGGCCCGTACTGGACCTCGAGCGGCTCACCGGAATTCTCGCGGTGGTCGCTGCGCCCCGGCTCCTCGTGCAGCCGCTGCACCAGCGTGCCGCCATAAGCGACATTCATCTCCTGGAAGCCGCGGCAGATGCCGAACACCGGCAGACCGGCGGCCACCGCGCGCGGGATCAGCGGCAGCGTCGTCGCATCGCGCTCCGGATCGTGCAGCGTGCCGGCGGCCGACGGCTCGCCCTGGTAGCGATGCGGCTCGACGTTGGACGCACTGCCCGGGAACAGGATCGCATCGCAGGTGGCGAGCCAGTCCTCGACGTGCCACTCGCCAGTCGCGGGCAGCAGCACCGGCACCGCGTCGGTCGCCTGGACGATCGCCGCGATGTACTTCTCGCCGACGCAATGGAACCAGTGCGGCCCCAGCAGCCGGCGATCGGCCAGTATCCCGATGACGGGTCTTTGCATAGCCATGTGTTAATTATTTTGAACAGGCGCCGGTATTGGCGCCCCGTTCGAACGGTGCCATTCTCGCATATTCCAGGCCGCTCCGCCCGCCCCGGTACTCTCGCCCGAGTGGTCCAATTGGCCATATTTCTGCCGGAATGATCCTGTTCCGGCCCTTGCCCGCCCACCCGGGGGCTGGTTATCCTGCACTATGGCCCGTCTCGGGCCGCGCATCAAGATCTTAAACGGTGTGCCATGGCCCAGCCGCGCGACGATGACGCCAACACCCGGGCCTTTCTGGCGTCCCAGCCGGAGATCCGGGTCGTGGACCTGCTGCTCGCGGACCTGTGCGGGATCCTGCGTGGCAAGCGGGTCACCGTCGGCGATCTCGCCGCGATCCATGACCCTGGTCTCTATCTCCCCGGCTCGATGTTCGCGCTCGACGTGCTGGGCGGCACCGTCCAGGCGACCGGACTCGGTTTCGACGAGGGTGACGCGGACCGTCCGTGCCGGCCCATTCCAGGCACCCTGTACCCCGCGCCGTGGCTCGGCAGCGAGGTCGCGCAGTGGCAGCTTTCGATGTTCGAGCACGACGGCCGGCCGTTCTTCGGCGATCCGCGCCATGTCCTGACCAGCGTGCTCGAACGCTATGCCGGGCACGGCTGGACGCCGGTAGTCGCGCTGGAGTTCGAATTCTACTTCGTGGACCCCGCGCGCACCGCGGCGGGGTACGCGCAGCCGCCGCCGGCGCGGCTGACCGGCCGGCGCGAGCACCGCACGCAGATCAACTCGATGGCGGATCTCGATTCCGTGTCCGGCCTCCTCGAGGAGATCGCCGCGACCTGCGCGGCGCAGGGCGTACCGACCGCGGCCGCACTCGCCGAGTACGGCCCCAGCCAGTGGGAGGTCAATCTGCGCCATGTCCCCGATGCCCTCGCCGCCTGCGACCAGGCGATCCGCTTCAAGCGGATCGTCAAGGGCGTGGCGCTGAACCACGGCGTCGAGGCCACGTTCATGGCCAAGCCGTACGCCGACATGGCCGGCAGCGGACTGCATCTCCATGTCAGCCTGCTCGACACCGCCGGGCGCAACGTCTTCGCCGCGGCTGAGCCCTGCGCCAACCCGCTGCTGCGCCAGGCCGCTGCCGGCATGCTGGCGACGATGGCCGAGGGCATGGCCGTGTTCGCGCCGAACGCGAACTCGTACCGGCGCCTGCGCCCGCAGGCCTACGTACCGCTGCACGCGACCTGGGGCCACAACAATCGCGGTGTCGCGGTGCGCGTACCGGTCTCGGATGTCGCGAACCGGCGGCTCGAGCATCGCGTCGCCGGCGCCGATGCGAATCCGTACCTGCTGGCGGCGGTCGTGCTGGCCGGCATGCTGCACGGGCTCGAGCGCCAGCTCGAGCCGCCGGCGCCGTTCACCGGCAATGCCTATACGCAGGTCGGCGCCGCACCGCCGCTGCCGACCGACTGGCCGACCGCGCTCGCGCGCTTCGGCGCCAGTGCAGTACTGCGCGAGTATCTGGGGGCGAAGTTCGTCCGCCTGTACGAGACCACGCGGCGCGGCGAGATGGAGGACTTCGCCGCACAGCTCACGCCGCTCGAATTCGCCTGGTACCTGGCGGCGCTGTGACCAGGAACACGTTGCCGCCGAGCTGGTATGAGGCCTCGGTGACGCGGCCAGCGTCCGCACCGGCGCTCGCCGGTTCGGTCGAGGCCGACGTCTGCGTCGTCGGCGGCGGCATCGCCGGCTGCTCGGCCGCGCTGCACCTCGCCGAGCGCGGTTACCGGGTCGTGCTGCTGGAGGCCGGCCGCGTCGGCAGCGGCGCTTCCGGCCGCTCTGGTGCGCAACTGCTGCCGGGCTATGCCTGCGGGCAGGACCGGCTGGCCACGGAGCTCGGTCGCACCGACGCCCGGCGGCTGTGGGACTTCACGCTCGCAGGTCTCGACCTGCTGCGCGAGCGCGTCGCGCGCCACGCGATCGACTGCGATCTCGTCGCCGGTCAGATGCACTGCGCGATCAGGCCGCGGCAGGATGCCGAACTCGGCGCCTGGCAGCGCGAGCTGGCGGAGGACTACGGCTACGGCTCGACCCGGCTGGTCGGGCGCGACGAGCTGGCCGGGCTGCTGGCCACGAAGCGTTACAGCTCCGGCCTGCTCGATACCAACGGCGGCCATTGCCACCCGTTGAAGTACGTGCTCGGCCTGGCAGGGGCCGCGGCCGCGGCCGGCGTGCAGATCCACGAGGGCAGCCCGGTCACCGCGATCCGGCGCGGCGCCATCGTGACGCTCGAGACCGCGGCCGGTGCGGTGCGTGCGCGCCATGCCGCGCTCTGCGCCAACGTCGGCAACACCCGCCTCGACCAGTCACTGGCCCGCAAGATCATGGGCGTGCTGACCTGGATCGTGGCGACCGAGCCGCTCGGCGCCGCGCGCGCCGCGGCGCTGATCACGAACAACATGGCGGTCACCGACATCAACTGGGTGCTCGACTATTTCCGCCGCTCGGCCGATCACCGGCTGCTGTTCGGCGGGCGGGTCAGCTACTCCGGCATGGATCCGGCCGGTACCGCCCGCGCGACCCGCGCGCGGATGCTGACGGTCTTTCCGCAGCTCGCCGACGTTGCGATCGAATACACCTGGGGCGGCGAAGTGGACATCACGATGAGCCGCGCGCCGCACTTCGGCCGGCTCGATCCCAACCTGTACTTCCTGCACGGCTTCTCCGGCCACGGCATGGTGCTGACCGGCATGGCCGGCCGGCTGGTCGCCGAGGCCATCGCCGGCCAGGCCGAGCGCTTCGATGTGTACGCGCGCCTGCGCCACCGCGACTTTCCCGGCGGTCCCGCCCTGCGCCGGCCGGCGCTGGTGCTGGCGATGCTGTGGTATCGGCTGCGGGACCTGCTCTAAAAGGGGACGCTTCCCATTTTCGCTGCCAGCAGTCCCGACTGTCCCGGCAGCCCGTAGCCGGGGTGCGTGCCGGCGCCGCACAGCACGAGGCCCGGCACGGGCGTCGTGTAGCGTGCGCATGCGGGAACCGGGCGCATGAACAGGAGCTGGTCCAGCATCATCTCGCCCTGCGAGATCGCGCCTTCGCGCAGGCCGAACTGCGTCTCCAGATCCGGCGGCGCGAGCAGCAGCCGTTCGCGCACGCGCGCGCTGAAGCCGGGAAGCTGTCGCTCGACGCAGGCGAGCGCGCGGTCGGCCACGACCTCGCGCTGCTGCGACCACGAGCCGTCGCGCAGCGCATACGGCGTGTACTGCACGTGCAGCACCGCGACATGCCGGCCCGGCGGCGCCAGCTCCGGCTGCCACAGGCTCGGCAGGCGCAGCTCGATGAGCGGCTCCTCCGCGCAGCGGCCGTATTTCGCGGCATCGGCCGCGCGCTCGACGTAGCGCAGCGACGGCGCGATCAGCCAGCCACCGGCCGGGCCGCCGCCGACCTCAGG
The DNA here is from genome assembly GCA_016882265.1 of Gammaproteobacteria bacterium. Classification (GTDB taxonomy): domain Bacteria; phylum Pseudomonadota; class Gammaproteobacteria; order Steroidobacterales; family Steroidobacteraceae; genus SCUD01. The sequence continues at coordinate 15,464 of VGVB01000054.1, forward strand.
CAACGGCGGCAGACCATCGAGCGCCAGCAGCAGCCGGCTGCTGACGCCGCGGAAACGGATGTGGCGCACGGCGTCGATGAACCCGGTATCGAGGTGCTCCGGACCGAGCAACTCCAGCAGGCTGTGGTACGGATCGAGGCTCGAGATCACCAGCGGACTGCCGATCTCCTCGCCAGCCACGGTCCGCACACCGGCGATGCGCTCCTGCTGCACGAGCAGGCGCTCGACCGCGACGCCGGTCTCGATCACGACGCCGGCCGCACGCGCGACCCGGACCAGCGCCTCGGTCAGCGCGCGCGGCCCGCCCGGCAGGCGCAGTCGCTCACCGAACACGCCGGGGCCCGCGCCGATCTGGCGGTACAGAAAGTGGAGCGCGCTGCCACCCGCCAGCGGTCCGCGCGGCAGGTCCAGCACGCCGAGTCCGGCGAGCGCGCCCTTGAGCCGCTCCGATTCGAACGAGTCGTCGAGCAGGTCGGCGAGCGGCATCGGCAGCGCGCGCAGCAGCTCCACCATGCCCTCACGACCGAGCCTCCGGAAGCCGAGTGCGAGCTGGCCGAGCGCCAGCTTCTCTCTCAGCGTCGCGCCGGCCACTCGCGGCGGGGCGCGCCGGCACAGCTCCTCGAGGAATCCGGCGAGGGCCGCGACCCGCGTGCAGAAGCCGGGCCAGGCGCGGGCATCGGCGGCCGAGTACGGTCGCAGCACTTCCGCCATCCCGGCTGGCTCCCGCAGCAGCGCGAGCGGCGGGCCGTCGCCGAGCGCGACCAGCGGCGGATCGCTCGCGACCGCGGCCGGCAGCGTGATGCCGGTCGCACGCAGCACCTCCGGCGTGACATGAGCCGCATCCGGCGCCAGCGGCGCGGCGCGGAAGCCCGCCGCGAACCCGATCTCGCGCAGCGTGCCGCCGGGCTCGGGCG
>VGVB01000055.1 GCA_016882265.1 Gammaproteobacteria bacterium
GAAGTTGGGCAATGACCGAGTTGGCCGCGAAAACCGCGGAGGAGCGGCGCGCAACTGTGCCGCTGCGCGCGCCCAGTCCCAATTCCTTGTCGCAGACCGCTGTCATGGCCAGTTTTTCAGAGGTTCCCTAACTATGCAGCGGTCGTTGCGCGTCGGAACGCTGCTTGCAAGACGTGCGAGCGACTCCCAAAGGTTTCCGTCAGCAAGCGGCGCGCCGAGCGCGCGCCGCCGCTGATCGCGGACGTTAGGCCGCAGCTGTGACCGCTTCAGACAACTCCACGACTGCACCACTTCTAATCTCCTGTGCACATGGCAATAGGCCATCCGCAGTGGTCTGCTGTCATATGATTGAGGCCAAAGATGAAGTTGTCGGCTTTGTCGAAAACAGTACTGAACCCAACGATCTCCAAGCTTGGTGTGACGCCTGCGAGCGCTACTTTCTTGCGGAAGGCGATAAGACATCCGCGTTTCGTGCATTCAACCAAATGGCGCTTGTATGCGACGTTTGCTATGCGGAGTTCAAAGTGCGCCATTCAACTCCTCCGGCTGGCCCGTAGCACGCTGCGGCCTAACTGTGCGTTGGAGCGGACCGTGAAAGGGTGCGGGTGGCGCGCCGCAGGCGCGCGGAGAGATTTTACGCCTGCGGCGCGCTGCAACGGCCTCGCGCGGCCCGCTCAACGCGGACGTTAGATCTTTCCGAGCCGGTCGTGCCGGATTGAAACTATACGGCGGTGCCGTATAATGCTCCGGTGTTCAGCTTCATCGAGACTCATCTCTTTACGCGCTTGGTGATGCAGTATCTTTCAGACGAGCAGTACACGGAGCTGCAGCTGGCCCTGATCAATAACCCGGAATTGGGACCGGTCATTGCCGGAACCGGCGGGGTCCGAAAGATGCGCTGGGCCGCTCCAGGTCGAGGCAAACGCGGCGGCTACCGGGTGATCTACTACGTGCGTCGCCTCAAAGGCATTATCTGGATGCTGACGATGTACCCGAAGAACGTGGCTGACTCCATTCCAGCTCATGTGCTGAAAGAAATTCGAGAGGAACTTGGCGATGAGTAAGCGCAAGCGCAACATTGGCCTCGAGATTCGCGACGGGCTGCGGGAGCTCAAGCGTGGCGACTATGGCCGCGTCATCAACATCCCGGATGTAGCGAAGATCCGTGAGAGTGTCGGCCTGTCGCAGTCCAGGTTCGCGACCCTGCTCGGCGTCTCCGTTCGCACGCTGCAGGACTGGGAACAGGGGCGTCGTGCGCCTTCCGGCGCTGCTAGGACGCTTCTCCTGGTTGCCGATCGCAACCCTCACGCCCTGCTCGAAGTCGCCTGAGGCTTGTGTTAGGAAGATCTATCAATGCAGCGGTCCTCGCGCGTCGGCAGGCCGCTTGCAGGCACAGGCCACGCGGCGTATAGGTTGCGATCAGCAAGCGGCGCGCCGACTGCGTGCCGCCGCTGATCGCGGACGTTAGATCGCCGAGTCAGCGCGGCGCGATGATTCTCGCCAGGTCTCGTCTCGAGGCGCCGAGTGCGATGAGTGAGCGCATCAGCAAGTCGATGGAAACAGTCGGATCCCCCGATTCCATCTTGGCGACACGAGACTGGCTGGACTGCACCGCCGCCGCCAAGTCATGTTGCGTCAGACGCTTGCGCTTGCGCCGGGCCTTGAGACCCTCGGCGAGTTTCAGGCGCAGCTCGATCAGCGCAGCCTCCTCCGGCGTGAGATCCAGGAACTCCCGGGTATCTCCCACCTTCCAGCCGCGACTGGTCAGCCTAGCCTTCTTACTTGCACGCATCGTCATACTCCCGAAAGCGCCTTTGACAGATTGCAATCACGTCCTTGGGTGTGGTGCGCGTCTTCTTGGCGAAGACCTCTCCAATCACAATCGCGTCCCGATCTGTCCGGTAAACGATTCGCCAGTTTGCCGCCCGGTCACGAACGCGCAATTCATGGCATCCTCGGCCTATAGCCGGCATGGGCCGCGACTGAGGCAGTCCCACTGACTCGCCACGTTGCAGCCTTCTCAGCAACATCCCGGCCTCGATCCTGGCCGCCGTTGCGAACGGCGGAGTCTTGATCTCCCCATGCAGCCACACCAGCGGCTTGTCAGCTACAGCCACGAAAGGCAGTATATGTCAGTACTGACATACGGTCAACCGGGACGCGGCGATCTGACTATGCGTTGGAGCGGTCCGTGAAAGTTTGCGGGTGGCGCGCCGCAGGCGCGCGGAGAGATGTTACGCCCGCGGCGCGCTGCAACGGCCTCGCGCGGCCCGCTCAACGCTGGTGTTAGGTGTCTTGTAACCCGTGACGTTATGGGTTACACTCCGAACCGTGATCCGGACATTCCGTCATAAGGGATTGGCCAAGTTCTTTACGACGGGGTCGAGGGCCGGGATTCAGGCTGCCCACGCAGAGCCACTGAGCTTGATTCTGGGCGCTCTGAACGCTGCTACTGCCCCGGGTGACATGGGCCTGCCGGGCCTGAGACTTCACCCCTTGAAAGGTGGCCGCAGCGGTACCTGGTCAGTAACAGTTCGTGGCAACTGGCGTGTTACTTTCCGGTTCGAAGGCAAAGATGCGGTAGATGTTGATTACGTGGATTATCACTGAGGTAGCCCATGAGGATGCATAACCCTCCCCACCCTGGCGAGATCATCCGCAAGCTCTGTCTTGAGCCGCTGGAGCTCTCGGTCACGGACGCGGCCGCCGCGCTGGGCATCAGCCGTAAGACGCTCTCGGCCCTGCTCAATGGCCGTGCCGGCATCAGCCCGGAGATGGCGGTACGGCTGTCGATTGCATTCGGCACCAGTTCCGAGAGCTGGATGAACCAGCAGACGCAGTACGATCTGTGGCATGCCGAAAAGCGGCGCAAGGCCTTACGGGTCTCGCGCGTGGCTGCGTAACAAGACAGCTAACTATCAATGCAGCGGTCGGCGCGCGTCGTCGCGCCGTCGTCACGCCGCCGCTGATCGCGGACGTTAGGCCGCGTGTTGCGTGATGCGCAACATGCTATACTTTGCGCGTGATTCAGTCGATTCGGCATAAGGGGCTGCGCCGCTTCTATGAGACAGGAAGTCTTGGAGGCATTCAGCCGAAGCATGCGAAACGACTGCGGATGCTATTGTTTGCCCTGGAAACTGCCCAAGCCATTGACGATATGGATGTTCCGGGGTTCAAGCTGCATTCACTTAGAGGCTCCGAGCGGGGTCGCTGGTCGGTCTGGGTCAATGGCAATTGGCGGCTGACGTTCGGGCTCAGAGACGGACAGGCCTATTTGTTGGACTATGAGGATTATCACTGATGGCCATGCATAACCCTCCCCACCCGGGCGAGTTTATTGCCGCGGTGTATCTTGAGCCGAATGGCATCAGCGGTCGCGAGCTGGCAGCCAAGCTGAGGGTGTCGCCGTCCACTCTCAACCGTGTGCTGACAGGTGTCAGCAGCATAACTCCGGAGATGGCTCTGCGTCTGTCGAAGTGTCTTGGTCGCTCCGCCGAGAGTTGGCTTGCCATGCAGCACAGCTACGATCTGTGGCAGGCCAAGCGAAATATCGATCTCCGCGGCGTTGAGTCGCTCAAAGTCAGCGCGGCCTAATCAATGCAGCGGTCGTTGCGCGTCGGCACGCTGCTTGCAGGTACTGCAAGTCGGGTTCAAATTGTCGGCTGGGCAAGCGGCGCGCCGAGTGCGCGCCGCCGCGGATCGCGGGCGAGGTATTTGCTGGCACACATCTGACGCGGGTCGATGACCGCTGTGACTACGGCGAGGTGCGGTACGTAACTGCCGGGTGGCTGGATTCCAGGTTGGTGGTATTCGTTTGGACACCTCGCGGCACCGCCAGGCGAATCATAAGCATGAGGTATTGTCATGAGCGCGAAGCGAGGAGGCTCCGGCCGGACCTTGCCGGCTGATAGGGACGACGCGCCGGAGATTACGGAGTCGTGGGCTCGGGAAGCCGACCTGCACCGTGGCGAGAAGCTCATCCGGCGCGGCAGACCCAAGCTGGAGAGCCCGCGGACACTACTTTCGTTGCGGCTGCCACCAGAGGTCATTGCTTCGTGGAAGGCATCGGGACCTGGGTGGCAGACGCGAATGGCAACTGTCCTACAGCGATCGCAACCAAAGGTGCGTAGGTCTGCGGGCTAAGAGCTTATCCGTAGATAATATGTTAAGCCGTTTTTCCGTTCGCGCTGCGGAGACGTCAATTGTCCAGAGCCAGGCTGCCCTCGTGGGAAGTGTCCGATGCGTTTTGGGAGCGGGTGGAGCCGCTGATCCCGCAGCGGCCGGGTCGAGTCGGCCGCCGGAAGTATCGGCGCAAGCCCGGTGCGGGTCGCAAACCGATGGAGTCGCGCACGGCATTCTCGGCGATCGTCTATGTGCTGCGTACGGGTTGCCAGTGGAAGGCCCTGCCGAAGGAGCGGTTCGGGAGCGCGAGCGCAATACACCAGCGCTTCCTGGAGTGGGAGAAGGCCGGATTCTTTCGCTCGCTGTGGCAAGCCGGGTTGGCTGAGTACGACGACATGGAGGGTATCGCCTGGCGATGGCAAAGCGTCGACGGGGCCCTGGTGAAGGCCCCACTGGCGCAGGAATCTGTCGGGCCAAACCCGACGGATCGGGGAAAGAAATGGGAGCAAGCGGATGCTGCTGGTCGACGCCCGTGGCGTCCCGCTGTCGATCATCGTCACCGCGGCCAATCATCATGACGTCAAGTCCTCCCCAGATTCAGTGCTCGTCGTAGGCCAGGGCGACGAGCTCATGGCCATGCCCTTGGCACTTCGCTCCGCTTCGACCAGCAACATTCCAAGCTCCGCCCCAAGAAGCAGGTCGTCGTGGACGCCGAACACCTGACGGCGGAGCCGGCCATGCGCGTCGATGATTACCGTGGTCGGCGTCCCCTGCATGGCATACGCGCGCATCGTGCGGGGTATCGCGTCGCCATCCGGACCGGGAGCGTCCACTCCGACCGGGAACCGCACGCGGTACTCGTGCAGGAACGCGCGTAGCGACTCGATCCCCATTGCCTCGTGGTGCTCGAATACCGTGTGCAGTCCGATAACCGTCAGAGGCGCACTCTTGAAGGCCTCCGCGACACGCTGTGCCTGTGGAATTCCATGCGCCACGCATCCGGGGCAAAGCATCTGGAAGGCGTGCATGACCACGATCCGCCCCCGAAGGCGTTCCAGGTTGAGGGCTTCCGGAGTGTTGAACCACGTCGTAGTGAGCCACGCGGGGGCGGGCCTTGACTCCATCAGAAGTCCCCGTCCTTCACGTACGGGCGGCTCCACAAGGTCATCTGCAAGAGGCACGACTTGACCCACGCCGTGTACATCTTCTCGACATCCTCGGCCGGGTGGCCCAATTTCCCGAGGAACGGCTTGAGCGTGAATGTCACCGGGAAGACCAGAAGGAACAGGTCGCGGAACGGTACAATCCCGGTCGAGGCCGCACCGTCAGTGCGGTTCTTCTTCGTGCGGTGGTGGCGGAGGCCAATCTCATGCTGATAGTCGAGCCATGTCTGATCGTACTCGGCGCGGGCCGTGTCGAGGATCCACTGGCCAAAGCGCTTGCGGACGGCGCCGAGGTAGTCAGCGAGCGGCGCTCCGTCACTCTTGCTGGTAAACGATGCGAGCAGGTGCGGGGTCGATCCGACGAATCCGTACCAGACGTCGAGGATAGCCTCGACCTGATCCTTCACGACATCGTGGGAAAGACGCAGATACTTGACGTCTTCGTCGCCGAACAGGACACTCTTCTGCATCAGCGCGAAATCTGCGAGTGTCACGGGAGAGCGGGCAACCGCCTTGGTTCCGTAGCTGTATCCGGGGATCGTGGTATGTTCGTTCATGGGCTGACTCCTCTCATTTCGTCGGGTTCGTGGCGCCGGTCCGCGCCATGTCGTCAGGAACTCTATGAGAGATGCTTGGCCGTGTCAGGAAGGCACCTTTCGGTAAGGTAGTTACGACATGGTTCAGAACGATCCCTCAGACCAGGCGCACCGCGAGGCGAGCGACGTGAACGCGGTCCCCGTCGCTTCGATGGTCGAGGGCATCATCGGCTGCAAGTGGTCGGTTCGTATCCTTCAGCTGTGCGCTGAAGATCACCACCGTCCGAGTGCCTTCCTTCGAGCGTGTCCCGGCTTGTCGTCGAAGGTGATGAACGAGCGTCTCCGCAAGATGATCCGTCTTGGCATTCTGAAGCGGACGGTCTTCGGTGAGAAGCCTCCTGTCGAGGTGGAGTATCGCTTGACTCCGCTTGGTCGGCACTTCGTGCACATCGTTGAGCAGGTACGCCACCTTCAGCAGGCCATTGACGATGGGAGGCTGTCACAAGCTGGCGACTCTGAGTGAGCGCGTGAGCAACCGGGCTGATCGGTAACAGAGTATTCCGGCAAGACAGGTGACACTACCCCGGGGTGGGGGAGGGCCTTCCGACCTCAGTCCCGGATGATCATCTCGCGTTCGTTCACCTTGCCGAGCAGAACCGTGCCGAAGTAGTTGGACCAGATGCCGTCGTCGGTCTCCTCGAGGCCGATCTCATGCTGTTTGAGGGCATTGGCGATGAACAGCAGTTTGTGCTTGAGCCGGAAGGTGCCGGCATTGGTGACTCGCATGACGAGGAAGTGCCCCGGGGTGCTCGAGGGCGGCAGCCGCTCGGGATAGAGCCGCGGTGAGGCGAAGTAGCACGAGGCGGGGGTGCGGCCACCGAGGAGCGAGGTGCGATTGCCCTCAACGAGTACCTGAACTGGAGCCTTGTCAGCCTGCGCATCGTCGATCTGGCGCCGGCCGGTGAACAGATGACGCGGATCGCGGCCGTGGACCAGATGATGACGCAGCGCCGCGGCTTCACGCGCTTCGCCGAATTCAGCGCCTTTCTGCGGGATCTGTACGTCCGGCGCGGAGCCAGCCAGACCGTGGCGGACCTGTATCCGCAGATCATCGCATGGTTCGAGCGAGTGAACGCGGCCGGGCCCGAGCCCGCGACCGTGGCGCAGTAACGGGCTGGCCGGCGTTGTCCGGTTCGGGTACAAGGAGAAGGTTGGTACAGGAGGGGCCTGAAGCGACACGGAGGAGCAGTGATGAACTACTGGGCGATTCTCGTGGCGGCCGTCGGCAGTTTTGCTCTCGGCGGCTTGTGGTATTCGCAGGCGCTGTTCGGCAAGGCCTGGGCCCGGGACGCCGGCGTCGGCGCGCAGTCCGGGCATCAGGGCCGCATCTTTGCCGTCAGCTTCGTCTGGGCGCTGGTGGCGGCTGTGGCCTTTGCCTGGGTCCTCGGTCCGGAGGCAACACTGAGCCGTGGCCTCAGGCTGGGTGCGATCGTCGGCATCGCATTCGTCGCGGCGAGCTTCGGCATCAACTATCAGTTCTCGCGCCGGACCCTGACGTTATGGGCCATCGATGGCGGTTACCACACGGCCCAGTTCCTGTTGTACGGGGCGATCCTCGGCCTGTGGCACTGATGCCCGTGCCGCAGCGCAACGCATCCGGCGCCGGGTGGTGATCATCCAGGTACGGGTCAGGCCGCGGGCGCGTACCAGTGAACTGGTGCAGGCCGCCGACGGGACCTGGACCGCTGCTGTCCGCGCGCCGCCGGCGGGCGAACCAGGCTGGTGGACATCGACACCGGCTGAACGGGCGATGCCCCCAGCGCTGTGCTAGGCTGCTCAGCACACTGCGCTGGCGCCGGATCGGGACTGCGCGGAACCGAAGCGATCACCGGATGGGAGAAACCATGACGAACACGCTGCCATTGACCGCGTTGGTGACGATCCTCGCGTTGCTCGTTTACGCATGGACCAGCGTTCGGGTTGGTGCCGCGCGCACGCGGTTCAAGGTCGCGGCGCCGGCGATCAGCGGCGATCCGCAGTTCGAGCGCATCCACCGCGCACAGGTCAATACGACCGAGCAGCTCGTGCTGTTCCTGCCCGCGCTGTGGCTGTTCGCCTGGCAGTTCGGGGATCTCGCGGCTGCGGTGATCGGCGTGTGCTGGCCGATCGCGCGCGTGATCTACGCGATCGGCTACGCGCAGGCGGCGGAGCGGCGGCACCTGGGCTTTGCGATCGGCAGCCTGAGCGGGACTGTGCTGCTGCTCGGTGCGCTGTACGGAATCGTCCGCGATCTGCTCGGTTGACCGTGCTGCGGGCTGTGCCGGCCGTCTTGTTGATGGGATCCGCGCTCATGTCGGGATGTGCCGGCGAGGCACCGCTGGCGCGGCCGCGGTCGCACACGACGCCGTCTGCCGACGGCGTATCCATCGCTTATTCAGTATCGGGCCGCGGGCCGGTCACCCTGGTCTTCGTCCATGGCTGGAGCTGCGACCGCGGCTACTGGCGCGAGCAGATCGAGGCGTTCCGCGGCGACTATCGCGTCGTCGCGCTGGACCTCGCCGGCCACGGGCAGTCCGGCAGCGGGCGTTCGGACTGGAGTATCGCGAACTTCGCCGCGGACGTGACCGCTGTCATCCGCGCGGTCGGCGCGCGCGACGTAATCGTGATCGGTCATTCCATGGGCGGTCCGGTCGCGATCGAGACCGCCACACGGCTGCCGGATCGGGTGCGCGGCGTGATCGGCGTGGACACGATGGCCGATTTCTATGGAACACCGGACATGTGGGCGACCGTGGAGCGGCTGCGCGCGGATTTCGCGCCGGCCACGCGCCAGTTCGTCCGCGGCGCGATGTTCCTGCCGGGGAGCCCGCCGGCGCTGGCCGATGGCATCGCGCAGGCGATGGCGCAGGCGCAGCCGGCGATCGCGCTGCCGATGCTGGAGGGGCTCGGCGGCTGGTTCAACGAGCGGATGCCGGCGGCGGTCGCAGTCATTCCCGCGCCGATCGGCTTTATCATGGCCGGTGGCGGCGGCGGGCAACTGCAGCGCTTCCGCGCCGCACGCGGCGAGCGCGCGGTCGCCGGCGTCGTCGAGGTGCCCGAGGCCGGGCACTTCCCGCAGCTCGAAGTGCCAGCAATCTTCAACGAGCGGCTGCGCGCGATGCTGGACGGGATCCTCGACTCCGGCCAGCACCGCTGAACGGGGGCCGTCGTGGGCATCCTGCGTGGAATCGGGGCCGTGTTCAGAGGTCTGCTGCGTGCGCTCGACGGCCTGCGCAAGACACTGCATCTGCTGCTCCTGCTGATGATCTTCGGCACGCTGCTGGTTGCGAGCCGCGGCTCGGTGCCGCTGATCCCGCGCAGTGCGGCACTGGTGGTGGCGCCGGCAGGCCGCATCGTCGAAGAGGAATCGGGCGATCCGCTGCAGCGGGCCTGGGACCGCGCCAGTGGCTCGGCACCGCAGGAAACGCGGCTACGCGATCTGATCGACACCGTGGACCGGGCCCGCGACGACGACCGCATCCGCGCGCTGGTGCTGGATCTCAACGAGCTGGAGGGCGGCGGATTGCCCGCGCTGCAGGATCTGGCCCGCTCGATTGACTGGTTCCGTGAGTCGGGCAAGAAGGTCTACGCCTGGGGTGAGGTCTTCGACCAGCGCCAGTACTATCTGGCGGCGCATGCCGACGAGGTCTATCTCGATCCCTTCGGTTTCGTGCTGCTTGAGGGCTATGGCTACTTCCGCACCTACCTGCGCGGCGCGCTCGACAAGCTGGCCGTGGATGTGCACGTGTTCAAGGTCGGCAGCCACAAGTCTTTTGCCGACACCTTCACGCGCAGCGACATGTCGCCGGAGGACCGGGAGCAGACCGCCATCTGGCTCGGCGCGCTGTGGGCGGGCTACCGCAGTGACGTGGCGGCCGCGCGCAAACTGGAGGCGGCAGCAATCCAGGCCTATGCGGACGAGGCTGCCGCGGGCGTGCGCAGCAGTGGCGGCGATCTGGCGCAGTACGCGCTGGCGCGTGGCCTCGTCGATGGACTGAAGACCCGCGGCGAGTTCGAGCAGATCGTGGCTGCGGTGGCCGGTACCGACGACGATACCGGCTCGTACCGCGCTGCCGACTGGGCTGCGTACCTGACCGAACTGCGCTCCGAGCGCCTGCTCGAGCGCCGCGGGGAGCGGGGTGTGGACGTCATCGTCGCTGCCGGTGAAATCCTCGACGGTGAGCAGCCGCCTGGCACCGTCGGGGGCGATACGCTCGCGGGCCTGTTGCGCGAGGCCCGCAACGACGAGTCGACTGCCGCGGTCGTGCTGCGCATCGACAGTCCGGGCGGCAGCATGATGGCCTCCGAGGTGATCCGGCGCGAAGTCGCGGCCCTGCGTGCAGCCGGCAAGCCGGTCGTGGCCTCGATGGGCACGGTGGCGGCGTCCGGCGGTTACTACATCGCCATGGACGCGGATCGGATTCTGGCGGCGCCGACCACGATCACCGGCTCGATCGGCGTGTTTGCGATCGTCGCGACCTTCCAGCGCACGCTGGCGAAGATCGGCGTGACCAACGACGGTTTCGGCACGACGGTACTGTCCGGAGCAGCGCGCCCGGACCGTGAGCTCGAGCCACCGGTGCGCGAAATCCTGCAGGCGAGCGTCGAGCACGCCTACCGGACCTTCGTCGATAACGTGGCGCGGGCGCGCAAGCGCCGGCCGGAGGAAATCGAGAGCCTCGCGCAGGGCCGGGTCTGGTCCGGCGTCGACGCGCACGCGGCCGGGATCGTCGATGAACTCGGCGACGTGGATGATGCGATCGCCGAAGCGGCGCGGCTGGCCGGGCTCGATGAAGGCTACGACGTGCGCTGGGTTGAACACCGCCTGAGCTGGCAGGAACTGCTGGCCATGCGCCTGCAGGAAGCGACCGCCGGCCTGGTCGGCGGGCTGCTGCCGCAGCGGCCGGCGCTGCCGGGTCTCGATGCGGCGCTCACTGAAGCGCGCGGCCTGCTGACGCTGGCCGCACAGCGCCGCCCGGTCTACCTGTGCCGTTGCCGCGTGGAGTGATTCATGCCGTCCAGTCGAGAAGCACCTTGCCGGACCGGCCGCTGGCCATGATTTCGAACGCGGCTGCGTACTGGTCCAACGGCAAGCGGTGCGTGATCACCGGTGCGACGTCGAGCCCGCTCTGCAGCATCGCCGCCATCTTGTACCAGGTCTCGAACATCTCGCGGCCGTAGATGCCCTTGATCACGAGGCCCTTGAACACGACCTCGTTCCAGTCGATCGCAACCTCGGCCGGCGGAATGCCGAGCAAGGCGACCCGGCCGCCGTGGTGCATCACGCGCAGCAGGTCGCGGAACGCGGCCGGGTTGCCGGACATCTCGAGGCCGACGTCGAAGCCTTCCTCCATGCCGAGCTCGCGCATGACCGCGTCAATGCTCGCGCTGCGCACGTCGAGCGCGCGCGTCGCACCCATGCGCCGCGCCAGCTCCAGCCGGTAATCGTTGACGTCGGTGATCACGACGTGACGCGCCCCGGCGTAGCGCGCGATGGCGACCGCCAGGCAGCCGATCGGGCCGGCGCCGGTGATCAGTACGTCCTCGCCGACCAGGTCGAAGGACAGCGCGGCGTGGGTCGCGTTGCCGAGCGGATCGAGGATCGCGGCGATCTCGTCGCTGATCGCCGCCGGCAGGCGGAACACGTTGGCGGCCGGCAGCGACAGGTACTCGGCAAAACAGCCGGGGCGGTCGACGCCGACGCCGCGGGTGTTGCGGCACAGATGGCGCCGGCCGGCCCGGCAGTTGCGGCAGTGGCCGCAGGTGATGTGGCCCTCGCCCGAGACACGGTCGCCGGGCGCGAGGCCGCGGACTTCACTGCCGACCTCGACGATCTCGCCGCTGTACTCGTGCCCGACCTGCATCGGCACCGGCACCGTGCGCGCGGCCCAGTCGTCCCAGCGGTAGATGTGAATGTCGGTCCCGCAGATCGCCGTCTGGCGGATGCGGATCAGCACGTCGTTGTGGCCGACGGTCGGGCGGGGCAGCCGGCCCAGCCAGATGCCGGGCGCGCGGCGCGACTTGACCAGGGCCTTCATCGCCTGTTCACGCCGGGATGATCCCGAGCTCGCGCCCGGCGGCGGCGAAGGCCGCCACCGCCGCCGCGAGCTGAGCGCGCGTGTGCGCGGCACTCATCTGCGTGCGCACGCGGGCGCGGCCGCGCGGCACGACCGGATACGAGAAGCCGACCACGTACACTTCGCGCGCGAGCAGCGCCTCGGCCATGCGGCCGGCCAGCACTGCGTCGCCGAGCATGACCGGGATGATCGGGTGCTCGCCGGGCACCAGCGTGAAGCCGAGCGCCGGCAGCGCGGCGCGGAAGTAGCTGGTGTTGTCCCGCAGTGTCGCGCGCAGGTCGGGTTGCTCGTCGATCAGACGCAGCGCTTCCAGCGTGGTCGCCGCGACGACCGGCGCCAGCGTGTTCGAGAACAGGTACGGCCGCGAGCGCTGCCGCAGCCAGCGCACCACCGCCGCCGGGCCGGCGACGTAGCCGCCGCTGGCGCCGCCGAGGGCCTTGCCGAAGGTGCCGGTCAGGATGTCGACCCGGCCGAGCACGCCGCAGTGTTCGTGCGTGCCGCGGCCGCGCGCGCCCATGAAGCCGGTCGCGTGCGAATCGTCGACGACCACGCTCGCGCCGTAACGGTCGGCGAGGTCGCAGATGCCGGCCAGCGGCGCGATCGTGCCGTCCATCGAGAACACGCCGTCGGTGACGATGAGGCGGTGGCGCGCGTCCTGGGACTCGCGCAGCCGCTGCTCGAGCTGGTCGAGGTCGCGGTTGTCGTAGCGCAGGCGGCGCGCCCTGGACAGGCGGATGCCGTCGATCAGGCTGGCATGGTTCAGCGCGTCGGAGATGATCGCATCCTGTTCGTCGGTCAGGGTCTCGAACAGGCCGCCGTTGGCGTCGAAGCAGGACGAATACAGGATCGCGTCCTCGGTGCCGAGGAAGCGCGCGAGCTGTTCCTCCAGCTCGCGGTGAATCACCGACGTGCCGCAGATGAAGCGCACCGAGGCCATGCCGCAACCGTAGCGGTCGAGCGCGGCATGCGCCGCGGCCAGCAGGCGCGGATGGTCGGCCAGGCCGAGGTAGTTGTTGGCGCAGAGGTTCAAGGCCTCGCGACCGTCGGCCAGGCGGACGCGTGCCCGCTGCGGCGAGCTGATCACGCGCTCGACCTTCAGCAGCCCATCGCGTTCCAGCTCCGCGGTCTGTCCGGTGAGCCGTTGCCGCAGCGCCTGATCCATGCGTCTGTGCCTGACGATAGTCGCGGCGATTATAGCGGGCGGCCTGCCCGGGCCGCCTATAATCCCGGCGGCAGCAGGCGTTGCGGCAGGCGGGAGCTGGCGATGGCGGCACAGGGTGCGGATACCGGCATCGTCGCGGCGCGGCCGGCGCGCCTGTTCATCGCGCTGGCCGGGCTGTTCCTGACCAACGCGCTGATGGCGGAGTTCGTCGGCGTCAAGATCTTCGCGCTCGAAGACACGCTCGGCCTGCCGCCGTTCGACTGGCGGCTGTTCGGGCAGAGCGGCTCGCTGTCGTTCACTGCCGGCGTGATGCTGTGGCCGGTCGTGTTCGTGATGACCGATGTCATCAACGAGTATTTCGGTGGGCGTGGCGTGCGCCTCGTGTCGTGGCTGGCCGTCGCCTGCATCAGCTACGCGTTCCTGTTCGCCTGGCTTGCGATCGCGCTCGCGCCGGCCGGCTGGTGGGTCGCGGTCGGCGCGGCGGCGGGCGTGCCGGACATGCAGGCCGCGTTCGCGGCGATCTTCGGCCAGGGGCTGTGGACGATCGGTGGTTCGATCACGGCCTTCCTGATCGGCCAGTTGATCGATGTCAGCGTGTTTCACTGGATCCGGCGGCGGACCGGCGCGCGCTGGATCTGGCTGCGGGCCACCGGCTCGACCGCGGTGTCGCAGCTGGTCGACAGTTTCGTCGTGCTCTATATCGCCTTCGTGCTTGGCCCGCAGCAGTGGCCGATCAGCCTGTTCCTCGCGGTCGGCACGGTGAACTACGGCTACAAGATGCTGATGGCCGTCGCGCTGATCCCGCTGCTGTATCTGGCGCGGCGGGTGATCCGCGCCTATCTCGGCGCTGCGACCAGCGAGTGGCTGCGGGCGGCCGCGCTGCCACCATCGCGCCGGACCGGTACTTCAGGGCCGGACGTCGATGACAATTGAGGCCGCTGCCCAGCCGGCGGCCGGCGCGGGCTCCGGCGCCGCGGCATCGCCGACCAGGTGAATCCCGCGGACGGCACGGCTGGCCAGCGCATCGCGCAGAGCTGGTAACTGTCCGGCGTCGCCCGCCGCCTGAGCGACGAAACTGCGGATCGCACGCGCGGTGTCGAGGTCGCGAGCGGCGAACACGCGGATCGTGTCGCGGCCGGCCGGCGGCCCGTAATCCCAGTGGAACCCGGCGGCGTTGCCCGGCGCCAGCGAATCAGGAATCCGCAGCGTCGCGCCGGCGCGGAGGAACCCGTCCGGCACGAAGCCCGGACGCTGGAAACTGTTCGGGAACAGCAGGTTCAGCCGGCCCTCGGTGTCGACACTGACGATGGTCAGGTACGCGTCGACCGGTGCCGCGACCTCGAGCAGCAGGCTGTTCTCACGCGTGCGCGGGGCCTCCGGTGGCCGCATGCGGAAGACCGGCAGCGCAGCGGCCGGCAGCTCCGGAATGCGGACCTCGACGGCGAAATCGGCGGCGGCGTTGTCGAGTGCGAGCAGCGCGGTCGCGCGCAGCGCCGAACTCAGCGTCCGCAGCAGCGTGTCGACGACGCCGGCTCCGGCGGACTCCGGTACCGACAGCATCTCCTGCAGGCCGCCAAAGTCGAGCGTGCGCCAGCTCGTGCCGTCGAAGCGGATCACGAAGCGCGCCGGTTCACCGGCAGCGACGATCCGCAGCGCGGGCAGGCCGCGGCGCAGCTCGGCGGTCACCGCGTCGAGGCGGGGACCGGGCGAGCCCTCGAGGCGGACTGTGAGCGCTGCGGCCGCCGGCGGCGCCAGCGCGACCGCGCGCGCGGCGGCCGGCAGTTGCGCGACGCCGAACTGCCGGCGCAACAGCGCATCGCGGCCGTCCAGTCGCTCGACGATGCCGACCGCAAGCGCGCGGCCGAACTCGAAGCGCTCCGTGTCCGCGGTGTAGATCGCCCACTGCGATCCCGGTTGCGCGTTCAGGTCGAGACCGCCGACCAGGCGCAGCAACTCGCCGTCGGCGATGACCGGCAACCAGGCGCGCGCGGCGGCGGGCGGCGCAGCGCCGAGAACAGGCTGCTGCAGCGCCTCGGCCGGACCCTCGAGCTGCGGCGGTGGCGGGCGCATGTACAGCTTGCGGGCCAGCTCATCCAGCTCGCGCTGCGTGGCGGCGTGCACGGCGCTGGCGGGACTGCCGGCGGGCAGAGACTCGAGCGCCTGGGCCAGCGCCCAGGTGAATAATCCGTACCAGTTCTCGTTGACCGGCCCGTCGAGTGCCTCCTTATCGGCCGGTGCGCCGGCCATCACGACGTGCGGCAGGCCTGCTGCCGCGACCACGTCGCGCGTCGTGCCGGCACGCGTGCGATACAGGTCGAGGCGGTCGTCCGGCGGCACGAAGCGCGCCTGCAGGCTGCCGGTACCGCGCGTGATCGTGCCGGAGTGGCAGGAGTCGAAGACCAGCAGTGTGGCGCGCGTGCGCAGCCGCGCGAAGCGCCGGTCCAGCTCGTCATCGGTGATGTCGGGCACGCCGGGCAGGCGCGCGTCCTGCGGCAGGATGGTCTCGTCGAGACCGTCGTCCTCGTCGGCGTTCAGGTCGCGCACCTGCGAACCATGGCCGGAGTAGTGGAAATAGACGACATCGCCGGGCTCGGTGTCGCGCACCAGCCGGTCGATCGCGGCGAGCACGGCGCCGCGGGTGGCCGCGGCGTCGGTCAGCAGGACGATATCGCGCTCAGCGAAACCGAAGCGGCTGATCAGCATCCGCTGCATCATCCGCACGTCGTTGACCGCGCCGCGCAGGTCCGGGACTCGCGCCGCGGCATAGTCGTTGACGCCGACCAGCAGTGCACGGCGGGCAGGCGCGGCGGCGCGGTGCGCAGGGCCAGGCGCGCGGACGCACCGGCATCGGCTCACATCCTCGGCACGAAGAAGAACTCACCGGCCTCGTGTCCGGCGAAGCGCACCGGCGCGTATTCCGGCACCTGCTCGAAGCCGACGTTGTCGGCGGCAAAGCTGACCCGCGCCGCGACCTCGCGATGCAGGCGCTGGCCATCGAGGATGTCCGCGTTCGCACGCAGCACCTCGAGCAGGGCGCGCGCCATCTCCTTACTGGTCTCGCCATCCATCAGGCGGCTGAACACTTCGCGCTCCCGCGGCGACAGGCAGCCCAGTTCGGCTTCGATGCGGCGCAGCTCGCTGGCCCGCCCGCACAT
>VGVB01000056.1 GCA_016882265.1 Gammaproteobacteria bacterium
GTTCGCTCCGGTTTTGGAGCCGCTGCTGAACATGGCCGTCGCTCTTTGCGTGTCCGAGTCCGATACCGAGCTGCTCGTGCACACGCAAGCATGGGGCCAGAAAATCATCCGCAACGCACAGATCGCGCAACAGGTCGAGGAACTCCAAGTCGGGCCTGACAAGGTGCTCGCGCTGGTCAACGCTGATCCGCAAGCTGCGGCGCCGGATCTGGCGATCGTCCAGGGGAACCCTCCGCTCGCACAGATTACCGGGTGGAATGAGGCGCGGCTTCGCCTGCTTTGCAGCATGTTTGATCTGTCGCCGGACGCGTTCCTGAAAGTGAACACAGCGGTCACGGCTTCGGCGCGGGCGTTCGACGCGCGGGATCGCGCCGAGGCAAAAGCGCGGTATGAGCCGATCTTTGTCCAGGCCGAGCAAGAGCTCGCGGCGTTGATCGCGGCCGTGGTCAACCTGTCCGATCCGTTGCAGGTGCCGGTGGCGCCGGTCGTCGAGGTCAATTTTCCGGGCTACGATCCTCCGGTCGATCCGCTGCACGAGGCGCAGGCGTTGCAGGCGATGGTGGGCCTCGGCGTCGAGTCGCCGGTCCGGCTCGTGGCGGCTCGTGACGGTGTCTCATTGTCCGAGGCGCGGCGCCGTGTAGAGGCGAATCTGCGCGAGCGCGCCGAGCTGGCGGCGCTCGGCGCCACGTGGGGGCAAGCTGCCGGCGCGATGGTCGAGGCGCCGGTCGAGGTGCCGGTGTGATCGAGGTCCGTGTCCGGTACACGAAAGCGGCGCAGGGTGATCCGGCAATGCTGGCGCGCTTGCGTCGGCCGATGGTGCTCGGCGAGGCGTTGGCTCGGCAAGTCGCCGATCGTGTCGCTCGACAAGGCCGGACGGCGACGCCATTCGACGCCTACTCCGGCGAGCGCAAGGGGCGGGCCTACGTGGTGAGCGACGCCTATGCGGCGCAGCTCGGCTTGGCTGGCGCGCGGTGGCGGTCGTCGTCGGCATTCCACGCTGGCGCTGGCGTCCGGCCTGGCACGGCTCGCGCAACGGGTGGAATGTGGCGGGGGTTGCAGGTGCGCAACAGTGGCGCCGATGCGGTGATCCTGGACTTCGCCGGCTCGTCGTTGGGCGCCAAGCGCCAGGCGACCAAGACGAAAAGCGGCCGGCAACGTGCGCGGCCGGTGCTGATTCGCAATCAAACGAAGGGCGGCACGGTCTGGCGGCATTCGCGGGTCAACGTGTTGCAACCGACGGATTCCGAAAACGAGGCGCTTGGCGCCGCCGTTGCGCGCTGGGCGCAACAGTT
The DNA here is from genome assembly GCA_016882265.1 of Gammaproteobacteria bacterium. Classification (GTDB taxonomy): domain Bacteria; phylum Pseudomonadota; class Gammaproteobacteria; order Steroidobacterales; family Steroidobacteraceae; genus SCUD01. Next base: position 1,293 of record VGVB01000056.1, read on the forward strand.
GATTTCGGCTACACTCGGCGGCGAGGTCGGCCGGTTTTCGTCGTCGGGCGATCCTGTGTTGCTGGCGCGGCTGGCGCGTCCTATTTGACTCAAACGAGGATGATCAATGGCGAAAAGTGAAACTGTTGCTGCCGGTGGCGCTGGCGGCGCTGGCGGCGCTGGCGATGCTGCTGCGGCAGGCGGTGGTAGCGGCGTGGCGCCTGGTGCTGCTGGCTCGGCGGCTCCGGCTGTTGCTGGTGTGGCCGACGTCGACGCGCTGCGCAGTCGCATCGCCGAGCTCGAAGCGGCACAAGCCAAGGGCGACGCCGATCGCGCGGCGGCTGAAAAGGCGGCGGCCGACAAGGTCGAGGCCGATCGTGTAGCGGCGCTGTCGGCCGAGCAGAAACTCCAAGAGGCAGTTTTGCGCCAACAGGGCGAGCTCGACGCGACGCGGGCCGAGCTTGTCGCCGAGCGGCGCGCGACGGCGCTCGAACGGCTGGGCGTGCTGCCACACTTCCGCGACTACGCTCCAAAGGTCGATCCGAAAACTGCCGACGGTGCGGCGGCGCTCGAAAAGTGGGCCAAGACGCACCCGGAAGCGCTGGCGGCGCGCAATGGTGCGGCGCCGGTCCAGGCGATCAAACCGATCGGCGCGCTGGCCGAGGTGCTCGCCGGCACACGCAACAGTCCGTTGTTGCGCGGCACGTGGGCCGAGGCGGTTCTCAACTCGTTCAAGGGGTAGAAAATGGCGAAAACGAAGCCGGTGCAAGGCGGCGAAATTGCCTTGCCAGATCCGAACGAATGGGCCTCGGTGGTGGTCCAGGCGCGGCCGGTGCTCGCAACGGAGCCGCACGGCCGGGTTGCTGGGATCGATTATTCGGCCTGGGCTGTCGCGTGGGAGGATGCGCGCCAAAAGCCGGAGCGCTTGGCTGCTCGTGCGCTGGCGCTCGACGCAAAGGGGTTTCGCGAGGTGACGGGGCAACACTTGATCGTGCACGGGGTCGATGCTCCGGTGCGCGTCTGGGTTATGCCGCGCAACCTGTACGAGCAACGTCGACAAGCTCGCGACGGTGCGCTAGTTGACCGCGTGCGCCTTGGCCTTTACCATGAGGCGGCATTGTCCAGCGGAATGACGCGGGCAACTCGAAAATAACGAAGCCACAAGCCGGCGAGATAGGCGTTTGGGGGTCCGGCTATGGCTTCGAGCATCGACACAAATCGCATTCTCACGCAATCCTTCATGACGGCGCTGGCGCAGGCGCAGGGCCAGTGGGCCAAGTTCTGCAAGCTGATCGACTCGACGGGCGTCGCACAGGTCACGCTCGGCCAAGGGGCGTTCGGCGGCACCATGTCGACCGTGTCGCGCACGGCGACGGCCAACCCGAGCGCGAGCGACTTCTTCACCTTCGAGAGCGATTTCGCGGTCGCGCACAAGGCGCTGGTCCATACCTTCCCGGTTCAGACCCGCGCCAGCGAGTACGCCATGGAGGATCTCGGCGTGCAGCTGGCGGGCCTCGTGGCGAATGAGCTCGACGCGGCGGCCGGCGCGCTGCTGTCCGGCCTGTTCGCGGCGGCGCATCCTCGCGCGGGCGCCGGTGCCGGCGAAGTCGGCGCTGGCAAAAAGTACATCGACACGGGCCTCGCGTTCCTGGCTGGCGAGGCTGGAGCGGGCACGCAGGACAACTTGATCACTTCGGCGCTCGCCGAGGCTTCGCTCAACACCGCGATCAAGCTGCTCCTCCAGTACAAGTCCGATCGCGGCGTGTCGCTCAATCTCGGCCAAGCGGGCGGCCTGTGCCTCGTGGTCGCTCCGAAGAATGCGCAGACCGCGCACGAGCTGGTGGTTTCGGCGCTGTCCGGCTCCGACAACGCGAGCAACTTCGTCAAGGGTCTGGTGTCCGAGATCGTCGTGACGAATCATCTGTCGGATGATGACGACTGGTTCCTGATCGATCCGAAAGCGACTCCGCTCGCGATCGCCTACGATTCGCCGGCCGTGCGCCTGACCACGCAAACTCAAGGGCTGCTGCATGATGCGGTGGTCGAGTGCCGCCTCGTGGCATGTAAGGCTCCCTATGAGCCGGGCATTATTGGATCGAACGTCGCCTAATCGTCCGGGCGGCTGACAGTTCGAGCGCGGGGGGCCGGCGCGGCGCAAGCCGGCCGGCCCTTCGCCTTTGTGGCGGTGCATCGTGGATCTCGTCGAGGTGCTGTTTGACCGGGTGCAGGCGATCGCGCATAGCGATCCGGCGGGCATTGTGCCGACGTCGGCAACGTGCACGCTGCGGCGCTCGGACGGCACAACGCTCGAATCGCCGGCGGTGACGCTGCCGACGGGGGCGACGACGATCGCGGCCGGCACAACTGCGCTCGTGCTCGTGCTGGCGGCTGGCGGCGCGTGGCTCCAAGTGGGCGTGCCGATCGTCGTCGAGGTCCAGGGCGAGGCCTATGTGTGCACGCCTGCGCGCGTCGACGGCGCGACGGTGTATCTCGTGGCGGCGCTGCCGGTGGTGCCGGCCAACGGCTCGCCGGTCAAAGAGCTTCTGATGACCGCGACGATCGCGGCGCCTGGCTCGACCGAGCTCGGCGCCGGCCTGCGTTTGGAGTGGCGTTATTCGTCGGCAACGAAAACCGGCTACGCCTCGGCTGAAGTCGCGATCGTGCGTTGGCTTTGGCAAGAGCCGATCTCCGGCGCGGCCGTGTCGGACATTTTGGCGACGGTGTACCAGACAAGCCGGAGCGAGCAATTTTGTCGCGACGTCGCCGGCCGGGTGTCGGCGAAAATCCGCAACGCTGTCGAGCAAACGGGCCGGCGGCCGTGGCTGTTCGTGTCGCCGGGGGCTTTTGGCGAGGTGGCGCAAGTCGGCGCGCGGTGGGTGCTTGCCGATCTCGGCATTGGGCAAGTCGGCGATCCGGCCGCGCTGTTGCGCGAGTATCGCTTTGCGTTCAACGATGAGCTGTCAAAGGCGGTCGCGGGGCTGAAAGGCTATGACGTCGCTGACAATGGCACCTCGGACCCGTCTCGGCTGCGCAACGTGGTCGCGGTTCGGACGGTGCGCTAATGCCAACGGTGACGAGCGGCGGCATTCTATCGGCCTGGGCGACGCGCATCGAGGCGCTCGTGCCGGCGTCGCGTGTCGGCGAGGATGATCGCTTTCGGGTGGTTGTCGGCCTACGAACGGCGGTGACGGGCTCGCGCGCGGTGCTGCTGACGGCGCAAGCTGGCCGGCGCCTGCAATCGGGTCGCACATGTAGCGATTGGGAGTGCGTCGCGCTTTGCGAGGTCTGGTATCTGGACAATTCGGGCGCCTATGCGACGGCGCTCGACGACGCCGAGGCAATTGCGGCCGATTTGTACGATTGGGTCTCGTCGAATGACGGCGAAAACCTCGGCCTGTTGCAAGTGGAGCCCGAGTTGGCGAACATTGTCGGCGCTGATGGCGAGTTGCAGGTGCTTCGCCAAGTGCGTTTTGTCTATCGCGGCCTGCCGTAGGGGTGTCAAATGGCACAATTCTGGACCGATTCATCGCTTCTGCTGGCTTTGCAGGCCGATTTGACGACTCCGTCGACGCTGGCGGCTAACGAGTTCGTGCCGATTCTGGCCGATGCTCCGAAAGTGTCGTTCAACACCGAGGTCGCCGAGCTCGACCTGATGACAGGCCAAGTCGGCGCGGCGGCCGAGCGCATCGTCGGCCGGCGCTCCGGGTCGATCTCGTTCGATGTTCCGCTCCAAGGGCTCAAAAGCGGCTACGATCCGACGGCCGAAAATCCGGGCGGCGCTCCGGTCGGCGGCGTCGAGGTGGTGCCGCCGTGGTTCGCGCTGCTGGGCAACGCGCTGGGCTGCAACGTCGAGGCGCTCGCCGGCGCGACACTGTCCGACAAGAATGCGAATTTCTGGCGCGGGACTCACCTGTCGAATGCCATCTATGGTGCGGGCAAGGTCACTGCGAACGGCACCGATTCGACTCACCTCCAAATGGACGCCGGCGAGGGCGCGCTTCACAAGTCTGGCCAGTTCATCGCGGCGGCCGTGTCGGCGGCGGTGGCGCCGTTCGTCGGCTTCGTCCAGGAAAAGGTCGTCGACCTTGCGACGATCTTCGAGCCGGCGCGTGCGGCCTCGGCCAACTATGACGACAACGCGGCCAACGTCTACGGTTCATCGACGGCCTGGCAATCGGACGATCAACCGCGTTTTTTCACGGCCTACTGGGTCGGGCCGGACACGAAACTGTGCTACGTGCTGACCGGCTTGGTCTGCGAGTCGATCAAGATCACGCTCGATTCCGGCGCGACGCCGGTCGCCTCGTTCACGTTCCGCTTCTACGATTTCCAGGTCGACAAGACGAAGGGCAATCTTGTTGTGCCGGACTCCTACTCGCGCACTCCGCAACTGGTGGGGAACAAGTCCGGCCAACTGTTGATCGATGGGGTGGTCAAGTGCGGTTTGGAGCAGGTCGCGCTCGAATGGAAGTGCACGATCCGCGAGTCCAAGTGCCATTACGCGCCGGAGGGGATCGACTCGGTCGCGATCGTCAAGCCCCGCGTGTCGATCTCGTTCTCGATCCCGCACGACAAAGACGATACGGTCTATGATTCAGCCGGCGCGGCCGTCAATGTCGGCTCGCACTACTGGCAATCGAGCCTGGAGCTCGGCACTACTCACTCGATCGGCGTCTATGTGGGGCCGGCTGTGGGTAAGCTGTTCGGCGTGTCGATTCCGGCGGGCCTGGTGACGGCGGCGCCGGCGATCGCGGATCGCGACGGGGTCCAGGCGTACACCGTGACGATCGAGGCGGGCGCCTACTCCGGCGACTCGACCGACACGGCCGAGACTTCGTCCGACTCTCCGCTCGATGCGATCGTCAAGTTCGGGGTGGCGTAATGCTCGTGCTGACAAGCAAAAGCCGGACGGCGCGGCTCGTGTTCTCCGGCGATCCGGCGGTCGAGCTGGCGGGCGATCGGCCTGCGGCGGCGGCCTGGGTGCCGGCCGATCGCGCGGTCAAAACCGACGGCGCGCACGTGGTCGAGGTCCGGGCGCTGTCGTGGATCGAGTGGACCGAGGCCGAGGCGCTCAAACCGGGCGAGCAAATTGCGGCCGTGGTCAAAGCGGGCCTCGTTGGCATCGAGCCGGGGGGCGCCGAGGCGCGGGCGGCGTTTCTGGCCGATCCGAATCCGGCGCTGGTGACTCCGCTCTACTCGGCGATCTCGGCGCTTACCTGGGGAAACTAGGCGGGGTCGTCGTCGACGGCAAGCCGGCGGCCTGGGTATCGCTTCTGCCGTGGCTGCTGTCGATCTGGTTCAATGAGTCGCTCTACAGGCGCGGCGTGTGGCGCTGCCGGTGCTCGACGGGCCCATGCTCCGAGGTGCCGGCCGGCGCCGATCTGCCTGGGGGCGAGTGGTCGGTGTGTCCGTATGGGGTGCTGCGCTCGGCGCAGTTCCAAGCGCTCGTGCAGGTGCATATGCTCGCCGAGGTGTCGCCGTTGGCTGGCTGGCCGGACGATTGGCCGGCGTGGCTGTCGTGGGGTATTGTTGAGCTACGGCGGCGGCTGGCGGCCGAGGCAAGGCGGGCCAAGTGAGTACGATCGCGGCGGCACGTGTCGAGACTCGAATTATCCTGTCCGGCGAGGGCAATGCGGCGAAAACCGTCGCTGATACTCGCAAAGAGCTCGACGGCCTAGCTGGCGACGCGAAAAAGGCGTCGGCCGCGACTCAATCTGTCGGCGCCGGCCTCGGCGACGTCGCCAAAAGCGCGACGGGCGTCGTCCAGCGGAGCGGCGGCGCGTTCGCGGGCCTTGCCTCTGTGCTTGGCGGCGCGGTGGTGCCGGAGATTGCCAAGGTCGGCCAGAGCCTGACGGCGGCGGGCGCGGCTGCAAACATCCTGCCGGGGCCGATCGGCCTGGCTGCGGCCGGCGTGGCGGCGCTGGCGCTCGGCGCGTTCGAGCTCCAAAAGCATTTCGCGCAAACGGCGGCCAAAATTCGCGAGTTGGGCGACTCGTCGACGCGCGGCTTGGCCGATTCGCTGGGCGTGTCGGTCGACGAGGCGATCAAGCTGCAACAGGCGATGGCCGATCTACCGGCGACGATCCGGCCGACTCCGGCGCTGCTCGAAGTGGTGCGCCAGCGGGCCGAGGCGATCGGCAAGGAGGGCGGCGCGGCGGTGCTCGCGCTGACCGAGGCGCTCGGAAAGGGGCCGGCGGCTGTCCAGGCGTTCGAGCGCGAGTTTGGCCGGCTGTCGCAGGTGTCGGCCAAGCTGCCGGACGTTTCGGCGCGGCTCGGCCTATCGCAAGCTGCGCTGGGGATCGCAAAGGAGGCGGCGAACGAGGTCGAGCGCGCCAAGGTGGCGGCCGAGCGCGCAGTAGTGCTCGATCGCGAGCGCGCGGCGCTGCTGTCGGCGGCGGTCGAGATCGAAGCGCGGGCCTCGGCGGCGACGGTCGCAAAGTCCTTGGAGCTCGGCAAGCAAGCGGACAGTTTGCGGCGCCAGGCGTCGACCTATGATGAGCTCGTGGCGGCTGCAACGGCCGAGGCAAATGCTTTGCAAGCGGTCGTCGATCGGCAACGCGAGGCCGAGGCGCTCGCGGCTCGGCGGTCGCAGGTAGCGAATGTGCTCGCGGCCGAGATCGGCGTGTTCGAGGCGCAGGCGTCGGCGCAGCTCGACAAGCAGGCCGGTTTGCGGCTGACGCTGCATGCGTCGCAGTTGCGGCAAGCTGAAAACTCGCGGCGACAAGTCGAGCTGACGGCGGACCACAATCGCGGGCTGGTGAAAGAGCTCGACTTCCGGGCGAAGATCGCCGGCCTGCAATCCGAGGGCTTCCGGCTGGCGGCGGCCGAGCTGGCGATTGGAAAGCAAGCGGCGGCCGAGGCAAAGGCGCGAGCGGACCGGGGCCGGCAAGCGGCGCAGGCCGAAACGGCGGCGCAGATCCGGCTTGCCAAGGTCGAGGCCGATCGGCTCGACGCTTCGGCGGCGTCGCCGGGTGCGACGGCGGCGCGGCTCCGACAGTTGGATCTCGAAGAATCGGCCGAGGTTGCAAAGGCGCGGCGCGAGGTGAATACGGCGCGCGGGCGCGAGGTCGCGGTCGCGGCGATCCGGCAAGAGTTCGCGGCCAAGCGCGAGGCGCTCGATCGGGCTGTCGCCGACAACGAGGCGCGGCTCGCGCAAGAAAACCGGGCGCTGCTCGATGCCGGTTTGCAGCGCTCGGCAGATTTGGCGGCCAAGGTCGCCGACACGGTGACGGCGGCGGCTCAAAAGCGCTCGGCGTCGTTGGCTGCGTCGTTGCGGGCGGCCGGCGCCAATGAGCGCGCGGACCTTGTCGAGCGGAAGCAAGCGTGGGCCGACTACGGCGCCGAGGTCGACAAGGTCGATAAGGATTTCGCGGCTGCGCAGGCGAAGACGAAAGAGGGGTCGCAGGATCGAGCGAATGCCGAGACTTTGGCGCTTGCGCAAAGCGAGGCGGCGTGGGAAGCCTACAATGAGCGGATCGGCCAACTGGACCGCGAAGCCAGGGCGCGGTTGCGCGAAAACATTGCGGCGGTGTCCGAGGCGATCAAGGCGCCGGCCGAGCTGCTCGCGTCGTCTGGCGGTCCAGGCGCCAAGCTCTTCAAGGCGCTGGCGGCGACGGCCGACGGCGTGTCTAAGGTTTCGCGCGGCTGGAAGGAGGCCGGCGGCAATGCTCCGGCCGTGATCGGCGCCGTGGGCCAAGTGGCGGCGGCGTTCGTCGAAGGCGAGCGTCAAAAGGCGGCGATCCTCGCGATCACGGAGGCGGCGGCTGCCGTTGCTAGCTACCCGAACGTGCCGGCGATGGTGGCGCACGGCGCTGCGGCGGTGCTGTATGGTGCGGCGGCGGCTGGCGCAATCGGCGGCTCCGGCGGTGGCGGGGCGCCGTCGATTCCTGCGGCCGGCGACCTTGTCGACCGCGCCTCGCCGGCCGGCGGCGCTGCCGGCGCCGGCGCAACAGGTGGCGGCAACGTGGTCAACGTGTATTTTGGCCGGGGCTTCGTCGTTGGCACGCCGCAACAGGTGGGCGTTGCGGTCCAGGGCGCCATGGGCTCTCTCAAAGGTTCCGGGCTCAAAGCGAAGGGGGTATAGGTGCTGTCGGTGCAAACGTCGCACGATTGGAGCGCTGTTTCGGCGACGGTGACAGTCGGCGCGGTCGCCGAGGTGTGGACTTGCGCGGCGACGTCCAATTCGGCGGTTGATGCGCTCGAAGATTTGTGCGCGTGGGCCAACGATGCGGCGCGCGGGTGGTTCCCTGCGGCGCTCTTTCAATGGGGATGGGCGCGCGATTCGTCGACGGGCGGGGCGCTGCTGAAAATCAAAAACAGTGGCGGGCCGTTCTCGTGGGCTCCGAATCTGGCCGCAATCCAACGGCTCGGCGTTGTGGCGGGTGGGCCTGCGGTCGAGCTGGTCGGCGCGTCGGACGCATCCGGCACGTGGGCGCCGGAGCCGGCCGGGTTGCTGTCGCTCCGGCTCGGCCGTGTCTACCACGACAAGGCGCCGGGGCAAGGGTCGGGCGTCGGCGCGGTCCGGCCTGGTCTGTCCGGTCTGGCGCCGTGGGCCGGCGAGTGTGCTCCGATCGTCGGGCCGGTTGACGCGCGGCGCTGGCCGGAGGTGTCGCAGGTTGCGGCACATCCTCGGCGGGCGTGGCTGCGGCTGGCCGGCGTTTCTGGGTCTGATTACGTCGTGCCACCGATCGGCGCTCATTGGGCGCGCTTTGCGCTTGGTCCGGTCCGGCGCTCGCGCGTCGGGGGGCATCTGTGGCGCCTGGACTTCGGCCTAGCTGGCGAGGCGGTGTAGCGTGAATGTCCAGGGCTACGCCTATTCGGACGGCTCGGCCAAGTTCCGGGCTGTGAACACGCTGGTCGTCGAGGAGCAACCGACGTCTCCGGCGACAACGGCGGCCCGCCTGGGTGCGCCTGCGGTGTTCGACGATGCGCTCAATGCCTGGCGCGTGCTGCTCGATGCGTCCACGCCTGCCGGCCTGTGGGCTATCACTTATTCGGCGACAACGCGGCGCGTGACGATCGCGACAACGAACGCAGTCAACTTCCGGCCGGTGTGGACGGCCGATCGCGAGCTGGCCTACTGGCTAGGGTATGATCCGGACGGCGTCTATGGGTTCGCGACGTCGCACACTGGGTCGGCGATTCCGCTTGGTCGCGTCGAGTTGTTAGGCGTCGAGGTCGAGCCGCCGGAGGATGCCGCCAAGGTCGAGGTGCAACAGGTCCGGCTCGGCCGTGCGGTGGCGCCGGTGTTCGGCAATCACTCGTTGCAGGCGGTCGATCTGCTGTGCGCCGGCGTGGCGCGGCCGTCGTCCTGGGCGTGGCTGCTGTCCGGCCGGGTCCGGGTGTACGTGTCGGCCGACGTTGCGCCCTATACGGCGGCGAATCCCGACGGCTATCTCGAAGGGTACGCCGTGACGGCGCCGGCGTTCGACAAGCTCAACGATGAGACAATCGACGTCGTCTCGTTGGTACTGGCGGTGCCGCGATGAGCACGGTTTGGGGTCCGGTTCAATACGGGTGGGGCGTCGTCTATTGGCTGACGATCGAGGGGATTCCGGTCGTGTGGATCGAGCGCGAGACTGCGCTTGCGCTGCCAACGGGCTTTACTGCGCAGGATGCTTCGCTGGTGATCGACCGGTCGAGCGAGGTCGGGCAACTGGTCGATCGCGACTCCGGCCTCGGCGCCGGGTATCCGCTGACGGTTCAACTGCTCGACACGGTCCAGGTCCGAACCTGGCTGCGTAAATGGTCTTTGCAGGCGACCTTGCGCGCGGCCGTCGCCTGGAATGACGCAACGATCCGCGTTGACTCCGTCGCCGGCTGGCCGGCGGGTGGCGGCGTTTTCTGGCTTGGGCTCGAACGGATTACGTACGCGGCAACGGTTGGCGGCGCCGATCCTCGTTTTACGGGGTGTGTGCGCGGCACGGCCGGCACACTGGCCGGCGACTATCCGCTCGGCTCGGTCGGCAACGTGTGCTCGGATCTGCCGCGCTGGTTTCGCGGTAGGCAGATCCGTTTGTGGGCGTCGCCCGTAACGCCGTCTGGCGTCGTGACCGGGACCGCCTTTCTCGACGAGGAGGCCGACGAGATTTGGCGCGGCACGATCGACCGAGGGCCGGACCGAGCTGGCGGCCTTTGGGAGTTTCAGGCGCAATCGCTCGACCGTCGACTCGACTTGCGGCTCGCGGCGCCGTTGGCTGGGAAGGTCGTCGACACTGTTACACGCTGGCCGGTCGAGCCGGGAAATTCGTTTCAAGTGCACGTGGCGGGCTGGGATAACGGCGTCGTTCCGGCGGTCAAGCTGTGGTTTTTCGTGATAGAGGTGCTGCCGTTTGCGGGCTACGCGAGCGGCGCGCTACTGTCGGCGGCCGAGCAAGCGGACGCCTGCAAGGCGGCCTGGGTGGCGGCGCTGCCGGGGGCGCTCAATCAGGTCACGTTGGCCTACGATGCTCAGTTGTTTCTCGGCGCGCTTGTCGCCGGTGGGCCTGGCAAGTTCACCTCGTGGGTCTGGCAACTCCAGCTGTTGGCCGGCGCCGTTCCGGCTCCGGGCGTGGTGGCGGCCAAGTGCTCTTTCAACGGCTCCGAGACTCCGGGCGCGCAAACAGTGGTGACGCACCTATATCAAGGCGTGCCGGCTGGTGGGTTGCTGCAATGGCTTGGCTGGTTCAGTAACGGTGCGCAGGTCAACGCGACTGGCCTCGGCGCGTCGACGGCGCCGGCCGGCGTGGCGGTGCTGCTCGATACGCCTGGCATTGTGCCGCCGGCGTTCGGCCAACTGCGCATCGGCGATGTGACGGTGTCTTATAAGTCGGCTGCGACGTCTGGCAATCTTGTGTTTTTTTCTGGCCTGTATCTGGCCGGCTGGAAGCCGTGGGCCGGCGCAAAGGCAAACGACGCGGTCGAGGTGGTCTACACTGACGGCGGCCAAGCGGCCGACGTCTTGCGCGATCTGCTGTGCAGCTCCGGGACCGGGCAACGCGGCGCCTTCGACGTTTTGCCGTTGGGTCAAGGGTACGGGCTCGACGGCGCCTCCGGCTCGGCGACGTCGGCCGTCGAGGTCGACTCGTTCGGGCTGCTGGCGCAGGGGCCGATGGTGGCGCTGCCGGTCGAGGTGGCGCTCGCCGGCGCGACGCTCGGCGAGTTGTTCGGCGGTCTGCTGGCGCTGTCGCAGTTGGGCGTGGTGACGCGCGGCGACGACAAGCAAGGCGCGCGGCGCCAGCGCTTGCAACTGGTATCGACGCAACCGGGCGGCTCGGCCTGGGTTGTGGCGATCGGCGATGAGCATCTACTGACGACGGACGGCGACGCGGTAAAGGCGGTGGCGCGGCGCGACGTTCCGAATACGATGCGCCTGACAGTCGGCGAGGGGCGCTATCAAGTCCAGGATCTGCCGGCGGCTGCGAATCAAGGCGAGTCGGCGGTCGAGTACACCTTGCCGCTTGTCGGCAAGCTGACGGCCGAGCAAGTCGGCCAGTGGGCGCTTGCGCGCTTCCTGCCGGCGCAAACGGAGCAAGCGATCGAGGTGCAGGTCGTGCCGTGGCTCGATCTCGACGTCGGCGATCTGGTTTGGGTGGAGCTGTCACACTTCGCGATGTGGCAGTGGTCGACGGGCACGCCTGGCTATTCGGGGACCGGCCGCGTGCTGGGCGTCCGGCGCGAGCTGAAAAGCGGGGCAGTGACGGCGACGATTCTCATCGACGGCGGGCCGGTCAAGCGCGCATTGTGTCCGGCGATGCAGGTGTCGGCGTGGGCCGGTCCTGCTGGCGCTCCGACGTCAATCACGGTGCCGAGGCGCTATTTTCTGCATGCGTCGACGGCGCTGGCGCAGTCCTCGCCGATGCGGCTTTTGCACTTCGAGGCCGGACTCGGGGCCGAGAGCTCGGGCGGTAGCTACACGATTTCGTCTGTCGTCGACACGGGTACAGATTGCGAGTTGACCGTCGCCTTCGTTTTGGGTGGCGCTGTGCTGTCGGCCTATTCGTGGTTGACGCTGCCGGAGCTGGCGGCGGCCTCGAGCTATCAAGGCGGGTTCGCGCATGAGGGCGACGGCTCAATCTGGGGGTGACACGTGGCGGTGACTTTTCCGGCAGCTCTGGCGATCGCCAAAAGCGACGCCTATCTCGCGGCGGCTATGTCGGGACCGTTGGCCGGCGCGCTGCTCAATGCCAACGCGATCTACCGGGCGCACCGGCCGGCGCTCGTGTCGTTCCTGCCGATGATGGCTCCGGGCCATGCGCGCGATGTGTCCTTTACGGTCGGGATCGTGCCGTCGGCTGACGGCTTGCGCTATCGCGTGATCCATGTGGTGCTGCCGGCCTACAATGGCAACCTGACGATCGGCGTCGAGTCCGGCCTCGGCGACGGGCCTACGGTGTGGACTCAGATTTATGGGCCGGCTGTTGAAGTCGTCGCGGCCGGTACCTGGTTGACGCTGGCGCACAATGTCACGATTGCCGCCGGCGAGGATCGGTTGCGGTTTTCGTACCTGGCCCCTGGCGGCGCGTTCTTGGTGTCGCACGTGCTCGTGTACCCTGATCCCGATCCGGCCTTGCCTCCGATCGTGGCGCCGCACGCGCAACAGTCGTCGGGCTTCTGGCCGGCCGACGATGCGTTGTTGTCGGCCGTTGCAAACGGGCCGATCCATACCGAGATGCTCGATCGGTGTTGGCGCAACGCGATCGCGGTGCTGCGTGATCGTTGGCAAGTCGTCGGCTCGCTTGTGCAGGATGATGGGCAATATGGCGGGGCTCGACACGTGGCGCCGTTTCCGACGGTTGGCGTCGGCGCATGGGCGCTCGTCGGCAAGGCGCGGGCGCTGCTGCCGTTCCAAAAGGGCGACCCTGTCGCCGGCGTCGATTATCGGCCGGCGTTGCGCGTGTGCGTGCTGGCCGATGTATCGGCCGGCGCGACGAATGCGCGGGTCCGGGTGGTAGCTCGAGGCGCCGGCGGCAAAGAGTCCGAGGTCCAGCTCGGTGCTACGGGTGCGATGGTGGTGTCGTCGACGTTGCGGGCCGAGGTCGACGGCTCGGCCGACGCCGGCGTCGATCTCGAGTGGTATGTGCGGGCCGACGTCGGACAAACGGTGTCGCTCCGCTCGGCGGTCGTCCTGTGGCGTCCGGGGGATTAGATGCGCGCGTGTCCTACTCGGTCGTGGCGCTCGTCGCCGACTATCTCGCCTGCCGATGGTATCGTCGGCGCGAGCGATCCTACGCCTCCGGCGGCGGTGTCGTTGCTGCAGGCGGCCGACTCGGCGCCGGTGGCGGCGGCCTTCGGCCTCTATGCGGTCTGCGGCCATGCTTGCGAGGCCAACTATGCCGGCCTGTCGCCGAGGCGGCTCCACGTGGTAGTGCCGCCGGCGTGCCGGTATTCGCGGGCCTGGGTGACGCGGTCGGGCTCCGAGGATCCGATTGTGCCGGCGTCGCAGGCTGCGCACGAGCACGCCTCGGCGACGGGTGGCGGCTACGCTGGCGCGGCCGTCTCGCGACAATCGTCGCCGGTGGCTGGCTTCGAGGTGTACTTGCAAACGGCGCCGGTGTATCCGATGACCGCGTCGGCGGTCGTCCCGACGGGGAGCACAATCAACGATGCGCCAGCGGCGGCGATGGATCGGGCGTTGCGGGTGCCGGAGGGGCTCGGCGCCTCGGTCGAGCTGTACGAGGTCCGGCAAGTTTGCGGCGTGGGGGTCCAGTTTTTCGAGCGGACGGCCGATCTCGAGTCGTTGTAGCGCGCTTCGTGCGGTAGGGATACACTCGGAGGCCGGAGGAGGTCTAGATGGGATCGTACTATCGGAACGGCCAAGTGTGGAGCCAAAAAGCTGATCATGTGCTCGGCCTGCGCACCCTTGTCGGCGCGACGCCGGAGGAGCTGTGGGGTGGAGCCGCGACGACGCGGCCGACTCCTGGCGGCGTCCAGGTGTCGGTTGTGTCAACGAGCGCTGATGACACGGCCGCCGGTCTGGGGATTCGCAGCGTGCTGATCGACTATCTAGATTCGTCCGGCGTGTCGCAGTCCGAGGTGATCACGCTCGCCGGCCTGGTCCCGGTGCTGTCAGTCGCCACGGACATCGACGAGATCCTCGCTGTGACGGCGAGGGAGGTCGGCAGTTCGGCCGGCGCCGTCGGCTATGTGCTGATCAAGGACGCGGCCGGCGTCGTCGTGTTCGAGGGGATCGAGATCGGCGCGTGCGAGATCCGGTCGGCGATCACGAAGGTCGCGGCGGGCATGCGCGCGTTCGTGTGGCGGCTTGGCCTCGCGGCGAGCTCGGCAAGCCAAGTTCGGCTCATGTCGGACTGCAACCCGGCGACGGGCGCGGTGGTAGCAAACGGGCGCTACACGTGGCACATCGATCAAGCTGACACGCAAGGCAACGGCGACGATTTTGGCTCGCCGCTCGGGCCGTTTGTGGCCGGCGCGCGAATCTGGCTCGAAGCCGTCGGCGGCGTCGGTCACGTCATCACCGGGTCGATCTCGGTCTACTCGGAGCCGGTCGGATGATCGACCTCATCGTCAAAATCTGGCCTCTGCTGGTC
>VGVB01000057.1 GCA_016882265.1 Gammaproteobacteria bacterium
GGCGCCGGCGAGCGCGAGGCGGAAGGCGACAGCGCCGGCCCGACCGGAGCGGTGCTCCCGCCAGCGGCCGGGCCAGGCGGGGGGTCCGTCCGCGGCCGGAGCCTCGACATACACGCAGCCGGCCGGCGTGAGCCAGCCGCGCGTGTCGAGCGCGTGGATGGCGGCCGCCAGCAGGCCGGATCCGAACGGTGGATCGAGGAACACGACATCGAAGGGCCGCGGTTCGCCGTGCAGGAATGCCAGCGCATCGGCCGCGACCACGCGCCCCCGTGCCGGCGTCAGCGACATCACGGTCGCAGCCAGGGCGCAGGCGGCGGCGGCATCGGACTCGACGAACACGACCTCGGCCGCACCGCGCGACAGCGCCTCGAGGCCGAGCGCTCCGCTGCCGGCGAACAGATCGAGACAGCGCGCGTCCGCGATCCGCGGACTCAACCAGTTGAACAGCGTTTCGCGGACCCGGTCAGGCGTCGGCCGCAGGCCCGGGCGATCCGGAAACCGGATCCGGCGACCGCGCCATTCGCCGCCGATGATCCGCAGCGTGCAGCGGCCACCCGGCGCCGCCCGGCTGCCGGTTTTTTGCGGTGCATTGCCGCCCGCACGCGGTCGAATACGGCGCATGAATGGCTGCCAATCCCGTAAACTTGCCGTCACGCGCGATCATACGCGTCCGAGTGCCGGGCAACATTCACCGGAGCGAACCACCATGAAAATCCATTACCTCACGGCGACTGCGCTGGCTGTACTGCTGATCGGGGGATGCTCCTCAGGCTCCGGCCAGATCGGCCCCACCGATCCGACCTCCGGCAACAACGCGCCACCACCGGTCGCGGGCACCGGCGGTTTCTATCCGATGTTCCGGCCGAGCTCCGGCGTGCTGCCCTACCCGACCGACCTCTATTTCAGCGGGTCGACCGACGGCACGCTGAACCTGCCGGCCTCGATCGCAGCCTTCACGCCGCACTTCGCCGCGATGAACGCGCTCGACGGCTACTCGACGACCGCGGACATCACGCTGCGCTTCTCCGGCGCGATCGACGCGGCCACGCTCGCCGCCAGCGTGCGCGTCGTGCAGGTTTCGATCGACAACATCAACAAGGCGCCGACCGGCGTCACCGGCATTCTGCAGCCTGGCGAGCATTACGCGATCGGTGTGTCGCCCGATGCCGACGCCGCCGGCGCGACGCTGCTGATCCGGCCGCTGCGGCCACTGCTCGCCTCGAGCGGTGCAACCAACAACGGCTACCTGATCCTGGTGACCAACGGTGTGCGCAGCGCCGGCGGCACCGCGGCTACGCCGGACGCCGAGTTTCGGACGGTGCGGGATGCGGCGATCGCCGATCTCACCGCCGGACTCTTCCCGCCGACCTGCGCCTCGATCACCAGTGCCACGCTGAACGGTGTCTGCCGGCTGACCTACGCGCAGCTCGCGATCGGCAGCGCGCTGCCGGGCGGGCTCGCGGTCGCGCCGCCGAATGTCGTCGCCTCGTGGACCTTTTCGACGGTCGCGACGCGCGACACGCTCGCGTACCTCGCGGCGACCACGACGGCGCGGCCCTACACCGTCGCCGCCACCGGCATGACCACCGCCTTCATGGGCCTGCCGGGCTTCGTCAACCTGTACAACGGCACGTTGAACGTCAATTACTTCCTGAGCGCGCCTGGCCCGGCCAATCCGACCGCGCCGATGACCCAGCCCTGGCAGGCGGCGGGAGCCTCGCCGGTGCCGGGCATCGACCCGGCCAGCCGCCACCTGACCCGCTTCAACCCGGTGCCGGCGCCGACCACGACGCTCGACATCCCGATGCTCATCGCGGTACCGAACATCGGCGTCAAACCACCCGCCGGCTGGCCGGTGGTCGTGTTCGTGCACGGATTTCCGCGCGACCGCACCGATGCGCTGCTGGTCGCGGATAGGATGGCCTCGCGCGGCTTCGCGACCATCGCGATCGACCTGCCGCTGCACGGCGTCACGCCATCCTCGGAGGCCTACGCGCAGCCATTCGCGCAGACGCCGATCGAGCGCACCTTCAACCTCGACCTGCAGGTCAACGCGCAGTTCGGCGTGCCCGGCCCGGACGGCGCGGTCGATCCGACCGGCGTCAACTTCCTGAACTTTACCAACGTGCTGGTGCAGCGCGACAACGCGCGCCAGGGGATTGCCGACAACATCGCGCTGATCCGCACGATTCCGACCATCGACCTCGACGCGGCGACGAACCCGGGGGCGGACTTCGACGCCAGCCGCATCCATATGATCGGTTACTCGCTCGGCGGCACGCACGCGGGTACGGTGCTCGGGCTGCTCGGCAGCGAGGTCAAGGCCTCGGCGCTGCCGAGCGCCGCGGCGATGCTGACCGACACGATCCGGCAGTCGGCGACCTACGGCCCGATCATCAACGGCCTGCTGGCGGCATCCGGCCTGCAGCCGAACACGACGCTGTACCGCACCTTCTTCCGCAACGTGCAGGCCGCGTTCGACGCGGCCGATGCAGTCAACTACGCGGCGACCGCGGCCGGTGCGCGCCAGGTGTACGTGTCCACGTTCGAGGGTGGTGCCGGCGGCTTCCCGACCGATCCGGTCGTGCCGGTCGGCTCCACGCAGCGGCTGATCACCACGCTCGGTGGCACCGGCGTGCGGCGCGTCAATTCGGTCGGCACGACCGGCGTCACCGGGCTGAACGGCGGGTGGGTGCCGTTTTCGCAGGGCGTCCACAACTCGCTGCTGGATCCGGTGCCGTCTCCCGAGGCGACCGTGGAACTGCAGGGCCAGATCGCGACGTTCTTCCTGACCAACGGCAGCCAGGTCGTCATCACGGATGGCGCCGTGATCGCGCCGTAACCGATGGCGGCGGACCCGCGCGGCTTCCTCGCGCGCCTGCGCGCGCGGGTCAACCGCGGCAGCTCGTGGCTGGCCGACCTGCTGCCGGGCCGCCAGATCGATGCGGCGCTGCTCGAAGATCTGGAAACGCGCCTGCTCGCCGCCGATGTCGGCGTCGAGGCGACCGGCGAAATCCTCGCCGGCCTGCAGCGGGCCGTCGAACGCCGCGAACTCGCCGATGCCGAGGCGCTGCTGCGCGCGCTCGGCGATGCGCTGCTCGCGATCGTGCAGCCGGTCGAGCAGCCGCTGCTCGTCGATCCGGCGCGGCGGCCGTTCGTGATCCTCGTGGTCGGCGTCAACGGCTCGGGCAAGACCACGACGATCGGCAAGCTGGCGCGCCGGCTGCGGGACGAAGGCCGGTCGGTAATGCTGGCGGCCGGTGATACGTTCCGGGCCGCCGCCGTCGAACAGCTCCGCGCCTGGGCCGAGCGCAATAACGTGCCGATGATCGCGCAGCAGCCCGGCGCCGATCCGGCCGCGGTCGTGTTCGACGCGCTGCAGGCGGCACGCGCCCGCCACATCGATGTGCTGATCGCCGACACTGCCGGACGCCTGCACACGCAGTCGCACCTGATGGACGAGCTGGCCAAGATCGCGCGCGTCCTGCGCAAGCTGGATCCGGACGCGCCGCATGAAGTGCTGCTGGTGCTCGATGCCGGTCTCGGCCAGAATGCGCTGCGTCAGGCCGAGCAGTTCCGCCAGGCGATCGGCGTCACCGGGATCGTGCTGACCAAACTCGACGGCACGGCGAAGGGCGGCGTGCTGGTCGCGATCGCGCGGCGCTTCGGACTGCCGATCCGTTTCGTCGGGGTCGGTGAGCAGGCCGGGGACTTCGGTGGTTTCAATGCGCAGGCCTATGTCGACGGTCTGCTGCGGCCGTTGCCGGAGAACGCCGCGTGATCCGCTTCGACCAGGTGTTCAAGCGCTACCCGAACGGCCGTGAGGCTCTGGCCGACCTGTCGTTCGAACTCGGCAGCGGCGAGATGGCCTTCCTGACCGGCCATTCGGGCGCCGGCAAGAGCACCGTGCTGCGGCTCGTCGCGCTGCTCGAGCGGCCGACGCGCGGCCGCGTCGTCGTCAATGGCCAGCACACGACGGCGCTGCGGCGCGGCCAGGTGCCGGCGTTCCGGCGCCAGGTCGGCTTCGTGTTCCAGGACCACCGGCTGCTCGACGACCGGCCGGTGTTCGACAACGTCGCGCTGCCGCTGGCGATCGCCGGCGTCGCCCGCCGCGAGATGGACAAGCGCGTGCGCGCGGCACTCGATCAGGTCGGCCTGCTCGGCAAGGAGCGCCTGTTCCCGTTCGAGCTGTCGGTGGGCGAGCAGCAGCGCGTCGGCATCGCCCGCGCCGTGGTCAGCAAGCCGCCGGTGCTGATCGCCGACGAACCGACCGGCAACCTCGATCCGGATCTGGCGCTCGAGGTCATGCACCTGTTCCAGCGCTTCAATGCGGTCGGGGTCACGGTGCTGGTCGCGACGCACGACGTGCACCTGCTCGAGCGCTTCGGCGTGCGCCGCATCCGCATTGAGAACGGCCGGCTGACCGGAGCCGCTGTTGTCGCTGCCTGAAGAACTGCGCGCCCCGCAACCGGCCGGCCCGCGCACCGTCGCCGGGGCGCTCGCGACCTGGCTCGAGCGGCATCTGCAGACGCTGGTCGGCTCGCTCGGGCGGCTCATGCGCCGGCCATTCGCCACGCTGCTGTCGACGCTGGTCATCGGCGTGGCGCTGGCGCTGCCGGGGGCGCTGCACATCGTCCTGACCAACGCCCGAACGCTCAGTGCCGGGCTCGGCGACAGCGTGCAGCTTTCACTGTACCTGCGGCGCGAGACCACCCCGGAGCAGGCGCGCAAAGTGCAGCTCGCGGTCGAGGCCCGTACCGAAGTCGCCGGCACCGTGCTGGTCAGCCCGGACGAAGGACTGCGGGAATTCGCCGCGCTCGCCGGCATCGGCGAGGCGCTGAAGATGCTGACCGCGAATCCGCTACCGTGGCTGGTGAAGGTCCGGCCCGCACCGCCGCACGACTCCGTCGATGGCGTCGCGGCGCTGGCGGCGAGCCTGCGCGAGCTGCCGGAGACCGAGCTGGTCGAAGCGGATACCGCCTGGGTCCGGCGGCTGCAGGCGATCGTCGCAGTGCTGCG
This sequence comes from Gammaproteobacteria bacterium, assembly GCA_016882265.1. Lineage (GTDB taxonomy): Bacteria > Pseudomonadota > Gammaproteobacteria > Steroidobacterales > Steroidobacteraceae > SCUD01. The sequence goes on from VGVB01000057.1 coordinate 5,020, forward strand.
CCGGACCGCGCTGCTGGCCGCGGCGATTCTCGCGCTCGGCGTCGTCGCCATCGTCGGCAACACGGTCCGGCTCGAGATCGACGCCCGCCGGGCGGAGATCGAGGTGACGCGCCTCGTCGGCGGTTCGAATGCCTTCGTGCGCCGGCCGTTCCTGTATTCCGGGTTCTGGCAGGGACTCGGCGGCAGCCTGATCGCGCTCGCCCTGCTGGGCGGCGGACTGCTGGCCCTCGAGGCACCCGTCGCGGGCCTTGCTGCTGCCTACGGCAGCCCATTCCGATTGTCCGGACTCGCCTTCACGGAGGTGCTGGCGGTCGCGGCGGCGGGCGCGTTGCTCGGCTTGCTGGGGGCGTGGCTGGCGGCCGGCTATCACCTGCGCCGGATCGAGCCTCGCTGATAAGCTGTTGTTTTACAAATATTTTATCCAAGTTCCGATGGTCCGCTGAGTCCGTTAGCACTCCGGTAGCCGGAGTGCTAAAGTACGCGCCGGAGGTAAACGGGAACATGGGTGGAACAGCGCTGACTCTGAAGCAGAATGCACTGGCCCTTGCCGGACCGGTGGGCAGTCTCGATGCCTACGTCGAGCGCGTATCGTGCATCCCGGTCCTGACCCGCGACGAGGAACTGGCGCTGGCCCGCCGCTTCCGCGACCACGATGACCTCGACGCGGCGCGCCAGCTCGTGCTGTCGCACCTGCGCTTTGTCGTGCACATCGCCCGCGGCTATCTGGGCTACGGGCTGCCGGCTGCCGACCTGATCCAGGAAGGCAACGTCGGCCTGATGAAGGCCGTGAAGCGCTTCGACCCCGAGCTCGGCGTGCGCCTGGTCAGCTTCGCGGTGCACTGGATCCGCGCCGAGATCCATGAGTTCGTGATCCGCAACTGGCGCCTGGTGCGGGTCGCGACGACCAAGGCCCAGCGCAAGCTGTTCTTTAACCTGCGGCGCATGAAGAAGAACCTCGCCTGGCTGTCCGATGAGGAGACCCTGGCGGTAGCCGGCGAGCTCGGCGTCGAACCGCGCGAGGTCCGGGAGATGGAGCAGCGCCTGTCGGCGCGCGACCTCGCTTTCGACCCGGTGCCGGAAACGGAATCCGAGGACGGATCCTGGTCGCCGGCGCACTACCTGCCGGCCCCGGACTCGGATCCGGCCGCCGCCTTCGAGGAGCAGGAATGGGACGGCGCGGTCGCTGAACGGCTTTCCCAGGCGCTCGCCGCGCTCGACCAGCGCAGCCGGCGCATCATCACCGCCCGCTGGCTGGCCGAACCGAAGAGCACATTGCAGGAACTGGCCGACGAATACGGCGTCTCGGCCGAGCGCGTCCGCCAGATCGAGGCCAGCGCCCTGAAGAAGCTCAAAGGCAACGTGTAAAAGGGGACAGTCCCCTTTTTTGGTACGCTTGGCATCCGCCGGTCATTGGGAAGGGGATGCGCCATGATGAAGTTCCGATGCGCCGCCCGCGGTGCGGTGCTGGTGGTTGGTTTGCTGGGTCTGGCCGGCTGCGCCAGCCAGCAGGAACCGGCCGAGCAGGCCCTGGCCGGGATCGAGAAGACCCTGGCCGGCTCGGGTGAACAACTGCAGAAGTACCTGCCCGAGAAGCATGCGGCGATCGTGGGCCGCGTCGCCGAACTGCGCGACGCCCTGCAGCAGGGTGAGTACGCTCGGGTAGTCAGGCAGGCACCGGCCGTCGTCGACGAGCTGCGCCGCGCGGTGGCTGATGCCGCCATCGCCCGCGCCGAGGGCAGGATCGCGATCGAGGACGAGTGGCGGGAACTGTCCAAGGCGATTCCCGGGATGATCACGGCCACCGACCAGCGCCTCGCCGCGCTGGCGGGCCGTCCGCCGCAGGGCATGGAACGCGCGGTGTTTCGGGAACTGGTTGCGAAATACGAAGCCGCACGCAGCGACTGGGGCAAGGCCGCGACTTCGATCGACACGAAGAACTTCGAGAACACCGTCGTCGCGGCGCGTGGCCTGAAGGCCACCATCACGGAAGCGATGGCGGCACTCGGCGTACCGGCGTCGTGAAGTCAGGCCGCGAATCGAGGTCGGCCATGGCGGCACTGTGCCGCCCGCTGCTGCTGGCGCTGCTGCTCACAGTGGCGGGCTGCTCCAACCGGGATCCGGCCGCGGATGCGATCCGGTCGGCGGAGGACCTGCTGGCCGAGCTGCACGAAGACGCGCAGGAGTACGTGCCGGACGGCTATCGCGAACTGAAGGACCAGCTCGACGGCGCGCGCGCGATGTTCCGCGAGGAGCGCTATAAAGAAGCAATCGCCGCGCTCGCGGATCTGCCGGCGCGGGCCGGCGTGCTGGCCACCGCGGCCGCAGCGGCCAGGGAACGGCGCAGCGCCGAACTCAGCACCGCCTGGAGCGGCCTGCTGGCGACGATGCCGGGGATGCTGGGCGCTATCGAGCTGCGCCTGACCGAACTCAGCGGCATGCGACGGCTGCCGCAAGGCATTGATGCGAAGCTGCTCGAGGAAGCGCGCGCTGCGCTCGACAGTGCACGCGCGGACTGGGCCACAGCCGGTCAGACCCACCAGGGCGGCGACCTCAGGACGGCGGTGGCCCAGGCCCAGGATGCGCAGGGACTGGTCCACGAGCTGATGGCCCGGCTGGGCATCCAGCCCGGCTGACGATTCACGCCAGCACAGGGAGTACCACGATGGCGATCGCCGCCGATCAGGCCGTGCCGCAGCGAAACAGCGGCAGGACGCTCGATCCGCTCGATCTGTACGACGTGCGCAGCACGCTGAGCGACGAGGAACAGCTCGTCCAGGACTCGGTCGCCCGGCTCGTCGATGAGCGGGTACTGCCGGTGATCCAGCAGCACTTCGAGGAACACACGTTCCCCCGCGACCTGGTGCCCGAGATGGCCGCCCTGGGCCTGCTGGGCAGCTCCCTCGAGGGTTACGGCTGCGCCGGCATGAACGCGGTCTGCTACGGCCTGATCTGCCAGGAACTGGAGCGCGGCGACTCCGGCATTCGCAGCTTCGTTTCGGTGCAGTCGAGCCTGTGCATGTACCCGATCCATGCCTTCGGCAGCGAGGAACAGAAGCAGCACTGGCTGCCGCGCATGGCCACCGGCGCAGTGATCGGCTGCTTCGGCCTGACCGAGCCGCACGGCGGCTCCGACCCGGCCAACATGAAGACGCACGCCGCGCGGCGCGGCGGCGACTGGGTGCTGAACGGCGCGAAGATGTGGATCACGAATGCGCCGATCGCCGACCTTGCGTTGGTCTGGGCGCGCACTGCCGATGGGATCCGCGGCTTCCTCGTCGAGCGCGGCACGCCCGGCTTCACGACGCGCGAGATCGAGCGCAAGTTTTCGCTGCGCGCTTCAGTGACCGGCGCGCTGTTTCTCGATGATGTCGTCGTGCCGGAATCCGCGGTGCTGCCGGGCGCGCTCGGGCTGAAGGGCCCGCTCGCCTGCCTGACGCAGGCGCGCTACGGCATCACCTGGGGCGTCATCGGCGCCGCCCAGGCCTGCCTTGCGCAGCTTCTCGACTACACGCAGACGCGCGTGCTGTTCGGCCGGCCGCTGGCCGCCACGCAGTCGCTGCAGATCCGCCTCGCGCAGATGGCGCGCGGCATCACCACCGCGCAGCTTCTGTCGCTGCAGCTCGGGCGGCTGAAGGATGCGGATCGCATGCAGCCGGCGCAGGTTTCGCTGGCGAAGTGGCACAACTGCCGGATGGCGCTCGAGGTCGCGCGGGACGCGCGCGACATGCTCGGTGGGGCCGGCATCAGCGCCGAGTACGTGCCGATCCGTCATGCGTTGAACCTCGAGAGCGTGATTACCTACGAGGGCACGGAGACGGTCCACCAGCTCACGCTCGGCCGCGAGCTGACCGGCATCAGCGCCTTCTGACGGCGCGTGATGCCGCTCACGGTTTCGCGCGGACGGCGACGCCTTCAGGATCCGTTCAGGCGGCGGCGACGTACACTGCGCCCGAGCCTGCATCACGGAGCGCAGGCACCGACCGGAGCCGCCATATGCAACGTTACACCGCGCTGTCCGCCGCGCTGCTGGCCCTCATCGCCCTCGGCAGCGCGCCGCTCGCGCTCGCCGACCCGCCGCCGCACGCGCCGGCCCACGGCTGGCGCGCCAGGCACGACCCCTACTACGTCGGCTTCAACGGCCGGCGCTGGAACGACGATTACGGCATCCGCAGCGGCCGCTGCGACCGCGCCCGCGTCGGCACGGTTCTCGGCGCGGTCGTCGGCGGGGCCATCGGCTCGACCATCGGCAGCGGTGACAGCCGGCTGATCGCGATTCTCGCCGGTGCGACGGTCGGCGCGCTGATCGGCCGCGAAATCGGCCGCGACATGGAGCGCAGCGACCACGCCTGTGTCGCGCATGCACTCGAGCTCGCCGGTGATGGCCAGCGCGTGAGCTGGAACGGCACCCAGTCCGGTCTCGTGTACCATGTGGTTCCTGGACGGCGCTTCGAACGCGACGGGCAGGCCTGCCGGCACTTCACGTTGATCCGTGCAGACGGTGGCCGCAGCATCCGCCGCAGCGGCAGCGCCTGCCGCGTCGGTGACGGAGAATGGCGCAGCCTCTGAGTCGTAACGGTCCGCATCGATTCCAGCACACGACTGAGCCAATGCCCGGCGGCGGGCCGGCCCGTCCGGCCGCCTGGTTCTGACATGCGGCGGACCGGAGCCTGGCTGGTCCGTCACGCACTCGAGCAGCTCGGCGTCCGCTACACGTTCGGGATCCCGGGCGTGCACAACACCGAGATCTACGACGAACTGGCGGATTCGACCCGGATCACGCCAATACTGGTCGCGCATGAGTGCGGCGGTGCGTTCATGGCCGATGCCGTCAGCCGCATTGGCGGCGCCGGCATCGGCACGCTGCTCATCGTGCCGGCCGCAGGCGTCACGCACGCCGCGAGCGGCATCGCCGAGGCCGCACTCGACGGCATCCCGCTGCTGGTGATCACCGGCGGCGTGCGCCGCGACCTCGGCCGCGCCTGGCAGTTGCACGACATGGACCAGCAGGCGCTGGTCGCGCCGATCACCAAGGGCCACTGGCGCGTCGAACGGCACGCCGACATCGTGCCGACCCTGTACGCCGCCTGGCGCCTGGCGATGAGCGGCGAGCCGGGACCAGCGCTGGTCGAAATCCCGGTCGAACTGCAGTTGCAGGCCGGCGCCGTGGCCGATCTGCCGGAATTCGTGCCGCCGCCGCCAGCCGGTCACACGGCCGCAGCGGCGGCGCTCGACCACGCCGCGGAGCTGCTGCGGGCGGCAGCTCATCCCGGCATCTTCTGCGGCTGGGGCGCCGTCGATGCCGGCGCGGAACTCGGCGCGCTCGCCGAACGGCTCGGCGCACCGGTCGCGACCACGCTGCAGGGGCTGTCGGCGTTCCCCGGCAATCATCCACTGCACGCCGGCTTCGGGCTCGGGCCGGCGGCGGTGCCGGCGGTCGTCAATGCATTCGCCGACTGCGACTGCCTGCTCGCGGTCGGCACGCGCTTCGCCGAGATCCCGACCGGCAGCTTCGGATACCAGCCGCCGGAGCGGCTGATCCACGTGGATATCAACCCCGCCGTGTTCGGCGCCAACCACCCGGTCGCGGTCGCACTCGAGGGCGACGCGCGCGCAGTACTCAGCGCGCTGCTCGAACGGCTGGGTGTCCCGCAACACGGAGCGGCCCGCGCCGCCGCCGTCCGCGCGCAGCTTGCCGGCGACAAGGCCGCCTACCAGGCCGAGTGGCTGGCGCACGACCCGCGCGGCCGGGTCAACCCGGCGCAGTTTTTCGCGGCCCTGCGCGCCCAGCTTCCCGACGACGCGATCGTGGTGGCGGACGACGGCAACCACACGTTCCTGGCCGCTGAGCTGCTGCCGATCCACTGCGCGCGCGGCTTCCTGTCGCCATCCGACTTCAACGTGATGGGCTACTGCATTCCGGCCGTGATCGGCGCGAAGCTGGCCGCGCCGGAGCGCACCGTGGTCGGCATCGTCGGCGATGGCGCAGCGCGTATGACCGGGCTCGAGATGGCGACCGCCGTGGCCCGGCGCGCCGGCGTCGTCTGGTTCGTGTTCAATGACGGCGAGCTGGCCCAGATCGCGCAGGCACAGCAGTTACCGTACAACCGGCGGACCTGCAGCGTGCTCCCGGACCTCGATTTCGAGGGGCTCGCGCGGGCCAGCCGCGTGCAGTACCTGGCGCTGCGCGACGACCGTGATGCCGACGGCGTGATCCGCGCCGCGCTGGCCACGGCCGCCAGCGCTCAGCCCGTGCTGGTCGATGTGCGCATCGACTACTCGAAGCGCACCCGCTTCACCGAGGGCATTCTGCGCACCAACCTGCAGCGCTTCGCTCTCGGTGACCAGGCCCGGCTGGTCGGCCGGGCGCTGTGGCGCCGCATCACCGGCTGAACCCGCCGCAGCCGCGCCGGCCCCGCGCGCAGCACCTATAATCGGCCCAGCCGACCGGAGGCACGCCGATTCCAGCGCTCGACCGTCCCGGGCTCCCGCAGGTCGTCGCCCATCGCGGCGATGCCGAACACTTCCCGGAGAACACGCTGCCGGCGCTGCAATCCGCGCTGCGGCTCGGGCAGCACTGGATCGAGTTCGACGTGCAGCTCTCGGCCGACGGCGTGCCATGGGTCATCCATGATGCCGAGCTCAGTCGCACGACCGGCGCGAGCGGCGACCTGCGCCTGCTCGGCTCGGACTGGCTCGCCAAAGTCGAGGCCAGCGAACCGCACCGCTTCGGCCACCGCTACGCCGGCACGCCGCTGCCGCGGCTGGCCGCCGTCGTCGAGCTGCTGGCCGCGCACCCGCAGGCCCGCGCCTTCGTCGAACTCAAGCGCGCCAGCCTCGAGCACCATGGCCGCGAGGCCTGCATCGAGCGCGTAGTCGCCACGCTCGACGGCGTGCGCGAGCGCTGCGTGCTGATCTCCTTCGACGAACCGGCCTGCCGGCTCGCCCGCGCGGTCAGCGGTCTGCCGATCGGCTGGGTTCTGGAGCACACACCCGCCGCGCAACTGGATCGGCTCGCTGCGCTGGCGCCCGAGTTCGTGTTCTGCGATCACCGCCGGCTGCCCTTTGCGGGTCCGTTGCCCGAGGGCCCGTGGACCTGGGCCGTGTACGAGGTGCGCGACGCGATGCTGGCCCGCTCGCTGTATGCGCGCGGCGTCGCGCTGGTCGAGTCGATGGCCCCGGCCCGGCTGCTCGCGGAGCTGGGTGTGACCGTCCCGGAGGCGCGATGAACGAGCCGCTGTATGTCGCGATCGACCAGGGCGGCCATGCGACGCGCGCGCTCGCCTTCGACCGGCGCGGCCGGCCGGCGGGCGCCGCGCTGGTCACGATCGCGACGCAGCACAACGAGCTGGGTCACGTCGAACACGACGCCGACGAGCTGGTGACCAGCGTGACGACCGTGCTCGAGGATCTCGCCCGTCATGCGCCACCGGCGCGCTGGGCGGCCGCGGGCCTCGCGGTGCAACGCTCGAGCATCGCCTGCTGGGACCGCACGGATGGCCGGCCGCTGGCGCCGGTGATCTCGTGGCAGGACCGGCGCAACGCCGCGTGGCTGCGCGGCCTCGCCCGCCAGGCGGAGCGCGTACACGAACTGACCGGCCTGCCGCTGTCGCCGCACTACGGTGCGAGCAAACTGCGCTGGTGTCTCGACCACGTACCGGCGGTGCGTGCCGCCGCCGCCGGCGGCACGCTCGCGGCCGGCCCGCTGGCGAGCTTCCTGCTGTACCGCCTGCTCAGCGAGCGACCACTGCTGGCGGACGCCGCCAACGCCGCGCGCACGCAGTTGTGGTCGCCGTTCGAGCGCGACTGGTCCGCGCCGCTGCTCGAGCTGTTCGGCGTGCCGCGCTCGATCCTGCCGCGCGCCACCGGTACCGCCGGCCTGTTCGGACACCTGGCAGTCGGCGACCGGCGGGTGCCACTCACGGTCTGCAGCGGCGACCAGTCGGTTGTGCCGTTCGCGGCCGGCCCGCTCGATCCGCGCACGGCCTACGTCAATCTCGGCACCGGTGCCTTCGTGCTGCGTCCGAGCGGGACGACGCTGCGCGCGCCGCCGCTGCTGACCAGCGTGATCCGCGCTGACGCGACCCGCTGCGACAGCGTGCTCGAGGGCACCGTCAACGGCGCCGGCGCCGCGCTCGGCTGGCTCGAGGAAACGCAGGGCGCCAACGCCGCGCGCCTGCTCGCGCTGCTCGAGAGCGCGCCGCTCGCCGACCCGGATGCGCCGTTCTTCCTGAACGGCGTCGCCGGCCTGGGTTCGCCGTACTGGCAGCCCGACTTCGAGTCGCGCTTCATCGGCACGGGCAGCGAGCCGCAGCAGTGCCGTGCCGTGCTGGAGAGCGTCGCGTTCCTCGTCAAGGTCAACCTCGACACGATGGATCGCACCCTCGGCCGACCGTACCGGATCGTCGCCAGCGGCGGACTCGCCGACCACACGCTGCTGTGCCGGATGCTGGCGGCACTCGCCGGCGTGCCGGTCGAGCGCGCCGCCGATCGCGAGGCGACCGCGCGCGGGCTCGCGCGCCTCGTCGCCGGCGAACCGGAGGAGTTCGCCGCGGCGCCGCTGCAGCGGCTCGAGCCCGAGCCGGAACCGACGCTGCTGGCGCGCTACCTCAAGTGGCTGGAGCTGATGCGCGCCGCCACCGGCGGCTGACTCAGCCGGCCAGTTCTGCGGCGAGCAGTTCGTCGATCCAGCTCGGGCCGCGCAGCCGCTCGATGAAGCCGCAGTGGCCGCCGCGGTCGGTGACCGTCACCTGCAGAGCCGGCGGGCGCGCGATCCGCGCCAGATCACGCACCAGGATCATCGGATCATCGGCCGCCACGATCAGATGCGTCGGCACCACCAGACCGGCGAGTGCGGCGCCGGTGACGGCATAGCCCTGCAGGTAGCTGGCAAGGTCGGGAAAGTCCGTGTGCTGTCGCACCATTCGTTCGGTCATCGCGGTCAGCGAGGTCTCGCGCAGCAGATCGCGGAAATCGTAGCGCCGCGGCCATGCGGCCTGCTTGGCGCGCAGCGAGCGCCGCCACCTGTACAGAAAGTACTGGCGATACAGCGGCGGCCCGGACTCGAGCGCCGCCAGCGTCGTAGCCGGATCGAGCACCGGGCAGACGGCGACGATCCGCTCGAGGCGCAGTCCCGCCGCCGCCGCCCTGGCACCGACCCGCAGCAGGAAATTGCCGCCCAGCGAGAAACCGGCGAGCGCCAGCCGCGCTTCCCGAAAGAGCTGCTGGACCCGCCGCACCGCGCCGACCACCTCGGCCAACCGGCAGGAATGGAACAGGCCTTCGTTGAGCGCATGGGTGCCGCCGTGATCGCGCAGGTTCAGGCGCAGAACGCCGCAGCCGCGGGCGTGCAGCGCCCGCGCCGCCGACAGCAGGTACAGTGAGTCGGCGCTGCCCTCCCAGCCGTGCAGCACCACGACGACCCGCCGCGGCCGGCCGCGGTCCGGTCCTTGCGCTGGTGTCCACGCGGCCAGCAGCCGCACGCCGTCGCCGCAGTCGAGCAGCAGCTCACGGCTCGCGTCCAGCAACTCGCGGGCGCGCCGCAGCGCGCTGCGGCGGCGCAGCGGCAGACTCGGCAGGACCGACTGCAGGTGCCGGTTGGCGAGCCAGCGCGGCGGCCGGAAATCGCCGGCACCGGGCCGCGGCGCGGTCACGGGCCTTCGCTGATGCTGATCTCGATGCGGTTGTTGGCCTGTGCGGCCGCGTTCCACTGCCCGGCGGTCGCCGTGTCCACCGATGGATAGCTTGCGGCCAGCCGCTCGCGCGGTCCCGAGCCGAACTCGAGCGTGATCGCACCGTTCGAGCGACGTTGCACGGTCGCTGCGAGGTTGGCAAAGCCCAGCGGCTGGCGCGGCGACCCATTGGCCACCTCGTCCTGCGGGTTGCCGAACTGCGCACACTGCGTGGCCGGCGTCGCCGGCGCCGCGAGTGTGACTCCCTGGTCCGGCGCCGGCTCCAGACAGAAGCTGCCGGCGTAGGTTGCCACCTGAACGCGGCCGCTGCCGCTGCTGCGTTCGAATTCCCCGACGATGGCGCGCAGCGCGTCGAGCCGCGCCGGCGCCAGTGGCGGCTCGCCGAACGGGACCGGAAGCACGACCGTCCGGGCCGGCGGGCGACCCGCCGCCGCGGCCACCGCCGGTGGCTGCTCGAGCCGCTGGCGCAGGCTTGCGACCGCGGCGCCGAGCGTCGCGTTCGCCGCGGTGGTCGCCG
>VGVB01000058.1 GCA_016882265.1 Gammaproteobacteria bacterium
CGGGCGTGCTGGTGCATTGCCCGGACAGCGATCGCGGCGGGGCGGCCGGATGGTACAGCGGGGTCAGGCGGCGGCCCTGCTGCCGAATTCGGAATGATCGGCTCTGCCGACGATGCGGTGGATGAAATCGACGTCTGCTTGTCTGATCGTGCGCCTCGATCCGGTGCCTATTGCGCGCAGGGCAATCATGCCGTCCCTGATCGACGCGAGCTCACGAATCATGGCGGTGCCATCCCTGAGCAGAAGAAGCACGTCCGTATCAGGTTCCGGCGGATCAGTCTCGCTGACGATCAGATATTCCCCAGATTTGTACCTGGGCTGGAGTGCATCGCCAGTGATTCTGAGCGCGTAACGCCGTGGTCGAGCCCACGGGATTGCCCCCTCAGCTGGCAGCATTTCAGTCCACTGCCAACTAGCCGAATCGTTCATGATGATAACCCCCCTTATTGTTGTTACAGGGGAATTCTGCATCATGTCCGCGCGGCAGCGCGAATCTTTGCCACTTGATGCGTTCGGGAATCGACTGGTCGCAACCTTGCGGTTGAAGTTCCTCGCTAACGTTGGGCTAATTGCAGAAGGCGGCACGTCGAATGCGTGCGCCAGCTTTAGCATCCAATCCTCACTGATGCGCCGGTAGCCTTTCAGCAACTGCCATACGAACGGCGGGCTTACCCGGAGACGGGTCGCCAACCGAAGCTGCGTCTCTCCGGTTTTCGCTTTGTGCAGCCGCCACTGGGCCTGCGCCCTGGCTACATCCGCCTTTTCTTCCGCAGTGAGTTTGGATGGTCCGGTTTTCGGCATACGCTTACGTTACGGGATCTAGTATTCCGCGCATGCAGCGCCGCTATTGACATGCGTGTGTAGCGGCGCTGATGCTACGCCCGGCGGGCGGGGGCGGCAATCGGCGGGCGCCGCGTGGCCGTCATTTGCTGCTCGATCGGGACCGCAGGGACTTCAAAAGACAGCTCACCCCGACCAATCAGAACCACGAGTCAGGCCGTTCCCGGGGGTCGCCGGGCCGGCTGACTGAGAGTTCTGGACACGACTGTCCACCGTCTCTGGTAGAACCACACTCACGAAGCCATCCTCCTATTGGGCCAGCCTCGGCATCCCTAGAGGCGCGAAACCGGTGACCGTTCCACACCACACAAGTCCGCTGAGCGAGCAATCATGGTGGCGTTGGTAAAGCGAATCTGACTTTGGCTGCTGGGGACGGGCCGGAAGCGGCGCAGCACTGGTCATCTCTGTGCGGGCCCGCCGCAGAGCACGACGTCACGCAGCACAACCAAAATCCCGTGTCGTTCCTCCAATGTACCCTGCCTGCACCCGCCAATTCGGCAGCTACCGGCAACACTCTCCGTCCAGCACCCTCACTTCCGCACTTACCGTTTAACGTTATTCGTTATACGATGCCGGCATGATCCGCAGCTTCCGGCGCAAGGAGACTCAGGCGCTCTTCACAACCGGGAAGAGCGGCCGCTGGTCAGGTGTCGCCAGAGTGGCAACCCGCAAGCTCGCGCAACTGGACGCGGCCGAAACGCTCGGGTTCCTGCGCGCCCCACCGGGCAACCGGCTGGAGGCGCTCCGCGGCGCCCGGGCCGGGCAGTACAGCATCCGCATCAACGATCAGTGGCGGCTGTGCTTCCGGTGGCCCGCCGGCGGGGCGCAGGATGTAGAAATCGTGGACTGTCATTGAGGAGTCAGCAATGGGTTTCAAGAACGGCATGCGCCCGGTGCACCCCGGCGAGGTGCTGCGCGAGGAGTACCTGAAGCCACTTGGGCTGAGTGCGAACGCGCTGGCGCGGGCGCTCGCGGTGCCGGCGCCACGCATCAACGACATCGTGCTCGAGCGCCGCGGTGTCACCGCCGATACCGCGATGCGGCTCGCCCGCTACTTCGGCGGCGACGCGCGCTCCTGGCTGAACCTCCAGGCCGCCTACGACCTGCGCTGCGCAGAAGCCGCTAACGCGCGCGGCATCGAGCGGCAGATCGCGCCGCGCAGCGCATAGCCCTGCCGCCGATGCCGGCCGCAGCCGGCCATCGGCGCATCACGACGGGCTGACAGGGCAATCAAGGTCAGCTCCCCCGCTCAGGTCGTCGTCGAAGTCATGTACGGTTGCATGGTTGATATCGTAATGATACTTTATATAGCGTCTTATATTGATTAACGTTCTTTATATAGAACGACATGCGTCGCAAGACCCCCCTCACCAACAGCCCGCCCTACGCTGTCGAACAGGTACTCAAGAACCTGGGGGCCAACCTGCGGACGGCCAGGCTGCGCCGCAACCTGACACTCGAGCAGGCTGCCAGCAAGATCGGCGCCGGACGCCGGGCGGTGATCGACGCCGAGCGAGGCAAACCCACGACGAGCGCAGTCGTCTACATGGCGCTGCTCTGGGCCTACGACCTCCTGGCATCGGTCGAGACAATCGCCGATCCCGCCCGCGATCTGGAAGGTCTTGCACGCTCGCGCACGCGCGCACGCGCGCGCACGAGCCGGACCGTGAGCCGCGACGATGACTTCTAGCCCCGGGAACCGTAGCTGCTTCGTGTACGTCACGCTGCCGGGCGAAACCGAGTTCGTCGCCGCAGGCAAGTTCACGCGCCGCGTCGACCGCCACGGCCTCGCGATCGGTGAATTCTTCTACGGTCAGCGCTATCTGGCCCGTCCTGAGGCCGTACCGCTCGACCCAATTGATCTCAAGCTGGGCAGGACGCCGTATACGACGACCCTGCTGAACGGAGTATTCGGCGCCTTGCGCGACGCGAGCCCGGACTATTGGGGACGACTGGTCATCGACCGGCATTTCGGCTCGCCGGCGCCGGAGGAAATCGACTATCTCCTGTGCTCGGCCGACGATCGCGCTGGGGCACTCGGTCTTGGCACGAGCGCGGAGCCGCCACCCGCGCGGCGCAAATTCAACCGCACGCTCGATCTCGAGACGCTGCAGAAACTTGCCGATGCCATCGTTGCGGACGAGGAGCTGCCGCAACATCCTGACACCGGTCAGGTGGCGGAATTGATGCTGGCGGCAACCTCGATGGGCGGTGCGCGCCCCAAGGCCGTCGTCGAAGATGATGATGGACTCTGGATCGCCAAGTTCAATCGCCCCGACGACAAGTGGAACCACGCCCGGGTGGAGCATGCGATGCTGGCGCTCGCGCGCGCCTGCGGCATCAGGACAGCCGAGAGCAGGATCACGATGGTCGGCGACCGCGATGTCCTCCTTGTCAGACGCTTCGACCGCCGGCTGACGGCAGGCGGCTACCGGCGGGCGCGGATGTTGAGCGCTCTCACGCTCCTGCGCGCCGAAGACGCCTACACCGACCGCGCCAAGTGGTCCTATGTGCTGCTCGTGGAAGAGCTGCGGCGCCTCTCAGCACAACCCGAGCTCGATGCGGCGGAGCTCTTTCGCCGCATGTGTTTCAACGCACTGACCTCGAACACGGATGATCACCCGAGGAATCACGCCGTCATTGCGATGGACGACCAGTGGGAGCTTTCGCCCGCCTATGATCTCGTGCCCACGCCTCATGTCAGTCTCGAGCGCCGCGACCTCGCCATGGCCTGCGGCGACCTGGGCCGCTACGCCAATGCCGCAAGTCTTCTGTCGCAGCATGCGCGTTTTCTGTTGAGCGCAGAGGATGCCAGGACGATCATCGATTCAGTTGCAACTCAAGTCCGGGCGCAGTGGCGTGACATTGCTCGCGGCGTAAGCGTCTCGAGCAAGGACTGTGACACGATCGCGGGTGCTTTCAACTATCCGGGATTTCGGCTCGTGCCAGCATGAGTCCGTGCGGCTTGGGGCGGCCGATGCTCACGTCCAGCCACACCTCGCGCAGCCATTCGAGCGCGGTCGCAGACGCCATCGCTCCTGGCTGTTCCAGCAGACGGGCAGCGAGCCCGTTCGGCGGGCGGAAGTTCGGGTCGCCGCGACTCTGGATGCAGAGTTCGAGCAGCCCCGCCGGAGCGGGCCGCCGGGTGGACAACAGCGCCCGCAGGTCCTGCTGCTTCCAGTGCTCGACCAGCAGTTTGCGCGTCCCCGGCCCGGCGCCGGGCTCATTCGGCGTGTGTCCATAGGCGGACCGGTACGGGTACCCGTCGGAGCGCAGGCCGACACCGAAGACGATCCAGCGATCCCAGCCCGGAATCCACGCGCGCCGATAGACGATATCGATCCGCGTGCCGGTCCCCGGGTGCTGGAGATCAACGCGCAGGAGAATCGGTGCAATCGGCGCAACGCCGCCAGCGCCAGGGCTCGCGCGCTCCTGCCGCTGGAGCGGGTGCGGGCGCCGGCACCGGCCCCGGTTCCGGCGGCGCGAAGAACCAGGAAAGGACGCGTTGTTCCGGATCCGACAGGCCGATCGCGATCGAGGACATGATGCTTCCTCCCGCTGGGTGGCTGAGCTGCCAGCCGTCCGTCCAGCGGGACCAGATTGCGGCAGCCGGTGGCTCACAGGATGAGCCCGGGCCGCCAGCCACGCTCCGTCAGCCGGCCGCGTGGCTCGATGCGAACAGGGCCCCGGCGTCCGCCGCCTCGTCGATCGCCAGCAGGCGCCCGGCCAGTGCGGTGGCGGCCGCCACCGGCAACGGCCGCGCCGCCCGCCCGGCGCAATCGATGAACTTCGCGATCAGCTTGTCGCGTGACAGCGGCCGCTCCGGGTGACCGAGCGCTTCGCCGAGCACGCCTTCGTGGACCGTGCCATCCCTCATCCGGATCGCGAGTGCGCCGCCGGAGCCGCGCGTGCGCCGTCCGTCCGGGTCGGCGACCGCGGTGATGCGGCTCGCCAGCGCGCGGATCTGCGCGTCAACGAGCGCCGCCGATCCTGCTGGTCATGGCCATCCTGGTCATGGCCGCGGCCTTCAGTCTGATCACCCGCTGGCTGCAGGGCCGGCAGCCGGTGGCTGCATCCGGTACCCCCGCGTGATCTCCGCGACCTCGACCGTGTAGGACTCGTACCAGCGCTCACGGCCGAGGCGCTGCGCGGCGGCGTGCTCGGAGTCGGCCTTCCAGGCACGGATCGAAGCCGCGGACGGCCAGTAGGACAGTGAGACCTCCTGCCGCCCCTCGGTCACCGAATGAAACCCCCGGCAGCCGTACCGGCCGAGCGCCAGCTCCCGCAGGCGCTGGGCCGTGCGCCTGTATTCATCGTCCAGGTCGCGGATCGTCGCCCGGAAGATCACTACCAGCATCTCAGCCTCCGGTGGCAGCCGCGGATTCATATTCCGCCGGCCCCGCCAGCATAGCCCCGGCGGGGCGTGAAATCCGTCGCAGCCGCAGCCGGAAATCGCTCCCGCGGACGGCCGGCGCTTGCGCCCCGGCCGAGCCGGGGGGGGTAGGCTCGGCTCAGCTTTTCCCGGGAGACCCCGTGCTCCGCATTGTCGTCCTGAACCCCAAGGGTGGCTCCGGCAAGACCACCCTGGCGATCGGTCTCGCCGCGATGTATGCGGTCCGCGGGTTGCGCACGCTGCTGATGGACTTCGATCCGCAGGGTTCGAGCATGCGCTGGCTGGAGAAGCGTCCACCCGATCGGCCGGCGATCGCCGGAGTCGCCGCCTACACCCGCAACCTCGCGGTGACCCGGAGTTTCCAGTTACGCGTGCCGCCCGGCACCGATCGCGTGATCGTCGACACGCCGGCCGCGCTCGAGGCGCCGAAGTTCCACGAGCACGTGCGTGAGGCCGACGCCGTGCTGGTGCCGGTGCTGCTATCCGACATCGACATCCATGCCTGCTCGCGCTGCATCGGGCATCTGCTGATCGACGGCAAGATCAAGCGCCGCGAGAGTCGCCTCGGCGTGGTCGCAACGCGCGTGCGGCCGAACACGATCATCTTCCGCACGCTGATGCGGTTCCTCGACCAGATGGAGATCCCCGTGGTGACGACACTGCGGGACTCGCAGAGCTACGTGCATGCGACCGAACTGGGGTTCGGCCTGCACGACCTGAAGCCGGAGCGGGTGCGCCCGGAACTCGAACAATGGAACCTGCTGCATGACTGGCTCGAGACCCGCCAGCAGCGCAGCGACACCGGGGCCGGTGCATCCTCTCCGCCCGCGACACCCGGGCAGCCCGGACAGACCGCGACGCCCTGAGCCCGGTCAGGGGATCTGGATACCCCCGCCGCCCTTGCCGCCGAAGCCCTTCAGCGCGGCCGCCGTGCCCGCTTCCGGGATCACGATCGACGAGGCCGCCTGGCGCCGCATCTCCTGCAGCTCGCGCGCGGTCTCCTCGATCGCACGCTGCGCGGCCGGCCCGAACTGCGCGGCTGCTTCAGCCAGGTTGTTCCCCTGCAGCTCGAAACTGATCGGCAGTGAGCCCATGGGCGTCAGTACTGAGGCCTGGCCGATATACAGCACGGGACGCGTCGGATCGTCACCTCCGTCGCTCTGCACCGGTGTCAGGCGCCGGATCGTGCCGACGCGCTGGTCGGTGAAGACCTCTTCGCGGTACAGGGCTTGCGCGTCCATGCGCGGCTCGCTCGGGCTCTCGTGATTCATGCGCTGCGGGTCCGGCGTTCAGTGAGGGCGGGACATTCTAGCCGAACCGCTCCGGGCCGGGCCCGAAAGGAAAGGCCCCGGCAGCGAGCCGGCCCCCCCCCCGTTCCGCGATCCCCTGGCGGAGACAGTCGAATCCGTCACGCGAAACGATGCAACTGCCGGGCCAGCATCGCCAACTCTTTGTTTGTCCTGACAAAGGCCATTCGAGGACGTATCGGGGGCAGCTCCGATGGCAAGAAATCCGACGCCCGGTCACCCTCAGCCGGTTGCCTGAATACCCAGCGCGATGCCGGACACGCTGGCGACCAGAGCTTCGTACAGGGCGCGGTCCTCCCGCCCCCCGGCCCGCCAGCGCCGCAGCAGATCGACCTGCATCAGATGCATCGGATCGAGGTAGGGCGACCGCAGGAGCACCGAGCGCTGCACGCGCGGACGGCTGTCGAGCAGGTCCACCTCGCCCTTGATCCAGGTGATCCAGCGCGCGGCCAGCGCGTACTCGCTGCGGACTTCCGCCGCGAGGCGCTCGGCCGCCGGTTCGGCAAGTTCGTCGTAGTGCGCGGCAATGCCGAGGTCGGCGCGCACCATCTCGAGCTCGAGGTCGTCGATGAGGTTGGCGAAGAACGGCCACTCGACCCAGGCCTTGAGCAGGCGTTCGGCGCCCAGCTCGCGTGCAGCGGTATCGAAACCGCTGCCGGCTCCGAACCAGCCCGGCAGCGCGTGCCGGCTCTGATTCCACGCGAACACCCACGGAATCGTGCGCAGCGCCGCGATGCCCTCCCCCGGGCGATACGCGACCCGCCCACCGATCTGCATGCGCTCGATGACGTCGATCGGGGTCACCGCCCGGAAGTAGTCGTAGAACGCCGGCTCGCCCCCGACCAGGGCGTGGTAGCGCGCGCGACTCGCGGCCGCAATCCGCTGCATCACTTCGAGGTGGTGCTCGGCATGCGCCTCGACCACGCGCGTGTGCTCCTGCATCACGGCGAACACCGCTTTCTCGAAGCTGCGCAACGCAATGCGGCGCAGGCCAAAGCTGTCGCTGATGCCCTCACCCTGCTCGGTCACCCGCAACCGGCCGCGGATCGCGCCGGGGGGAGCGCTGTTGACCAGCCGGTCGAGCGGACCGCCACCGCGGCTCGCCGTGCCGCCGCGGCCGTAGAACAGCGACAGTTCGACGTGCCGCCCCGCGGCGGCCTG
This sequence comes from Gammaproteobacteria bacterium, assembly GCA_016882265.1. Taxonomy (GTDB): domain Bacteria; phylum Pseudomonadota; class Gammaproteobacteria; order Steroidobacterales; family Steroidobacteraceae; genus SCUD01. Next base: position 7,702 of record VGVB01000058.1, read on the forward strand.
CAGCAGTGCGACCTGCGCCTCATAGACTGCGTACCGCGACGCGACGATACCGATCTCGCGGTTGCTCTCGGAAAAACCGACCAGCACGGTCTGCCGCTGGCCGCGCGTCGCCAGGTGCCGGCGGTACATCGGGTCGTCGAGCAGCTCCGCCAGGATGCCGCCCGCGTGGTCGAGCGCGCCGGTCGTCTCGATCACCGGCACGACGTCGAGCAGGACCTCGCCGTTGCCGCGGTCCGTGATGTCGGCCCAGCGCGCCAGCAGCAGCACGCCGAGCACGTCCTCGGCGGCCTCCGTCCCGCTGACGACATAATCGCCGATGGCGCGCTCGCCGTACTTGAAGCGGGCCTGCACCATCGCATCGAAGACCGCCAGCGTCCGCCGGCCGACGGCATCGAGAATTCCGGCCTGGCCGCGGTCGCGCGCCAGATACTCGCGCAGCACGGCCGTGCGTGCCGCCGGGGCACTGTCCAGCCAGTCGGCGCGGCCGAGTCCCTGCCGCAGCACTTCGCGGTGCACGCTGGCGTGCTGGCGCACGTCGAGCGTGGCCAGGTGAAAGCCGAAAGTGTGGGCGCGACACAGCAGGCGTTCGACGGCGAACAGCCCGGCGAAACGGCCACGGTTCGCGCGCAGGCTGGCTGCCACGACCTCGAGGTCGCGAATGAACTGCTCGACCGATTCGTAGTGGTTCGGCCGGCCGTCGTAGGTCGTGCGCAGCCGCTCAGCGACCTGCGCCAGGAAAATCCGGTACGGCATCCGGTCGTGGCGGGCCGGCGTGCTGTTGCGGGCGTTCGGCAGCAGGATCTCGTACTCGGCGATCCGCTCTTCCAGGTCGCGGCTGACGCCGACCCGGCCGGCGCTCTGCGACAGCTTGTCCGACAGCGCGCGGCACTCGTCGTAGTAGGTCGAAATGATCAACTGCTGCTGGCGCTGCAGCGTCTCGCGCACGGTCTTGGCGTGCACGTCGGTATTGTTGTCCATGTCGCCGCCGACCCAGGTGCCGAACCGCAGCAGCCGCGGAATGCGGCCGAGCTCGAGCGGCAGGCCGAATACGGTGTCGAAGCCGATCGCCAGTTCCTCGTACAGCGCCGGCACGACCCGGTACACGACCTCGGCGAGGTAGAACAGTACGTGTTCGCGCTCGTCGGCCACCGTCAGCCGCTCGCGCGGGTGCGCTTCGGTCTGCCAGCCGGCGGTGACCTCGGTGCGGATGCGCTCCCACAGGGCCCGGCGATCGGCCGGCGTCAGCGTCGGGTCCAGCCGCTCCATCATCAGGTCGGCGATCTGCTGCTGCTGGCGCAGCAGCGTGCGCCGGGTCGATTCGGTCGGGTGCGCGGTGAAGACCGGGTAGATGGTCACGCCGCGCAGCAGTTCCAGCGCCTGTTCGCCGGAACAGCCGGCCGCCTTCAACCGGTACAGGCAGTCGCCGATGCCTCCCGGTTGCGGCCGGTCACTGCGCGACTGGTATTCGTGCCGGCGGCGCAGCCGATGAACCATCTCGGCCAGGTTGACGACCTCGAACCACTTGCCGAAGGAACGGATCAGGTCACGCGCGAGCTCGGCCGGACGATCGGCAGTGCGGACCAGCAGTTCGACCCGGGCCTGTGGGTCGCCTTCGCGGTGGCGAATGGCCGTGACCCGGTCGCCTTCGACGAGCTGGAACAGCTCTTCGCCGCCCTGGTCGCGGACGATTTCCCCGACCAGCCCACCCAGCGCATGCACGTCTTCGCGCAGGCCGGTCTCCTTGGTCGGGAACTGGACTTGCTGGCGGTAGCTCAAGGGTAGCCCCCGGGTCGAGTCCGGAGTCTCCTCTGCGTCATCCGTAGGAAACCGCATGGTAGCCGCCCGGCTGATCGGGCGATACTGAGGCCCATGAACTCGACGCTGCGCAGCGCCATAGCCGGTGTCTTGCTGCTTGCGGGCCTGGCCCGCGCGGCCGCGGACCCGGCCGAACTGGAGATGGTGACGGTGGTGGGCAAGCTGCCGGAGCCGCTGCAGGGCGCGGCCGCAACCGTATCGGTGATCACCGCGGAGGACCTCGAACTGGCCGTGGCCTTCGACCTGCGGGACGCGATGCGCGGGGAGCCCGGTATCTCGCTGGCCCGCGATCCGCACCGGTTCGGGACGAGCGGAGTCAACGTCCGCGGGCTCGGCGGCAACCGGGTGCTGGTGGAGACCGATGGCGTGCCGGCGGCCAGGACCTTCGCCGCAGGCAGCTTCTCGAACAGCGGGCGCCAGTTCGCAGACCTGGAACTCATCCGGCGCATCGAGCTGTTGCGCGGTCCGGCCTCGGCGCTGTACGGCAGCGATGCCATTGCCGGGGTCGTCGCCATCACCACGATGGATCCGGCCGACCTGCTGGAACCCGGCAGGCGATTTGCGGCCAGGCTGCGTGCCGGCTACGCGGGCGACGACCAGTCGAACCTGGCCGGATTGACGCTGGCGGGCCGGCAGGGGGAATTCGATGGCCTGCTCGCCTGGTCGCACCGCGAGGGCGGCGAGCTGGACAACAACTCCGATCAGCCGCGGGCCAATCCGCGCGCTGCCGCATCGGATGCGGTGCTGGCCCGCGCCGTGTTCCACGGCTTCGGCCAGCCGGTACGGCTGACGCTCGGCTGGAACCGGCAGCGAACCCTGACCGATGTGGACTCGCTGGAACTGTCCGGCGGCCGCTTCGCCAACACGATCCTGATGCGTGGCGACGACACGGCCGAGACCCGCTCCATCCTGCTCGATCAGCATTTCGCGGGAGTCGGCCCGATCGACCAGGGCGAGTGGCGCCTGTACCGCAGCGAGACCGACGTGCACCAGCGGACCGATGAGGAGCGCCGCGCGGCACCACCGGTCGCCGCCAGCACGATCCAGCGTGAATTCCGTTACCGCGAGCGGATCAGCGGCGTCGAACTGACTCTCGCGCGTGAACTCACGACCGCGCACGGTCCGCACCGGCTGATCGCCGGGCTCGACCTCAGCGAGACCCGCGTCGTCGAACAGCGCGATGGGCAGCAGACCTATCTCCCCGGCGGCCCGGTCACCAAGACGATCCTGGGCGAGAGGCTGCCGGTCCGTGACTTTCCGATTTCGCGGGTCCGCGAGGCCGGATTGTACGTACAGGATGAATGGCGCCCCGGCGACGGGCGCTGGTCGCTGATCCCGGCGCTGCGCGCCGACTGGTACCGGCTCACGCCGCGCGTCGATCCGCTGTACGCGGCCGACAATCCGAACACCGAACCGGTCGGCATCGAACAGGCGTCGCTGTCGCCGAAACTCGGCCTCGGCTTCCGGGTCCGGCAGGATCTGACGCTGTTCCTGCAGTACGCGCACGGATTCCGCTCCCAGCCCTTCGAGGACGTCAACATCGGCCTCGACCTGCCACAGTTCCGCTATCGTGCAATCCCGAATCCGGACCTGCGGCCCGAGCAGAGCGACAGCGTCGAGGCGGGGCTGCGCTTCTCCGGGACGGTGATCAGCGGCAGCATCAGCGCATTCACGAGCCATTACCGGGACTTCATCGAGTCGCGGGTCAACCTGGGCGTCGATCCGGCCACCGGCTACACGCTGTTCCAGTCGCGCAACGTGGCCCGCGCGCGCATCGAGGGCGCCGAGGCGGCCCTCGACCTCGAGCTCGGCGCCTGGCGCGCGGTGCTGGCGGGCTGGTCGGTGCGCGCCGCGGGTTCGTGGGCGCGCGGCGAGGACCGCACCCGCGGCCAGCCGCTCAACACGATCGATCCCGCGCGCGGCACGCTGGGGCTGCGCTATCAGTCCGCGGCTGGCCGCCTCGGCGGCGGCGTGGACGTCACCTGGTCAGCCGCGAAGAAGCGCCTCGCCGATCCGTCTGGAACGCAGTTCCGTCCGGCTGGCTGGAGCACCGTGGATCTGACGCTGCAGTGGCAGGCCGGCGAACGCCTGCGGATCCAGGCGGGGTTGTTCAACGCGCTGGACCGCCGCTACTACGACTGGTCAGCAGTCCGCGGCCGTCTCGCCAGCGATCCGCTGCTGGCCCTGTATCGCGAGCCGGGGCGCCATTTCGCCATCACCGCCGGGACCACCTTCTGATCATGACGGTGCCGGACGTTCGGTTCGGTTGACGTTCACAACCAAACGAACGTCCGGCACCGTAGTGTCAATAGACGTCGTTGCGCGTATTGAAGACGTTGAACTTGCCGGTCGGCGTGACCAGGCGCGGATCCTTGATGACCGCCTTCAGCTTGCGGGTCCGGTCGTCCACGACCACGATCGCCGACTGCTGGTTCATACCGTTCCACACCGAGAACCAGACCTCGTCACCAGCCCGGTTGAATTCCGGCTGCACGACCCGCTTCGGCCCTTCGCCGACGTCGGCCCATTCGGCGATCGGCAGCACTTCGTAACCGGCCATCAGGTTGCGGATGTCGAATACCGCCACGCTCTGGCTCGCTTTCTCGCTCGGGTTCAGCGTCGTGTCCACGTACAGGTTATGCGACTTCGGATGCGTCTTCACGAACAGCGAGCCGCCGCCCTGCCCGGCCAGCACCCGCACCGCCTTCCAGGCATGCTGTGGATGGCCCACGGGATCGGTGCCGATGAAGGTCACCTTCTCGTTGCCGAGCGCGCTCGTCACCCAGACCGGACCGAACTCCGGATCGACGAAGTTCGCGCCGCGGCCCGGGTGCGGGATCTTGTCCACATCGGCCAGGCCGACGAGGCGCTGTTCACGCGAATCGATGATCGCGATCTTGTTGGACTGGTTCGCCGCGGTCAGGAAATAGCGCTTGGTCGAATCCCAGCCGCCGTCGTGCAGGAAGCGCGCGGCGCCGATCTGCGTGACCTTCAGATTATCGATGTTCTGGTAATTGACCAGCAGGATCTGGCCGGTCTCCTTGACGTTGACGATCCACTCCGGGTGCTCGTGCGAGGCGACGATTGCGGCCACGCGCGGCTCCGGGTGGTACTCCTGATTGTCCACGGTCATGCCGCGGCTGGACATGATCTTGAGCGGCTCGAGCGTCTCGCCGTTCATGATCGTGTACTGCGGCGGCCAGTAGGTGCCCGCGACCGCGTAGCGATCCTCGAAACCCTTGTACTTCGAGGTCTCGACCGAGCGCGCCTCGAGGCCAACCTTGATCTCGGCGACGATCGCCGGCTTGTCCATCCACAGGTCGATCAGGTCGATCCTGGCGTCGCGGCCGATCGTGTACACATAGCGGCCCGAATGCGAGACACGCGAAATGTGCACCGCATAGCCGGTCGGCAGGATTGCGATGATCTCCTTCGAGTCGCCGTCGATCAGCGCCACCTCACCGGAGTCACGCAGCGTCACCGAGAAGATGTTCTCGATGTTGTAATCGTTCAGCTTGCGCGTCGGGCGCTCCGCCGGCGGCACGAGCACCTTCCACGAGGCGCGCATCTGCTGCATGCCGTATTCCGGCGGCAGCGGCGGCGTGTGCTGCACGTAGCGCGCCATGATGTCCACCTGTTCCGGCGTCAACTGGCCATTCGTGCCCCAGTTGGGCATGCCGGCGGGCGAACCGTAGCTGATGAACACCTTCAGGTAGTCGGTACCCTTCTTCTGCGTGATATCCGGCGTCAGTGGCTTGCCAGTCGCACCCCTGCGCAACACGCCATGGCAGCCGGCACAGCGCTGGAAGTAGATCCTGGTCGCCTCATCGAACTCGGCTCGGGTCATGTCCGGCGCGCCCGGCGAGATCACCATCTCGACGCCGGCCCCGGAGCCGGTGCCGGAATAACTGCCGGCCTGATACTTCAGTTCGGCCACCGCCGTGCTGGGGTGCTCGGTCGGCGACCCGGCGGTCTTCGCCGGCTTCGGTCCGGCACGCACGGCCGCTACCTCAGCGGCAGCCACCGCGCCAAATGCATTGCCCCAGGAGTTCATCGCATAGGTCAGCGCCGCTGCGATTTCGGCGTCCGTGAGTTGCCCCATTGGCGGCATCACAGAATTGAAAGTCTGTCCGTTGACCGTGACCGGACCGGTCAGTCCGTGCAGCACATTCGCAATGGCGCGCTGCTTGTCGGCCTTCAGGTAATCCGACCCGGCCAGCGGCGGGAACGCGTTCGGCAGCCCCTTGCCGTCGGCCTGGTGGCAGGCCATGCACGCGGCCTGGAAGGCCTTTTCGCCGGCCTGCATCTGCTCGGCCGTCGGCCGGCCGCCGGCGGCGGCCTCGGCACGGTGCACAGCGAGCGGATCGGCGGCCTGGGCCAGCACCGCCGCTGCGGTCAGCAGTGCGCCACTTGCGAATCCTGCGAACAAGGGGGTCTTCAGCATGATCGTCCCTGATTGCTGCTGGCGAGCCGGTCTTCGGCGGACGGCATCGTGTTCGGTCCACTTGTCCGTGGGTACTGCGGCTTTCCGAGATACCGCTGCGCCAGGGCGCAGTTGACCTGCGCCCGGCGGCTCGGCAACGGCTACACTATTGAGCCTTGCATAAATGCCTTGCAACTGTTCCGTATGCCGTGAGTCCAATCCGATGTACATTCCCGGACGGAGCGAGCATAGCGGAAGTCAGAAAAGGTCGGTCGGGAGCTGCAGCGCCGTCGTCTGCGGGGAGGGCGTCTGTTGCTACGCGGCGAGTCGCAGGCGGAGGTGGCACGGCGGGTCGGGGTAACGCGCTCGACGGTGAGCGACTGGAACGAGGCGTTGCGCGCCGGCGGGCTGGAGGCGCTCAGGCGCCGGCCGCGCGGGCGACCCCCCGGACTCG
>VGVB01000059.1 GCA_016882265.1 Gammaproteobacteria bacterium
CCGGCGCGGCGGAATCGCCGCCGGGCGCGGCGCTGACGCCGTGTCCGCCGCCGATAGCGCGGCCCGCCCGGCCGAGACCACCTGGGCCAGCCGGCTGCGTCGCTACCTGATCGCCGGCCTGCTGGTCTGGATCCCGGTCTTTGTCACGGTGTTCGTGCTGCAGGCGCTGGTCGGCCTGATGGATCGCACGCTGCTGCTGGTGCCGGAGCGCTTCCGGCCGGAGGCGCTGCTCGGCTTCGGCATCCCCGGTCTCGGCCTGGTGCTGGCGCTCATCGTGCTGCTGCTGACCGGCCTGGCGGCCACCAACCTCGCCGGGCGCAGATTGCTGCGCTGGTCCGAAGACCTGGTGCGGCGCATCCCGGTGGTGCGCGCGATCTACGGCGGCACCAAGACCTTCACCGAGACCGTGCTGTCGGACAAGGGCCAGGCGTTCAAGCGCGTGCTGCTGGTGCAGTATCCACGTCACGGCATGTGGGTGCTCGGCTTCCAGAGCGGCGACTCGAACCCGGAACCGAGCCACCGCACCGGTCGCGACCTGATCGCGGTGTTCGTGCCGACCACGCCGAACCCGACCAGCGGGTTCATCATCATGGTCCCGCGCGAAGAGGCGATCGCGCTGGAGATGAGCGTCGACGAGGCGATGCGCGTGATCCTGACGCTCGGCGTCGTCACGCCCGACTGGCGGCCGCTGCCGGACTTGCCGCCGGACCGCCCCGAAACGTAGCATCGCGGACCTTGTCGATGCGTACCCACTACTGCGGCGAAGTCAACGAGTCCCACTGCGGCGCCAGCATCGCGGTGGCCGGCTGGGTGCACCGCCGCCGTGACCACGGCGGCGTGATCTTCATCGACCTGCGCGACCGCGCCGGTCTGCTGCAGGTGGTCGTCGATCCCGACACGCCCGCGGCGTTCCGCCAGGCCGAGCGCCTCGGGCGCGAGTTCTGCATCCGCGTGCAGGGCCTGGTGCGGCCGCGGCCGGCCGGCACCATCAATCCGCACCTCGCCTCCGGCCAGGTCGAGCTGCTGGCGCAGGAACTCGAGGTGCTGAATCCGTCGGCGACGCCGCCGTTCACGCTGGACGAGGAGGCGAGCGAGGAGCTGCGGCTGCGTTATCGCTACGTCGACCTGCGCCGCGAGGTCATGCAGCAGCGCCTGCGCCAGCGGCACGCGCTGACGCGGGCGATGCGCGGCTACCTCGACGAGCGTGGTTTCGTCGACATCGAGACGCCGATGCTGACCAGGGCGACGCCGGAAGGGGCGCGCGACTACCTCGTGCCGTCGCGCACCCATCCGGGCAAGTTCTTCGCGCTGCCGCAGTCACCGCAGATTTTCAAGCAGCTGCTGATGATGAGCGGCTTCGACCGCTACTACCAGATCGTGCGCTGCTTCCGCGACGAGGACCTGCGCGCCGACCGGCAGCCCGAGTTCACCCAGCTCGACATCGAGACGTCGTTCCTCGACCAGCAGGAGCTGATGGCGCTGATGGAGGGACTGGTCCGGCATGTGTTCCGCACGGTGCTCGGCGCGGAGCTGCCCGATCCGTTCCCGCGCCTGAGTTACGCCGAGGCCATGCGGCGGTACGGCTCCGACAAGCCGGACCTGCGTGTGCCGCTCGAACTCGCGGATGTCGCCGACCTGGTGCGTGACTGCGAGTTCAAGGTCTTCGCCGCGCCGGCCGCGGACCCGCGCGGTCGGGTCGCGGCACTCGTTGTCCCGGGCGGCGCCACACTGACCCGCCGGCAGATCGATGAGTACACGGCCTTCGTCGGCCGGCATGGCGCGCGCGGGCTCGCCTACGTCAAGGTCACCAGCGTCGCGGCCGGGCGCGCGGGGCTGCAGTCGCCGATCCTGAAGTTCCTGAGCGACGCGGCGGTCGCCGGCATCCTCGAGCGCAGCCGGGCCGCGGACGGCGACCTGATCTTCTTCGGCGCCGACCAGGCCGGCATCGTCAACGACGCGCTCGGCGCACTGCGCCTGCAGCTTGGCCGCGACCTCGGTCTCGTCGCTGCCGGCTGGCGGCCGCTGTGGGTGGTGGACTTCCCGATGTTCGAGTGGGATGCCACCGAGCGGCGCTGGGTCGCGATGCATCATCCGTTCACGTCGCCGGCCGAGCCGGACCCGGCGGCGCTGGTCGCGGATCCCGGCGCCGCGCTGGCGCGTGCCTACGATCTGGTGCTGAACGGCTCCGAGATCGGTGGCGGCTCGATCCGTATCCATCGCGAGGAGCTGCAGAGCACGGTGTTCGGACTGCTCGGCATCGAGGCGGAAGAGGCGCGCGCGAAGTTCGGCTTCCTGCTCGAGGCGCTGCGCTATGGCGCGCCGCCGCATGGCGGCATCGCCTTCGGCCTCGACCGGCTGGCGATGTTGATGAGCGGCGCCGACAGCATCCGCGACGTCATCGCGTTCCCGAAGACGCAGTCCGCCTGGTGCCCGCTGACCGACGCGCCGGCCCCGGCCGGCGACGCCCAGTTGCGCGAGCTGCACATTCGCGTGAAACCGCCGGCGCCGCCGGAGGGCTGAACCCTGGTCGCCCGGGCCATCCCGGTCGTCGTCGTGCACGGCCTGTGGATGAGCGGGCTCGAGACGCTCACGCTGCGCCGGCGCCTGGCGCGGGCCGGGTTCGAGCCGCGCCTGTTCCGCTATCCGTCGACCCGTGCGAGCCTGGCCGATGCGGCCGGCGCGCTGGCCGGCGAACTGCGCGGGTTCGGCAGCGGGCCTGCGCACCTGATCGGCCACAGCCTCGGCGGCCTCGTGATCCTGCGGACGTTCGAGAGCGAGGGGCGACTGCCGGACGGACGCGTCGTGCTGCTCGGTTCGCCGGTGCGCGGGTCGCGCGCCGCGCGTGCGGTTGCGGCGTGGTCGATCGGCCCGCGCCTGCTCGGTCCGCTGGCCGCGAGCGAACTGACGCGCGCGCGCGAGCCGGCCTGGCGCTGGCCTCAGCAGCTCGGCGTCATCGCCGGGTCCCGCCCGGTCGGGCTTGGGCGGATGTTTGCGGGCCTGCCGGCGCCGAACGATGGCACGGTGGCGGTCGACGAGACCGATGTTGCCGGCGTCCGGGACGCGGCAGTCTTCGATGTCAGCCACCTCGGCATGCTGCTGTCGGCCGATGTGGCTGCGGCGGTGGCCCGCTTCCTCGACTCGGGCCGCTTCTGAGGGCTGAAAATGGGGACGCTTCCCTTTTTCCGGCCTCGGCCGGAAAAAGGGAAGCGTCCCCATTTTCAGAGACGTGACTTCAGGTCGTAGAGGGCCTGCAGCGCTTCGCGCGGGGTCAGCCGGTCCGGATCCAGCGCCCGCAGCAGCTCGAGGGCCGCCTCCGGCTGCGCCGCCGGGGCCAGTGGCAGGTCCGGCTGCGGTCCGCCGGGGTCGGCGGCCGGCGCGCGGCGTTCGAGGCGCTCGAGCAGCAGGCGTGCGCTGCCGATGACCTCGCGCGGCACCCCCGCTTTCTGCGCGACCTGCAGGCCGTAACTGCGGCTGGCCGGCCCCGGCCGGACCGCGTGCAGGAACACGATACCGTCGGCGTGCTCGGCCGCATCGAGGTGCACGTTCGCGACCTCCGGCAGTTCGTCCGCCAGTGCGGTCAGCTCGAAGTAGTGCGTCGCGAACAGCGTGAAGGCGCGCATCCGCCGCGCGATGTGCGTGGCGCAGGCCTGCGCCAGCGCGAGGCCGTCGTAGGTACTGGTGCCGCGGCCGATCTCGTCCATCAGCACGAGGCTGCGCTCGGTCGCGGCATTCAGAATCACGGCTGCCTCGGTCATCTCGACCATGAAGGTCGAGCGCCCGCCGGCCAGATCATCGGCGGCGCCGATGCGGGTGAAGATGCGGTCGAACGGGCCGACCACGGCGCGCGCCGCCGGGACGTAACTGCCGATCGAGGCGAGCACGAGGATCAGCGCCGCCTGGCGCATGTAGGTGGACTTGCCGCCCATGTTCGGACCGGTGATGACCAGCAGGCGCCGGCCGTCGCCCAGTTCGAGGTCGTTCGGCACGAACGGTTCGTCGCGGGCGCGCTCGACGACCGGATGGCGACCGGCCTCGATCCGCAGCCCCGGTTCCGCGCTGAGCTCGGGCTCGACATAGTCGAGCGTGACGGCGCGTTCGGCCAGGTTGGCGACGACATCGGTCATGGCCAGCGCGGCGGCCAGCCGCTGCAGGTCCGGCAGTGCCGCGGTCAGCCGGTCCAGCAGGCCCTCGAACAGCTCGCGTTCGCGGGCCAGCGCGCGGTCGCGCGCACCGAGCACGCGCTGTTCGAACTCGCGTAGTTCGGGAGTGATGTAGCGCTCGGCGTTCTTGACCGTCTGGCGCCGGTGGTAGTCCGGTGGCGCGCGCCCGGACTGGCTGCGCGGGATCTCGAGGTAATAGCCGTGCACGCGGTTGTAACCGAGCCGGAGCTGGCTGATGCCCGTGCGGCGGCGCTCGCGTTCCTCGAGCTCGAGCAGATGCCGGTCGCTGCCGGCCGCGAGCGCACGCAGCTCGTCGAGCTGCGCATCGTGGCCGGCGGCGATGACCCCGCCATCGCGCAATTGCAGCGGGGGTGATTCGGCCAGCGCCCGGACCAGCAGCCCGTGCAGTTCCGGGCGCGGTGCCAGCGCCGCCGTGGCCGCCGCCAGCAGCTCGGCGTCGAGATCCGCCAGCGCGTCGCTGAGCGCCGGCAGCAGGCCGAGCGCCGCGCGCAGCACGATGAGGTCACGCGGCCGGGCGGTGCGCAACGCGATGCGGGCCAGCACCCGCTCGACATCGCCGGTCTGGCGCAGCAGTTCCTGCAGCGCGGGTGCCCGGCCGGTTTCGATCACGGCGGCGATGGCACGGTAGCGCTGGCGCAGCAGTGCAGGATCGCGCAACGGGCGACCGAGCCAGCGGCGCAGCTCGCGCGCGCCCATGGCGTTCGCGGTCCGGTCGATCACGCCGACCAGGGTATGTTCCTCGCGGCCGGCCAGGCTGCGGTCGAGTTCGAGATTGCGCCGCGTTGCCGGGTCGAGCACCAGTGCTTCATCGTGCTGTTCGCGCACGAGGCTGGTCAGGTGCGGCAGCGCCGAGCGCTGCGTGTCGCGCAGGTACTGCAACAGGGCGCCGGCCGCGCCCAGCGCCGGGCCGAGATCCTCGCAGCCGAAGCCGGCGAGATCGCGGGTCCCGAACTGGGCCGCGAGCGCGCGACGCCCGGCGCCCGGATCGAAATGCCAGGGCGGGCGCTCGCGCAGAGCAGCACCGTTCCAGGCCGGAGCGGCGCCCTCGGGATGCAGCAGCTCCGCCGGCCGCAGGCGCTCGAGCTCCGCCGCCAGCGCCGCGGCTCCGTCGGTCTCGATCACGCTGAAGCGGCCGGCGGCGAGTTCGAGCCAGGCGAGTCCGCAGCTCGGGCCCGCAGTCAGCACGGCGGCCAGCAACGTCGCCCGGCGTTCGTCCAGCAGCGCGTCATCGGTGACCGTGCCGGGCGTGACGATCCGCACGACCGCGCGTTCGACCGGTCCCTTGCCCTTGCCGACCTCGCCCATCTGCTCGCAGACGGCGACCGATTCGCCGAGCCGTACCAGCCGGGCCAGATAGGTGTCGAGCTTCTCGACCGGTACGCCGGCCATCGGGATCGGCGCCCCGGCCGACTCGCCGCGCTGGGTCAGCACGATGTCGAGCAGGCGCGCCGCGCGCCGCGCATCGTCGTAGAAGAGTTCGTAGAAGTCGCCCATCCGGTACAGCAGCAGCACGTCCGGATGCCCAGCCTTGATGCGCAGGTACTGCTGCATCATCGGCGTGTGCGCGGCCTCGCCTGCGAACAGGGGCCGGGTGGTCGGGGTCGAAGCAGGTGGGGGCATGGCCGGCGCAGTCTAACAACGACGCGGGCCGGCCACCCCATTGCGCGGGCCACCGGCGGTGTTGGATATGGCACTGTAGCGGCCATGACCGGGGCGGTAGTTCGGCCCGGCATCAGTTACGGAGCTCACGCATCCCATGAACATCGGCCATCACAGCGAGCACGGTATTGTCACGCTGACCTTCGACCGTCCGGAGAAGAAGAACGCCTTGACCTCCGCGATGTACGCGGCTCTGGCGCAGCACATGGCCGACGCCGAACAGGATCCGGCGGTCCGGGTCCTGGTGCTGACCGGCGCCGGAGGCAATTTCACCGCCGGCAACGATCTGCGCGAATTCCTCGACCAGGCCTTTGCCGAGCGCGGCGCGCCGGTCTGGCGGTTCATGGACGGATTCGCGAACTTCTCCAAGCCGGTCATCGCCTCGGTCAGCGGGCTGGCGATCGGCGTCGGGGTCACGATGCTGCTGCACTGCGACCTGGTCTGTCTGGCCGAGGACGCCCGGCTCTCGACCCCGTTCGTGCAGCTCGGGCTGGTGCCCGAGTTCGGCTCGAGTGTGCTGTTGCCGAGGCTCGCCGGGCACGCCCGGGCCTTCGAGATGCTGGTGCTCGGCCGGCCGATGACCGCGGCGCAGGCCGTGGCGATCGGTATCGCCAACGAAGTGGTCAGCGCCGGGAAGCTGGCCGACCGCACGCAGGATGCGGCGCGGGCGCTGGCCGCCCTGCCGGCTGGCGCCGTGCGCGCAGCCCGGCGTCTGCTGCGGGAGGGCCAGCCGCCGCCGATCCTCGAGGTGATGCACCATGAGGTGGCCGTCTTCGAGCAACGGCTGCAGAGCGCCGAGGCCCGCGAGGCGATCACGGCGTTGCTGGAAAAGCGTCCGCCGGATTTTTCGCGGCTCGGCTGAGGTCGCATGGCCGGCTCCGATCTGCAGCGGCTGGCCGGGCAGGTGGCCGAGCGGCTGCGGCGCTCCGGTGCCCGGATCGTGACCGCTGAGTCCTGTACCGGTGGCCTGCTGGCCAAGGTCCTGACGGATCTGGCGGGCAGCTCGGACTACTTCGACCGCGGCTGGGTGACCTACTCGAACGCCGCCAAGCAGGACCTGCTCGGGGTCGGTGCGCGGTTGCTGGCCCGGCAGGGCGCCGTCAGCCGGGAGGTGGCGCTCGCCATGGTGCGCGGGGCGCTCGGTACGCGGGGTGCGAGCTGCGCCGTCGCGGTCACGGGCATTGCCGGCCCGGGCGGTGGCGTCCCGGACAAGCCGGTCGGCACCGTGTGGATCGCCTGGGGCTGGCGGGAGCGCCGGCGGGTCGGTCTCGTGGCGCGGCGGTTCCGGTTCCGCGGTGATCGCGCGGCGGTCCGGCAGCGCAGCGTCGCGGCGGCGCTCCGCGGTCTGCTGCGCAACCCGGCCGGAACCGAACAACCGTAACACCGGCACCGCAGGGTCGTGTGGTGAGCCACCGGCGGGCGCAGGCTGCGTCCGAGGCATATCGGCGCAAACACGCGTGTTAATCACCGCGCGGCCGGCGCCGGAGCTTTGTGAAATAATCGCATCACCCCAGGAGGACCGGTCCCATGGATGACAATCGCAGGAAGGCGCTCAGCGCGGCGCTCGGCCAGATCGAAAAGCAGTTCGGCAAGGGTTCGGTCATGCGCCTCGGCGAGCACCCGGCTTCGGCCGATATCGAGGTGGTCTCGACAGGCTCGCTCGGCCTGGATGTCGCGCTCGGTGTCGGTGGCGTCCCCCGCGGCCGCGTGGTCGAGGTCTATGGTCCGGAGGCCTCCGGCAAGACCACGCTGACGCTGTCGATCATCGCCCAGGCGCAGAAGCTCGGCGGGGTTGCCGCGTTCGTCGACGCCGAGCACGCCCTCGACCCGGTGTACGCGGAGAAGCTCGGCGTCAACGTCAGGGAGCTGCTGATCTCGCAGCCCGACACCGGCGAGCAGGCGCTCGAGATCACCGACATGCTGGTCCGTTCCGGCGCGGTGGACATCGTCGTCATCGATTCGGTCGCGGCGCTGACGCCGAAGGCCGAAATCGAGGGCGAGATGGGCGAGATGCAGGTCGGCCTGCAGGCCCGGCTGATGTCGCAGGCGCTCAGGAAGCTCACCGGCAACATCAAGCGCTCGAACACGATCGTGATCTTCATCAACCAGATCCGCATGAAGATCGGCGTGATGTTCGGCAATCCGGAGACGACCACCGGTGGTAACGCGCTCAAGTTCTACGCCTCGGTGCGGCTCGACATCCGCCGTATCGGCGCGCTGAAGAACGGCGAGGAGGTCATTGGCAGCCAGACCCGCGTCAAGGTGGTCAAGAACAAGGTCTCGCCGCCGTTCCGCGAGGCCGAGTTCGAGATCCTCTACGGCCTCGGCATCTCGCGCGAGGGCGAGCTGATCGACATGGGCGTGCAGCACGGCCTGGTCGAGAAGTCCGGGTCCTGGTACGCCTGCGACGGGGAGCGCATCGGTCAGGGCAAGGACAACGCGCGCGTGTACCTGCAGCAGCATCCGGAGGTGGCCGAGCGGATCGAGGCGGCGCTGCGCGCGCGGCTGCTGCCGGCGCGCCGTCCGGCGGCGGTTGCGGGTGAGGCGGCGGAAGCCTGAGCTGCCGGCGGATCCGGCGGATCCGCAAGCGGTGCGGCTGGCGGCGCTGCGACTGCTGAACCGCCGTGACCATGCCATGGCCGAGCTGTCGGCCCGGCTGACCGGCGCTGGTTTCGCGCCGGCCGCGGTGACCGCGGCCGTGGCGGCGCTCGCCGGCGAGCGCCTGGTCGACGACGGCCGTTATGCCGAGCACTTCGTCGCGTATCATGCGGCCCGTGGCCACGGCCCGGTCCTGATCGCCCACCGCCTGCGCGAGGCCGGTGTGGCCCGCGGAGTCATCGCGACCGCGGTAGCCGAACGCGAACCGGCGTGGCGCCGGCGCTGCGGCGAGGTCCGGCGCCGTCGGTTCGGCGCCAGCCCGCCGGCGAACTGGAAGGAGCGGGCGCGGCAGGCGCGCTTCCTGACCCAGCGCGGCTTCAACGCCGACCAGGTGCGGGCGGCCGTGGGCAGTGACCAGGACGGAGAGTAATGGCGGATCCGAAGCACGAGGGCATGAGCAGTGCCGCGCTGCGCGCGGCCTTCCTGGATTTCTTCCGCGCGCGCGGCCACGCCATCGTTCCATCGAGCCCGCTGGTGCCGGGCAACGACCCGACGCTGCTGTTCACGAATGCCGGCATGGTCCAGTTCAAGGACGTGTTCCTGGGCCGCGACGCCCGTGAGTACCGGCGCGCGGCCAGCGCGCAGCGCTGTGTGCGCGCCGGCGGCAAGCACAACGACCTCGAGAATGTCGGCTATACGGCCCGCCATCACACTTTCTTCGAGATGCTCGGCAACTTCAGCTTCGGCGACTATTTCAAGCGCGCAGCGATCGAGTACGCCTGGGAGTTCGTGACCGGCACGCTCGGCATCGCGCCGGAGCGGCTGTGGGTCACGGTGTACCGCGACGATGACGAGGCGGCCGGGCTCTGGCTGCGGCACATCGGCGTGCCGGAGGCGCGCTGCGCCCGGCTGGGCGAACAATCCAATTTCTGGGCGATGGGCGAGACCGGCCCCTGCGGTCCGTGCAGCGAGATCTTCTACGACCACGGCCCCGGCATCGCCGGTGGCCCGCCGGGTTCGCCCGCGGAGGACGGTGACCGCTTCGTCGAAATCTGGAACCTGGTCTTCATGCAGTTCGAGCGCGGCGCCGACGGCGGGCTGGCGCCGCTGCCGCGCCCGTCCGTCGACACCGGCATGGGTCTCGAGCGCACCGCCGCCGTGCTGCAGGGCGTGCACTCGAACTACGACATCGACCTGTTCCAGGGCCTGCTCGCCGCGGCCGCCGCGGCGACCGGCCGGCGCGAGCGCGACCAGCCGTCGCTGCGCGTGATCGCGGATCACCTGCGGGCCTGTGCGTTTCTCATCGTCGACGGTGTCCTGCCGGGCAACGAGGGCCGCGGTTACGTGCTGCGCCGGATCATCCGCCGTGCGATCCGTCACGGCTACCAGCTCGGCCAGCAACAGCCGTTCTTCCACGCGCTGGTGCCGGCGCTGGTCGCACAGATGGGGGAGGCGTATCCGGAACTCGCGCGCGGTGCGGACCACGCTGCCCGCGTGCTGCGCCAGGAGGAGGAGCGCTTCGCCGAGACCCTCAGCAACGGCATGGAGCTGCTCGAGGACGCGATGCAGCGGCTCGCCGGGACCACGATTCCCGGCGACACCGTGTTCCGCCTGTATGACACCTACGGCTTCCCGGTGGACCTGACCGCCGACATCGCGCGCGAGCGCGGTCTCACCATCGACCAGACTGGCTTCGAGGCGGCGATGGCCGGGCAACGCGAGCGCGGCCGGGCCGCCAGTCGCTTCGGCGTCGACCTGCGCGGCGGGCCGGCCCTCGATGTGCCCAGCGAGTTCTGCGGCTACGACCGCCTGACCGCAGAGGCCGCCGTGCTGGCGATCCGGCGGGACGGCCAGCCGGTGACCGCGCTGGCCGCAGGCGAGACGGCGCAGGTCGTGCTCGAGCGCACGCCGTTCTACGCCGAGTCCGGCGGCCAGGTCGGTGATGCCGGCGTGCTGGAGAGTGCCGGGGTCCGTTTCCTCGTCCGCGACACGCAGAAGTCCGGCGCAGCGATCGTGCATGTCGGCGAACTCGAGTCCGGCACGCTGGTCCCCGGGCAGCGCCTGACGGCGCGGGTCGATGCCGTGGCCCGGCAGGCGACTGTCCTCAATCATTCGGCGACGCATCTGCTGCACGCGGCGCTGCGCCGCGTGCTCGGTGCGCACGTGACGCAGAAAGGTTCGCTGGTCGCACCCGACCGCCTGCGCTTCGACTTCGCTCACTTCCAGCCGGTCACCGCGGGCGAACTCGAGGCGGTCGAGACGCTGGTCAACGAGGAAGTCCGGAGCAACGTGGCCGCCGACGTGCGACAACTGCCGTATGACGAGGCGGTCAGGTCCGGTGCGATGGCCCTGTTCGGCGAGAAGTACGGCAGCAGCGTGCGCGTGCTGCGATTCGGCGACTTCTCGGTCGAGCTGTGCGGCGGCACTCACGTCGGGCGCACCGGCGACATCGGCCTGTTCCGGATCACCGGCGAGAGCGGTGTCGCGGCCGGTGTCCGCCGCATCGAGGCGGTGACGGGGGCCGGCGCGCTGGCGCTGGTGCGCGAGTCCGAAGCGCGGTTGCAGCGGGCCGCCGGCCTGCTGCGCGGCACGCCGGCGGACCTGCACGAGCGCGTGCAGCAGTTGCTGGACCGGCAGAAGAAACTCGAGCGCGAGCTGACGGCGCTGAAGTCGCGTCTCGCCGCCGGTGGCGGGCAGGATCTCGCGGCTGGCGCCGTGCTGGTGCAGGGCGTGCGCGTGGTCGCGGCGCTCGTCGAGGGCGCCGATGCCGCGGCCTTGCGCGAAGCCGTCGACACGCTGAAGAGCCGCCTCGGCAGCGTGATCGCGGTGCTCGGCGCGGTCACCGCCGACGGCAAGGTCGCGCTGGTGGCCGGCGTCACGTCCGACCTGACCGGCCGGGTGCGCGCCGGCGACCTCGTCGGCCAGGTCGCCGCCGCGGTCAACGGGCGCGGCGGTGGCCGGCCGGACTTCGCCCAGGCCGGCGGCAGCGATCCGGGCCGGCTGGACGAGGCGCTGGCCGCGGTGCCGGGGCTGGTCGCCGAACACCTGGCCGCGCGCTGAAACTCTTTCGCGCGGCCGGTGGTCGCAGGTGTAGATTAGCCCGCGCGAGAGCCAGGAGGGCCAGCATGCTGATCGTACCGCTTGCCGTTGCGCTGCTGTTCGGTGCCGCTGGGTCAGCAGTACCTCCGGTCATGGACGACGTGGCCGTCATCGCGCCCGAGCCGCGCTATGTTGCGCCCACCTTGCGTGACCGGGTCGGGCGGATCTGGGCCCCGGTTGCCATCGATGGGCGCGGCCCGTTCCGTCTGGTACTCGACACCGGCGCGAGCCATTCCGCCGTCACGGCGCAGGTCGCCGCAGCGCTGGGTCTCGAGCCGGAACTCGACTCGACCGTGCTGTTGCGTGGCGCGACCGGCTCACTGGCGGTGCCGACCATCCGGGTTGCCAGCCTGGAGGTCGGGGACCTGCTGATCGAGCCACGGCGGCTTGCGATCCTGCCGGACGCGCTCGGTGGCGCCGAGGGCGTGCTCGGGACCGAGGGCCTGGCCGACAAGCGCGTGTTCATCGATTTCCGCAACGACCGCATTGACATCCGCCGCTCACGCGCGGAACGGGCCGCGGTCGGCTTCGTGACGGTCCCGGTCCGGTTCATGCGCGGTCGGCTGCTGGTGGCCAACGCGGTCGTCGGTGGCATTACGGTCAAGGCGATCATCGACACCGGCGGTCAGGCGACCATCGCCAACCTGGCACTGCGCAATGCCTTGCTGCGGCGCAACTCCCGCAGCAAGGCGGGTCCGGATACGGTGACCGGCACGACGCTCGATCAGCAGAGCGGGGACCGGGCGGCGACGCCGCCGATCGAATTCGGCCGCATCATGGTCCGCAGTTCGGCGATGACCTTCGTGGACCTCGAGATCTTCAAGCACTGGCGTCTGACGCGGGAGCCGGCCATGCTGATCGGTATGGACGTGCTCGGTCTGCTCGACACGCTGATCATCGACTATCGCCGCCGTGAGCTGCAGATCCGCCTGCGCGGCTGAGTCGCGGAGGCTGTTCCGGGCCGCATGCTGATCGTCCGCAAGTACGGCGGGACGTCGGTGGGCTCGCGGGCCCGGATCGAAGCGGTAGCTCGCCAGGTCGTCGAGCTGCACGGCGCGGGGCACGCGGTCGCCGTGGTCGTCTCGGCGATGGGCGACACGACCGACCGGCTGCTCGATCTGGCCCGCGAACTGGACGCAGAGCCCGACGCGCGCGAACTCGATGCTCTGCTGGCGACCGGCGAGATGGTCTCGGCGGCTCTGCTCGCGCTGGCGCTCCGCCGGCTCGGTCAGGCGGCGCGGTCCTGGAACGCGCTGCAGTTGCCGATCGAGACCAGCGGCCGGCCGGGGCGCGCCCGCATCGA
Source organism: Gammaproteobacteria bacterium (assembly GCA_016882265.1). GTDB lineage: Bacteria > Pseudomonadota > Gammaproteobacteria > Steroidobacterales > Steroidobacteraceae > SCUD01. The sequence goes on from VGVB01000059.1 coordinate 12,841, forward strand.
GCGGATTGACGTGACCGGACTGCGCGAGGATCTGGCGCTCGGGGTCGTGCCGGTCGTCGCGGGCTTTCAGGGCCGTGCCGCCAATGGCGATCTGACGACCATCGGGCGCGGCGGTTCGGACACGACGGCGGTCGCGCTGGCCGCGGCGCTGGGCGCCGGTGAATGCCAGATCCTGACCGATGTCGACGGTGTCTACACGACTGACCCGCGCATGGAGCCGCGGGCGCGCCGGCTCGAACGCATCAGTTTCGAGGAAATGCTGGAGCTGGCCGGGCAGGGCTCACGCGTGCTGCACCTGCGTTCGGTCGAATGCGCCGCCCGCCACGGCGTGCGGCTGCGCGTGCTGTCCAGCTTCGCGCCCGGTCCCGGCACGCTGATCTGCGCTGAGGAGGACACGATGGAAGCGCCGCTCGTTTCCGGCATCGCCTTCAATCGCGACGAGGCGGCCATTACCGTCGCTGACGTACCGGACCGGCCGGGCACGGCGCACGCCCTGCTGGCCCCACTCGCCGCCGCTGGCATCGAACTCGACATGATCGTCGTCAACGCACCGCGCGGCGGCCGGGTCGATCTGACCTTCACGGTGCACCGCGACGACTATCAGGCGGCGCTCGGGCTGGCGCGGACCGCCGCTGCCGGATGTGGCCCGGCACGGGTCGAGGGTGACGCGGGCGTGGCCAAGCTCGCCGTCGTCGGCTCCGGCATGCGGTCCCATGCGGGCGTCGCCGCCACGCTGTTCGCGACGCTGGCCGCCCAGGGCATCAACATCCGACTGGTATCGACCTCCGAAATCAAGATCAGCGTGCTGGTCGGTGAGGCCGACCTCGAGCGCGCGGTGCGGGCGCTGCACGCGGCCTTTGCGCTCGGTGAAAGCGCGCCGGCCTGATGCAGGATCTGGATTCGATCCAGAGTGAATGCGGGCCGATAGCGGCAATTTCCTGCCAAGTTGCGCTGCGCTGGTTCATACTGTCCTGCGACTTGGGCGAGCCAGGGCGGACGACGAAGGGGGCGCCAGGGAATGCTCATACTGACCCGCCGCGTGGGTGAGGCGCTGATGATCGGTGACGAGGTCACCGTCACGGTACTCGGAATCAAGGGCAGCCAGGTACGGCTGGGTGTCCACGCACCGCGTACTGTGACCGTGCACCGCGAAGAGATCTACGAGCGCATCCGGCACGAGCAGGACGAGCACGTGCCGGCTGGTAACGGCGAACGACGCGCCGGCGGCTTGGGCTGCTGACGGGCCGGCCGTCGACCTTTACCGGGCGCCGGCCCGGCCAGTATCATTTGCGCCCCTTCCCCTCAGGAGGGCGACCGGGAGAGATGGCCGAGTGGTCGAAGGCGCGCCCCTGCTAAGGGCGTATGGGCCAAAAGCCCATCGAGGGTTCGAATCCCTCTCTCTCCGCCA
>VGVB01000060.1 GCA_016882265.1 Gammaproteobacteria bacterium
CCGGAGCAGCGGCATGATCGCGCGTGCCGCTGCCACGCCGACGCCGCCCGCGCCGCCCGCGCCGCCCGCGCCGCGCCGCGCGATGCTGCGCTTCAGCGGCTGGTTTGCGCTGGCCAACGCCGCACTGTTCCTGCTGCTCGGCCTGCGCTACCTGTGGCATTACCCGTTCAGCGCCGATCCGCTCGGCATCCTCTATCTCGTGCTCGCCTTCATCGGGCACTTCGTCTCCCTGGCGGTCCTGCCGGCTGGACTCGTGGTCGTGCCGCTGGCGCTCGCCTGGCCGCGGCGCAGCGTCGTCTTGCCGGTGGCGGTGCTGCTGGCGACGCTGTCGCTCGCCGCACTGGTGATGGACTCGAGCGTCTTCGCCGAACAGCGCTATCACCTGACCCCGCTGATCGTGATGCTGTTCGAGCGCGGCACCTGGGCCTTCATCGCGGTGATCACGCTGACCGCCCTCGCTTTCGAGTCGCTGCTCGCCGGTTACGTGTGGCGCTGGGTCGCGGCACAACCGGTGCGCGGCGGCCGCGGGCTGGCGCTGCTGCTGTTCCTCGGCTGGTTCGCCGGGCAGAGCATCCACATGTGGGCCGATGCGGTCGGTCGCGTCTCGGTGACGCAGCTTACCCGCTATCTGCCGGCCTACTACCCGATCCATGCCAAGCGCCGCCTCGCGCAGCTCGGCCTCGTGAGCCCGCAGATGATCGAACGCCAGCGCCTGCTGCAGCAGACCCGGGGTGCCGCCATGGGGCAGCTCCGTTATCCGCTCGCGGCCTGCAACGGTGCCGGTGTTACGGTTTCGGTAAACCTGCTGATCATCATCGTCGACGGCCTGCGGCCGGACGCTGTGCACGACGGGCTGATGCCGCGGTTCGTGGACTGGCAGGCGGGCGCCGCGGTCTTCGCCAATCACTGGAGCGGTGGCAACTCCTCGCGGGCCGGCCTGTTCTCGCTGTTCTACGGGCTGCCGAGCACCTATGAAGAAGCGTTCTACGGCGTGCAGCAGCCGCCCGAACTGCTGCGCCTGCTGCGCGAACGTGGCTATGAGTTCGGGCTCTTCGCCGCGCCGGGCTTCGGTTCGCCGACGGCGATTGACCGCACGATCTTCGCCGGCGTGCCGGGCCTGCCGGCCCAGCCGGCGACTCCGGATGTGATCGCGCGCAATCGCGGCGTCACGGACGACTGGCTTGCGTGGCTCGCGCGGCGCCCCGCCGACCGGCCGTTCTTCGGCTTCCTGTACTACGACCCACCGCGCGCGGCGATGTCGGCCGATGCGGCCGAACCGCTGCCGCTCGAGGAGCGCTTCACCGCCAACGCGGAGGCCCGTGCGGACTGGCGCCGCTACCGGCAGGCGCTCCGGGTCATCGACGCCGAGCTGGGCCGCGTGTTCGATTCGGTAGACGCCGCCGGTCTCGCCGAGGATACGGTCGTCGTGGTCGCCAGTGACCACGGCTACGAATTCGACGACAACGGTCTCGGCTACATCGGCCACGCCAGCAACTACAGCGCGGCCCAGCTCCGTTCCGTGCTGGCGCTGCACTGGCCGGGGCGTGCGCCGGGCCGGCGCGAGCACCGTACCTCGCATCACGACCTGCCGGTGACGCTGCTGCAGGATTTCCTCGGTTGCAGCAACGACCCGGGCGACTACGCCATCGGCCGCAATCTGTTCGCTGGCGTGAGCTGGAACTGGATCATCACCGGCAGCTATGTCTCGCACGCGGTGGTCGAGCCGGAGCGCGTGACGGTCGCGTATCCGGGCGGCTATGTCGAGGTGCTCGGTCCGGACTACCGGCCGCTGCCACGCGCCGCCGCGGACGACCGTGTGCTGGCCGAGGCCGTCGCCGCGATGCGGCGGTTCTATCGGTGAGACTGGCCGCGTTGCTCGCTGGCCTCGCTCTGCTGCCGGCCTCCGGCCCGGCGGCCGCCGGAGGCCCGCCCGGCGACGTTGTCATTACGGTGCCGGACGTTCGTTTGGTTTGGGAATCCAAACGAACGTCCGGCACCTGGTTGTTGACGGTTGAGGCGCCGGCGCCGGCGGTGCTGACGTTGACGACGAGTCCGGCGTTCGTTCCGCCACAGCTTCCGGGGTTCGGCGCCGCGTTCTCGAAGGTGCAGGCGGTGCGGGTCTCCGCTGCGGGGCAGGAGCGGCTCGCGGAGGAGTCCCCGGCCACCGGCCCCCTGTCTGCCGGGCCCACGGAATGGGTCGGCTTCCGCTCGCGCTTCCAGGGCTGGCTGATACGCCCGGCCATGCCGGCGACCTTCGAGGCCGCCGCGCCCGGCTGGAACCAACGGTCCATCACCTGGCAGATCCAGGCCGGCATCAGCCGATGGGAGGTTTACGCCGGGCCGCTCGGCTGGCGGGAGCTGCGCACTGCCGATCCGGCCCTGACTCGGATGCTGTTCACCGGCCAGTGGCAGCCCCTGCGCTGGCTGTCGATCGGCCTGTGGCACCTGCTGCAGTGGATCTCGGCCGTCGTCCCGGTCGCCGGCCTTTCGATCATCCTGCTGTCCCTTGCCGTCAAGATCCTGCTGGCGCCGCTGACCGCCATCGCCGACCGCTGGCAGCGTGAGGTCAATCGCATCCAGAGCCGGCTGCAGCCGCGCCTCGCCGCGATCCGCCGCGAACACCGCGGCGAGGAGGCCCACCGCCGCGTGCTGCAGGCCTATGCCGGTGAAGGCGTGCACCCGCTGTTCACGCTGAAGAGCCTGGCCGGATTCGCCATCCAGGTACCGGTGTTCATCGCCGCCTACCACATGCTGGCCGACAACTACGCGCTCTCCGGCCAGCGCTTCCTCTGGATCGCCGACCTCGCCAGCCCCGACCGCGTCGCGGAAATGGGAACCGTCCCCTTTTTCGGCAGCCATCTGAACCTGCTGCCGTTCGTGATGACGGCGCTGTCAATCGCGGCCGCATTCATACAGCGGGACCGGTCGCTGTCGCCAGAGCTGCAGGCGAAGCAGCGGCGCCAGCTCCTGTGGCTGGCAGCCGGGTTCTTACTTCTGTTCTATACATTCCCGGCGGGTATGGTCCTGTACTGGACCGCCAATAACTTCTGGCACCTGGTGCGGGTATTGACGCTCGACCGCTGGCGGTCAGCCTAGGGGTTTCCCCTCAGGTCACCGCCCGGGAGGGGCTGGCATGGCCGCCGTCGGTGTTATCATCGGGGCTCCATTTTCGGGGGTGAAACCAACATGTCCAACCAGCAATCCGGGGCCGTAGCCCGCTATCAGCTCCTGCCCGCCGTCCGTGACTTCATCAGCAAGCCGAAGCGCATGCTGATCGGCGCCGACTGGGTCGCGGCCGCGTCCGGCGAGACCATCGACGTGCTGGATCCGGCCAGTGAGGAACTGCTGACGACCGTGCCCTCCGGCGGCGAGGCCGATATCGAGCGCGCGGTGCGCGCTGCCCATGCCGCCTTCGACTCCCCGGCATGGCGCGACCTGTACCCCACCGTGCGCGAGAAGATGATCCTGAAGCTCGCGGACCTCATCGAGGCCCATGCCGAAGAGCTCGCCCAGCTCGAGGCGCTCGACAACGGCAAGTCGGTGATGATGGCGCAGATCATCGATGTCGGCGCGGCGGTCAGCTTCATGCGCTACATGGCCGGCTGGACCACCAAGATCGAGGGCAGCACGATCGAGGTCTCGCCGCCGATGCCCGGCGTCAAGACCTTCGCCTTCACCCGCAAGGAGCCGATCGGCGTGGTCGGCGCGATCATCCCGTGGAACTTCCCGCTGCTGATGGCGATCTGGAAGGTGACGCCGGCGCTGGTCGCCGGCTGCACCGTCGTGCTGAAGCCGGCCGAGCAGACCCCGCTGTCGGCGCTGCGCTTCGCCGAGCTGGTGCTCGAGGCGGGCTTCCCGCCCGGCGTGCTCAACGTCGTCACCGGCTACGGCCATACCGCCGGCGCCGCGCTGGCGCGCCACCCCGGCATCAACAAGGTCGCCTTCACCGGCTCGACCTCGGTCGGCAAGCGCATCGGCCACGCGGCGATGGACAACCTGACCCGCGTGTCGCTGGAACTCGGCGGCAAGTCACCGATGATCGTGATGGCCGACGCGACGCTCGACATGGCCATTCAGGGTCTCGCCGGCGGCATCTTCTTCAACCACGGCCAGGTCTGCACCGCGGGCTCGCGGCTGTACGCGCACCGCAAGATCTTCGACAAGGTGGTCGAGGGCGTGGCCGGCGCCGCCACCCAGATGAAGCTCGGCCCCGGCCTCGATCCGACCACGCAGATGGGACCGCTGGTCTCGGCCGAGCAGCGCGACCGGGTCTGCGGCTACATCGAGTCCGGCCTCAAGGCCGGCGCTCGCGCGATCGCCGGCGGCGGCGCCGCGTCCGGCAAGGGCTACTTCGTCAAGCCGACCGTGCTCGTCGATACGCGCGAGGACATGGCGGTCGTGTGCGAGGAAATCTTCGGGCCGGTGCTGGTCGCCGCACCGTTCGACGACCTCGACGAAGCCGTGCGCCTCGCCAACGGCACCCGCTACGGCCTCGCCGCCAGCATCTGGTCGAACGACCTCTCGACCGTGCACCGGCTGATCCCGCGCCTGCAGGCCGGCACCGTATGGGTCAACGCCCACAACGTCGTCGATGCGGCGCTGCCGTTCGGCGGCTTCAAGGAATCGGGCATCGGCCGCGAGATGGCCTACGGCAACATCGAGATGTACACCGAGACGAAATCGGTGCTGATGTTCATCTAGGAAAAGGGGACAGTCCCCTTTTCCATGCCTGAACCGACGGCAACGGCCGCATTGCGCGCGGCGCGCGATTTCCTGATCGCGCAGCGCCGCGATTACGCGCGCGCGTACCGCGAGTTCGTCTGGCCGCGATTCGAGCATTTCAACTGGGCCGCCGACTGGTTCGACGCGATCGCGCGCGGCAACGAGCGCACGGCGCTGCGGCTCGTCGGCGACAGTGGCGTGGACGTCGCATTGTCCTTCGAGGAACTGCGGCGCCGTTCCGGGCGCAGCGCGCGCTGGCTGCAGGCAGCGGGGCTGCAGCGTGGCGATCGCATTCTGCTGATGCTCGGCAACGTGCCGGGACTGTGGGAAGCGATGCTGGCGGCGATCCGGCTCGGCTGCCCGCTGATCCCGACCACGACCCTGATGATGCCGGCGGACCTCCGTGACCGCATCGCGCGCGGCAAGGTGCGCGCGGTGCTGACCGAGGCCGCGTTCGCCGAGCGCTTCGCCGGGCTCGACGGCGCACCGCTGCGACTGCTGGTAGGCGGCACCGCGCCGGGCTGGCAGGAGTTCCCGGCGGGAACGCCGGCGGCGCCGGCCGACGGCGAATTCACCGCCGCGGAGCCGACCCGCGCCGACGATCCGCTGCTGCTGTATTTCACCTCCGGCACCACCGCGCAGCCGAAGCTGGTCGTGCACACCCAGGTCAGCTATCCGGTCGGGCATCTGTCGACGATGTACTGGCTCGGCCTGCAGCCCGGCGACGTGCACCTGAACCTGTCGAGCCCGGGCTGGGCCAAGCACGCGTGGAGCTCGTTCTTCGCGCCGTGGAACGCCGAGGCGACGATCGTCATGCACCAGGCCGCGCGCTTCGACGCCGCCGAGTTGCTGCGGGTGCTCGAGCGCTGCGGCGTCACGTCGTTCTGCGCACCGCCGACCGTGTGGCGCGCGCTGATCCAGTTGCCGCTCGAGGAACTGCGCGCGCATCCGCGCGAACTGCTGTCCGCCGGCGAGCCGCTGAATCCGGAAGTCATCGCCCGGGTCGAGCGGGCCTGGGGCGTGACGATCCGCGACGGCTACGGCCAGACCGAGACCACGCTGCAGATCGGCAACTTCCCCGGCCAGACGGTCAAGCCCGGATCCATGGGCCAGGCGGCACCCGGCTACCGGATTCATCTGCTGGATGGCGCTGGCCAACTGGCTGCCGAAGGCGAGATCTGCGTCGATCTGGCCGGGCAGCCGCTGGCCGTGATGCCGGGCTACCTCGACGATCCGGGGCGCACCGCCGCGGTCCTGCAGCACGGCCATTACCACACCGGCGACGTGGCCACGCAGGATGCCGACGGCTACTTCACCTACGTCGGCCGCAACGACGACGTATTCAAGTCCTCCGACTACCGCATCAGCCCGTTCGAGCTCGAGAGCGTGCTGATCGAACACCCGTCGGTCGTCGAAGCCGCCGTCGTGCCCAGTCCCGATCCGCAGCGTCTCGCGGTGCCCAAGGGCTGCGTCGTGCTGGCGGCCGGCGTCGAGCCATCGCGCGCGACCGCGCTCGCGATCCTGCGCCACGTGCGCGAGCGGACTTCCCCGTACAAGCGCATCCGCCGGCTCGAGTTCATCGATCTGCCGAAGACCATCTCCGGCAAGATCCGCCGCGTCGAACTGCGTGAAGCCGAGCGCACGCGCAGCGACTGGTCACGCCGGCCGCAGGAATTCTGGGAGGAGGATTTCGCCGAATTGCGCCGGTGAGGGCGCTGACGCGTAACCACGGACTCAGGTCGATTTTGTATCCCGCTCCTCCCGGCGTAGACTGATCCGCGAAAACAACGTGTCGCCGGCCAGCGCCGGACGACAAGGGGGCAGTCCGATGGAACTCGTATACCGGCATGAACGGTCGCTCTATCTCACGTCCATGATCGTCGGTGGACTGATCTGGCTGGCTCTCGTTGTCGCCACCTTGGGTCTCGCGCTCATCTATGCGGTCCTCGGGCTGTTGTTCTATCTGGTCGTCCACTCCGGCTTCATCGCGCACCTGCGTGGCAATGCGGTCGAGCTCAGCGAGCGGCAGTTCCCCGACCTCTACCGGCAATACCGCGAGGCTTGTGCGCGGCTCGAAGTGGACGATGTCCCGACTGCATATCTCATGATGAGCGAGGGCATGCTGAACGCACTGGCCGCCCGTTTCCTGCGTCGTGACTACGTCGTGCTCTACTCCAGTGTCGTGGAGGCACTGCGCTCACGCCCGGCAGCGCTGGCGTTCTACTTCGGTCATGAGCTGGGCCATATCCGGCGCGGTCATCTGCGCCTGGCCTGGTTGCGTTGGCCGGCGTCGGTCCTGCCACTACTTGGCGCCGCTTACCGGCGCGCGCAGGAGTATACCTGCGATCAGCATGGCCTCGCGGTATCGGCCTCGCGTGAGGATGCGCTGGCCGCGCTGGGCGTGCTGGCAAGCGGCGGCGAGAGGCTGCCGCACCTGAACACGATGGCATTCATCGAACAACAACAGCAGTCCGCCGGCTTCTGGATGTCCTATCACGAGCTGACCAACGACTACCCGTGGCTCTGCAAGCGCATGGCCCAGATCGCCAGCGCCAGCGATGCGACCGGAGCGGTCCCAGCAGCGCCGCCGCGCCATCGGCTGGCCTGGGTACTGGCAGTACTCACGCCACGATTTGGCGTTGGCGGAGGGGCTTCGATACTGGTCACGCTGGCCTTGATTGGAGTGCTGCTGGCAATCGCCATTCCTGCTTACCAGGACTTCAGCGCCCGGTCTGAAGTTGCGCTGGCGCTGCCGCTCGCCTCTCAGGTCCAGTCAGTTGCCGGTGTCTATATCGAGGAACACGGTGAATATCCGGGAACATTGCAGGAGATCGGAGTACCGGAATCTCTGGATACGGGACCCGTGAGTTCGATCCGGCTGCTGGATGACGGCATCGAGTTGACACTGCGCAGCCACCACGCCGCGGTCGACGCTGCGACGATGATTCTCAGCGCTTACCGAACTGACAGTGACGGCATCGCCTGGGACTGTACGCAGGGAACCCTCGCGGGCAAGTACCGGCCGGTCAATTGCCGGGCTCCCTGAACAGCGCCGCGCCTCTCAAGCGCCAGCCGGCCCGCACAAGCACGCCGTAGTCGCTGACAGCGCTGCCGTGCTGGACCCACGCCGGCGCTGCTGCGCAGTCACAGCTTGTTGACGACCTCGCTGCCACGGACGACCAGCATCAGCACCTGGGTTTCGCCGACGTCGGTAATCGGCACTTCGAAGATGTTGCGGTCCAGCACGATGAAATCCGCGTTCTTGCCGGGCACGAGCGAGCCGGAGCTGTCGCCGACCTTGTTGGCCACCGCGCCGTTGTGCGTGAAGATCCGGATCGTGGTCGCGAGATCAATCGCCTGCTCCGGCCACAGCGTCGCCTTGCTGGCGCCAGCGGGATCGGCGCGGGTCACCATCGCTTCGATGCCGGGCCAGGGATTGACCGTCGGCACGACCGGCCAGTCGGAGCCGTAGGTCACCAGCGCGCCCGACTCAACGAGGCTCCGGACCGCCCAGACCTTGCGCTCAGGACCGAGCCATGCCTCCCAATCGAGCCCCGGGATCGGGTACCACAGGATCGGACACATCTCGGCCGCGACCCGGAGCTTCGCGAAGCGCGGCACATCATCGGGATGGATCAGCTCGGCGTGCGAGACCTCGTGAATCGGGCCGCGGTCGCCGTTGCTGCGCCGAGCGGCTTCGAACGCATCGAGCGCCACCCGCGCGGAACGATCGCCGGTGGCGTGGATCTTGACCGTGAGACCGTCGGCGTCGAGGCGCACGACATCATCGCGCAGCTCGTCGGGCTCCAGCATCAGCTTGCCGGTCCAGGCGTCGCCAAAGGCCGCGTTCGGCCGGTACGGTTCGAGCATCGCGGCGGTGTAGGTCGGCGGGATGCCGTCGAGCATGATCTTCGCGAAGTCGGTGTTGATCCGCTCGCTGGCGAACTTCCGCCGCGCCCCGATCAGCGCGATTTCCTCGTCGTGGGAACTGGCCCACGCGCTCTTCCAGGTCAGGCTGGTGTTGGCGTTCAGCACGAGCTCGCCGCGCCGGTACAGCTCCTGATAGGCCGCCATCGTGCTGGTCGTGACGATCGCGTCCCGGAAGGTCGTGATGCCGTGCGCCGCGACCTGATCGAGCGCCCAGCGCAGCGCCACGACGCGCTGTTCGAGCGGGTACTCGGGGAGCCGGCGGCGATTCACGTAGGCGGCATTGTCGAGCAGGATGCCGTTGGCTTCGCCAGTGGCCGGGTTGCGGACGATGACGCCGCCCGCCGGGTTCGGCGTCGTCTGGTCGATGCCGAAGAACCGGAGCGCCGCCGAATTGACCCAGGCGTTGTGCACCGTCCAGTCCATCAGAAAGACCGGGTGATCGGGTGCGATCTCGTCGAGGATTTCCTTCGGCATCCGGTTGCTGCCGGCGAACAGGCCGTCGTTCCACTGGCCGCCGCGCAGCCATTGCCCCGGCTCCAGCTTGCCGAGGCAGCCCTGCAGCGTCGCCAGCACTTCGGCGAGTTGATCGGTCCGGAAACGGCACTCGATGGTCTCGCCGATGCCGGCATCGGTCGGATGGACATGGGTATCGTGGATGCCGGGCATGACCATGCGTCCGCCCAGGTCGATGACCGCGGTGCGTTCACCGATCTGCGCGGCCACGTCCGCCGCACTGCCGATCGCGACGATCCGGCCATCAGTGACGGCCATGGCCTCGGCCCACGGCTGGCCGTCATCAACCGTGTAGATTCGCGCATGGGTGTAGACGGTCGTAGCCCCGGCGGTGGCCGGCGGCGCTGCGGGCTGCCGGCTACAGGCCGCGCTGGCGACCGCGACCAGCGCAATCAGCATTCCAAACTTCATCTCACAACCTCCCTGGCGGGCTCCGCGGCCACGCGCCTTGGACAGTAATCGAGTCCGGGGCCGGCTACAACCGCTGCGGCCCCTGTGGCGGGCCTGTTCAGGCCAGCGCAATCTCCACGCGCCGGTTCTTCCTGCCCTCGCTGCGGATCCTGAGCACGCGGATGCCGCCGATCTCGGCGGTATTCGCCACATGCGTGCCGCCGCAGGGCTGCAGATCGATACCGGGGATGTTGAGGAGACGCACGCGCCCGGCACCGCGCGGCGGCTGCACGCTCATGGTCCTGACCAGTTCCGGACGCGCCTCGAGTTCGGCGTCCGTGATCCACACGGTCTCGGTGGCGATGCCGCGCCCGATCAGCTCGTTCGTGCCCTGCTCGATGCGTTCCGCGTTCAGCAGATTCATGTCGATGTCGAAGTCGAGGCGCGCCTTGTCGGGGGCGATGTTGCCGCCGGTGACCGGCGCGACGACGACGCAGGACATCACGTGCAGCGCGGTATGCAGGCGCATCAGCCGGTAGCGGCGGTCCCAGTCGAGTTCCAGCGTGAGCCGTTCGCCCGGTGCGGGCAGTACGCTGCCTGCTGCGAGGATATGGGCCACGGTGCCGGGGTCGGCACCCTTGCGCGTATCCGCGACCGCGATGCGCGCGCCGTTCTCGCGCACGAGGCAGCCGGTGTCACCGGGCTGGCCTCCTCCCAGCGGATAGAAGATGGTGCGGTCGAGCAGTACCCCGCCATCCCCAGCCGCGACCACCCCGGCGGTGGCGGTCCGCAGATAGGCGTCGTCGCGAAACAGCAGTTCGGTGGCCATCAGCGCAGCGCTCGCCATGCGGACACCACCGGCAGCGTACTCGCTGGCCTCGCCCTGATAAAGCAGCAGCGACTGCGCCAGGTAGTCGCTCCGCCCCCGCCGCGCCAAGGCAACGCCCGCGCCACGGGCTGCGTGGCGCCCCGTTACGCCGGCTACCGCCTCAACTTGCCCACGCCTGGGATGCACACAAACCCGAACCGAATCAGGGGTACTGCCTGCAGACGTCTACGGCGCCGCGGCGACGAGGCGCACCCATTGTTCGCCGGTGAACAGGCCCTTGCCCCAGGCGGCGTCGAGATCCGCAGTGGGGCGCGCCGCAACGATCTCGTCGGCCGATCTGCCCTGTTTGCGCAGACCGGCGACGCGTTTCGCGACAGTGTCGAGCATGTCGCGATAACCCTGCAGCGCTGCGCGGTCGCCGACCGGACCGTGGCCCGGAATCACAGTCGTGGTCTCGTCGATCCGCGCGAGCACCATGTCGAGCCCGGCGATCATCCCGGCCATCGAGCCGCCGCTGGTGCCGTCGACCAGCGGGTACATGCCATTCCAGAACAGGTCGCCCATGTGCACCACGTTCGCGCGCCGGAAGAACACCACGGCATCCCCGTCCGTGTGTGCGGGCGCGACGTGGCGCAGTTCGACCGTCTCGCCGTCGAAGTGAACCGTCAGTCCGTCAGCAAAGGTCACAATCGGCAGGGCTGCCGCCGCTGCCGGTGGGACCGGTACGCCGAAGGCCGATACTGCCTGGCCCTCGGCCATGCGCTGCCGGACGCGCTCGTGGGCCATGATGACCGCACCGTCGCCGCCCAGCGCCGGGTTCCCGCCCACGTGATCGAAGTGCCAGTGGGTATTGAGCACGAAGCGCACCGGGCGATCGGAAACGCGCGCCACAGCCGCGCGCAGTCTGGCACTGAGCGGCTGCACTTCATCGTCGACCAGCAGCACGCCATCGCTCCCTACCAGCACGGCCACGTTGCCGCCCCGGCCGCTCGCCAGCAGAGTCACGCCGCCACCAAGCGGCTGAGCAGCGAATTCGATCTTGTCCCAGTCTGGCGCCGGCGCTGCGGCGCACGCGCTCGGCAGCGCCAGCAGCAACGACAGGGTCAGCAACCCGCCAGGGCCCGCCGTTGTCTTCGACTCCAGCCGTCGCGCCCGGACCCGGTCGCGGCCCAAAGCCGGGGCGCCTGCATCAGAAGTGGTAGCCAAGAGTCACCCCGTAGGTGCGCGGCATGCCGTTCAGGCGCGTGGCCGTGCTGTTGCTGGCCGCCGTCGAGTGCCAGTAGTACTTGTCGGTGAGGTTGCGCGCCCACACCGTCACGCTCCAGGTATCGTCGCCGCGGCTGAGCTGCAGGCGTGCGTTGACCAGCGTGTAGTCCGGCAGATAGGCCGAAAACGGCAACTGCTTCGCTTCGGTGTCGGGCGCCGCGATGCTGCCAATGTTGTCGCCCTTGTAGCTCACATCCACCGCGGCGAGGAGGGTCAGGTCGTCGCCGAGCGGCTGACGGTATGACAGCGACGTCGCCGCCTGCCACTCCGGCGCGTTGTTCAGGCCATCACCGGAAGCATCGTAGGTCAGCACATTGCCGAACACGCTCTCCGCCGGGCACCCGTCAGGCAGGTCTACGGGCGCACCGAGCAGCCCCGCCGGACAGACCGCGATCCACTTCGTGATCCGGGTGTCGAGCCACGCGAGTCCAAGATCCCAGCGCAGGCGCTCGGTCAGCGCCCAGCTCATTTCGAGTTCGGCGCCCCGGATGCGTGACTTGGGCACGTTGTCGAAGCCGACCACGCCGCCCACCGGCGCGATGAACACCGTGGCCTCCTGCTTGTCCTTGTAGTCGTACAGGAACAGCGCGGCATTGAGCTGCAGGTCGCCGTTCAGCACGGTCGACTTGAGCCCCAGTTCGTACGCGGTGAGCTCCTCTTTGTCGTACGGCTGCAGCATCTGGTGCGAGAGCGCAATGGCGCCGTTGAAGCCGCCGGACTTGAAGCCGTTGGAGATCGTGGCGAACACCAGCAGGTCAGCCGCGGGCCGGTAGTCGAACGTGATCTTGCCCATCAGGTCGTCCGTGCCGATGCTGTCGGAAAAGGGAGTGAACTGGCCCACATTGGTTGTACCCGCGACGTCATTGAACACGGTGCAGCCGCCGGGAGCGATAGGCGCAGCTCCCGGGAACAGCGGCTCGAGGAACACCGGGTAAACGAAGAAGTTGTAGAACCCCGCCATCAGGCCGTCGCCGGTGTCATAGGTACAGCCCGACCAGGAGCGCTGTTCGTCGGTATAGCGCAGCCCCAGCGTGAGTCGCGCGCGCTCCGTGAAGGCGTACTCCACGTGACCGAAGGCCGCGAGCGTCTCGCTCTCCTGCCGGTAACGGCTTACGCCGGTGAGCCCGAACGACTCGCGGAACTCCATCAGGTAGTTCTCCTTGATCCTGTCGTCGGCGTAGTAGAGCCCGGCCAGCCAGTAGAAATCGGAGTCGCCCGCGGACTCGAGGCGCAGTTCCTGAGCGAACACGGTGATGTCGCTGGTGTTGGTGATATCGGCGTCCTCGTAATTGACGCCGGACGTGTCGAAGGTTGTGCCATCGCGCTCGAAGTCATCGTAAGAGGTAATGCTCGTCAGCCGCATTCCGCCCAGGTCCCACGCCAGTTCGGCGGCAAGTCCCCGGGTCAGGTTGTCGTTGCGCGGGCGATGATCCACGCTCCAGTCGGCGGCCTGTGCCGAAAAACTCGCCGGCAGTGACGACTGGTCGAAGAACGGCGCGATGGCCGTCGCCGTGGCCGCGATGCTTTCGGAACGGTCGGCGAAGACACGCGCCCGGAGCGACACCCTGATGTTCTCGGTGACATCCATGTCAACCACGCCGCGCACCGCCAGTTCGTCACGCGCACCGAGCCGGTCGCCGGGCCGGCTGACGCTCTCCTGCCAGCCCCGGTCGGAATTCACCGACTTGATCGCGAGCCGCCCGCGGCTGCGCTCCCCGAGCGGGCCACTCATGAACCCCTCGAGGTCCAGCGTCTCATAATTGTCGTAGCCGATCCTGACGCCCGCCTCGAACTCCGGCGTCGGCCGGTTGCTGACGAAGTTGATCTGCCCGGCCGTCGTGTTACGCCCGTACAGGTCGCCCTGTGGCCCCTTCAGCACCTCCACGCGCGCGAGGTCGAACAGGACACCGCGCGTCATCACCGGGTACGGGACGCTCGTCCCGTCGAAGTAGATGCCGACGGTGCTCGAGGCCGAGGTCGTGAAGTCGTTGAAGCCGACGCCGCGAATCGTGTAGACCGGCGCACCAGCCGGCTGCTGGTTCGTCACCGTGAGACCCGGCACCATCGACTCGAGATCGTCGGGACGGGCGATGCCGAAGCTGCGCAGCTTCTCCGGACTGAATACGTTGATCGTGATGCCGACGTCGTTGATGGCCTGTTCGCGCTTCTGGGCCGTGACGACGACTTCCTCGAGCTCGGCGCGGGCCGCGGGCACGCTCGCGGCGAGCACCAGGCCGGTCGCCAGGGCGGTGCAGCGGGCGGCGGATGGGCGCTGGGTTGCAGACATGGTCGACGTACCTCCCTCGTCGTGTGGCTGGCGCGGGGATCGTCGCGACGGCCGGCGTCCGTGCCGCCGGCGGCGCGGCCGGCCGCGGCTTGCGGCCGCCGGACCGGTCCCCGTACAATGCGAGCCTCTGCTCGTATGAATGCGAGTAACTATACGCGTTTGCGCTGAGGTGTCAACTTCCGGCAGGCAGCGCAACTGCAGGTGCTATTGAGCCTTGCATAAATGCCTTGCAACTTTTCCGTATGCCGTGAGTCCAATCCGATGTACATTCCCGGACGGAGCGAGCATGCGGAAGTCAGAGAAGGTTGGT
>VGVB01000061.1 GCA_016882265.1 Gammaproteobacteria bacterium
AGTTCATAGGCGTTCCGGCTAGTGCCGTCCTCTTGGCGCAGGCGCTACTGTTCCGGCTGCCGGCCAGCCCGGCGGGGAGTACGTAGGGCGACTCAGGTGTGTAACGGGGGGTGAGGGACCATGCGCATCCGCAAGTACGACTTCGACTATGGCCGTCGCGAACTGCTCGGGAAGGTGGCCTATGGCATCGGCGCCGCGGGCGTGCTGGCGCCACTCTGGCCGCTGATCGCCAGGGGTGCGGACGTTACCAGCGCTTATCCCGACGAGCTGCTCTCCATCGAGGCATACACCAAGGGGCGGATCAAGCCGGGCGATGTCATCGACGCCAACAACGTCGAGCTGGTCAAGGACCTGATCGATCCGGTTTGCTACCGGCAGGTCAAGGAGGTCGGCCGCAAGCTGAATATCGTTGCGCCGACACTGGATGCGACCCGGCTGTTCCCGCACGACTACCTGGAGGCGACGCTGCGCAACAAGGGGCGCGCGCGCTTCGACGCTGACAAGAACGTCGTGACCGACCAGGGTGAGCCATGGATTGGCGGCCTGCCGTTCGCGGAGCCGAAGGATGGCCTGGAGGCCGTATATAACCTGGCCCTGAACTGGGGCCGGCACGATTACTCCCAGTACGCGATCCGTGACTGGGACATCAAGCCGGATGGCTCGATCGGCTACCAATATGACTTCGTCTGGGTCGAGATGAACGGCGCAGCGCGGACGGATGGCAAGTACTTTGCCGACCGCAAGGATGTCCTCCGTTACCAGTCCATCTTCTTCACCCGCCCGAACGATGCTGCGGGAACCTCCTTCCTGAATACCTGGTACTACGACCAGCGGAAGTTCCCCGACCTGCAGGGATTCCTGCCGGCTTTCAAGCGGGTCCGGCAGTTCCCGACCAACCAGCGGTTCGAGCCGCTGGTTCCCGGCTTGTCGATGTTCCTTTCGGATGCGTGGGCAACCGGCGATCCGACGTTGACCTGGGGCAACTTCCGGATCATCGAGCGGCGGCCCTTCCTCGGAGCCATCGGCGGGGCGAACTTCCATGGCAGCCGCCATCCCAACTGGGAGTATCCCACTCACGGCGGGGCCAGGGGGCTGACGTTCTTCGAGACACACTTCGAGATGTGCCCGGAAGTCCTGGTCATCGAAGGAGAGCCGGTCGGCTACCCGCGGTCACCGTACAGCAAGCGCCGCATCTACATCGACGCACGCAATGGCATGTTCCTGACATCGCTGCAGTTCGATCGCCGCGGCGAGGTCTGGAAACAGTTCGAGGCGGCCTTCGGCCCCTTTGATAACGGTCGCGATGTCGTCAAGGAACCCAACGGGCACACGCTCTGGTCGTGGAACAAGGTGATGAGCTACGACATTCAGACCCACCGGGTCACGCGCTTTTCCCAGGTCCGGGAGATCGAGGGCGGCTACCGCAACGTGTACAGCGGCCCAGGCACGGACGAACGGGCGCTGTGGAACAAGTTCCTGACCGTGCAGGCGATGCAACGCCTGGGTTCAGCCTGATCTTCCACGCCATCGCGATCGCGAGCACAGACACGAGCAGAAATCGGGGAGGGTACCGTGCACTCGAGCAGCCGTGAACTCAGAGCACTCGTCATTGGCCTGATCAGCGCTGTCGCCACGCCACTGGCCGGCGCCGCGGACGGCGCGGGCGATAACAACGAGCCGTCCGACGGTATGTCCGTCAGTTTCGATGGATTCATCCGCTCGGAGACCGCCGTCAAGAGCAGTTCCAGCGAGAATCCGTTCAATCAGCGCAGCAACGTGATGAATGGCCGGACCGTCAACCGCTCCTCGGCCGCCATCGGCGGATTCTCGGATACGGCGACGCGGAATGGCGGGCGGGCCAGCAATGACCTGGACCTGCTGCTTTTCCGGGCGGAATTGAATCTGGAACTCAAGTTCACGCCCAACCTGAGCCTGGTCAGCAAACTGCGCGCCGTATTCGACCCGGGGTGGTACGACGAGTTCGAACCGGCCGGCGTCAACAGCATCGCGGTCGGTAGCCAGTATGGCGAACCGAACTATTTTGAGTACTTCGTCGAGGGCAAGTCGCAGCCGAATCCGCTGGAGTTCGCGGGCCGCAACTACCTGATCGGCCTGCCCTCGTTCTTCGTGGCGTACGATAACGGGCCATTCAATCTGCGCGTCGGCAACCAGCAGATCGCCTGGGGGCAGGCGGTGTTCTTCCGCGTGCTGGACGTCGTCGACGGTCTCGACCTGCGGCGGCACTCAGTCCTCGACTTCGCCTCGGAGGAATTCGCTGACAAGCGGGTGCCGGCGCTCGGTGTCCGCGCGTCTTACCAGATCTCGCCGGACTGGCTGGTCGATGGCTACGTTCAGAAGTTCCAGCCGACCGTCTATCCGAACGCCAACACGCCATACAACGTGATTGCCTCGCAATTCACTGTCCACGACCTGTATGACGAGTACGACAGCAAGGTGTCCTACGGCCTGCGCCTGAAGGGACAGGCGGGCAAGGTTGGTCTGCAGGCAATCGCCGTGCGCCGCTACAACCCGGACGGCGTCTTCCGCTGGACCGAGTCGGGCGTCAATCGTGATCTCGCGCTGGTTCCGGGCTCCGGCGCGGCGATGCAGGGGACGCCATTCGAGGTGGATCCGAGCGGGGTCTGGTCCGCCACCGAGTGGTTCAACTACGCGGGACTGGCGCGGCTCAGTGGCGTCACGGCCTTCGACAGCGCCGCCTCGTTTCCGGCCGCCCTGGCCCTTGGTGCCGTCCCGACCAGCATGATCGGGCTCGATCCGTACGATCCCGCGGCCAAGGCGCTGGTGGGGCAGCAACTGGACCTGTTCTTCCAGTTGTCGGGCAGCGGCCTGCGCGGACACCTGGCACGAGAATATCGGCCGGAGACGCTGGTCGGCGGCGGCATCAGCTACGTTACCGAGGGCGCGCCCGGGTCATGGCTGGACCAACTGGTCATCAATGTCGAGGCCCTCTACGCCAGGGACCGGGTCTTCACCGATCCGTCGCTGTCGGGATCATTCCACCGCGACGACGAGGTGGTGGCGGCGCTGGTGCTGGAGAAATATCAGCGCTTCTCCGAGAACTTCCCGGCGACCTACCTCGTATTCCAGTGGCTGCACAAGACCAGGAGCGATCTGTTCGGGCGGCTGCTGGACGGGTACGGTGGCGACGAGAACACCATCGGCCGGGGTGTCAGCGGTGGCTATAACGCTTTCGCCATCGTTGCCCAGCAGGCGTTCCCCAACCTCGTGTGGCGCGCGGATCTGGCGGTGCTGTACGAGGGTAGCGGTGGCGTGCTGATTCAGCCGGCGGTGCGCTGGAAACCCAACGACAAGTTCACTTTGGAAGCCTACTACAACTTCCTCAGCGGGAGCTTCGGCAACGAGTCGAAGAACGCCTTGTCGACGGTCGCCCACGCCGACGAGCTCACGATCCGCCTTGGCTGGCAGTTCTGACCTGCCGGCGTGGCGCCGCCGCCGGATGCCGGGCCGCCCTGCGCCAGGCTTGATGGCGCCAGACTGAGCGGCGGCGGCTGCCATGTACTCGCTGCGGTTTCGGCTGGCTCGCTGGGTCATCGCGCATCGCGCGGTTGCTGCGGCGATCTTCGTTCTGCTCACCGGTTTCTTTGCCGCCGGCCTCCGCCATGTCGAGCTGCGCACGGTGTTTTCGGACCTGCTGCCCGAGGACGATCCGTTCGTACAGGTCTACAAGGACCATCCGAACTTCGGTAATCCACTGACCGTAACGATCGTCATCCGTCGCCTGGATGGCGACATCTACAACGCCGACACGATCGCCAAGGTATGGCAACTGACCCGCGACATCGACCTGACGCCGGGCGTCGACCACGACCAGATCCTGTCGATTGCCACGGAAAAGGCCCGCTATGTCGAGGCCACGGCGAGCGGCATCGACATGCGGCCGCTGATGGATGACTACGCGCCGAAGAGTGCTGCCGAGATCGACGAATTCCGGCGGCGGGTCGAGCGCTCGCCGAATGTCCGGCGCTTCCTGATCTCCGAGGACCATGCCGCGACGCTGATCAATGCGACGTTCATCGAACCGCTGATCGATTATGGGACGGTCTTTGCGCAGGTCGGTGCACTGGCCGAGGCGGCCCGTGATGCGCACCATCAGGTCCATGTGGCGGGCCGGCCGATCCTGACCGGCTGGGTCTACCAGCATGAACGCGAGATGTTCTACATCTTTGCCCTGACCCTCAGCGCGCTGCTCGTGGCGCTGGTCCTGTACATGCGCAACGTCGTCGGCGTGGTGACTCCGGTGGTGGCCAGCGGAGTCGCAGCGGTCTGGGGGTTCGGCTTTGCCGGCTGGATGCACTCGGCCATAGAGCCGCTCCTGCTGGTGGTCCCGTTGCTGCTGGTGGCGAGGTCGCTGTCGCACTGCGTGCAGTTCACCGAGCGCTTCTACGAAGTGTTCGCGCACGTGCGCGATCGCCGGATCGCGGCCGAGATCACGATGGGCGTGATGATGGCGCCGAGCGTGCTGGGCATCTTCACCGACATGGCGGCGATCTTCCTGATCGCGGTGGCACCGATCCCGGCAATGGAGCGTTTTGCCCTGTTCTGCGGCTTCTGGACGGTCTGGCTGATACCGACCGGAGTCGTACTGGTGTCGTTGCTGTTGTGCTCGCTGCCGGCACCGCGGAACGTCGAGAAGCTGATTGGCCGCGATGCCCGGGGTGGATTCCATCGCCGCCTGCAGGAGTTGCTGCGCCGGGTGGCGACGCTGACCTGTGGGCGACCGGCGCGCGTGACCGGGATTGTGGTCGGCATCGTGGCTGTGACTGCGATCTACCTGACGTTGCAGATCCGGATCGGCAATCCGGTCGAGGGTTCCAACCTCCTGTGGCCGGATTCGCCTTTCAACGAGGCGGTCCGGGAAGTCAACCGGAGTTTTCCCGGCGTCGACACGCTCGAGGTGGTGCTCGAGGCGCAGGCACCCGAGAACCTGGAACGGGTGGCGACCCAGGCGGAATCGATCCGGACCATGCTGGCGCTGCAAAGACTCATTGAGAACGGGCCGCTGCCGCCGCGGGCGACGCTGTCGTTTGCGGACTACATCATGGAAGCTAACCGCCTGTTCGCCGGCGGCAATCCGAAGTGGCTGCCGGTCGACGATGATGATCGGGCGACGAAGGCGGCGGCGATGGCGGTGATGATGGGGTCGAGTCCAAAGGCGTTTTCGCACGTCGTGGACTTCGAACAGGAACACGCGACGGTGTCGCTCTGGTACCCGGACAACCGGCAGGAGACGGTAGACGCTGCGCTGGCCGCGGCCCGGGCGGCGGTGCGGGCCGTCGGTACCGATCATCCGGCGTTCACCGTGCGGCTTGCGACCGGGACGATTGCCTTGCAGGAGGCGATGAACAATGTGGTCGCGCGCTACAGCGTCCTGATCATCGTACTGCTGAACCTGGTCATTCTCGTTGGCTGCAGTCTTGCGTACCGGTCGATCGTGGCCGGTCTGATTCTGCTGGTCCCGGTCAATCTGGCCAACTTCGTCCTCGATGCCACGATGTATGTGCTGGGCATCGGTCTGGACATCAATTCACTGCTGGTAGCCGCCATCGGCGTCGGGGTCGGCATCGACTATGGCATCTACCTGCTGTCGCGCATCTGCGAGGAGTACCAGGCGCATGACCAGTCGTGGGAGCGGGCGATCGCCGCGGCCCTGGGGACCACCGGGCGGGCCGTGCTGTTCACCGCCTCGATCATGCTGATCGGCATCCTGCCCTGGTATTTCCTGTCGGGGCTGAAGTTCATGGCTGACATGGGTCTGCTGCTGGTCGTCATCATGCTGATCAACATGCTGTTGGCGCTGGTCGTGCTGCCGTTGCTGCTGTGGTTCCTCCAACCGTCGTTCGTTGGCCGTCGCGACCTGTTCATCGGCGAGGGGATTGACCCGGCCCTGTTCGTGACTGATGACAGCGCGCCGAGGTCGGAACCAGCATGAGCGCGCGTGGCTGGTGCAGGGGTATCGCGTTGGCTGGGCTCGGTCTGCTGTCTGGCGGACCGCATGCGGCCGACACGCCAGTCATCGAGGCGGTGGCGGCGGGTACTGCCCACGATGCGCTGTTCTCGATCGCGCTGGAGGGCAGCACCGCGCTGGCAGTCGGTGCGGCGGGAGTGATCGTCGAGAGCCGGGATGGGGGCGTGACCTGGCGGAGGACACAGTCTCCGACTGGTGACGGCGCGCTGCTGGGCGCCGCGATTCAGGGTGAACGAAGCATTGTGGTCGGGCAGTACGGGCGCATCCTGCTCAGGACTGGCGACCGGGAATGGCGCCGGGTTGAGAGTGGCGTGGACGAGCGGCTGTTTGCCGTTGCGCTGAATGCAGCCGGCCGCGCGGCCGCAGTCGGTGCGTTCGGTGTGATCCTGCTGTCGAACGATGGTGGCGAGAACTGGTCGCGGTGCTCGCCGGACTGGTCCCGCCATGTCGCGGACGGGCTGGAGCCGCACCTGTACGACGTGACGGTCGGTGAGGACGGGGCGGTGACCGTGGTGGGCGAGCTGGGCGTGATACTCAATTCCGCCGATGGCGGTGCGAGCTGGGTCCAGGCGCCGGGAGGTCGACGCGCCGGTGACCAGGCTGAGGAATCGTGGTTTGCCGTCCATGTGCGTGCCGACGGCGTAGGCTACGCGGTGGGTCAGCAGGGCGCTGTCGTGCGGACTGCGGATCGCGGCAGGACCTGGGAGCGTGTCGATACCGGCAGCCGCGCCAACCTGTTTGGCGTCGCCGCTCTGCCGGCCGGCCATGTCATTATCGCCGGCATGTTCGAAATGATCTTCAGCAGTGATGACGGCCTCTCCTGGCGGCCGGTCAACGGGCAGGATGCGAGCCGGGGCTGGTATCAGGGCGTGGCCACTGCGGTCGCGACTGACGCGGCGCTTCTGGTCGGGCAGGGCGGACGCATCAGCCGGGTGCGGGCGGACCTGCTCGAGTGATCTGCACTGAGTAATGTACCGGCCAGGCGTGGGCTCCAGAGGCCGCAGTACCCGTCGTGAGTTTGTCCGGCGATTCGCCGGCAGCATGGCGGCGGTGGGCATTCTGCGCCCGCTGTGGGACACCCTGGCGGCTACCGGCGAGGTCACCGGAGCCTATCCAGACGAGTTGTTGTCGATCGAAGGCTACACGCGCGGTCGGCTCTCTACCGGGTCGGAGATCAACGCCGACAACGTCGAACTGGTCCGGGAGCTGCTGACGCCGAGCACCTATCTGCAGGTCGCCCAGATGGGGCGACGACTGCAGGTTGCGAAGACAACGACGGAACTGATGCGGCTGTCGCCCTGGGAGTATCTCGAGGCGACCCTGCGCAATCGCGGTCGCGCCCGCTTTGACAGCAACGGCAACGTCGTGACCGAACCGGACGGCAAGCCGTGGATCGGCGGCATTCCGTTTCCGGATGCCCCGTCGGCGGTCGAGCTGTTTGCCGGGCTGACGATGAGCTGGGGCAGGCACGACGCGTCCTTCTATGCAGTCAAAGAATATGAACTGTCGCCGGAAGGCAGAGTGCAGTTTCAGTACGAAGCTGGCTGGGCCGAGCTCATGCCGGTGGCGCGGGTCAGCATGGAGCCAAGACCCTACTGGCCGGGGCACGACGACAAACTGCGTTACCAGTCAATCGTCTTCACGGCTCCGCAGAGCGTCAATGGCACGTCATTCCTCAATGTCTGGTCCTACGATCAGTCTGCGTTCCCGCAGCTCTGGGGGTACTTGCCCGAGTTCAAACGCATACGACAGTTCCCGACCAGCCAGCGCTTCGAATCGATGATCCCCGGATCAACCATCTACCTGTCGGATGCCTGGGCCGCCGGTGATCCGTTACATACGTGGGGCAATTACCGCATCGTCGGGCGGGGACCGCTGCTGGCCGGTATCTCCGGTGGCTGGAACCCGGCGCACCCGAACTGGGAACACCGGACGCATGGCGGCCCGCAGGGTAAGACCTTCTGGGACACGGTCGTCGAACTGGTTCCCGAGGCGATCGTCGTCGAAGCCGAGCCGGTCAAGTTCCCGCGCGCCCCGGTCAGCAAGAAGCGTGTGTGGTTCGATGCCCGGACCCAACTGCCAATCGGCATGGTGTCATACGACCGACGGGGCGAGCCATTCCGGTCATTTGACGGCGCATTCGGCCTGTACGAGGCAGGTGATCGGACCGTTTTCGATGGGAGTCACCCGTACTGGTCGTGGTGCCATGTGCATGCCTTCGACCTGCAGACCCGCAGGATGACCCGCATGGAGCAGGTTGCGGTCGTGTCGCCTGACCACAGAATGCGGGTCAACGATCCGGCGATCTACGAACGATACCTGACCCAGTCCGCGCTGTTGCGGCTCGGCGGCGGGAGCTGATCAGCACCGGCCGATGGGACGGACTCGCGTGTGGTCCTGCATTGGGACGATTCTTTAGTTCCTATTGAGCCTTGCATAAATGCCTGACAGTTTCACAATGGCAGTTCAGCCTGTTGCCAGAAGGCGCGGATCAGGCTCGGGCGGCGTTGCATGGAGCACAGCCGATTGCGCGCAGTGGTTTTGAAGACGACGCATCTCGCCGACGCGATCCTCGCGGGCCGGAACGTCGCGCCGGCGCGCGTCGGCTGTTACAAGCCGCTGCCCGCCGATATCCGCATGCTCTATTGCTGCGCATGGAATCCGCTGAACCAGTTGCCGGACCTCAACCACCTGCCGGCCTGCACGATGCTCGAGCGCGAGGATTTCACCACCACCTGGCGCGACTGCGAGCCGCACCTGCTGCCGCAGGCCCGGGCGATCGAGCCACTCGGCCAGTCGCGGCCCGATTACTGGATCCTGGACCAGCTCGGGCTGCGCCTCGGGCTGACACCGCTGCGTTCCGGAAAATCGCCCCGCGCCTGGCTCGATCACCTGCTGGCGCTCGATGGCCACGCGCCTTTCGTGCATCTGGTGAAGCAAGGCGGACTGCGCGAGCGGCGGACGCGGCCCTGGGTGGCTCTTGAGCGCAACGTGACCGACCCGGAGCGGCGCCCGTTCCGTACCCCGAGCGGCCGCATCGAGCTTCGCAGCAGCGTGCTGGCCGATATGGAATTCTCCGCGACCAGCTATGGGCAGGCGGTACCGGCGCTGCCGACCTATCTCGAGAACGACGAAGGCCCGGGCGCACGGAACGGACTTCCGCTGCAGCTCGTCACGACCAAGTCACAGCATCGCTGCCACAGCACGTTCACTGGCAACCCGCTGCTCGAAGAGCTGCAGGCGCAGAGTGCGTGGATCCACCCCGAGGAGGCCGGGCCGCGCGGGATCGCCGAGGGTGACGCCATCGTCGTGTTCAACGCGCGTGGCCGCGTCCGCGTCGTGGCGCGGGTGACGGAGCGCATCCGGCCGGGAGTGCTGTCGAGATCGAACGCTGGACCGGTGCGCGCGGGCCGGCCGCGGGCGCGTGATCGGCCGGACTTCCTGCATCCGCCGGGCGTGAGTCGCTAGCAGACCTCATGGATGATGTCGCCTTCCGGTGTGTGTTCGACGACGAAACGGCATCGCGAACCGTCGTCCGCGGAATCGGGCACGACTCGATCGGTTGATTGCTGCCCGCGCCCGCAGGTGTCGTAACTGACGTCCCCCTCGATCGTATGCCTGATCCGCTTGCGGCACAGAGTTCCGCGGCCGCCAGCCTGACGCTCCCGCAGCTCCTGCGAGCCGGCGCAGGTGTCGTGGATGACATCGCCCGCAGCCGTGTGCTCGATGATGACCCGGCACGGCGACCCGTTGGTGTCGCCCAATGGCATGCGTTGGTTACCAGAAGCCGGAGCCGGCCGCGGGCCCATCAGCAGCGCGAGCACGACAAGGCTCGCGCCAGGAAGGAATCTGCGGTCGGACCACAGTGCCATCGGCGTACTCCCGCGAGAGTCGCGGACGGATCATAGCGCAGTACCGATACCAGACGGCTATCCCAGCGCCGTAGCCCGGGCTGTTACATCATCCCCGTCTCGAGCCGCGCCGCCTCGGACATCATCGAGTAGTTCCACGGCGGGTCGAACACCAGCTCGACGTCGGCCTCGCGCACGGTCGGGATCATCGCGATCTTGTCGCGGGCGTCGGCGACCAGCACCTCGCCCATGCCGCAGCCGGGTGCGGTCAGCGTCATGCGCACGTGAACGTCGCGCGTGCCGTCCGGGTTCGATGTCACCCGGCAGTCGTAGATCAGGCCGAGGTCGACGATGTTGATCGGGATCTCGGGGTCGAAGCAGGTACGAAGCTGGGCCCAGGCCAGTTCCTCGACGTCGCGGTCGGAGGCGCCGGCCGGCAGCGCGGGTTTCGGCAGCGGCTCGCGGCCGATCGCATCGCCGTCGTCGCCGGAAATACGGAACAGGTTGCCCTCGACGCTGACTGTGAAACTGCCGCCGAGCGCCTGCGTCAGGTAGCCGGGCATGCCCTGGCGCAGGGTCACCCTGAAGCCGGCCGGGATGATCACGGCGGCAACGTCGCGCTGGATGACGATCGGTTCGCGGTCGTGGCTGCGCATCGTCACTCCGTGCTGACCGGCGCGGCGTCGCCGGCGAGCGCCGCGTTCAGCGTGTGCCAGCACAGGCTCGCGCACTTGACCCGGGCCGGAAACTCGCGCACGCCGGACAGCGCGGCCAGCTTGCCGAGATCGGGGCCGGGCACCGCGTCGTGGCTGGTCAGCATCTGGTGCACCTGCCCGAACAGACCGGCGACTTCGGCGAGCGAATGGCCCTTGACCGCCTCGCTCATCAGCGATGCCGAGGCCGTCGAGATCGCACAGCCGCGGCCCTCGCAGCGGATGTCGCGGAGCACACCGTCGCTGACCTCGAGCGTGACCCTGAGCTGGTCGCCGCACAGCGGATTGTTGCCCTCCGCGCTGTGGCTCGGCTGCGGCAGCCGGCCGCGGTTGCGCGGGTTGCGGTTGTGGTCGACGATCACGTCACGGTACAGGTCGGCGAGGTCCATCAGCGCAGCATCCCGATCGCGCGCGTCAGCGCGGCGTGAAGCTGCTCGATCTCCGCGCGCGTGTTGTACAGCGCGAATGAGGTGCGTGCAGTGGCGGGCAGGTCGAAGAACTCCATGACCGGCATCGCGCAGTGATGCCCGGTGCGGACCGCGACACCCTCGGCGTCGAGCACGGTACCGAGGTCGTGCGGGTGGATGCCGTCCACGGTGAACGACACGAGGCTGGCCTTGTCCGGCGCGGTACCGATGATCGTCAGGCCGGGGATCGTCAGCAGTCGCGCGGTCGCGTATGCGAGCAGCTCCGCCTCGTGCGCGGCGATGCGCTCCATGCCGACCTCAGCGAGCCAGTCGATCGCCGCACCGAGCCCGACCGCGCCGGCAATGTTCGGCGTGCCGGCCTCGAAGCGCCACGGCAGGCTGTTGTACGTGGTGCGCTCGAAGGACACAGTCAGGATCATGTCGCCGCCGCCCTGCCATGGCGGCAGGGTCGCGAGCACGGCCTCGCGCCCGTACAGCACGCCGATCCCGGTCGGGCCGTACATCTTGTGGCCGGAGAACGCATAGAAGTCACAACCGAGCGCCTGCACGTCGATGCGCTGGTGCGGCACGGCCTGCGCACCGTCCACGACCGTGGCGATGCCACGGTCCCGCGCCTCGGCGATGAACTCGCCGATCGGCAGCACCGTGCCGAGCGCGTTTGATACGTGAGCGAGCGAGACGATCTTCGTGCGCGGGCCGAGCAGCGCGCGGTAGGCGTCGAAATCGACCACGCCGCGCCGGTCGATCGGCACGACCCGCAGCCGCGCGCCGGTCTGTTCGCACAGCAGTTGCCACGGCACGATATTGGCGTGGTGTTCGAGCCACGAGATCACGATCTCGTCGCCGGGCTGCAGCCGGGTTCGCCCGAGCGTGTTGGCGACCAGGTTGATGGCCTCGGTCGTGCCGCGCACGAAGATGATCTCGCGCTCGGAGGCCGCATTGATGAAGCCGCGGACCTTGCCGCGCGCGCCCTCGTACAGCGCCGTGGCCTCCTGCGACAGCGTGTGCACGCCGCGGTGCACGTTGGAGTGGTGATTGCGGCTGTAGTCGGCGATCGCGTCGATGACCGCGGCCGGCTGCTGCGCCGAGGCGGCGTTGTCGAGATAGGCCAGCAGATGGCCGTTGACGCGACGGCACAGCGCCGGGAACTGCGCGCGCAGGCGCTCGACGTCACCAGGCGGGACTTCTGTAGCCAGCGCGATCATCTAGCGCAGCCCCCGGATCAGGTCGTGGTCCGGCAGCCGCCCGACGACCAGCTCCTCGATGTTGCCGCGCAGCGCGGGCACGGCGAGCGCCGCGATGACGTCGGCGCAGAACGCGTGGGTCAGCAGCGCCCGCGCGGCTGCCGGCGCGAGGCCGCGCGACAGCAGATAGAAGTACTGGTTCGGGTCGAGCGTACCGGTGGTCGCGCCGTGGCGGCACTGCACGTCGTCGCACAGGATCTCGAGCTGCGGGCGGGCGTTGATCGCGGCCTGGGGTGACAGCAGCAGGTTGCGGCTCGACTGCGCGGCGTCCGCACCGCGGGCGGCGGGTTGCACGATGATGCGGCCGCTGAACGCGCCCTGGCCGCGGTCGCTGGCGATGCCACGGAAGTTCTGCGCTACCCGGGTGCGCGGCGCCGCGTGCTCGATGCGCGTGTACACGTCGGCCTGGCGCGCGCCGTCCAGCATGAACAGGCCGGCGAGGTGGGCCTCGGCCCCGGCCCCGGCGAGGGCGAGGCGCAGGCCCGAGCGCACCAACTGGCCGCCGAGGAGCAGAAGCTGCTGCTCGTAGCGGGCACCGGCCGCCAGCGTGCCGGTCCAGGTCTCGACCTGCGCGACCGATGCCGCCTGCGCGTGCAGCCGCAGATGGCGCAATGTGGCGCCCTCGCCGAGCCGGAACTCGGCCGCGAGATTGGCCAGCGCCGGCGCGGCGCCGAGCGTCACGAAGTGTTCGACCAGTGTCAGCGTCGAGTGCGGCGCCAGCTCGATGACCAGCCGCGTGTGGCTGGCCGCCGGCGCCGCGGCAGTGTCCACATGCAGCAGATAGAGCGGCTGCGCCGGCGCTGCCCGGGCCGCCACCTCGATGCGCGCGCCGCCGCCGGCGCAGGCTTCGGCCAGCAGCGCAAAGCGGTCATCGGCATCGTCGGCCGGCTCGCGCAGGGCGCGGAGCGCGGTGTCCGACTCGCCGGCGAGCAGCGCGGCCAGGTCCTCGACGCGTACGCCGTCGCTGTCACCGGCCTGCAACTGCGGTGCCAGCGCGCCGTTCACCAGCGCGATGCGCGGCGCCTGCGGCAGCGGCAGCAGCGATGCCGCAAGCCGCTGCGGCTGCACGCGCGCGGGCGGCGCC
>VGVB01000062.1 GCA_016882265.1 Gammaproteobacteria bacterium
CGAGTCCGGGGGGTCGCCCGCGCGGCCGGCGCCTGAGCGCCTCCAGCCCGCCGGCGCGCAACGCCTCGTTCCAGTCGCTCACCGTCGAGCGCGTTACCCCGACCCGCCGTGCCACCTCCGCCTGCGACTCGCCGCGTAGCAACAGACGCCCTCCCCGCAGACGACGGCGCTGCAGCTCCCGACCGACCTTTTCTGACTTCCGCTATGCTCGCTCCGTCCGGGAATGTACATCGGATTGGACTCACGGCATACGGAACAGTTGCAAGGCATTTATGCAAGGCTCAATAATGAAGAACAGCTCAAGGTAGTTGAGATCTGGGGCGTGCGCCGCAGTGTTCCGGAACCCGGCACGCTGGGCCTGATCGGGTTGGGTTTGGCCGGTATCGGCCTCGGGCTGCGACGCCGGAAAAGCTGAAGATCGAGCTTCATGGCTGACCCGAAACCCCGCCGCTGGCGGGGTTTCTTTTCTTGCCTCACTGGTTCATCTGACGGGCGGATGCCGTCGGAAATCTTGACGATTCGGTGCGCCCGGCACGCGGCCGTGCAACGCAGTTTCTGGTGATGCCTTGCCGAACATCGCCTTACATATTCTGGCATGCGGTATGCATGTCTTATGTCAAGGCGCGTCAGCGGCCGCTGACCGAGACACAGGAGGCACAACCCATGCAGTCACTGCTGAAACTCGCGTGCGGAGCAATGGCCGGCATCCTGCTCACGATGTTGTCCGTACAGGTCGAGGCCCTGACGCTGGGCCCCGGCGACATGATCATCGACGGGTCGATCAGCGGCCCCAGTAACTGTGAGCCGGACTGCATCCCAGCCTCGGGCAGTGACGCGTTCGAGCTGCTGTACAAGAAGGACGTCGACGAGGGTTTGGAATCCGGCGGTTTCGCTGGTTCGTATGAGACCGAATTCGACAGTTCACCCGATGACCCGGCCGACGCCTATATCCGCTACGTCGGCGGACCAGCAATAAGCTGCGGCGTCTGCTGGCTGGTGGTGAAGGATGGCAGTCACGAGCCGTACTACTACTTCTACGACCTCGGAGCTGCGGGGTGGAATGGCACCGACACCATCGAGCTGCTTGGTTTCTGGCCGGACGGGGGTGCGATTTCACACGTGTCGATCTGGGGCCGCCCCGGCACCAACGTGCCGGAGCCGGGCACGCTTGGCCTGATCGGTCTCGGACTGGCCGGTCTCGGCTTCGCCACGCGCCGCCGCCGGAGCTGATCGGACCGCAGACAACTGCATTTCACCCGCCGACCTGGCAGGAACCCCGCTGCGGCGGGGTTTCTTCTGTCTGTGCTCAGCGTTCGTACTGGCGCGCGGCGGCTGCAAGCTCCGCGCCGACCCGGGCGCGCAGCTCCGGCGGCGCCAGCACCTCGACTCCGGCGCCGTGGCGCAGCAGGTCCATCACCAGCTCCGGCTCCTGGCTGTAGGGCAGTTCCAGCACGTAGCTGCCGTCGGCCTCGACGCGCCCGACCTGGCGCGAATGCCAGATCTCGTCGGTAACCCAGCGGGCGCTCACC
The DNA here is from genome assembly GCA_016882265.1 of Gammaproteobacteria bacterium. GTDB lineage: Bacteria > Pseudomonadota > Gammaproteobacteria > Steroidobacterales > Steroidobacteraceae > SCUD01. The sequence goes on from VGVB01000062.1 coordinate 1,530, forward strand.
GGCGTAAAGCGCAACACCGCGGTCTTCGTCGCGGCGCCGGCGTAGATGCCGTAGCCGGCCTCGAGCACACGGTCGAGTTCGGCCTCGTCGAGGTCGAGCGCCGCCTCCGCGAGCGGCGTCGCCGCGCGGACCGCATCCACTGCGAAGATGCGCAGACCGTCCCGCACATGGCACCAGGCATCGAGGTACCAGTTGTAGCGATAGTGCACCAGCCGCTGCGGCGAAACCTCGCGCAGCGTCTCGCGTCCCTCCTGCCGGCCCTGATAGCGGATGCGCAGGCGCCGCCGGCCCAGCAGCGCGACCGAGAGCGTCTCGAATACCTCGGCATTCACCGGCCGTGAGGCGATCGGCAGCACGCGGAAACGCCGGTGCAGCTCGCGATGCCCGCGGTCACCGTGCCCGAGCAGCGTGGTCAGCCGCTGCCGTAGTGGTTCGAGCCGGCGGCCGAGCAGGCCCGGTCCAAGCCGGGTCAGGAGCTGCTCGATCTCGAGCAGCGCGTAGACCTCGCCGGGGCTGAACCAGACGCCCGGCAGTTCCTGGGCCTGCGCCTGGCGGTCGAGCACGTAGGCCTGCCGCGACCGGGACCAGACGATCGGCATGTGCAGGCGATCGCGCAGGTAGTCGAGATCGCGCTTGAACGTGGCCGGCGAGATCTCGAGGTCCTCGAGCACCTCGTGCCGGGTCAACGCACCGTTCTCGACCAGCCGGCGGCGGATGAGATAGAAACGCTCGGTCCGGTCCACGGCCGTCAGGCCGGCCCGACCCGGGTGATGATGTAGCCGCCGGACTTGGCATCGAACTCGAGGCCGATCAGGCCGCGGTCGCGGGCTTCCTCCAGCATCGCGCCGAAGGTACGGAATCCGTGGTAGCTCTCGCTGAACCCCGGCTTGCGCCGCTTGATCGCCTGCTTGACCATCGAGCCCCAGACCTTCTCCTCGGCGTCACGCTCGGCGAACAGGTCCTCGATCGTCGCGACCACGAGCTCGACGCCTTCCTGACGGCGCTCGTCGGGACTGCTGCCGGGCGTCTTGGTCGCGCTGGCCGGCGCCGGCGTGCGGCGCCGGCCGCGCCCGGCCGCCTCGCCGCGCACGAGGTCGTCGTAGTAGATGAACTCGTCGCAGCCGGCGATCAGCAGGTCGGAGGTCGAGTTCTTGACGCCGACGCCGATGACGATCTTGTCGTTCTCGCGCAGCTTGGCCACCAGTGGCGAGAAATCGGAGTCGCCGCTGACGATCACGAAGGTGTCGACGTGGGCCTTCGTGTAGCACAGGTCGAGCGCGTCGACGACCATGCGGATGTCTGCGGAGTTCTTGCCGGACTGGCGCAGGTGCGGGATTTCGATCAGCTCAAAGGCGGCCTCGTGCATGGCCGCCTTGAATTCCTTGAAGCGCTCCCAGTTGCAGTAGGCCTTGCGCACGACGATGTTGCCCTTCAGCAGCAGCCGCTCGAGCACCTTGCGGATGTCGAAGGCCGCGAACTTCGCGTCGCGCACCCCGAGCGCGACGTTCTCGAAGTCGCAGAACACGGCCATGATCCGCGTGCCGGGCCGGCTCATCCTTCCTCCGCCGCCGCCGGCTTCCAGGCCGCGGCCAGTTCCTGCTGCCGGCGCGGCGGCACCGCATCGTAGTGGGACAGCTCGAGCGTGAAGCTGCCCTCGCCGCCGGTCAGCGCTTTCAGCCGGTTCTGGTAGTTGGTGATCTCGGCGAGCGGCACGTACGCCGTGACCTGCATCCAGCCGCGCGCATGCGCCTCGTTGCCGTCGATGCGGGCGCGGCGGGTGGCCAGGTCGGCGGTGATGTCACCGACCACCGTGCCGGGCGCGCGGATCCGCACGTGCACGATCGGTTCCAGCACGGTCGGTCCGGCCTTGTGCATCGCGTCGAGGAAAGCCTTGCGCCCGGCGCTGACGAAGGCCACTTCCTTGGAGTCGACCGGATGGTGCTTGCCGTCGTAGACGGCGACCCGGACGTCATGGACCGGAAAACCGGCGATCGCGCCCTCGACGAGGGCCTGGCGCACGCCCTTCTCGACCGCCGGCAGGAACTGGCGCGGGATCGCGCCGCCCACGACGTCATCGACAAACTCGAAGCCGGCGCCGCGCGCCAGTGGCTCGACGCGCAGGTACACCTCGCCGAACTGACCGGCGCCGCCGGTCTGCTTCTTGTGCCGGTGGTGGCCGTCCGCCGGACGGGTGATGGTTTCGCGATACGGGATGTTCGGCGGGCGCGTCTTCACGGGCACGCCATAGCGCTCGGTCATCCGCTCGACCATCACGCGCAGGTGCAGGTCGCCCATGCCGTACAACACGGTCTCGTTCAGCGCGGCATGGTGCTCGACGCGGACGCAGGGATCCTCCGCGGCCAGCTTGTGCAGCGCCTCCGCCAGCTTGTGTTCGTCGCCGCGGCGATCGGGCTCGATGGCGACACCGAGCATGGCCGGCGGAAAGACGATCGACTGCAGATGGAACTGGTCCTCGTCGTGCGAGTCGTGCAGCACCGCATCGAAGTGCAGCTCGTCCAGCTTGGCCACCGCGCAGATGTCGCCCGGCATGGCCGCCGGCACCTCGGAATGCTCCTTGCCCTGCATCCGGAACAGGTGCGCGATCCGCACCGGCTTGCGCCCATCGCCGACGAACAACTGCGCGCCGGTCTGGATCGTGCCCTGGTGCACCCGGAACAGGCCGAGCTTGCCGACGAACGGATCCATGATCACCTTGAACACGTGCGCGATCACGTGCCGGCTGGGGTCAGGCGTGACGGTGACCCGTTCGGCACTGTCGCCCGCCCCTTTCAGGAACGGCGGCGGATTGCCTTCGGCGGGGTTCGGGGCCAGGCGGGCGAGGATCTCGATCAGTTCGGGGATGCCGGCGCCGGTTTCCGCGGACACGAAGCACACCGGCACGAGGTGCCCGTCGCGCAGCGCCCGTTCGAACGGGTCGTGCAGCCGGGCCGGGTCGAGGTCCTCGCCCTGTTCGAGGTAGAGCGCCATCAGCTCCTCGTCCACCTCGACCACCTGGTCGATGATCTGCGTGTGCGCGCCCGGTACGGACGAAAAGTCGGTCGCTTCGCCCGTGTGATGGAAAAAGCAGTCGGCGACCCGGGCGCCGCCGCCGGCCGGCAGGTTCAGCGGCAGGCACTCCCGGCCGAACTGCTCGCGCAATTCCTCGAGCACCGCGGCCGGATTCGCATCCTTCGCGTCGATCCGGTTGACGATGACCAGCCGGCACAGGCCCCGGTCGCGGGCGAAATCCATCATCCGCTGCGTGTTCGGCTCGACGCCGTTGACCGCACTGACCACGATGGCCGCGGTCTCGACCGCCTCGAGCACGGACAGCGACCGGCCGATGAAGTCCGGGTAGCCGGGGGTATCGATCAGGTTGACGTGGACGCCAGCGGTCTCGAACCAGCACAGCGTGGCATCCACCGAATGCTGCAGGCGGCGCGACTGCGGGTCGTGGTCGCAGACCGTCGTACCTCGCGCGACACTGCCCTTGGCCCGGATGGCTCCGGCGGCGAACAGCAGCGCCTCCGCCAACAGGGTCTTGCCGGCCCCGGCGTGGCCAACGAGGGCCACGTTGCGGATCTCACCCGTACCATGCGCCATCGGTCATCCCCACAAGCCGGCTGCCAGCGCCGGCCCCGCAAGGATAGCATCGAAGCCCCGGCTGGCGGTTGCGCCGGCCGGGGCGGACGGGCAAACTGGCGCCCCTCGACACAGGCATGGCGACAGAGCTCGCGGGGGACGGGACATGGCGGTTTCGGTCAGAGGCGACAGCGCGGATCCCATGGTCGATCCGAATGTCATCCCGCTCGTCGACATCATGCTGGTGCTGCTGATCATCTTCATCATCACGATTCCCGTGATGACGCATGCGGTCAAGATCGATCTGCCGCGCGACAACCCCAATCCGCCGACCGAGCCGCCGCCGGTCGTCAAGCTCTACGTCGAGTTCGACGGCACGGTCCTGTGGAACGGCAGCACGATCAACCGCGCCGACCTCGAGGGCTACATCGCGGTCGAGAACGCGCAGGATCCGCAGCCGGAAGTGCACGTCGATGCGCACCGCCGCGTGCCCTACTACTATGTCGCCGACGTCCTGTTCGCGCTGCAGCACGGGGGACTGAAGAAAGTCGGCTTCGTCTCCGAGGTCCAGCCCGCCGGACCCTGAGCGGCAGTCCGTCCGCCGCAGCCTCCCGGTCATTCGAGGCCCGCGGCCGCGAACCAGCGCGGCAGCGCCAGCGTCAGTTCCGGCAGCGCCGTAATCGCCACCAGCCCGGCCGCCAGCACCGCCAGCATCGGCAGGCTGGCGCGCGCGACCTTGAGCACCGGCCGCCCGAAGCGGGCCGCTGACATGAACAGGTTCAGCCCGACCGGCGGCGTCAGGTAACCGAGCTCGAGGTTGGCCAGCAGGATCACGCCGAGGTGTACCGGGTCCATGCCGAAGGCGAGCCCGACCGGCACGACCAGCGGCGCAATCACGATGATCGCCGAGAAGATGTCCATCAGGCAGCCGACCGCGAGCAGGAACAGGTTCAGCGCCAGCAGGAACAGCCAGCGTGAGTCCAGCGTGGCGCCGATCCACTCGGTCAGCCGGTCCGGCACGTGCGCCGTGATCAGCAGGTTGGTCAGCCCCATCGCCGCGCCGAGGATCAGCAGGATCCCACCGACCAGCGCGCCACATTCACGCACGACTTCGAGCAGCCCTGCCGCGCGCGGCAGGTCGCGGTTCAGCGCCGCGGCCGCAAACAATGCGAAGGCGGCGGTCAGGGCCGCTGCCGGCACCGGCAGCGCGAAGCCGCCGAAGATCAGCGTCAGCGGCAGGACCGGCAACAGCAGTTCCCATTTCGCCCGCCAGGTCGCGACCAGCGCGCGGCGCAGGCTGAAGCGCCGCCGTCGCTGCTCGACCGGCGGCGAGGCGAGCACGCCCCAGGCCGCGGCCAGCAGCACCAGCAGCAGTCCCGGCAATGCGGCGCCGAGGAACATCGTGGTCATCGGCACCTGTGCCACGATCGAGTACAGGATCAGCGGCAGGCAGGGCGCGAACAGCACGCCCAGTGAGCCGGCGCCGGTCACCAGGCCAAGCGCCGTCTGCTCGCGGTAACCCGAGCTCAGCAGGATGGGCATCAGCAGCCCACCGAGCGCAAGGATCGTGACGCCCGAGCCACCGGTGAACGCGGTGAAGAAGGCACAGGCAAGTACGGTAACGACCGCCGGGCCGCCGCGCAGGTGGCCGGTCCAGGCCCGCAGCAGCCGGACCAGCCGGCGGGCCGCCCCGGTCGCCGCGACCACGTAGCCCGCGAGCGTGAACAGCGGCAGCGTCGCCAGCAGCGGATTGGTCACCTGGTCGTAGTGATCGAGCGGTACCGAGGCGATCGGATCTCCGGCGGTCAGGAACCAGATCAGCGCGACCCCGGCCAGCACCGTGAAGATCGGCGCACCGAGCGCCGTGGCCAGCGCCAGCAGCAGCAGCAGCGGCACCCGCAGCATGGCGAGATCGGCGCCGAGCCGTTCGGCGACGACAGCTCCGGTCACCGCGGCGACCAGCACGAGCAGCCGCAGGCCGGTGCCTTCGGCACTGCGCCAGGCCAGACGCAGCGTGATGACGGCGAAACCCGCGGGCAGCGCCGCCTGCAGCGCGATGCGCGGGATGCCGAAGGCCAGCGTGCTGCCGGTCGCCGCTTCCTCGCGCACGAACTGCCAGGCGGCCAGCGCCAGCAAGGCCGCGATCGCCGTCGCGACCAGTCCGGTGACGAGCGCCGCGCCGGCACGCAAGCGCCGCGGCAGCGCCTGCACCACCGCACCCATCGCCAGCAACTGCCCGTCGCGGGCCGCGACCATGCCGCCGACCATCCCGGCCAGCAGCGTCAGGTGCCGGATCAGTTCGTCCGCAACGGCCCAGGCCGGATATACACTCGCCACGCCGAAGACCAGCAGTGCCGCCAGCGTCGCCGCCAGCAGCAGGTTCTCGAGGCGATGCAGCAGCCGCATCAGGTCCCGGCGCCGGCCGGCGCGCGCAGTACCTCGACGGCCGCGTCGAACATCGGCGCCGGCACCAGCCCGCCGCGAATGCGCGGATACAGGCGCTCGACTTCGCGCCGCAGCTCGCGTTCGGCCTCGGGCGACAGCGCGACGACCTGCAGGCCCTGCTTGTCGCGCATCGCGGCCACGGCCTGCTCGTCCTCGGACCGGCTGATGCGCCGGATCTCCGGCCCGGCGCGCGCGGCCGTCTCGCGCAGCCAGGCGCGGGTGGTCTCGTCGAGCTGGTTCCAGGCGCGGGTCGTCAGCACCAGCGCGCCGGTCACCGGCGCCCACGGCAGTTCGAGCATGTACGGCGCGTAGGTCGGCACCTGACTGAAGTTGGCGAGGAACGCCGGAATCGGCAGCGCGTCGATCATGCCGTTGCGCAGTCCCAGCAGGATCTGGTCGGGCTCGAGTACGACCGGCCGGTAGTAGTCCTGCATCAGCTCGATGCTCTCGGGATCACCGGAGCTCGCGAACACGCGCAGGCTGCGGAAATCCTGGATGCTGCGGATCGGCGTGCGCGAAAAATACCGTACCCAGCCCGCGTCGCCCCACAGCAGCACGACATAGCCGGCGTCGAACAGGCGCCGCTCCAGCTCGGGCGCGAGGCGCTCGCGCACGCGATCGACGTCCTCCCAGTTGCGGAACAGCAGCGGCATGAGCTGCAGCGCGGTCACGGAGCGCTCGATCTGACCGAGCCCGACCGAGGTCAGCATCGCGCCCTGGATCTGGCCGACGCGCATGCGCCGGACGATCTGCAGCTCGCCGCCCTGGGTGCCGGCGAAGATGTTCATGCGGACCGCGCCGGGGCCGCGCGACCACTCCGCGCCGAGGGCCTGCAGGCGCTTGTGGAATGACGATCCGGCCGGTGCGACGGTGGCGATACGCAGTTCCGTGCCGGCAGTCGCCGCGGCCGCGCCCGCGCCGAACTGCATGGCCAGTACGCCGGCCAGCAGGGCCGAACCGAGCGGGACTCTCATCTTGCGGGTTCTCCCTCGTTGCCGGACTCATCGAGCGGCGGCAGGATCCAGCGATCGACATGGGCGAGCAGCCAGCCGGCACGACGCTGCTGCACCAGATTCGCCAGCCGGGTCGGCGGATGCGCGTCCGGATCGAGGGCGAGGGCTTGCTGCAGACTGGTCTCGAAGCAGGCGCGGTCCTCGCGCGGCAGGCACACGGCCTCGGCCCAGTTGAGCCAGGGCCCGACATCGAGCCCGCCGGACAGAGCCAGCGCGCGATCGAAATAAGCCTGCGCGGCGGCCTGGCGGTCCGCCGGTGCATCGGGCCGGACCATCACGAAGGTGATCTGGAAGGTCGGGATGGCACCGCGGCCCCAGTCGCCGGCGACGGCTTCGGCCCGGTCGATCAGTGCCGAAACGAGCGGCAGGTCCGCGACCAGCGCCGGGTCGTCCTTGCCGAGTGCGATCGCCGCCGCCCAGGCTGCCGCCGTCCAGTACAGCAGATCCACGTCCGCGGCCCCGGCCCTGGTGATCGCCGCGGCCGGTGCGTGACGCAGTGCGTCGCTGAAACCAGGATGCACGCTGTCGAGGCCACGCAGTCCGTAGTCGCGCGCACGCAGGTACAGCCGCCGGGCGCGATTCCAGCCGGCCCAGGCCCGCTCGACGTCCTCGAACGCCGCCGCATCCGCCTCCTGCTGCACGAAGCCCCAGGCGTATTGCGTGAAGGCCGCGCTGGTCGCGCTGAGCAGGCCGCGATGCTCCGGAGTCGAGGCCAGCACGCTCTCCATCAGCTTGAGGCTGAACGGCAGTGCCGCGGCGACGAGTTCCGGATCATCGTCGGCGGCGTAGGTGTCGCCGCCGGCGGCGAGCGTCCCAGCCACCCGATTGGCGACGAAGCGCTGCGGCGAACAGCCGGCAGCCACACTCACGACGAGTGCGAGCAGGGCCAGCGCCGTGCCACGCCCGGCCGATGGAAGTCCTCGCATGGTGGCGGATGATACCCGCCGGTCACCCGGGCCGCGAATCGCGCGCGTCCTGGCGCAGCAGTTGCCAGGCCATGCCGGCCACGACCGCCACGCCCGCAATCAGCGCCAACCACAGCAGCCAGCGCCGCCATGCGGGGCTGCGGCGTGGTACGAGCTGTCGCGGCCCCCCCAGTTCACGGCGCGGTCCCAGGCTTGCGCCGGTCGCCGGTCCCGCGCGGTCGAGCAGACGTGGCAGACCCGGATCGGCGAAACGTCGCGCATACGGGAACCCGGACTCGCCCTCGCGCGCGCTGCCGGCCGCGAGCTGCCACGGTGCGGCGCCCTGCGCGACGAACAGCAGCCGATCGGCCTGCCAGCCAAGCCGCAGCGACGGGCCGGGCTCGCTGCGCCCGCCGCTGGCGACGACCTTCCACTGCGCCGCGCGCAGCGGCGGCAACGACAGCGGTTCGCTGGTGACGACCGCGTCACCGCGGCGGAGGCGATAGAACAGGCCGTCGCGAACGTGCTGCCAGCGCTCTGCGCCCGGCAGCCGCGCGAAGATACTCGCCCGCAGCAGGGCCTGCTCGCCGGGCAGTTCGAGTTCGAGGCGATCCACGGGCGGTGCCGCTCCGGCGTCGTACAACCAGCCCTGGTCGTCAGGATCCACGCCAGTCGGCTCGAGCGCCAGAGATTCGCGCGTCGGTTCCGGCCGCTGCGGCACGAAGTGCGCGACCAGTCGTGGCACCGACCAGCCGGCCGGCGCCGACGGCCAGTGCAGGCGCAGGTAGCGAACGGGCCGGGCATCGAGGCCGATACGCCGCTGTACGATGCTCGCCTCGCCCTCACGCAGTCCGGCGATCGTCCCGCTGCCGAGCGCCGTCCACTGCTGCAGGTCCACGCTGCCCTCCACGTGCACGACCAGGATCACCGGCTCGACCGCTGCCGGCCACTCGAGTTCGACGGCCACCAGATCCCGGCGCTCCTCACCGAGGTCGACGAGGCCGGCCACGATCGCGAGCGGGCCCGGCGCCGGCGGCGACCTGCCGTCGATCCGGACCGTCGTCTGCTGCCCCCGGTGCTCGAGCGCGAGCTGCAGCGTCGTCACTGCCGTACCCGGCGCGGCATGGACCGGCACCACGATCCGTGTGCTGCGGGCGGCGGGCGGCGGCTGTGGCGCCTCCGGCGCACCGATCCAGCGCGGCACCGGTTCGCCGCCCGCATCGAAGACCGCGACATCACGCAACTGCGGATCCAGTGCCGAGCGGTACACCTCGAGTGGCAGCGCCAGCGCGTAGTAACCGGCCGTGGCTTCCGTCTCGATCGGCCAGCCCCAAGCGTAGGCGGCGGGAGGCAGCGGCTCGGGAGTCGCTGCGGCGGCCGGCAGACCCGCCATCGACAGCAGCGCCAGCAGGACCGGCCGCGGATCTCGCCAGTCAGGCACCGGCGGGCTCCCGTTGTCGCGGTGGCACCGGTGCCAGATAGCCGACGATCAGCAGCAGCGCGCCGACGCCGACGAACGAGACGATGCGCGCGATCGTGCCAGTGTTGCCGAGATCGACCACGAAGAGCTTGGCGACGACGACGGCCATCAGGGCGGCGCCCGTCAGCCACAGCCAGCGCCGCAGCGTTCGGGCGCCGGCCACCATGCCGGCAAACGCCAGCAGGCTCCACCAGATCGACAGCGTCGCCTGCACGAGCACCGACTCGAGCAACGGTCCGGCTCGCCACGGCACGCCGCCGAGGTGATGCGTTGCGCGCAGCAAAGCCACGGTCGAGACGACGAACGCGATACCCCCCAGGATCGCGGGGCCCAGCGGCCGACTCCGAGTCCGCTGCCGCAGCCAATGCCAGCCGCAGAGCAGCGCGAAGGCACTGGCGAGATCCACCGGATTCGCGAGCGGCAGGTAGGGCAGCGGTTGCGGATCGCCGTCGGTGCCGAGATTCAGGCGCGCGATGAGCCCGGCCTGCAGCAGCAGGAGGACCAGGGCTGCTCCGATCGCGTAGGCCCGCGGATGTCCGGTCGTGGGCCAGGCATGGCGCGCAGCGAGGGCCAGTATCGCCAGCAGCAACAGGCCCGGCATCAGCGCTGCCGCCGCCTCCCCCCAGACCGGACCTGGCACCAGGATCGACACGCGCCGGCCCACCTCCATGACCACCAGCAGGGCCACGAGTGCAACCGCCGCCGGGTGCGCGAACTTCGCGAGGCGCGGGTTCGTTGCATCGTTCCAGCGCAGCAGCCCGAACAGCGCCGCCAGCGCGACCGGCCAGCCGATCCAGCCGCTCCCGGCGGACGGAGGATCACGACCCAGCCACTGCGCGAGTCCGGCGAAATACAGCAGCGGCACCGCGACGAAGGCGGCACTGCGCGCCGGCTGCCAGTCCTGTGCCCGCGCAACCGCCGCCAGCAGCAGGGCGCTGCCCGCCTGCGCCACGGCCATGGCGGCGGGCTGATGCGGCGGCGGTACGTGCTCGAAGATCTCGCAGGCAACGGACACCGCCCACCACACCACGCTCCAGGCGATCAGGACGCAGCCGGCCGGTACCTCGATCCGGGCATTCCTGCCAGTGGCCAGACCGAGCTGGCGCGCCGCGACCAGCCCGGCTGTCGCCACGAGCAGCCCGCCGACCAGATTGCCGTTCAGCACGGGCGGACCCACACCCCAGCGCCAGCCGTAGCGCAGGAAGGCCAGCCCCGCGGCGATCACCAGCAGCGCGCCGGCGACGCGCGCCAGCGCTCGCTGCTGGCGCCGGCCGATCCAGCACAGCGCCGCGCCTCGAGCGCCCAGCTCGCGGCCGTCCAGCGCGCATCGAGCGCGAGCGGAATTGCGATGGTCGCAAAGGCGACCGCGAGCGCAATGTAGGCCTCGCCGAGCAGCCGCAGCGTCGCCGGCGCGAAACGCCGCAGCCAGGCGGCGGTGAGCACATAGAAGAACGCGGCGACCAGAGCGCTGCCAGCCAGCCCGAACTCGGTCGCACCGAGCAGTCGTGCCTGGGTGGCGAAGACCAGTACCGGCGTGGCGAAGACCAGCGTGCCGTCGACGATACCGCCCGCCGCCGTCGGCCGGCGCCACGCGTACAGGATCGCGGTCGCCTGGTACAGCAGGAAGAACAGCACGACGAACGGCTCGGTCGTCGCCAGCAGCCGCGGCTCATAGGTCCGCCACAACCACAGTCCACCGATCACGAAGGTGAAGGCGAACCCGATCAGGTTCAGCTCGCGCCACGGCCGGTACCAGGCCACGCCGGCGATGAGCAGGTTCAGCACCAGGAACCACGAGAACAGCACGACGTGATGGCCGGCGCCGGTCGCGACCAGCACCGGCGCGAGGAAGCCGCCGATCGCACCGAGCGCCGCGAGACCGCGCGCATTCTGCACGACGGCCAGCACGCCGGCGCCTGCCGTCAGCGTGACCAGCAGCGCAAATGCAGCCGCGGCCGGGATCAGATGATAGAGGCGCAGCGCAGCGAAGATCGTCAGGTACAGGATGCCGAGACCACCGCCCTGCAACCCGAGCGCATAGGCGCGCATCCGCACGCGCAGCCGCCAGCCGATGACCAGCAGCGCGATGGCTGCCGCGGCGATCGCCAGCAGCCGCAGCTCCAGCGGAAACACGATCAGCTCGCGCTCGATCGCGTAGCGCAGCAGGAAGGCCACGCCGAAGAAGGTCACGATGACGCCGACCTTGACCGGTACGTTGCCGGTCGTCAGCCAGCGGCGGAGCCCCTCCAGGGCCCGTAGCGGCACCGGCAGCGCCACGGCCGCAGGCGCCGGTCGCGTCGGCCGCTCAGGCAACGGCGCCGGCGCGGCCGGCGTCCCTGGCTC
>VGVB01000063.1 GCA_016882265.1 Gammaproteobacteria bacterium
GCGGCGTCATTTCGGGCTTGGGGTCGCGGTACGCATTGCGCCCGTTGCCCGAGCACTCGATGAAGTAGGTGCGCGTGACCTGCGGGAAGCGCTTGATCTCGTCCATCGTCAGCATCAGCGGCGAGGCAACCAGCCCGTGGATGAGCAGCGTGTGCTTGGCTGGGTCGATGAACGGGACGCCCGCGTGATGGCGCTCGAAGTGCAGGTCGGACGGCGTGATGGTGCCGGAGAGATCCTGCAGCGGGGAGAGCGAGTTGCCGACCGTCTCGCCGTACGGCGTGCGCGACGGCTTGAAGTACGGGGAGCGCGATCCCACCTGCGAGGTGGGAGCGCCCTGCAGCTTCGTGGCGTCTGGCGGAGGCGCCGGGGGCGCGGGCGCGGCGGCGCCTTGGCCGTCCGCGGCCAGCGGCAGACCGGCGGCGACGGCGACGACGCCGGCCGCGCCGGCGATCAGCGCGCGGCGCGACAGGGCCTCGTTTGACACCGCAGGCGCGGCGTCGGTCGAGGCAGGATGCACGGGCTTCGTCATAGCTCCTACTTGCTGGGGCCGATGCGCGGCGGGTTAGGAACGAGCGCGCCCGAGGGATTGGCGCGCGTCACCAGCGAGGCGGGGGGACGATGTGCCTTGTGCCCACCCTTCGTGTCGTAGGGCACGTCGGCCGGCGCGCCGCCCAGCGGCCAGTCAAGCTCCTTGCCCGGCGAGTCGGGACGCGGATGCGAGTTGATGAACGCCGCCAGATCGAACGCTTCCTGCGGGGTCAGCGTGCCCGGCGCGGTTTGCGGCATGTTGTGCATGATGAAGGACGCCGCGCGCTCCTCGCGCGCCATCGAGGCGCCGATCGAGTAGGACGTCGCGCCCCAGAGCGACGGGATCGCGCCCGCGCCCTTTCCTTCCGGCCCGTGGCAGGTGACGCAGGTCTTCTGCGCGTACAGCTGCTCGCCGCGCGCGATGTCGCCGACCAGCGTGTCCTTCATCGAGATGATCCCCTCGGTGCCGGCGATCTTCGTGCCGACGGGCACGTCATACGAAATGAAGGCGAGATACGAAAGGATGTCGGTCATCTCGCGGCTCCCCACCGGGATCGCGTTGCCGGCGAGCGAGCGCGTGAAGCAGTAGTTCACCCGATCATCGAGCGCGATGACCGCGCCCGAGCGCGGCATGTACTTCGGGAAGCGCGAATGCGCGCCAGTGAGCGGCGCGGCCGTCTTCTTGAGGCCGTCGTTCTGGTGGCAGCTGGTGCAGCGCAGCGACGACGTCGCGTACTTCGGCAGCGACTCCGGCGTGAAACGCAGGAGGTAGAGCCCGCGCTTGATGGAGGCGCCCAGCGAATCATTGGGAATGTCCGCCTCGGTCTTCGGCTGCCAGGCTTCTTCATTAAAGGAGACGGCCTTCGCGGGCTTCGCCTCTTCCTTCGCCCCGCAGGCGGCCGTGAGGGCAAGCGCGGGGATGATCAGGAGGCCAATCGGCCTGATGACGCGTCGCATGGTGGAGCGCTCCAGCGGTGAGGGTTTCCTATGCGCCAATACAGTAATATACCTGACAGGGGGCCGCAACTGCTTCCGAATATGCGATGTCCGGGCCTGCGCGGCGACTTGGCGCGGACGTCCGCAGCGAGGGAACAGCTCGGGAGCATCGCGATGTCGCGCCCGACGCGAGGGCGCGCGAGCGTCGCGTCCCGCTATGCGACCCCGAGCAGGCGCACCAGCGCCAGGCTCAGCGTCAGCATCAGCGCCAGCGACACGATCACCGTGGAGCCGACGCGGGGACCGACCTTGCGCACCACGTGGATGTCGACGGCGAGTCCCAGCCCCGCCATCGCCACGATGGTCAGCGCCCGCGCGCCTTCGCGCACCGTATCGCCGGTCGAGGCGGGAATCACCTCGAAGGTGCGAAGCGCGGCGGCGACGGCGAAGCCGATGATGTACCACGGCACGGCGCGCCACCACTTCAGGCGCGCCGCATGATGCTCCGTGAGCGACAGGAGCAGGACGACCGGCCCAAGCAACAGCACGCGCGTGAGCTTGACCAGCGTGGCGGCCTGCCCCGCGGCCACGCTCACCGGATAGGCGGCGGCGATCACCTGCGGCACGGCGTACACCGTGAGCCCGGCCACCACGCCGTACTGCGTGTCCGTCAACCCGAGCAGCGGAATCAGCGACGGCAGCCCGACGATCACGGCGACGCCGAGGACCGCGGTGAAGGCGATCGCCGAGGCGACCTCGTCGCGGCGCGCGCCGACCACGGGCGCCGCGGCGCTGATCGCCGAGTTGCCGCAGATGGCGTTGCCGACGGCGACGAGAAGGGCGTGCGTGCGCGGCAGTCCGAACCATTGGCCGATGTACATCCCGGCGACCAGCGTCACGCCGACGATCACCACGACGCCGGCGAGGATCGCGGGCCCGGCGGCGAGCAGCGCACGCAGATCCGAGCCGGCGCCGAGCAAGACGATGGAGCACTCGAGCAGGAAGCCGCTCGCGAAGTGCGTGCCGGGGGCAAAGCGCGCCGCGTCGCTGATGAACCACGTGCGCACCACGGCCCCCACCAGGATGGCGAGGACGATGGCCTCGAGCAGGGCGCGACCGGCGAGCGAGACGAAGAGCTGCTCGCCGGTCCACGCCAGCGCCGCGACCACCAGCGCCAGCGTGAGCCCGGGGACGAACCGCCGCTTGCCTACCGGCTCCACGGCGGCACGACGTTGTTTGACCGCGCGTACGCGATCCCCTGCCCCAGGTGCTCGTGCAGGTGCGTGACGGTCATGAGCATCAGGCGCTGGCGCGTCATCTCCTGCCCGAAGACCTTGATCTTCTCGGCCATGTTCGCGTCGGTGACGAGGTTCATCGCCTCGTGCAGGTGCTTGAACGACGCTTCGACTTCCGCGACGACCTGGTCCTTGGTGCGCGGCTTGCTCGAGTACGCCTGCGTGGTCTTGAAGTCCTCGGTGATCCCGGTGGCCGCCGGCGCGGCCTTCCCCCACGCCACCGGGATATAGTAGTTGTCCTCGGCCACGTGCATGAACAGCTCGCCGACCGAACGCGCTCCGGTCGGCCTCCAGCCGTACGACGACTCGGGCATCGCCTTGGCCAGCGCGACGATCTTGCTCTCGACCTGGCCGACGTCGGTGTGCATGTCAGCCATCAGCCCCTGCGCGTGCAGGGGCGCGGCGACGGCGAAGGCGACGGCGAGGAGGGAACGACGCATGGTGCACCTCTGGGTTTGGGGGGCGAACGTGCATCCGGCTGAAGATCGCCCCTCCCTCGTGGCAGAACAAGACAGCGCTGGTCGCCGTATCTTCCCGTGACCGAGCTTGTCACCCATTCCCATTGCACCCGTGAGCCCAGATCGCGCACCGTCATCCGTCGCCCCGCCTGCGTCCGCACAGGACGCAGCGGCGCGGCGCGACGCGTGGCTGGCGCTGCTGCTCATCGCCGGCGTCTTCATCGCCTACGCGCCGGCGCTGGGGGGCGATCTGGTGTGGGACGATGCCGCGCACGTGACCCGCGGCGCGCTGCAGGGATGGGATGGACTGTGGCGCATCTGGGTCGAACCGGGCGCGACGCAACAGTATTATCCGGTGCTCCACACGGCGTTCTGGGTGGAGCACCGGCTGTGGGGCGACGCGACGGCAGGCTATCACATCGCCAACGCGCTGCAGCACGCCCTGGCCTCGCTCCTGCTCGTGCTCTTCGCCCAGCGGCTGGAGATCCGCGGCGCCTGGATCGCGGGAATCGCCTTCGCGCTCCACCCCGTGCACGTCGAGTCGGTGGCCTGGATCTCGGAGCAGAAGAACACGCTGTCGCTCGTCTTCGCCCTCGCGGCGGCGCTGTGTTGGCTGCGGTTCGACAACTCCCGCCGGACGCGCGACTGGGCCGTCGGCTTCGCCTGGTTCCTGCTCGCCCTCGGCACCAAGAGCGTCACGGCGGTGCTGCCCTGCGCCCTGCTCGTCCTGGTCTGGTGGCGGCGCGGTCGGCTGGTGTGGAAGGCCGACGTCCTTCCGCTCGTCCCGTGGATCGTGGTTGGCGCCGCCGCGGGACTGGGGACGGCGTGGGTGGAACGCCACTTCATCGGCGCTGACGCCACGGAGGTCGGCTTGTCCGTGGTGGAGCGGCCGCTGCTCGCCGGGCGCGCCGTGTGGCACTACCTGACGACGTTCCTCTGGCCGACATCGCTGGTCTTCACGTATCCGCGCTGGGACATCCGCGCCGATCAACTCGCGGCGTACGTGTACCCCGCGGCGGTTCTCGCGGTCACATATGGATGCTGGCGCGTGCGCGCACGGAGCCGCGCGCCGCTGACCGCATGGCTCGCCTTCACGGGGATGCTCTTTCCGGCGCTCGGCTTCGTGGACGTGTATCCGTTCCGGTACTCGTTCGTCGCTGACCACTTTCAGTATCACGCCGACGTGGCACTGGCGCTACTCGGCGGCGCGGGGGCGGCGTGGATCGTGTCCTGGCCGGCGGCAACGCGCGGGGCGAGGGGAGCGGTGGCGCTTGTTGCCGCGTGGCTCGCACTGCTGACGTGGCGCCAGGCGGGGCACTATCGGGACGCGGAGACGCTCTATCGCGCGACGCTGGCGCGCAATCCGTCGAGCTGGATGGCCCATCACAATCTCGGGCGCATCGTCTCGCGGCAGCCGGGTGGGTTGGAAGAGGCGATTGCGCACTTCCGGATGGCGATCGCGCTGAAGCCCGATCATGCGCGTGCGCACTACAGTCTTGGCGTCGCGCTGCAGCGCGCCGGGCGCGGCGCGTCGGCCGTGCCGCACTTCGAGGCCGCCATTCGCCTCGAGCCGAACAACGCGCCGGTGGTCGCGAACGCGGAGTTCCTGCTCGGTCAGGAAGCGATGGCGCGACTCGATGGCGCCGCGGACGCCGTGCGGCACTTTGAGCGCGCGCTGCAGCTCAAGCCGGGGATCGCCGAGACTGCGGCGGCGCTGGCGGAGGCGCGGCGGCGGGCGGGCGCCGCCTCCCGGCAGTCGACGCCGCGCTAGCGGCCGCGCGCGACGCAGCGCTGGAACGCGGGGAGGTGCCGTTCCACCGAGGCCCAGCGGTTCTGCTCAAACACGGCCTTCACGTCGTCAGGGAGCTCGCGCGCGAGGAAGCGATCGTACATCGCGATGTTCTCTTCCTCCGCCGTGATGGCGGCGACGCACGCCTCTCGCACGGACGCGAATGAGGGTGCGCGTTCCGGCGTGGCCCGTGGCACTGGCGTCGGTTCGCCGCGCGCGGTGAGCAAGGCGCTCACGTGGTCCGCGTGGCGCTGCTCCGCGTGCACGATGTTTGCAAACGGCATCACCGTGCCGTGCTCGGTGAGCACACGAGCGTAGATGCTGCGGGCTACGTGCTCATCCTGATAGGCGGAATCGAGCATCGCGCGCAGGGGCGGGTCCACCGCCGTGCGCGGCGTCGGGGCGGCACCCAACGCGAGGACGGCAGGCGCGAGCATCACCACGAACGAGTGCTTCCAGCGCAACATCGGGACCTCCAGAAGAGAACCGCTGGTGTCCGTTGGACGCCGTGGGGCGCCCGATGTTACCAGACACCCATCGTGCCCATCCAGCGCGTCACCGCGTCGGCACGAACTGCCACAGCGCGCCGAACGCCGCCACACCCTTGACGACGATAAACAACCCGAGGGCTGACAGCAGTGCGCCACTCGCAAACCCGATGGCGCGCTGGTGCGACGCCAGGGAGCGGAACCGGCTGCGCACCGATTGCGAGGCGTAGGCCACGAGGAGCATCGGCACGGCGAATCCCGCGGAGTAGATGAGCAGGTAGCCCACGCCACCGGCCAGTTGCTGCTGCGTGGCGACCAGCGCCAGTACGCCCGAGAGCATCGGGCCCACGCACGGAATCCAGATGATGCCGAGCAGGAACCCGAGCACGAGACCGTTCGTGCGCCCCCCGGCGTGCGTGGCGAGCCGCGAAAACACCCCGAGGTGCTTGAACACGTTGATCTCGGCGGCGAGCATCAGGCCGAACAGGATGATCACCACGCCCACCACCTTCTCGGCCTTGTACATCCACGGGCCGATGGCCGCACCGAACAGCGACGTGACGATGCCCATCGTGATGAACGCGGCGGCGAGGCCGGCGACGATCAGCAGCGGCCGCGCCTTGTGGTCGTCCGCCGTGCCGGTGACGATGAGCGGAACGACCGGCACCACACACGGCGAGAGCACGCTCGCCAGGCCGGCGGCGAAGACGAGCACCGCGTTGAGTTCGGGAATCACCGGATCACTTGGAGAGCGCGGCGAGCACCGCCTCGCCACTCTGGATCCCCGGCGCAAAACGCGTGAGCTCGCGTCCCGTGTCGTCCGTAATGACAAGGCTCGGCAGCGCGCGAATGCCAAACGCCTCGAACTGCGCCATGTCGGCGGGTTCGGTCGTCTTGACGTACACCACCTGCGCAACCTTCGAGAGACTGTCGGCGACACCGTTGAGCAGACTCAACTGCTGCTGGCACGGATAGCCATACGGATTCATGAAGAAGAGCAGTCGCTTGCGGGGGGCTCCCGCGGGAGCCGACGCGTCTGACGCCGGCGCGGACTGCGCCACGGCCGCCATCTGTCCGAGTGGAATCGGCGCGGGCACCGCGGGAGTGGGCGCCGCGCTCTGCCGGCTGGCGAACCACAGGGCGCCGGCGACCGCAAGGGAGAGGCCGACGCCAAGCACGGCCTTTGTGGAGAGTGCCATCGGTGCGCTCCGAATGGGTGGCGAGGGTGCTAGACGGACGCCGCCGGCTCGGCGGGCGCGCCGATGGCGAGCTGGACCGCGACGTCGGCGGCGTGCGCGAGCGTCCCGTGCGCCGGGCAGCTGCGCGCCACGCGCTCAAGCATCGCGACATGCTCCTCGGGCAGGCCCGCCGGGAGGACGACCTTTACGTCGAACTGGCCGATCCGATTCGGGTTCTGCGCACCGAACTGCTGCACCTCGACGCGCATGCCCTCGTGCGACAGACCGCGCGAGGCACAGTACTGCTGGACGTACAGCGCGACGCAGGTGCCCAGCGAGACGCCGAGCAGTTCGATGGGGGCGGGGGCGGCATCGGCGCCGCCACCGCGCTCGGGCTGGTCCACGAGCACACGGTGCTGGCGCACCTGGGCGGCGAACTGGACGCCCCCCTCGTGCGTGACGACGATCGGTTGGCGAACTTTCGAGGCCGACATGGTGACTCCGGCGAAATGGTCTGTGAGGATGCTTGCTGAATACAGTATATGTCTATATACTCATATAGTCAAGACGCGCGCTTGGCGCCCACCGCCCCACCGTGCGGGGGCGCGCCCAGCGACGCGGCGGATGCCTCACCCCACCCCTACGCGAGCGTTTCGTGAGCACCCACGACCATACCGCCATCCAGGACTTCTATCCAGACGCGTTTGCCGTGTGTTATGGTTGCGGTCGTCTGAACGCGCACGGCCTGCACGTGCGCACAGTCCTGCAGGGCGAGGACGGCCTCGCCGACTTCACGCCGCGCCCGGAGCACACGGGCGTGAGCGGGTTCGTCTACGGGGGACTGCTCGCGTCGCTGATCGACTGCCACGCCATCGGCACGGCGGCGGCGATCGCCGAGCGCACGGCGGGACGGGCCGTCGGCGATGCGCCCGCACCGCGCTTTGTCACCGCGGCCCTGCACGTCGACTACCTGCGGCCGACCCCGCACGGCCCGCCGCTATCCCTCCGCGCGCACGTGGTCGAGGCCACCGAGCGCAAGGCGGTGGTCGAGGTGGAGGTCGAAGCCGCGGGACAGATCACCGTGACGGGACGTGTGGTCGCGGTGCGGATTCCCTCAAGCATGGGGGCATGATGACGACGCCCCGAGCACAACTCCCGTGGCGGCTGCGCGCCGCGGTCCTGCTCCTGATCGTCGGCGCCGCGGCGGTTGGCTGGTATGACTACCGCGCCACACGCCGCGACCTGCTTACGCTGCTGGTAGACCAGGCGGCATCGCTTCGTCAGGCCGTCGCGGCGGCGGCTCGGTCCGCCGACCTCGCCACGGGTCAGATGCAGGCGATGCTCGCCGCGCGCCTGCTCGACAATGCGCGGTTTCTTGGGCAGATCGACCGCCGAGAAGGCCTGTCGCAGCGGTATCTGGACGACGTCGTCCGCGAAAATCGCCTGCTGCGCGTGACGGTCTTTTCCGCTGCCGGCGAACGCGAGCGGAGTGCGGGGCTTGGCGGGCCTCCTCCGTGGGCGGGGCGAGGTTTCGGGGCCTTCGGTCGCGACAGTGCGGGGCGAGGCGCGACCGGGCCAGCTTCCGTCGTTCAGCGGCTGCTGACCGGCTCAGAAACGGAGACGGTCAGCGAAGTGCACGGCTCGCGCTGGGGCACGGGGTGGCGCCTGTCGGCGGGCATTCGCCGCGCCGGCGGCGGTGCCATCGTGCTGAACGCCGACGCCGAGGACATCGCCGACCTCCAGCGGCAGGCGACGCTCGATCGGTTGCTCGCGGACATCGCCGCGCGCGCCGCGGAGGTTGCGTACGTGATCGTGGAAGGTGACAGCGCGCGGTCGGCCCACGGTCGACTGGCCGACGCGGCACTGCGGGCCGACACCAGCGCGGACGCCGACGGGGCTCCCGTAACGCTGGCGCCCGCCTTGTCCGACCTCACCGCGCACGAGCGGCTCATCGGCGGCGGCCCCATCCTCGAGTTCCGCGGACCATTGGACGCCACGCGGCCGGAGGCTGCCTCCCTGCGGCTCGGGCTGTCACTCGACGGATTGCGCGCCGCGGAGCGCCGGTCGCTGACGCGGTTGGTGCTCTCGCTGCTGGTCGTCCTCGGACTGAGCACCGTGGTGCTGGCGTTCGCCGGCCTGCGCCAAGCGCACGGCGAACTGCGGGTGCAGCACGCCCACGCCCAGGACGCCCTGCGGCGCCGCGACCGATTGTCCGCGATGGGCGAATTGGCCTCCACCGTGGCCCACGAAGTGCGCAACCCGCTCAACGCGATTGGCATGAGTGTGCAACGCCTCCGCCGCGAGTTCCTCCCTGGGGCCGGACTCCCGGAGACGCCGGAACTCGCCGAGCAGCGCGAGCTGTTGGATGTGCTGACCGCCGAGACCACGCGCCTCAATCGCATCGTGCAACAGTTCCTCGAGTATGCCCGTCCGCCGCGATTGGCGCCCCGCCCCGTGGACCTGCGCGCGCTGCTCACCGAGGTTGCGACCGGCGCGGCGAGTCTCGCGGCCAGCCGCGGCGTGACGCTCGAAGCGCGCGTGGACGGCGCTGGCGAGGCGACCGTTGATCCTGACCAGTTCCGGCAGGCGCTCGACAATCTCCTCCGCAACGCATTCGAGGCGTCGTCGGCCGGCGCGGCCGTCGTGCTCAGCGCCGAGTCCGCGGACGACGGCGTGCGCGTCATTGTGGAAGATCGCGGCCCGGGCATCCCACCGGATCAAGTGCCGAGGATCTTCGACCTCTATTTCACCACCAAGCCCGACGGCACCGGCGTCGGCCTCGCCGTGACGCACCAGATCATCGAGGCGCACGGCGGTCTCCTCGAAGTGGACACTGAACTCGGCCGCGGCACGCGGATGATCATCCGCCTCCCCGCCGCCTCGGACGATTGACCATGGCAACCCGCGTGATCCTGGTGGTGGACGACGAGCCGTCGCAGCGCAACGTGCTCGCCGGGTTCCTGCGCAAGAAGCACATGGAGGTGCTGACGGCCTCCAGCGCCGAGGAGGCCATGCAACTGGCGGCCTCCCGCACGCTGGATCTCGTACTGACCGATCTGCGCATGCCCGGACGGGACGGCCTGACGCTGCTGGATGGCCTCCACGGCATCAACCCCGGCGTCCCCGTGATCGTGATGACCGCCTTCGGCACCGTGGCCTCTGCCGTCGACGCGATGAAGCGCGGGGCGGCCGACTACCTGACGAAACCCATCGATCTCGATGAACTCGAGGTGCTGATCGCGCGCACGCTGGAGCATCGCGCGCTCGTCTCCGAGAATGAGGCGCTGCGCGAACTGGTGTCGTCGCGCTATCGCCTCTCGGGGCTCGAGACGAACAACGCGCGCATGGCGGAGGCGGTGAACACGGTGGCGCGCGCCGCGGCGAGCCGGGCGACCATCCTCATCCGCGGGGAGAGCGGGACGGGCAAGGAGGTGCTGGCCCGCGCAATCCACTACGCGAGCCCCCGAGCGAACAAGGCACTCGTGCCCGTCAACGTCGCCGCGCTCCCCGACACACTCATCGAATCCGAGCTGTTCGGGCACGAGAGGGGGGCGTTCACCGGCGCCGATCGCGAGCGCCGCGGCCGCTTCGAGCTGGCCGACGGCGGCACGTTGTTCCTCGACGAGATCGGCGACCTGCCGCGGAGCGCGCAGGTCAAGCTGCTGCGCGTCCTGCAGGAACAGGCTTTCGAGCGCCTCGGCGGCGCGCGGACCCTTTCGGTGGACGTCCGCGTGATCGCCGCCACCAATCGCGACCTGCCCGCACTGATCGCGTCCGGGGAGTTCCGCGAGGACCTGTACTATCGGCTCAACGTGGTCAGTGTCGAGTTGCCACCGTTGCGCGAGCGGCGCGAAGACATTCCCCTGCTCGTGGACCTGTTCGTGCGTCGCTTCGCCGAGGAGG
Source organism: Gammaproteobacteria bacterium (assembly GCA_016882265.1). Classification (GTDB taxonomy): domain Bacteria; phylum Pseudomonadota; class Gammaproteobacteria; order Steroidobacterales; family Steroidobacteraceae; genus SCUD01. The sequence continues at coordinate 10,576 of VGVB01000063.1, forward strand.
CCGGACGCGAGGTCGAGGGCGTGTCGCGGGAGGCGATGGACTTGCTGATGAAGCACGACTACCCAGGCAATGTTCGCGAGCTCGAGAACCTGCTGCACCGCGCCGTCGTCCTCGCCCGCGACCCGATGCTGAGCACGGCGGATTTCCCGCTGCATCTCGGCCGCCTGCGGCCAGAGGGGCGTCCCGAGCCGCACTCGTTCGTCGAACGCGTCGCTGAGTTTGAGCGGGCGCTGATCATGGAAGCGCTGCAACGGGCCAACGGCGTTCAGACGCGCGCGGCGCGCGAACTCGGGATGAGCGAACGCCACCTTCGCTATCGACTGAAGAAGCTCGGCGAGGGCTAGCCTTCGACCAAATGGTCGAAGGCATCGACGCGCTGGTCGCGTATTGGCGTGGCTGCGCCAGACGCACCCCCCGCGCCACAACCTCACAATCGCTGTGCAGACAAGGTGTTACGCGCATGCTGAGCTTCGGCTCGTCGCGTGGCCCGCTCCTTGCTCCCTTGGTGGCCAGCCAGCCGGATGGCCGGCATCGGACAAGGTGCTCGATACGAGCAAGGAGGAGTTATGAAGCGCGCATTCGTAGTGGCGACGGCCCTGATCTTCAGCATCGCGGGAACGGCGGCGGCCCAGCAGGGCGTGCAGGCCAAGACGCGGACCAAGGCCCAGACGACCACGCCCACCACGACGCAGCCGCGGGCGGCGTTCGTGGACGCTGACGGCGACGGCATCTGCGACAACTTCCAGACCGGCACGCCGCAGGGGAAGGCGTACGGCCGCGGCCGCGGGAACGGCACGCACGTGGGTCCGCAGAACGGCACTGGCTACGGCGCCAAGGGTGGCGCACCGCGCGGTGCTGGCGCGGGCACGGGATCGCAGCGCGGCTACCGCGGCGGGCGTCCGTAGGAGATCACGCGGGGTCCGGCGTTGCCGAGATCACTCGCGGCAGCGCCGGGCAACGGCGGCGATCGTCCACGCCGCACATGACCATCACTCTCTGCGATCCCCGCCTGCCATGACCCCCGGTTTCTTTCGACGCGTGCTCGGAACGGCGCTGCTGTTTCCGGGACTGGCCGTTGCCCAGCCATCGATCGCCGTCTCCATCGCCGGCTCCGCCGACGCCTTCCGCCCCGTGGGCGGCGCCGCCGAAGCGCGGCGCGCGCTCAACGGCGACCTGCGCATCGACAGCGATGTCGCCAGCGGCCGCGGGCAGCTCTACTACGATCTCGATTTCGGCAGCCTCGCTGCCCAGGGCGACTGGTCGTACCAGCTTCATGAAGTCGGCGGGAGCGTTCGCTGGCTCGGATCAGATTCCTCGGCGCGCCGTGTCTACCTGACCGGAGCGCTCGCCACGCGACGCCACGGCGAAGCGTGGAGCAGCGCGGCCTACACGGCCGCGGGCGCTGGCGTGAATCTCGAGCTCGCTCCGCATCCGACGGCCACGTGGCGCTTCGGCTACCGCGCCGACGCGCGACGCTTTCCCGCGCTGGGCGCCCTCAGTCAGCTCGAGCACCGCGGCTTTGCAAGCGTCATTGCCAACTTTGCCACGCGCACCACGCTGATTCTCGAGGGTGGACTCGGCGCCAAGTCGTACGCTGGACTGGTCGCGGACGGCAGGTTCGACACCGTGACGGTGCTCACGAGCGCCGGGTCGCGTGGCCGAGGGTTCGGCGCAGGTTGGTCGTCGAGCGGGGGTTCGTCGGCGACCGTGATTCTCCCTTCGACGAGCAGCCAGCGCGGGACGGCGGGGCTCGCCACCGGGATGATCCGCATCGCGCAGTCGCTGAGCGACCGCACCGGCGTGCACGTGGAGTCGTCGGCGCGGCGCGCCTTCGGCGCGGTACCTCCCCTCCTGGTGTTCACGCCCGCGGGGTTCCTCGAAGACGGGATCTACGACGACCCCTTCGCAAGTCGCGCGTCATTCATCGCCACCGGTGTGAAACGCGTGTTCGCCAACTCCGCCATCCTCGCCCTCGACGGCTGGTGGGCGCGCAAGTCATTCACCAGCTCCGTCGCCCTCGACGCAGTCGGAGAGCCGCTTGGCGGGTCCCCGCTGCGACGCGACCAGATCGGCATCGGACGTATCACCTGGGCGCAACCGCTCCTGCCATCGCGCACGGGTGCGCTCGCCGTCTCCGCCGAGACGTCGTTCCGGCTCCTTCGCCACCACTCCAACGACGCGCTGTATGACTACACCGCGCGCGTCCTCACGCTTGGACTCACCGTCCGCTACTGATACCGAGCTTCGTATGTCACCCGCCAAGCCGTTCCGCTGGAAGGCGTTCATCAGCCTCTACATCGCGCTGTCCTTCATCGTCCTCGCGCTCTCGGGCCTCGTGCTCTACGTGGCGCCGCCCGGCCGGGTCGCCAACTGGTCCATCTGGCGACTGGGGCTGATGAGCAAGGCGCAATGGCAGGCGGTGCACACCATCTTCTCGTTCCTCTTTATCGTCGCCGGCTCCTTCCACCTCTACTACAACTGGAAGGTGCTCACGGCGTACCTGCGCACCAAACTCGACGAGGGACGCCGCATGAAGCGCGAGCTCACCTCCGCGGTCGCCACGGGCGCGGTGGTGCTCGGCCTGACGATTGGGGGAGTGCCGCCGTTCAGCAGCGTGATGGACGCCGGCGACGAGTTGAAGAACGCGTGGGCAACGCCGACGAAAGAGCCTCCGATTCCCCACGCGGAGGAGCTGACCGTGGACAAGCTC
>VGVB01000064.1 GCA_016882265.1 Gammaproteobacteria bacterium
TGCCAGCACCTTCGCTGACCTCAAAACCACTGCGCGCAATCGGCTGTGCTCCATGCAACGCCGCCCGAGCCTGATCCGCGCCTTCTGGCAACAGGCTGAACTGCCATTGTGAAACTGTCAGGCATTTATGCAAGGCTCAATAGTTGCACAGGAAAGCTGACCAGAAGCAGCGCATAACCGGCGCAGAAGACTGACCTGCAAAGGAATTCTCTGTGCTCAAGCTGCCGACGTTCTCGCTGGGCTCGCGGTACCGACCGCTGATTGGTCTGGATATCACTACCTCCTCGATCAAGCTGATCGAGCTGTCGTCCGCCGGCGGGCAGTATCGCGTCGAGGCCTATGCGGCCGAGCCGACCCCGCACAACGCCATCAACGAGAAGGCGATCGTCGATGCGACTGCGGTCGGCGAGGCGATCCGTCGCGCGGTCAAGCGTGCGGGCGTGCGCTCGACCGAGTGCGCGGTGGCGATCAGCGGCGATGCGGCCATCACCAAGGCGATCCAGATGCCGCGCGGGCTGTCGGAAGCCGAGCTCGAGCAGCAGATCGAAATGCAGGCCGACCAGTACATCCCCTTCCCGATGGAAGAGGTCAGCTACGATTTCCAGGTGCTGGGCCCGTCCGAAAAGGACCCGGAGATGCGCGATGTGCTGCTGGTCGCGTCGCGCTCGGAGAACGTCGAACAGCGCGTCGCCGCCGCAACCGCCGCGGGTCTGGCCGTCCGGCTGGTGGATGTCGAAGCCTTCGCGCTCGAGAACGCCTGTCGTCTGCTGACCCACCAGATGCCGGACGGCGGCATCGACCGCACGATCGCGGTCGTGGACTTCGGCGCCAGTACAACCACCTTCAGCGTGCTGCGTGACCTGGTGGTCGTCTATACGCGCGACTTCGCTTTCGGCGGTCAGCAGCTTACTGAAGAGATCATGCGCACCTACGGGTTGTCGATGGAAGAGGCCGGTCGCTCCAAGAAGGAGGGCGGCCTGCCATCGAACTACCAGCCCGAGGTACTCGATCCGTTCATTGACGACATGACCCAGCAGGTCAGCCGCTCGCTGCAGTTCTATCTGGCCTCGGGCAGCGGCCGCAGCCAGCCGGAGCAGATCATCGTCTGCGGCGGCTGTGCGAACATCCCCGGCGTGGCCGATGTCATCGGCAGCCGGGTCGGCATCCCCGCCGTGCGCGGTGATCCGCTCGGGCAGATGAAGATCTCCTCGAAGGCAAAGGCGCTCGGCGTGAGCCGGGATTCGACCGCGCTGCTGACGGCGTGCGGTCTGGCACTGCGGAGCTTCGACGAAGATGCCAAGTATTAACCTGTTGCCATGGCGGCAGGCGCTGCGCCAGCGGCGCCAGCGGGAGTTCTTCGTCGCACTGGCGGGGGCGACCGCGCTGGCCCTCGTCGTGGCGCTGCTCACCCACCTGCTGATCAGCTCGATGATCGACCGGCAGCAGCGGCGTAACGACCTGCTGACGGCCGAGATCGCCGAGCTCGACAAGGCGATCGAAGAGATCGCCGCGCTCGAGGAGCGCAAGGGGCGCATGATCGCGCGCATGGAGGTGATCGAGCGCCTGCAGCAGAGCCGGCCGGAAGTGGTGCGGCTGTTCAACGAGATGGTCGAGCAGCTTCCGGAGGGTCTGTATCTGACCTCGGTCCGGCAGACCGGCCGCAAGCTCGAGTTCAACGGCGTGGCCCAGTCGAGCACGCGGGTCTCGTCCTTCATGCGCAATATCGACGCATCGGAGACCCTGTCCACACCGGACCTGAAGGTGATCCAGACCGGGCGCGATGCCGGGCCCGGCGCGCAGTTCACGCTGTATGCCCAGTTGCGTGGACCCGACCCGGCAGCGGAACCGGCTGCGCCGGCGGGCACCCGGGAGACCCGCCGATGAACTTCATCGAGCAGCTTCGCCAGCTGGATCCGCGGGAAATCGGTCGCTGGCCGTTCCTGTTCCGGGCCCTCGGTGTCGGCATTACGTTCGCCGTGGCCACCTCGCTGCTGGTCTGGTTCTTCATCGTGCGCGGCAACCTGCCGGACCTGCGCAAGGCCGAGGCGGAACAGAAGTCACTGTGGGCTACTTTCGAGCAGAAACAGCGCAAGGCCGCCAATCTCGAGGCCTACCGCCAGCAGCTTACCGAGATCGAACGCACATTCGGGGCGATGCTGCGCCAGCTCCCCGGGCGTACCGAGGTACCGAGCCTGCTGGTGGACATCTCGCAGGCTGGCCTGGCCGCCGGACTGCAGGAGCGACTGTTCCAGCCCGGCGGCGAGACCAGGAAGGATTTCTACGCCGAGCTGCCGATCAAGATGCAGCTTACCGGCGGCTACCATGAGTTCGGCCTGTTCGTCAGCAGTATTGCCGCGCTGCCGCGGATCGTGACGCTGCACGACATCGAGATCACGCGCGGCGGTCTGCGGACCGGCGGCACCCGCCGCGGCCGGGCCCCGGCGCCGACCGACGTGCTGACGCTGAACCTGACGGCGAAAACCTATCGCTACCTCGACGAGTCGGAACTGTCCGCGGCGGAGCCGAAGGCGAAGGCCGGCCGCAAGCAGTCCGCGAAAGCGAAGCGGAAGACGACATGAACCAGGCGAGCAATTTCCGGATTCTCGCGGCGTGGCTGGCTGGCGCATTGCTGCTGGGTGGCTGCTCGGGTGGGTTGGACGAACTGCGTGAGGAAATCGATCGGGCCAAGCAGCGTCCGGGCGGCCGGATTCAGCCGTTGCCCGAGGTCAAGCCCTACTTGAGTCACGATTACCAGATGGCCGACCGCCGCTCACCGTTCCTGCAGAGCCTGGCCGGCGAGAACCCGAGCGGCCCGCGGCCGGACATCAAGCGACCCCGCGAGTACCTCGAGCAGTTTCCGCTGGACACGCTGAAGATGGTCGGTACGCTGCGCACCGGTGGTGCGACTTACGGCCTGGTACAGACGCGCGACATGATGATCCACCGGGTGCTGCCAGGCAATCATCTGGGGCAGAACGACGGCCGTGTGATGTCGGTCGGCGAGGCCCGCATCGCGCTGGTGGAGATCGTGCCGGACGGGCTGGGTGGCTATCTCGAACGCAGTGCGGCGCTGGCGCTCGGCGACTGAATTCTGGGAGAACGACTGATGGTCGGCAATAACCGGACACTGGCTGCAAACGGTGGCGAGGCACGGCGCCTCACCAGGGCATGGGGCGGCACATGGGCGGCACTGCTCGTCGTCTGGGCGGCGGTTGCGCAGGCGCAGGATGCGGTCCGTCTCACCGCCGTCGAAGTCCAGCCGCTGCAGGGCCAGTCCCTGCAGGTCCGGCTGCGCACGGACGGGACCGCTCCGCAACCGGTGACTTTCACGATCGACCGGCCGGCCCGGCTGTCGGTGGATCTGCCCGCTGTGGTGCTGGCTCTCGAGAACCGTCGCATCGACGTCGGCTCGAGCGGCGTCGACACGATCGTGGCCGCCGAGTCCGCGGGTCGCACCCGCGTCGTGTTCAATCTCGATGCGCTCGTTCCGTACACGGCCCGGGCGGACGGTGACAGCGTGATCGTGATGCTCGGCGCAGCGGCGCCGGCGGTTGCGGCCGCGGCCGAGACGAGCGCTGCGCCAGCCGCCAGCAGTGGCGAACGGGGCATCGCCGGCGTCGATTTCCGCCGGTCGCCGGAAGGGGCCGGACGGGTCGTCGTGCAGCTTTCGGATCCCGCGACCCCGGCCAGTCTGCGCCAGGAAGGCAACCGCGTGATCGTTGATTTCGCCGGCGCCCGGCTGGCCGATGAGCAGTTGCAGCGCTACGACGTCGTGGATTTTGCGACGCCGGTGGCGACGGTCGATACGCTGCGCGCCGGCAACAACGCCCGCATCGTCGTGACTGCGACCGGTGACTGGGAACAGCTCGCCTACCAGGCCGACAACCAGTACGTCATCGAGGTCAAGCCGCGGGCCAAGGCCAGTGCCGTGCTCGAGCGCGACCGGGAGTACACCGGTGAGCGCCTGACACTGAACTTCCAGGATATCGAGGTGCGCGCGGTGCTGCAGTTGCTGGCCGACACCAGCGGCCAGAACATCGTGGTCTCCGACTCGGTCAAGGGTCGGGTCACGCTGCGGCTGCAGAACGTGCCCTGGGACCAGGCGCTCGATCTCGTGCTGCGGACCAAGGGCCTCGACATGCGGCGCAAGGACAACGTGATCCTGGTCGCGCCGCAGGCCGAGATCGCGGCGCGCGAGAAAGCCGAGCTGGCGGCGCTGAAGGACATCCAGGATCTGGCGCCGCTGCGCACGGAATTCCTGACGGTCAACTACGCCAAGGCCTCGGAGATCGCCAGGCTGGTGCGCTCCGCCGGCGGCGGGTCGCTGCTGTCCGCGCGCGGCAACGTCACCGTGGACGACCGCACCAACACGCTGCTCGTGCAGGATACCGCCGAGCAGCTCACCGCGATCCGCAACATGGTCGCGACGCTGGACATCCCCGTGCGCCAGGTGCTGATCGAGTCGCGCATCGTGATCGTCAGCGACGACTTCAGTCGCGATCTCGGCGTGCGCGCCGGCTTCACCCGCATCTCCGACGATGCCGGCGACCTGCTGGCGGTCAGCGGCAGCGCGCAGTCGACCGACTCGATCATCGGCTCGGCGCTGAACAACCTGGCCACGACCGGCAACCCGTTCCCGGTCCGGGTCCCGTTCGGTACCTTCGATCGCTACAACGTCAACATGCCGGCGGCGAACCCGGCGGGCCGGATCGCGCTGTCGATCCTCGACTATGACGACTACCTGATCGATCTCGAGCTGTCGGCGGCGCAGAACGAAGGCCGCGGCGAGATCAAGTCGACCCCGCGCGTGATCACGGCGAACCAGCGTGAGGCGATCATCGAGCAGGGCGTCGAGATTCCGTACCAGGAATCGGCCTCCAGTGGCGCGACGACGACGAAGTTCAAGAAGGCGGTGCTGTCGCTGAAGGTGACGCCGCAGATCACGCCGGACGACCGCGTGATCCTCGACCTGACCGTCACCAAGGACAGCGTCGGCCAGCTCGTGCCGAGCGCCACCGGCGGGTTCGTGCCATCGATCGATACGCGCAACATTCAGACCCAGGTGCTGGTCAGGGATGGCCAGACCGTCGTGCTCGGCGGCATCATGGAGGCCGAGCGGCGCGAGTCGGTCAAGAAGGTGCCGGGGCTCGGCGACGTGCCGGTGCTCGGCGGGCTATTCAAGTCCCGCAACAAGGTCAACAATCGCGACGAGCTGCTGATCTTCGTGACACCGAAGATCCTGCGCGAAGGAACGCACGTCGACTGAGCGGCGTGGCCCGGCTTGCGTCCGGGCCCGGATTGCGTGCACAGTGACACGGCCGCCTGCGGGCGGCCGTGTCTTTGCTGCAGGGCCGTGTGGCGGCCGTGGATGATCAGCGATTGCGCCGGAGCGTATTCCTGGTGGGGCCGATGGGTTCGGGCAAGACCGCGGTCGGCCGGCGTCTGGCGCGCCGGCTCGGCCTCGAGTTCCATGACAGCGACGCCGAGATTGAGGCGCGCACCGGGGTCGACATCCCGTACATCTTCGAGCGCGAGGGCGAAGCCGGCTTCCGGGTCCGCGAGCGCGACGTGATCGACGAGCTGAGCCGCCGGCCGGGCATCGTGCTGGCCACCGGCGGCGGCGCGATCCTGCTGCCGGAGAACCGCGCCCGGCTGAGCGCGCGCGGGATCGTCGTCTACCTCGACGCCTCGGTCGACCAGCAGTTGCGGCGCACGCGCGGCGGCCGGCACCGGCCACTGCTGGCGAACGACGACCCGCGCGGTACGCTCGAGGCCCTGCGGCACCTGCGCGAACCGCTGTATCGCTCCATCGCCGCCCTGACTGTGACGACCGACGGCCGGCGCCAGGACGCAGTGGCAGCCGAAATCGAAGCCAGGCTGGCCGAATGCAGCGCATCGACCTGAGCACCAGCACGCGCGGCTATCCGATCCTGATCGGCGCGGGCCTGCTCGGGGACCCGGCCCTGCTGGCCGAGCATACGGCCGCGGCCGACCTGCTGGTCGTCAGCAATGAGACAGTCGCGCCGCTGTGGCTGCCGCGGCTGCGCGCGGCGCTGCCCGGGCGCCGCCTCGGCGAATGTCGGCTGCCGGACGGCGAGGAGCACAAGACGCTGGCGACGCTGGCGCGCGTATTCGATGCCCTCGTCGCCGGGCGCTACAACCGGGATTGCCGGATCCTCGCGCTCGGCGGCGGCGTGGTCGGCGACATCGCCGGCTTTGCGGCGGCCTGTTATCAGCGCGGCGTGGATTTCGTGCAGTTGCCGACCACGCTGCTGGCGCAGGTCGATGCCTCGGTCGGCGGCAAGACGGCGGTCAATCACCCCGGCGGCAAGAACCTGATCGGCGCCTTTCACCAGCCGCTGGCGGTGATCGTGGATACCGACACGCTCGGCACACTGCCGGAGCGCGAACTGCGGGCCGGCCTGGCCGAAGTAATCAAGGCCGCGCTGATCCGCGACGCGGAGTTCTTTGCCTGGCTCGAGGCGCATCTCGACGCACTGCTGGCGCGCGAACCCGCGGCGCTCGAGCTGGCGATCGGCCGCGCCTGCCGCATCAAGGCCGACATCGTCGCGCTCGATGAGCGCGAGCAGGGCGAGCGGGCCCTGCTGAATCTGGGCCATACCTTCGGGCACGCCATCGAGACCGGTGTTGGCCACGGCCAGTGGCTGCACGGCGAGGCAGTGGCCGCCGGCATCGTGCTGGCGGCCGAGCTCGCTCGCCGCTGCGGGCGCCTGGCCGGCGACGAGCTGGCGCGGATCCGGGCGCTGCTCGGGCGTGCCGGCCTGCCGGTCACGGCGCCGCGCCTCGGTGCGGCGCGCGTGCGCGAGCTGATGGGCATGGATAAGAAGGTCCGGGCCGGGCAGCTCCGGCTGGTACTGCCGGAGGGCATCGGTCGTGCCGTCTGCACCGCTGACTACCCGGCCGCGGCGCTCGAATCGCTGCTTGCGGCGGAAACCGGCAGCGAACAGCCGTGATCACGCGGCGCGACCCGGATGCCGGCCTGGCGCGCTGGGCGGCGCTCGAGTCGACCTCGCGCGGGCGGCAGCATCCGGAGCCGCCGGCCGGCTACCGCAGCCAGTTCCAGCGCGATCGCGACCGCATCGTGCACTCGAGCGCTTTCCGGCGGCTGGTCTACAAGACCCAGGTGTTCGTCAACCACGAGGGCGACATGTATCGCACGCGGCTGACGCACTCGCTCGAGGTCGCGCAGATCGGCCGCTCGGTGGCCGCGGCGCTGGCGCTGTCCGAGCCGCTGACCGAGGCCATCTGCCTCGCGCACGATCTCGGCCACACCCCGTTCGGTCATGTCGGTCAGGACGCGCTGAACGACTGCATGCGCGAGTTCGGTGGTTTCGAGCACAACCTGCAGTCGCTGCGCGTGGTCGATGAACTCGAGGATCGCTATGCCGAGTTCCGGGGCCTGAACCTGACCTTCGAGACCCGCGAGGGCATCCTCAAGCACTGTTCGCCGGCGAATGCGCGCCGGCTCGGCGAGCTGGGCCGGCGCTTCCTGCACGGGGAGCAGCCGGGACTGGAGGCGCAGCTCGCCGATCTGGCCGACGCGATCGCCTACAGCCACCACGACCTCGACGATGGCCTGCGGTCCGGGCTGGTGTCGATCGACGAGCTGCGCGGCGTCGCGCTGTTCGCCCGTCATCACGACGAGGTCCGGGCGCGCTATCCGGAGCTGGGCGGCCGCCGCCAGGTCGGCGAGATCGTCCGCCGCATGATCGGCGACGTCGTCACCGACCTGATCGAGGAGACGGCGCGCCGGCTGGCGGCGCTGCCGCCGGAGTCGATCGACGCGGTGCGGGCGCGGCCGGACCCGGTCGTCGGATTTTCGGCCGCGACCGCGCCGCTGCACCGGGAGCTGAAGGATTTCCTGCGCGCGCGTCTGTACCAGCATGAGCACCTGCACGCCACCCGGCTCGGCGCCGCCCGCATCCTGCGCGGCCTGTTCACCGCGTTCCTCGACGATCCGGAGCGGCTGCCGGCGGAACACGGCGAACTGGCGCGCCAGCTCGCGGCCGGAGCGGGCATGGCCGGACGGGCCCGCGCGGTCGCCGACTACGTCGCCGGCATGACCGACCGCTTCGCCATCCAGGAATACGCGCGGCTGAACGGCGTGCCGCCGGCCTGTTAGCATGAGGGCCTGATTTTCCTGCGGAGCGCAGCCGTGGTCCGAGCCGCCATCCCCGCGCGCGAGCGCCTGATCTTTGCCCTGGACGTTGCCGACGCCGATGCGGCGCGGCGCCTCAGCGACACGCTGGGCGATGCGGTCGTGTTCTACAAGCTGGGACTGGAACTGGCCACGTCCGGCGGCTACTTCGAACTGCTCGACTGGCTGGTCGGACGCGGCAAGCGCGTGTTCGTCGATCTCAAGTTCTTCGACGTGCCGGCCACGGTGGCCGCGGCGGTGCGCAACCTGCGTAACCGCGGCATCACGTTCGCGACCGTACATGGCAATCAGGCGATCATGGAGGCCGCCGCCGCGGCTGCCGGTGACGTCGGCATCCTCGCCGTGACGGTGCTGACCAGCCTCGATCGTGGTGACCTCGACGACCTCGGTTTCGCCTGCGACGTCGAGCGCCTCGTGCTGTCGCGCGCGCGCCGGGCGCTGGAGGCCGGCTGTGCCGGCGTCGTGTCCTCGGGGCTCGAAACAAAGCTGCTGCGGGCCGGAGTCGACGACCGGCTGATCGTGGTCACGCCGGGCATACGCCCGGTGGAGAACCGGCCGGCGGACGACCAGAAGCGGGTGGTCAGCGTCGACGAGGCCTTCGCCAACGGCGCGGACTACATCGTGGTCGGGCGACCGATCCGGGCGGCGGCCGATCCGCGGGCGGCAGCCGAAGCCATCCAGGCCGCGATCGGCCGGATCTTCCCGGGCGGATGAACACGCCGCCCGCCAACGATCGGCTGCTGCGCGCGCTGCTGCGCCAGCCGGTGGATCGCACGCCGGTCTGGATCATGCGCCAGGCCGGGCGCTACCTGCCCGAGTACCGGGCGACCCGCGCGCGTGCCGGCAGCTTTCTGGCCCTGTGCACGACGCCGGAGCTGGCCTGCGAAGTCACGCTGCAGCCACTGCAGCGCTTTCCGCTCGATGCAGCGATCCTGTTCTCCGACATCCTGACGATTCCGTACGCGATGGGCGTCGGGCTGTCGTTCGAGACCGGCGAGGGACCGAAGATCGAGCGCCCGATTCGCAGTGCCGCGGATGTCGCCGCGCTGCCGGTGCCGGATCCGCACACGGAATTGCGCTTCGTGATCGACGCCGTCAGCCTGATCCGGCGCGAACTCGGCGGGCGCGTGCCGCTGCTCGGTTTTGCCGGCTCGCCGTGGACCGTGGCCACCTACCTGGTCGAGGGCGGTTCGAGCAGAGACTTTGTCCGCATCAAACACCTGCTGTACGGCGCGCCGGCGACGCTGCATGCGCTGCTCGACAAGCTGGCGCAGGCGACGCTGCTGTACCTGAACGCGCAGATAGCCGCCGGCGCGCAGGCGCTGATGCTGTTCGATACCTGGGGTGGCGTGCTGACGCCGGCGGCGTACCGCGAGTTCTCACTGGCTTACATGCAGCGCATCGTGGCCGGGCTGACGCGCGAGCGCGCCGGCGCGCGCGTGCCGGTCATCCTGTTCACCAAGGGCGGCGGCGCCTGGCTCGAGCGCATGGCCGGCACCGGTGCCGATGCGCTCGGCGTCGACTGGACCACCGACCTCGCCGCAGCGCGGCGCCAGACCGGCGGACGCGTCGCGCTGCAGGGCAACCTCGACCCGGCGGTGCTGCGGGCGCCGCCCGCGGTGATCCGCGACGAAGTCGGCCGCGTGCTCGCGAGCTATGGTCCCGGCCCGGGGCACGTATTCAACCTCGGTCACGGCGTCACACCGGACGTGGACCCCGAGCACGTTGCCGCGCTGGTTGCCGCAGTGCAGGAGTTGTCGCCCGCCTGTCACCGCTGAGGCGCACCCGGCGCGGCGCCGGCGATGACACCCTCGTTCTGCCGTCGCTCGGCGCCGGCGGCTCAGGCAGCGGCCGGTCGCTGCAGCTCATCGCGCAGCTCGCGGCGCAGGATCTTGCCGACATTGGTTTTCGGCAGCTCGCGGCGGAAGTACACGGCCTTCGGCACCTTGTAGCCGGTCAGCTCGCGCCGGCAGTGCTCGATGACCTGTTCCGCGGTCAGCGCCGGATCCTTCTTCACGATGAACAGCGCGACCACTTCGCCGGAGCGCTCGTCGGGCTGCGCGACCGCCGCGACTTCGAGCACGCCGGGCAGCGCCGCGACCACGCTCTCGACCTCGTTCGGGTACACGTTGAAGCCGGAGACGAGGATCATGTCCTTCTTGCGGTCTTCGATGTAGGTGCGGCCGCGCTCGTCCATGCGGCCGACGTCGCCGGTGCGCAGCCAGCCGCCGGGCAGCATGACCTTCGCCGTCTCGTCCGGCCGCTGCCAGTAGCCGCGCATCACCTGTGGCCCGCGCAGACAGATCTCGCCAACCTGGCCGAGCGGCAGTTCGTTGCCGGCATCATCGCGGATCGAGATTTCGGTCGAGGGCACCGGATAGCCGATCGAGCCGGTGAACTCGGTCTCGTCGGCGAGATTGGCCGCGCCGACCGGCGAGGTCTCGGTCAGGCCCCAGCCCTGGCAGATGTGCCGCCCGGTCACCTGGCGCCAGCGCTCGGACACGGCCTTCTGCACGGCCATGCCGCCGCCGAGCGCCAGCTTCAGCGAACTGAAATCGAGCGCGGCGAAGCCCGGCGTATTGAGCAGGCCGTTGAACAGGGTATTGACGCCGACGATGAACGTGAAGCGTACCTTGCTGAGTTCCGCGACGAAGGCCTTCAGGTCGCGCGGGTTCGTGATCAGGACGTTGTGTCCGCCGATCGCGGTGAACACCAGGCAGTTCGTCGTCAGCGCGAAGATGTGATACAGCGGCAAAGCGGTGATGACGACCGGGTTCGGAATCTGCTTCAGTTCCGGCATGAAGGCCACGGTTTGCAGCGTATTGGCCACCATGTTGCGGTGCGTGAGTTCCGCACCCTTGGCGACGCCGGTCGTGCCGCCGGTGTACTGCAGGAAGGCCAGGTCCGTAGCAGCGACTTCGACCGGACGCAGCGACAGTTGCGCGCCCGCGCGCAGCGTGGCCCGGAAGCGGATCGCGCCGGCCAGCCGCCACGGTGGCACCAGCTTCTTCACGTGCCGCAGCACGAAGTTCACGATCGGACCCTTGGGGAAGCCGAGCAGGTCGCCGATACCGGTGACGATGACCGTCCTGAGCGGAGTCCGGGCAATGATCCCGGCCAGCGTGGCGCAGGCGTTCTCGAAGATGACGATGGCCGTCGCGCCGGAATCGGTGAGCTGATGCTCGAGCTCGCGCGCGGTGTACAGCGGGTTCGTGTTGACCACAATCAGGCCGGCGCGCAGCGCGCCGATCAGGGCGATCGGATACTGCAGCACGTTCGGCATCATCAGCGCGATGCGATCGCCCTTGCTGAGGCCGGCCTCGTGCTGCAGCCAGGCGCCGAAGCACCGCGACAGCTCGTCGAGCTCGGCGTAGCGCAGCGTCCGGCCCATGTTCGTATAGGCGGGCTTCGCCGCATGCCTGCGGCAGGCGTCCTCGAAAAGCTGCTGCAGAGTCGGGATCGAGTCCGGATCGATCTCCGCTGGCACATCGGGCGGATAGTCCCTGAGCCAGATCTTTTCCATGGCGCATTATAGGTGCCGGACGTTCGTTTGGCTGGTGCCGGACGTTCGTTTGGTTCGGTTACTAGGGGCCCCTGCCTACGGGCCCGGCGGCTGCCGCAGCAGCGGCTGCAGTTCCGGCCAGACGCGGGCGAGCAGCAGCGGCTGGGCTGCGGCGTTGGGGTGGATGCCGTCCGCCTGGAACAGGTCCGTGCGCAGCGCGACATCCTGCAGGATGAACGGCACATGGCCGATCCGGTAGCGCCGTACCAGGTCCGCATAGATCCCCTCGAAAGCGCTGCGGTAGCGCGGGCCGTAGTTCGTCGGGATGCGGATCCCGACCAGCACCACACCAGCGCCCGCCGCGCGGCTGCGGTCGATCATCGCCTCCAGGTTGCCGCGCACCCGCACGACCGGCAGGCCACGCAAACCGTCGTTGCCGCCGAGAGCGATGACCACGATCGCCGGCGCGTGGCGCTCCAGCGCCCGGGACAGCCGTGCCAGCCCGCCATCCGTGGTCTCCCCGCTGACGCTGGCGTTGACGACCCGGTATCCGTAACCTTCCCGCGTCAGCCGCTGCTCCAGCAGCGCGACCCAGCCCTGTCCGGCCCCGAGCCCGTAGCCGGCCGACAGGGAATCGCCGACGACGAGGATGACCGGCGGTTCGGCCGCTTGTGGCGGCGGAACCATCGCCATTCCCGCCAGCCAGACGATTGCACAGATCAGGAACGGACGCATGGACACCAAGACAGTGCTGGAAGCCCGGAAACTGCGCAAGAAGGTTAGGGAAACTCTGATTTACCTGTAGTGTCTTACTGGCCATTCGAGGCGATGTGAGTGCGACGATGAAGCAGCAGACGCTGACGGGCTTTGAGAAGTACGGGAAGGTGACGCGACGAGCGCAGTTCCTGGCGGAC
>VGVB01000065.1 GCA_016882265.1 Gammaproteobacteria bacterium
TCGCCGCGTAGCAACAGACGCCCGCCCCGCAGGCGACGGCGCTGCAGCTCCCGACCAACCTTCTCTGACTTCCGCATGCTCGCTCCGTCCGGGAATGTACATCGGATTGGACTCACGGCATACGGAACAGTTGCAAGGCATTTATGCAAGGCTCAATAAGTCGGATCAGCAACTTGTTCCCAGCGGCAGCAATGGTTTCCAAACGAACGTCCGGCACTTTCCAAGTATTCCTCATCGCCGTGCTGTTGGCCGCCTGCGGCCGAGATGGCGGTCCGCCACCGAGGCCGCCCGTCGAAGTCGGCGTCGCTGCGGTCATCGAGCGCCCGGTCACCGGCTGGGCGGAGTTCGTCGGCCACATCGAAGCGATCGAGTCCGCCGAGATCCGGCCGCGGGTCAGCGGCCACCTGCGGCAGATGCATTTCGACGAAGGCGGAACGGTGCGCGGCGGCCAGTTGCTGTTCTCGATCGACAATCGCGAATACCGGGCGGCACTGACCGCAGCGCAAGCCGACCGGAAACGCGCCGAGACGCGGATCGAACTGGCGCGGCAGGAGCTCAGCCGCGCCGAGACTCTGATCAAGGAGCGGGCCGTCTCGCAGAGCGAACTGGAGGCGCGCCGCAGCGAACTGGCGCAGGCCGAGGCGGACGTGCTGGCCGCGCGCGCCCGCGTGACCAGGGCCGAGCTCGATCTCGAGTTCACCCGGATCACGGCGCCGTTCGACGGGCGCACCGGCGCGGCGCTCGTCAAGCCGGGCAACCTCGTGCGCGCCGGCGAGTCGGTGCTGACCACGCTGGTGTCGCTGGACCCCGTACATGTCGTGTTCACGGCCGACGAACGCAGCTTCCTGCGCTACGAGGCGACCGCGCGCAGCGGCCGTCATGTCGTGCAGGTCGGCCTCGCCGACGAGCCGGACTTCCCGCATCAGGGCGCGCTGGACTTTGTCGACAACGCGCTCGACACCGGCAGCGGCACAATCCGCGCGCGCGCGGTGGTGCCGAATCCGGACGGACGCCTGATCGCGGGCCTGTCGGCGCGCGTACGCGTGCTGGATGACCAGAGCCGCGCGGTGCTGCTGGTGCACGAGCAGGCGATCCTGACCGACCTGGACCATCGCTACGTCTGGGTCGTGGACGGCAACGGCAGCACCGAGCGACGCGATCTGCAGCTCGGCGCGCAGTTCGGGAGCCTGCGTATCGTCGAGGCGGGGCTCGCTCCCGGCGAGCGGATCATTGTCAGCGGTGGACGCAAGGTGCTGGCGCCCGGTCAGCCGGTCCGTCCGCACGAGGTATCGATGGCGGAGCCGGACGGTCCGGCGTCAGCCGCCGCGGCACCCGCCCCCGCCGCGCGCTGAACCGCGATGGCGCATACCGACTTCTCGCGGATCTTCGTCGACCGGCCGATCCTCGCGACGGTGCTGTCGGCACTGCTGCTGGTGGCCGGCCTGATCGCCATCCCGAACCTGCCGATCAGCGAGTACCCGGACATGGTACCGCCGTCCGTGCAGGTCATCGCGATGTATCCCGGCGCCAATCCGCGCACGATCGCCGAAACCGTGGCCGGCCCGCTCGAGGAGGCGATCAACGGCGTCGATCACATGCTGTACATGAAGTCCACGTCGAGCGCGGACGGCCAGATGGCGCTGACCGTCACGTTCCGCACCGGCACGGACGTTGACCTCGCGACCGTACAGGTGCAGAGCCGCGTCGCCCAGGTGCTGCAGCGCCTGCCCGCCCCGGTGCGCGCGCTCGGTGTTACGACCATCAAGTCCTCGCCGGCGCTGACGATGGTCGTGCACGTCGGCACCGCCGACCCGCGCTTCGATCCGCTGTACCTGTCCAACTTCACCAACCTGCGCATACGCGACGAGATCGCGCGGCTGCCCGGCATCGGCCGCGCGGTGGCCTTCGGCGCCGGTACCTATGCGATGCGGATCTGGGTCGACCCGAATCTCGCCGCCGCGCGCGCCGTCAGCGCCGGCGATATCGTCCGCGCGATCCGCGAACAGAATGTCGAAGTCTCGGCCGGTACGATCGGCGGTCCGCCGGCCCCGGACGGCACGGCGCTGCAGCTCTCGATCAACGCCGAAGGCCGGCTCGCCAGCACCGAGGCTTTCGGCGACATCGTGATCCGGGCCGACGGGCCGCGCCTGACGCGGCTGCGCGACGTCGCCCGGGTCGAACTCGGCAGTTCGACCTATGCGCTGCGCGCGCTGGTGAACAACCAGGAGGGCGCGGCGGTCGCGATCTACGCGGCGCCGGGCGCCAATACCGTGGCCGTGTCACGGGCGGTGCGCCAGCGCCTGCACGAGCTGGAGCCCGGCTTCCCGACCGGGCTGCACTGGTCCGTACCCTACGATCCAACGCGGTTCGTGCGCGAGTCGATCCGCGCGGTGATCATCACGCTGCTCGAGGCCGTGCTGCTGGTGGTCGTGGTGGTCGTGCTGTTCCTGCGCACCTGGCGCGCATCGCTGATCCCGCTGATCGCCGTGCCGGTGTCGATCATCGGCGCCTGCGCGGCGCTGTGGGCGCTCGGCTTCTCGATCAACGTGCTGACCTTGTTCGGGCTGGTGCTCGCGATCGGCATCGTCGTCGACGACGCAATCGTCGTCGTCGAAAACGTCGAGCGCCACATCGAGGACGGCATGACGCCGCGCGCCGCCGCGCACCAGGCGATGAGCGAGGTCTCCGGCCCGGTCATCGCGATCACGCTGGTGCTGGCTTCGGTGTTCGTGCCGCTGGCCTTCCTCGGCGGCATCACCGGCGAGTTTTACCGCCAGTTCGCGATCACGATCGCCGCGGCCGTGCTGATCTCTGGCTTCAATTCGCTGACGCTGTCGCCGGCGCTGGCGGCGCTGCTGCTGCAGCCGCGCGCGGCACCGCGCGACCGCTTCGGCCGCGCGCTCGAACGCGTGGTCGGCCGGCCGTTCGGTGCCTTCCAGCGCCTGTTCCAGCGCGGCGCGGCGCGCTACAACACCGGCATCGGCGACGTGATCGGCCGGGCGCCGCGGCTGCTCGCGATCTACGGCGTACTGATCGTGGCGACCCTGTTCGCGTTCCGCGCGGTGCCGGGCGGCTATCTGCCGACTCAGGACAAGCACTACCTGTTCGGCATGCTGCAGTTGCCCGAGGCGAGCAGCATCGCGCGTACGCAGGCGACGCTGCGCCAGCTCGGCGAAGTCGCGCTGGCGACGCCGGGCGTGGCCTACGTCGTGCAGTTCGCGGGCCTGAATCCAGTGCACTTCGTGCCGTCGCCGAACTCGGGCACGCTGTTCGTCGGGCTGACGCCGCCCGAGCAACGCGAATTGAGCGCGGCCGAGGTCGCGACCCGCATCAACCAGGCCTGGGCCGGGATCCGCGCCGGATTCGCCTTCGTCCTCGCACCGCCGCCGGTTCAGGGGCTCGGCACTGCGGCCGGGCTCGACCTGTACGTGCAGGATCGTGGCGGCGCCGGCTACGGCGAGCTGAACGGCCAGACCCGCGCGTTGATCGGCGCGCTCGCCGGAACGCCGGGCTTCGATCCGCTCGGTACGTTCAGCACGTTCCAGAGCAATGTGCCCCAGTTCGACGCGACCGTGGACCGCGCCCGGGCGCGTGAACTCGGACTGGCGCTGCCCGACGTCTTCGAGACGCTGCAGGTTTATCTCGGCTCCGCCTACGTCAACGACTTCAACCTGTTCGGCCGCACCTACAGCGTCTATGCGCAGGCTGATGCGCCGTTTCGCGATTCGGTCCGCGACATCGACGGCCTGCGGGTCCGCAACGAGGCCGGCGCCATGGTGCCGCTCGGCAGCGTCGTCGAGCTGCGGCCCGGCTACAGGCCCGATCCGGTGATCCGCTACAACGGCTATCCGGCGGCGGACCTCACCGTGGCCTTCGACGCGGCCGTGCTGTCCTCGACCCGGGCGATCGAGGCGGTGCAGCAGGTCGCCGAGCGCGTGCTGGCGCAGGGCTTCGCGATCGAGTGGACCGAGCTGACCTACCAGCAGATGACGCAGGGCGACGCGGTGCTGCTGGTGTTCCCGCTGTGCGTGTTGCTCGTGTACCTGGTGATGGCGGCGCTGTACGAAAGCTGGTCGCTGCCGCTCGCGATCGTGCTGATCGTGCCGCTCAGCCTGTTGTCGGCGATCGGCGGCATCTGGCTGGTCAACTTCGTCCACGGCCTGTGGCTCGCCATCTCGCCACCGTCGGCGCAGCCGGCCTTCCTCGACAACAACATCTTCACCAAGGTCGGATTCGCGGTACTGATCGGGCTGGCCTGCAAGAACGCGATCCTCGTGGTCGAGTTCGCACGCGATCTCGAGGAGCGCGGCCGCGACATCGTCACGGCCGCCGTCGAGGCCGCCCGGCTGCGGCTGCGGCCGATCCTGATGACCAGCTTTGCTTTCATCGCCGGTGTCCTGCCGCTCGCCTTCGCGACCGGCTCGGGCGCCGAAGTCCGCCAGGTGATGGGCGTGACGGTGGTCGCCGGCATGCTTGGCGTGACCTTCTTCGGCCTGTTCCTGACGCCGGTGTTCTACGTCGTGGTGCGGCGCAGCGTCGAGCGCAACCGGAGCTGGCGCGTGACGCGGCAGGCGCGCGCGGGCAGCAGCCATGACTGAAGCCGCGGGCTGGTGGACTGGCCTGGCGCTCTGCGCCGGTCTCGCTGGCTGCGCGGCCGGGCCGCGCTATGGCGCCCCCGCGACCGAGTTGCCGGAGCGGTTCGACCAGGCGACCCCGGCAGAAACCGCGCCGGCGACGTTGTGGACCGGCTTCGGCAGCGCGGAGCTCGACGGCCTGATCGCGCGGGCGCTCGCGGCCAACACGACGATCGCGCAGGTAGCGGCCCGCCTCGAGGAGACGCGCGCGCTCTCGGGGCTCACCCGATTCAGCTTGTTGCCGACGGTGACCGGCGAGGGCGGCGCTGAGCGCCGCCAGCAGAGTGCCCGCGATCCGGCAGTACCGGGCGGCGGCGCGGCCCGCGACAGCTTTCGCGCCGGCTTCGACGCGGCCTGGGAGATTGACCTGTTCGGCGGGCTGCGCCGTGAATCGGCGGTGATCCGCCGCCGGGTCGAGGCGGACGCGGCCGCGCTGGAAGCCGCGCGGGTATCGATCACCGCCGAGACCGCGCAGGCCTGGTTCGCGCTGCGCGGCGCGCGTGCGCGGCTTGCGCTGCACGGCCGGCAGCTCGACAACGCGGACGGGAATCTGCAGATCCTGCGCGCGAAGCTGGAGGCTGGCAGCGCGACCGCGCTCGATGTCGCCCGTGCCGAAACGCTGGCCCGCAGCATCGCCGCCGCGCTGCCCGCGGCGGAAGCCGAGCTCGTCCGCCAGGAACAGCGGCTGGCGGTGCTGACGGCCTGGCCGGTTGCCGCACTACGCGAGCGGCTGGCGGCGGACGCGACGTTGCCGGTGCTGCCAGCGTTGGCCACGACCGGGACGCCCGCCGAGTGGCTGCGCCGGCGCCCCGACATCCGCGAGGCCGAGCGCCGTCTCGCCGCCGCGACCGCTGACATCGGCGTGCAGGTCGCCGACTACTTTCCGCACGTGGAACTGCTCGGCAGCTTCGGCTGGACGGCTGGCACGCGCAGGGAACTCGGCAGCGAGACGGCTGAACGCTGGTCGTACGGGCCCACGCTGACCTGGCGCTTCCTCGACCTTGGGCGGGTGCGGCAGCGGGTGCGGGCGGCATCGGCGCGGGCGGATGGTGCCCTCGCCGCGTACCATGACACCGTGTTGCGCGCGCTCGAGGAGACCGAGAACGCCCTGGCCGGATTCCGGACCGCTCATCAGGCCGCGGCCGAACTCGAGCGCGCCGTGACCGCCGCCGTCGAGGCCGCGCGCCTCGCCCGGCTGCGTTTCGACGCCGGGGTCACCGACTACCTCGCTGTGCTCGACGCCGAGCGCAGCCACCTTGACCTCGAGGACCGCCACGTCGAGGCCCAGACCCGGCGTGCCACAGCCCTTGCGGCGATCTACAAGTCGCTGGTCTTTCAGGTGCCGGACGTTCGTTTGAAAAGGTCCGCGGCCTCAAGAGAACGTAAGTGATTGTTCTGCCAAACGCTCCTCGCTCCCTGCAAGCGGGAAACCGAATCGAACGTCCGGCACTTTTCAAACGAACGTCCGGCACCTTGCGATTACGTACATCGACAGAAAGCAGGCGAGCGCAGCGAGGAAGCAGGCCCAGCGCACCGGCACGCGGCGCGCGCGGCGCAGCGCCAACGAGCCGAACACGATGTAACCGACCAGCAGCCCGAGCTTGGCGCGCAGCCACGGCGTCACCAGCGGGTTGAGCCCGAGGATAACGAGCAGCAGTACGGCGGCAGTGAGCAGCGCAGTGTCGATCGTGTAGGTCGAAAACCGCAGCGCCGCCCGGTGCGGCCAGGCCGCACCGCGCAGCGCCGCGACACCGCGCAGCGCGAATACGCTGCCGCTCAGCAGCACGAGCCCGACGTGCGTCTGCTTCAGCGGCAGATACCAGTCGGCGAGAGCCACGGCTGTTCAGCCCGGATTGCCGTCCAGGCGCGGCGTCAGGTAGATCCACAGCAGGCGCGACGCCCACGGCGCCAGTGCGACGAGCCACAGTACAGCCGCGCCGGCCTGCCAGGCTACCGGATCGGCCAGCAGCTCCGAGCCGATGCGCAGCACAGCGACGAGCTGCAGCGCCACAAATGCGATCCACGCCACCGCCGGCATCTGCAGCGGGCGGCCCGAATGGCCCTGCGTGACCCGCGTGACCATCGCGACCAGCAGACTCGCACAGAAGCCGATCGTCAGCGCGTGTACCGGCGCGCGGCCGAGCACGAACTCACCGGTCGCGGCCAGCCAGAGGCTCTGCGCGGCGAACAGCAGCAGCGCCACCGGCAGCCAGGCAAAGCCGATGAACAGCACCGCGAGCAGACCCGGCATGCGCTGCCGCGGCCACCAGCGCCAGGCCAGCAGGCCGGCGAGCGCCGCCAGCGGCAGGTCCGCCAGCCACAGCCAGGCATAACCGTGTACCAGCTCCAGCGCGAGGTGCGCGAGCAGCAACGGCCAGCAGATCGCCAGCGCCGCCATCGGCAGGTACAGCGCATAGCCGCGCAGCGCGCTGCCGGCGAAGAACGGCACCATCCGGTGGCAGACGGTGAAGAACACCGGCAGCAGCAGCCCGATCACCCCGATCCGCACCGAGGCGAACAGCCAGCGCGGGCCGGCATCGTGCAGGTAGCCGGCGAATAGCACGAGGCCGGCGAGACCCATGCCGAGCGCGGCGAGCACGCTGACCGCGTGCCAGGTGCGGCCGCCGTCGCGCCACAGCACGCCGGCGAGCGCGACGATGCCCGCGACCCAGCCGAGGATCGTCACTACGACGCCGGCATGCAGCAGCGGCGCGAAACCCAGCAGCCCGGCGAGTGTCAGTAGCTGCCCGCAGAACAGGCCGGCGCCGACCGGCCCGTACTGCCAGATTGACAGCGCCGGCTGATTCATCCAGCGCGGAAACACCGTCAGCAGAAAGCCGAACATGAACGGCGTCAGCAACTGATAGGTCATCACGAACGAATGGGCCCAGCCCGCCGGGATCGGCGGCTGCGGCAGCGCCGGCCACTGCCAGCGCGTGGAACTCAGCCACAGCGCCCACCACAGCATCGCCAGCAGCACATTGACCGCGCCGGTAAAGAACAGCAGCCGGTGCGGTGCGACGACGAGCAGCGCAGGAGTCAACAGCGGGACGCGAGGTGTACCGTGCATGGGCGGTGAGGTCCTTCTCAGCAGATGACCTGCGCTCAGTTGCGCAGGATCGGTTGCGCCAGCGCCCGCAGCCGCGCCTCGTCCAGGATCTCGAGATCGCGCCGGTCGACGCGGATCAGTCCTTCGTCCTGGAAGCGCCGGAACAGCCGGCTGACGGTCTCGGCGGCAAGGCGCAGGTAGTTGGCGATATCGGTGCGCGCCATCGTCAGCAGAAAGCGGCGCGGCGAAAAACCGCGCGCGGCGAAGCGCCGCGACAGCGTGATCAGGAACGCGGCCATGCGCTCCTCCGCAGTGTAGTCGCCGGCCAGCAGCGTGGCCTTGCCGATGTCCTGGCTCAGCAGGCGGAAAAGCTGCGCCTGCAGGTCCGGCAGGCGCTGCGCCAGCGTCGCCACCATCGGGAACGAGAACCGGCACAACGTCACGCGGTCGAGCGCGACCGCGTTGCAGGGATAACGCGACTGGTGGATCGCGTTCAGGCCGATGACCTCGCCCGGCAGGAAGAAGCCGAGCACCTGCTCGCGGCCGGCCGGATCCACGACGCTGGTCTTCACGGTCCCGGTGCGCACCGCCGCGATCGCCGTGAACGCCTCGCCCTCGCGAAAGATATGCTGGCCGGCCTCGTACGGGCCGACGTGCTCGACCAGACAGTGCAGCTCGCGCAGCACCGCCTTGTCGTAACCCCCGGCGAGGCAGGCGCCCGAGAAGGTGCAGGTGCTGCAGAAATGCAGTTCGTCGCCGTCATCGGCGATCGGGTTCGCGCGCAGCGGACGGCGCAGCGTGCTCAGCGGGCGGCCCCATGCCGCTGGCGCCTCAGATCGCCTTCGAGAAGCGGGCCGGCTGGCTTTGCGGGCGTTGCAGATATCGGTCGAAGCACATGGCAATGATACGCAGCAGCAGCCGCCCGCGCGAGGTCGCCACGATCGCCTCGGCGCCGACCTCGACCAGCCCGTCGGCCTGCAGGGGCCCGAGCTGGCGCAGCGCGTCGGCGAAGTAGTCGGCGAAGTCGATGTCGTGGCGGTCCTCGAGCAGAGCGATGTCAATCCGGCCCTGGCACATCAGCCGCTGGATCACGTCCGCGCGCAGCAGATCGTCATCCGAGAGCTGCAGCCCGCGCCAGACCGGCAGCCGCCCGGCGTCGAGGGCCGCCTCCCAGTCCGGCAGGTCGCGGTAGTTCTGGCTGAAGCAGTCGCCGATCGCGCTGATCGAACTGGCGCCGAGTCCGATCAGATCGGTCTGCGCATGGGTCGTGTAGCCCATGAAATTGCGCCGCAGGCCGCCACGGCCTTGCGCGACGGCCAGGTCGTCGCCGGGCAGCGCGAAGTGGTCCATGCCGATGTAGTGATAACCGGCCGCCGAGAGCCTTTCGATCGCGAGCTGCAGCAGGCCGAGCTTGTCCTCCGGCGTCGGCAGTTGGCTCGCCTCGATCTGACGCTGCGGCTTGAACAGTTCCGGCAGGTGCGCGTAGCTGTACACGGCCAGCCGGTCCGGACGCGCCGCGATCACCGCCTCCAGCGTGCGCCCGAAGCCGGCGCGGGTCTGCTTCGGCAGGCCGTAGATCAGGTCAATGTTGATCGAGCGGAAACCGTGCGCGCGGCAGGCCTCCATCACCGCGAGCGTCTCCGCGACGCTCTGGATCCGGTTGACCGCCTGCTGCACCTCCGGGTCGAAGTCCTGCACGCCGAAACTCGCGCGGTTCAAACCGAGCGCCGCGTACTCGCCGATCGCCGCCGCGCTGACCGTCCGCGGATCGAGCTCGATCGAGAAATCGCGATCGGGTGAGCTGCTGAAGTGGAACTGCCGGCCGAGGCACTGCAGCAGTTCGCCGATCTGTGCCGGGCTCAGGAAGTTCGGAGTGCCTCCGCCAAGGTGCAACTGGATCACGTCGCGGTCGCGGGCGAAGAGCGGCGCGACGTATTCGATCTCGCGCAGCAGACGCAGCACATAGGCCGCACCGCGGCTCAGGTCGCGGGTGACGATGCGGTTGCAGGCACAGTAGAAACACGGGCTGACGCAGAACGGCACGTGCAGATACAGCGACAATGGCCGCGGAATGGGATCGCCGTTGCTGCGCGCGGCGCAGGCACGGAACTCCGCCTCGCCGAAATCAGCCTTGAACTGCGGCGCGGTCGGGTACGACGTATAGCGCGGCCCGGGGCGGTCGTAGCGCCGCAGCAGCAGGGCATCGAAGGGCGGAACGGCATCCATGGCTGGCAGTCTCCGCCGCCAGCCTGAGCCCCGCCTTGACAGGCGTCAAGACGGTGCCGGACGTTCGTTTGATTGGTGCCGGACGTTTGATTTGGTTCGTCAGGAGTGGGCCGCGGCAAAGGTCGCGACCCGGGAGGCTACTTCGGCAGGGGCTTCGAGCTGCGGCAGGTGGCCGACGCCCGGCAAGCGGTGCAAGCTGACTCCGGCCGGCGGCACGAAGTCCGCGCCGAGCGGGCAGATCCGATCTTCAGTGCCGGTGATGATCTGGATCGGCACCGCCGGTGCCGCCGCGGCAGCGCCGGTGCCCGAAGCCGCGACCGCCGCCGCTGCGATCCGCCGCCATGCCGCTTCCACCGTCTCGATGCGCTTGTGCCGCAGCGCCTGCTCCACCATGTCGCGCGTGACCAGCGCCGGATCGGCGAACAGGCGCTGCAATACCGCCTTCAGTTCGGTGCGCCGGCCGGCCTCGATAAACTGCCGCACATAGTCCGGATCCGGCGGCGTCACCGGCCCCGCGGTACCGAGGAGCGTCAGGCTCGCCACGCGCGCCGGCTCACGCGCGGCAACTCCCCACGCAATCACCCCGCCCCAGGAATGGCCGACCAGGTGCACGCGCGGCACCGCAAGCACATCCAGCAGACCGAGGATCAGATCCTCGAAAAAGCGTGGTTCGGCGGAGGCCAGTGCTGTCGTTGAGCCGCCGTGCGCCGGCAGGTCCACGCTGATCACGCGCTGCGCCCGCGCAAGCGCCGCCTGCACCGGGCCCCAGCCGCGCAGATCGCCGCCGAAACCGTGCAGCAACAGCACCGGTGGGTCGCCGGCACCCAGCGACACCAGCCGCAGCGCGTGGCCCGGCACCTCGACCGTCTGATCCCGTTCCACTGTCTCGGACTCGCCCGCCGGTGCCACGCGGAATCCGCGCACGAAAGTCTCGAGTTCATCAGCGGCCATCGCTGCCGGCGCGATGACGCCGAGCAGGCCGCCGACCGGCAGCACGTCGCCCGGACCGGCGACCGGATGCAGCACGCCCGCCGCCGGCGCCTCGACAGCGCCGACCGTCTTCTCCGATTCGACCTCGACGATCTCGAGGCCCGGTCCGACCTCGGCCCCTGCCGCCGCGAGCCACTGCGCGACGCGGCCCTCGGTCATGTCGATGCCCCACTTCGGCATCAGCAGTGGGGTGATCACCGCGTCCACTCAGCGCCGCACGATCTCGCGCACGGCCGCCATGACCCGCGCCGCATCCGGCAGGTACAGCGCCTCGAGATTCGGCGCGGCCGGCACCGGCACGTGCGGCGGCGTCACGCGGCGGATCGGCGCGCGCAGCGCGCTGAACAGCTCCTCCGCCACGATCGCGGCGATGTCGGCGGCGATACCGCAACGCGGTCCGGCCTCGTCCACGATGACCAGCCGCCCGGTCGCCTCGACGCTGTCGAAGATCGTGTCGGTATCGAGCGGCACGGTCGTGCGCGGATCGATCAGCGTGCAGGCGATGCCCTCGGCGCGCAGCGCGCGCACTGCCTCGGCGGCCACGTGCACCATCCGCGACAGCGCGACGATAGTCACGTCGCCGCCCTCCTCGACGATGCGCGCCTCGCCGAACGGAATGGTGTAGCTGTCATCGGGCACTTCCTCGCGCATCCGGTACAGCAGCCGATGCTCGCAGAACACAACCGGATCGTCGTCGCGGATCGCGGTGGCCAGCAGGCCCTTCGCATCGTACGGCGTCGCCGGCACGGCGACCTTGAGCCCGGCGCAGGATGTGAACAGCGGATACAGCACCTGCGAGTGCTGCGAGCCGAGCTGCTGGCCGGCGCCGATCGTCGTGCGCACGGTCAGCGGTATGCGATCCTGGCCGCCGAACGTGTAGCGGTACTTGGCCGCCTGCGTGAGGATCTGGTCACAGCAGACGCCGATGAAGTCGCTGAACATCAGTTCGGCGACCGGCCGCAGCCCGGCTGCCGCGGCGCCGACTGCGGCGCCCATGAATGCAGCCTCGCTGATCGGCGTGTCGAGCACGCGCTGGCGGCCGAACTTCGCCAGCAGGCCCCTGGTCACTGCCATCGGCCCGCCCCAGGCGTCGTCCTCGCCACCGCCACCGGCACCGCCGGCCAGATCCTCGCCGATCAGGATCACGTCCGGGTCGCGCAGCATTTCCTGCTCGAGCGCCTCGCGGATCGCGGCCCGGTAGCTCTTGACGCTCATCGCGCGCATCGCGCTGGAAGCCGGGCGCTCACAGCCGCCCCGCGTAGACATCGCGCAGCAGCGCCGCTGGCTCCGGCGGCGCCGCGGCAGCGGCCACGCTGAACGCTGCATCGACCGCCGCGGCGATCTCCGCATCAGCCGCGGCCAGCTCGGCCGCCGCGAGCAGGCCGGCGCCCAGCACCCGTTCACGGAAACGACCGATGCAATCGCGGTCGCGGCGCAACGCGGCGACCTCG
>VGVB01000066.1 GCA_016882265.1 Gammaproteobacteria bacterium
GCCGGGCCAGTCGACGGCGGCGGGCCGGCTGACCGCCTCGGCCGTCAGCGGCATCGGGTACGCGCCCGTGCAGTCGAACACCGCCCAGTACACCTCGCCCATGCGCGCATCCAGGCAGGCGAGCACCTGCGCCGTGGCCGCTGCGGCTGCGGCCGCAGCCGCGAGCGCCGCGAGATTGCTGACCGGCAGCACCGGCAGCCCGGCTCCCGCGGCCAGGCCCTGGGTCAGGCCGGCGGCAATGCGCAGGCCGGTGAAACCACCGGGCCCGCAGCCGAACGCGACCGCATCGAGCGAGCGCAGCGCCATGCCGCCTGCGGCCAGCACCTCGTCGACCATCGGCAGCAGATGTTCCGCATGCCCGCGACCGATGACCTGAAACCGCTCGATCACCCGATCGTCCAGCAGCAGCGCCGCCGAGCAGGCCTCGGTCGCCGCGTCGAGTGCCAGCAGCTTCATGGCGCGCCAGCCGCCGGCAGCGCAGCCGCCGGCGCGGTGCGACGCAGGAATGCCGCCGCCTCGGCCGCGCTGGTCGTGCGGCGCGCCGGCGGCAGCGCGGCCAGAAAGCTGCGGCCATAGCCACGGGTCTGCAGGCGCGGATCGCAGATCACGACGACGCCGCGATCATCCGGGTCGCGGATCAGGCGCCCGAAGCCCTGTTTCAGTGCCAGCACCGCCTGCGGCAACTGGAACTCCGCGAACGGATTGCCACCGCGGCGGCGGATGCCTTCCAGGCGCGCCTTGAGCAGCGGATCGTCGGG
The DNA here is from genome assembly GCA_016882265.1 of Gammaproteobacteria bacterium. Taxonomy (GTDB): domain Bacteria; phylum Pseudomonadota; class Gammaproteobacteria; order Steroidobacterales; family Steroidobacteraceae; genus SCUD01. Next base: position 759 of record VGVB01000066.1, read on the forward strand.
GGCCGCGAACGGCAGGCGGTCGATCACGACCAGCGCGAGCGCATCGCCGCGCACATCGACGCCCTCCCAGAAGCTCGCGCTGCCGAGCAGCACGGCGTTACCGGACTCACGGAAACGCGCGAGCAGGGCCTCGCGCGGCTCGCGGCCCTGCACCAGCAGCGGATAACGGGCGACGAATCCGGGCCGGGACTCGAGCGCCGCGGCCGCCTCGCGCAGCGCGCGGTGACTGGTGAAGAGCAGGAAGGCGCGACCGCCGGCCGCCTCGACCAGCGGCAGCACGGTCGCCAGCACCGCCTCCGTGTAACGCGGGCTGGCCGGATCCGGCAGATCCTGCGGCAGGTACAGCAGCGCCTGCCGCCCGAAGTCGAACGGACTGCCGATCGCCAGCGTGTCGGCCTCCGGCACGCCAAGCCGTGCGAGAAAATGGCTGAAATCGCCGTTGATGGCCAGCGTCGCCGAGGTGAAGATCCAGGCGCAGCCGCGGCCGCGCATCAGTTCGCCGAGCCGGTCCGCGACCTCGAACGGCGTGTACGACAGCAGGAACGACTGCCGGGTCACCTCGACCCAGCGGATGCCGCTGTCGGGATCCGCGTCGAGCAGATTCTGCAGCTTCTCGCCCAGCGCCAGTGCGCGGCGCCGGCACTGGCGCAGGCCCGCGTGCTCGGGATCGGCGGCCTCCAGCGCCGCCGCCGCAGCGGCCAGCGCTGCACCGATGCTGGTCAGCGAGCGCTGAAACGCGGCCGGCAGATCCGACCACTCGATGCGCTCGTCGCGGCCGCTGACCATGCCAAGCGCCGCGCCCACTGCCGCCTCCGCTGCCGCAAGCTGCGCCCGCAGCGGTTCGGTGAACAGGCCGGCACGCTGCAGCTCGGCCACTGCATCGCGCACCAGCACTGCCACCTGGCGGCCTGCGAACGAGCTGCCGAAGAACTGCGCGGCGATCTCCGGGACCTGGTGGGCTTCATCGAGCACCACCGCCTCGGCCCCGGGCAGCAGCTCGCCGAAGCCCTCCTCCTTCATGGCCAGATCGGCGAGCAGCAGGTGGTGATTGACGACGACGATGTCCGCGGCCTGCGCCTCGCGTCGGGCCAGCACGAGATGGCAGCGGCCGAACTCCGGGCAATCGCCGCCGAGACAGTTGTCGCGGGTCGAGGTCACGGCCTCGCGCACCGGATCGTCGTCGCGCAGGCCGGCGACTTCGGCGAGATCGCCGCTCCGCGTCGAACCCGCCCAGCGGCGGATACGGGCCAGCGCTCGCCCGCCGCCGCGGGTGAAACCCGGCAGCTCGCCCTGTCGGCCGGTCAGATCCAGGCGGTGGCGGCACAGGTAATTGGCCCGGCCCTTCAGCAGCGCAATCCGCACCGGCCGCCCGAGTGCGCCCGCCACCACCGGCAGGTCGCGATGGAAAAGCTGATCCTGCAGAGTACGCGTGCCGGTCGACAGCACGACCTGACGACCCGACAGCAGCGCCGGCACCAGGTAGGCGAAGGTCTTGCCGATGCCGGTGCCGGCCTCGACCGCGAGCAGACTCCGGGCGCCGAGCGCCTCGGCAACCCTTGCGGCCATCCGCTGCTGTTCGCGGCGCGGCTCGAAACCGGCCACTACGCGCGCCAGCGGCCCGCGTACGCCCAGCACCTCCGCACAGCGCTCGCCTGACATGATGTTCCGGATCCCACCGCCGGCACCGCCAGAACCGGCGGCCGACTATAATGCCGCAATCCACACAGAGAGGTCGGCATGGATAAGGCGCCCGAATTCCTGGACGCACCGCCCGGTGCACCTCGCAAAGTCCTGCAATGGGTTGCGGATGTCGCGGCGCACACCCGCCCGGCACACATCCACTGGTGCGACGGCAGCGACAGCGAATACCGCACGATGATCCAGGGCATGCAGGGTTCCGGCCTGCTGATCGAACTGAACCAGCAGACCCATCCCGGCTGTTACCTGCACCGCTCGAATCCGTCCGACGTCGCGCGCGTCGAGCACCTGACTTTCGTCTGCACGGAGCAGCGGGACGACGCCGGCCCGAACAACCACTGGATCGCCCCGGACGAGGCCCGCGCCCGGATGGCCGGACTGTTCGCCGAGTGCATGCGCGGCCGGACGATGTACGTCGTGCCGTACTGCATGGGCCCGCTGGATTCGCCGTATGCGCGCTGCGGCATCGAGATCACCGACAGTCCGTACGTCGTGGCGAGCATGCGCCTGATGACGCGCATGGGCGCCGCGGCGCTCGAACGGATCGGGCGCGACGGCAGCTTCGTCCGCGCCCTGCACTCGACCGGCGAACTGGATCCGGAGCGCCGCTTCATCATGCATTTCCCGGAGACCCTCGAGATCCAGAGCTACGGCTCCGGCTACGGCGGCAACGCGCTGCTCGGCAAGAAATGTCACGCGCTGCGGATCGCGAGCTGGCAGGCGCGCAGCGAGGGCTGGATGGCCGAGCATATGCTGCTGGTCGGCGTCGAAAACCCGGCCGGACAGACCCACTACCTCGCCTGCGCGTTCCCGTCGGCCTGCGGCAAGACCAACCTCGCGATGCTGCTGCCGCCGGCGACGATGCCGGGCTGGAAGATCTGGACGCTCGGCGATGACATCGCCTGGCTGCATCCGGGCCCGGATGGCCGGCTCTGGGCGATCAACCCGGAGGCGGGCTATTTCGGCGTCGTCCCCGGCACCAACGCGCAGACCAATCGCCACGCGTTCGAAATGATCCGGCACGATACGATCTTCACCAACGTCGCCGTGACCGCGACCGGCGAACCGTGGTGGGAAGGGCTCGAGACGGGGGTGCCGGCCTTCGACTGGCAGGGCCGCCCGTACGATCCGAAGAACGGTCCCGCCGCGCATCCCAATTCCCGCTTCACGGTCGCGGCCCGCCAGAACGCGAGCTATTCACCGATGGCGGACGCAGCCGGCGGTGTGCCGGTTTCGGCGCTGGTGTTCGGCGGCCGGCGCCGCGCGCTCGCGCCACTGGTGTACCAGTCGCGCGACTGGAACCACGGCGTGCTGGTCGGTGCCGGCATGGCTTCCGAAACCACCGCGGCGGCGACCGGCGCCATCGGCGTCGTGCGCCGCGATCCGATGGCGATGCAGCCGTTCACTGGCTACAACTTCGCCGACTACTGGGCGCACTGGCTGGCGATGGGCCAGCGCCTCGCGCGGCCGCCCGGCATTTTCCACGTCAACTGGTTCCGGCGCGATGCGGCCGGCCGCTTCCTGTGGCCGGGCTTCGGCGAGAACCTGCGCGTGCTGGACTGGATCATCCAGCGCTGCGAGGGTCGCGGTGCGGCCGTCGACACGCCGATCGGTCACGTGCCAACCCCGGACGCGATCGATTGCGCCGGCCTGGGACTGGATGCAGGGACGATGGCCGAACTGCTGGCCGTGCGGGCGCCCGACTGGCGCCAGGAGATGGACGAGATCGGCAGCTACCTCGCCGGCTACGGCGCGCGGCTGCCGGAGGAATTGCGCCGCCAGCACGCCGCCGCGGTCGCGCGGCTGGCCGGGGCCTGAATCCAGCTCAGGCCTCGCCTTCCTCGCAGGCGTAGTCGATCGTATGCCATGAACCGGCTTCGGGCACGCGCCCGAAGCCGATCATGCCGGCGCCCTTCAGCGCGATCGCATCACGGCGCACGAACGCTTCCTCGCCATCCCGGCCCAGCACGAACGAACCGTTGGTGCTCTGGTCGACAAGCTGGAAGCGGTTCTTGCCGGCTTCAATCCGCGCGTGCAGCCGCGATACCAGGTTGCCCTTGACGATGAGGTCGTTCTCCTGGCCGCGGCCGATCGTGATGGCCGGGCGCTCGTGGTCGTCGAGCAGCACTTCCGTGCCGAGATAGCGCAGCCGGATCCGGAACGGCTGGCGTTCCCCGCTGATCGTGGCGATGGCCGGCAGCATGCTGGTGGTCTCGCCGTGCTGCCACAGCATCTCGAAGACGCTGACCTCGCTCTGCTGGCCGCGCGGCACCGCAACTTCGACCTTGCGCGCGATCGCCTTCCATTCGCCGGACAGCCGGGCGTAGACCGCGTCGGTGACCAGAATCTGGCCGGCCTTGGCCTGGCTGGTCATGCGGTTGGCCGTGTGCACGGCGGCGCCGAACACGTCGCGCGGCTCGTGCACGACCGGGCCGTAATGGCAGCCGATCCGGATCGCGATCTGCTGCCCGTCCACGCACAGGTCGTCGTGGCTGCCGATGGCCGACTGCATCTGCAGCGCCGCCTCCATCGCCGGGTTGCAGCCCGGAAACGTCGCCAGCACCTCGTCGCCCATCGTCTTGACCACCGTGCCGCCGTGCTGCTCGGTGGCCGCGCGCATCAGCTCGATGCACAGCGCGATCTTGTCGCGCGCGGCGATGTCGCCGAGCTGGTCGAACAGCCGCGTACTGCCGACCACGTCGGCGAACACGATCGCCATTTCCTGCTCATGGTCCACGGCCAATTATAGGCCGACCGTCGAAATCAACGCGAACACGGCAGAAACACACCGGACGCCGCGGCGCCGCGCCTGCCATGCTGCGGTCCGGTTCCGGCATGGAGGCTGGGGGATGGCACTGTCGCTGGAAACGGACAGCGCCGAGGCGCTGCGTCACATTGCCGTGCAGGCGCACCAGCGCCGGCCGCTGTACCCGGACCTGGCCAGCCGGTCGGCTGCCGGGCGCAGTCTCGGCGGCTGCTGCATCCGGCATCGACTGCACTGTCTCGCCTGGTGCATCACGGCGACGCGCGTGCAGCTCGTGCTGCGCGGCAGCCCGGGCGCGATCGCACTCGCGCTCCACGAGTTCGTCGGCACACGCCTGCGGCAGGGCCACTGGCTCAACACCGGCGTGCAGCGCGACGCCTGGCTGCTGGAGGTCGTCCGGCACATCCTGCTGCTGCCGGTACGCTCCGGTCTGTGCCGGGAGGTCGCGGACTGGCCGTTTTCCAGCGCGCGCGACTCGCTCGGCCTGCGGCCGGCGCCGGCGTGGCTCGACCTCGCCGGGCTGTATGGGCTGCTGGGCGGAGCGGACCCTAGCAGCCCCGAACGATTCCGCAGGTTTATCGGGTCACGGTGAGCGTGCTTCAGCCCGTAAACATGTCCGTCAGGACCGACTGGGCCGTGCCGATGAACGTTTCGATATCGGCGTCCGTCATCGGCTCGGACAATGCGATCTGCCCGCGGTACATCGGGAAGATCCCACGGTTGGCCATCTCGAAGGCAAAGGTCTGCATGTGCGGCTCGACCGAACGGCGGATCATGTCCCGGCACGAGCGATAGGTCCGGGCGCTGCCATCCGTGATTTCGTAACCCAGATGACTGCCGACCCCGTACATGATGAACGGAAACTCCTTCCCGGCCGCCCAGGTGCCCAGAGTGTCCCGGATCCTCGCCGCCTGTGCATTGATCCGACCGTAGGCGGCCTGGTCCATGACCTCCAGCGTGGCGATTCCCGCGGCGGTAGCGAGGGGATGCCCATGATGAGTGCCGGAGTGATAGATCATCCCTTCCTCGGCCATCCGGAACAGGTCCGCCCGCCCTCCGACGGCGCCGATCGGAACACCGCCGCCGATCATCTTGCCGAAGATGGTCAGGTCTGGCTGCACACCATAGATGCCCTGCATGCCGCCGTAACCGGCCCGCAACGTGATCGTCTCGTCGATGACCATCAGGATGTCGAGTTCCCGGGTCAACTCGCGCACGCCCTGCACGAAATCGCGCTCGAGCGTGATGACGCCCCCGGCGCCGGTCTGCAGCTCCATGATCACGCAGGCCGTCTCGTCGGCCCGGGCGCGCAGGATGCGCGCACAGGATTCCAAATCGTTCTGCGGCAGGACGACGACGTTCTCGCGCACGTGTCGCGGGATACCAGCCGTATTGGGCACCGCGATCGGGTTGTGCGCCGGGCCCGGGAACAATTCCCTGAAGGGATGCAGCGAGAGCATGAAGTCATCGCCCATCCCGTGGTAGCCGCCCTCAAACTTGGCAATCAGGTCCTTGCCGGTGTTCGCCCGCGCAATCCGCATCGCACTCAGACAGGACTCGCTGGCCGAGCAGGAGAACACGATCCGCTCGACCGACGGCACGCGCTCGCACAGCATGGCAGCCAGCCGGTGCTCATGCTGCATCGGGTTGCCGAAGGAATAGCCGCGCTCCACCAGCTCCGCCAGTGCCGCCCGAACCCGCGGGTGGCCGTGCCCGAGAATGTTGCAACTGAAGTTATTGTGGAAGTCGAGCAGCCGGTGCCCCTCGACCGTCTGCAGATACGCACCAGCACCGCGCTCGACGTAGATCGCATGTGGCCCGAAGGTCAGGCTGTGCCGGCTGTAGCCGCCGGGAATGTACCGGCCACCTTCCGCAGCCAGCTCGCCGGAGCGCGAAAAGCGACTGGCAAAGTTCGACGCGGCGCTGTCGAGCGTGACTTTTCCATTGGTCTTCATTGCTTGCTGTCCCGAGCTAACTACCGTGGTCAACGGTGGCACTTACAACGATCTCGATGCGCATGCCCGGCAGGGCCAGTCGCGGCACGCCGACCGCGGTCCAGATCGGCGCGTGGCCCGGGACATGCTCCCGCAGGAGACTTACGCAGTATTCGAGCACCGGCTCCGCAATTGCCGGATCGCCCGAATCCACTACGTGGTATGTCACCAGTCGGTACACATTGGCCCAGGTTGCACCCGCCTGTTGCAGGGTCCGCTCCACGTTGGCAAAGGCCTGCCGGATCTCGTCCTCGACGGAGGGCGGGATCTCGAGCTGATCGTTGCATCCGGTCTGTCCGGCCAGCTCGATACGATCGCCGATGCGGACCGCCTGGGAAAAGTGGAAGCTGTCGCGCATCAGCTCACCGTAGCCAGGCGTGACAAAGAACTCAGGTTTGGCCATCAGCAACTCCTGTCACCAGAACTGCAGCCCCCACGAGAACGCCGGCGCCGACAGAAGCGCGCGTCACGGCGAACATCACGGCACCTCGAACGACAACAGTACATTCCCCGGCAGGCCGATGCCGATGTACGAGTGCCCACTCATGACGTAGATGCGCCGGCCAACGACCACCGGCCCGCCAAAGCCGAAGGAACCACCCGTACCCGTGAGCCCATTGGGTCCCCGGTATTCACGCACACTGTCGAACGACCAGATCTCGCGGCCGTCACTCTTGCGAAAAGCGTGCAGGACACCATCGGAACTGCCGGCGAGTACGACTTCACCTGCAGCCGTACTTGGGCTCAGGAATGCATTACTGCACGGCGGCGTCGCCTTGTTCTCGCAGGCGCCCGGCCCAGACTCCGTGCGCCAGGCTATGCGCCCATCCCTGAGATCTACTGCCACAATGGCGCCACGAGCCTTGAAGTCGGTGGCGTCCACATCGGAGATCGGCAGATAAGCGTAGTACCGGTCGGCGCTGAATCCGTACTGGACGCCACCGAGTTCGCCACCCCGCCCCACCCGCACCTGCCACTGCAGTCGGCCAGTGTCCGGATCCAGGGCGTAGAGCATGGCATCCTTGGATGCCGCGAGCACGACCTCGCTGCCGTCGGCGCGGATCACCAGCATGGCCGGCGCACCGAAGTCGCGGTCGCCGACACCACGCGGATTTTCCGGTGAGCAGTTGCTGCGCGCGGGATCCACCCAGGTCTCGCAGCCCAGGTGGTAGATATCCTTCCCCCCCATCTGTTCCGGCGCCAGCGACGCGACCCAGCGTTTGGCCCCTGAACGCAGGTCGAACGCGATCACGGAATCCGACTCCGGCACCTGCGGTTCGGTAAACTGATTGCCGGTGGTGACGTACAACAACCCACGCCGGTCATCGACCGCAATGCCGGACCACACCGGCACTCCGGATGGCCCGTACCGATTCAGCCCCGACGGTGTCCTGCCTACGAGACGGAGCGGCTGGTCGATCGTGGCAGCCTTCCACCTGCGCAGACCATTCCGCGCATCGATGGCGACCACCGAGCCCTGAAAGCTGCAGCACGTCTGATCGCGCTGGATTCCAGCCAGCTCCTGATGAGTCGAAACCGGGAAGTAGGCGACACCTTGATGCAGAGTGACATTGCCTGTGACCCGGGCTCCGGGCGAGCTATCGAGCCTCGCCTGCCAGAGCAGACGCCCGGTACTGGCCTCGAGCGCATAGCCGTTCGCGTGAACATCTCCAAAGATGACGCATGCCGGCGCAACAGCGACATTGGAACGGACCCGTCCGGGGGACCTGAATACCCAGTACGCGCATCCCGATTCCGGATCCAGGGAGTAGATCCAGCGGTTGTTGTTGGCCGCGAACAGCCGCCCGCCGACCACTGCAACCGGGTTGGCAGCACCTTCGAACGCACTGTACACCGGCAGCGGGAGCGCCATCCGCAGGCGGATGCCCGCAACTCGTTCCGCCGTCAGCGAATCGTCGTCCACTGACCTTGTCAATCGTGAATCCCGCGACCAGCCCGGCCAGTCGGATTGCGGGGCAGGATCCGAATCAGCATTGGTCCGGCAACTCTCGACCCCGGGTCGCGGATCACCCTTGTCCGTCCCGAGCTCGGCGATCCAGCGGGCCAGCATGACTCGCTGCCCGCTATCCAGATCCCGGGCGAATTCCATCATCGTTCCGTGCCAGAGGGCGTACTCGATTTCCTCGGCCGTCAGTCGCGCCAATTGTGCCAGCGTCGGCGCAAACGGTATCGGCCCATGGCACGACGAGCACCTGGCCGCGAACATGGCGGCCGGATCGGTCAAGCCCGCAATCGTGACAACCTTGGCGGCTGGCTCGGGTTGAGCCACGACGACCCGGACCAGGCCCGCCGTACCGAGCAGTACTGCCGCTGCTGCACACCAGGAATTCCCGGTGCCCAGAAGCCTCTGAGCAGCCATCGCAACGACCCCTCCTAGAAGCTGAACCGGACGTCGACCCCATAGGTCCGCGGCGCGTTGCGATGCAGGTAGTCGAAGCCGAAGCCATCGAGGAAGTTCACCGCGCTGGTAATGAACATCTTGTCGGTCAGGTTACGCCCCCAGATGCCGACTTCCCAGTGATCGGCTGGCGACCGGATGGCGATGCGTCCATTGACGATGCCGTAACCCGACTGTTCGAGACGGTCGATATTCAGCACCTCAAAATACTGGGAGGTCTGATAGTTGCCGTCCAGGTGCAGGCTGACAATGGCCCGCTCAGCGCTCCACAGGTCCCAATCCAGACCAAGATTGGCGGAAAAGTCCGGCGCATTTGGCAGCCGGTTTCCATCGATGGTTGCGCCGAGCACCACGGCGTCGACGAACCGGGCGTGCAGCCACGACACCGCCGCCCGCAACCGCAGCGCCGGTACCGGTCGGGCCAGCGCCTCGATCTCGGCTCCGGTCGTGCGCGCCTTGCCCAGGTTCAGCAACCGCTGGACGACGGTCACCGGGTCGATGTCGACGATCTGCTGATCCTTGTACTCGTACCGGAACAGCGCCCCGTTCACTTGCAGGCGCTGGTCGAGCCACTGCGTCTTGAAGCCAGCCTCGAGCAGATCCAGCTTTTCCGGTTCGACCGTCGTGACTTCCTCGGCCGAGAAAAACGCCTGCGCATTGAAAGCGCCGGAGCGATAGCCGCGGCTGTAGGCCAGGTACAGCAGCGTATCTTCGCTGGGGGCGAAGTCGATGCCGATGCGACCCGAGATGGCCGAGTCGCTGATGCTCCTGGCCAGCGTCGCGTCCATGTCGTCAGGATCGCCGGGAATCAGGTTGGCCAGCGGCGTGCCATTGGGAGCCGTGAGCCGGGAAACGAAGTTACGCAGGTCACCCTCGTCCCGACTGTAGCGCAGGCCGCCGCGCAGCTTCACCCGATCATTGAGCGCGTAGCTGGCGTCGCCGTAAATGGCCCAGCTATCGCGGATCTGGTCGAATTCATTGGCGACCGAGCAACCGAAGAACCCGGTTTCCAGGCAGACCGCGCCATCCCCGACCGGATCCCAGCCGTTGTAGAACTGGACCTCGGTCTCGTTGAAGATCTTCTCGTGCTGATAGAAGCCGCCGATGATGAACTGCAGCGGTCCGGCCAGTTTCGAGGTCAGACGCAGGTCCTGCGTGAACTGCTCGGTCTCCCCGTAATAGATCGCCCGCAGCACGTTGACCGGGCTGCCGTCGCTGGCCTCCGGGCTGAACAGCTTGCCATCGTCATAGGACGTGATCGACGTGATATCGAAGCTGTCGCCGGCCTCCAGTACTGCGGTGAGGACCCACGACTCGGTGTCATGCACGCGCTTGCGGGTCTCGTCCGTCGCCAACTGATCATCCCGCAGCGGCGTCCCGGTCGCAGTGCCATCGACCGTGCGGAAGTAACCCGGATCGAAGCCCACGCCGGCATCGCCCGGTCGGCCGATGATGCCGTAGTTCTGCGGGTTCTGGCGACTCGCGGCAAACCGCAGGTTGAGCCGCAGCGAATCCGTTGCCTGATAGAGCAGTTGCGTCCGCACCGCCCACTGGTCGACGCTGTCAAGGTCAGGTTCTCCCGGCAACACGTTCCGGAACCAGCCATCCGCTTCGGCCCAGGTAAAGGCCAGTCGGGCCGCCAGCCGATCCGGCAGCAGCGCACCGCCGATCGCCCCCTCGATTTCGCGGCGGTTGTAGTTGCCGATCCCGGCGCGCAGGAAGCCGCCCGGCTCGAAGCTCGGCTTCACCGCAATGAAGTTGATCGCACCGCCGGTCGTGTTCTTGCCGTACAGGGTTCCCTGCGGTCCGCGCAGCACCTCGATACGCTCCAGGTCATAGAGCTCGAGACCGAGGATGGCGAAGTTCCCCTTGTAGACCTCGTCGAAATACGAGGCTACCGGACTCGACTGGTTGAAGCTGTAGTCGAACATCGACACGCCGCGCAACGAGTACAGCGGAATCGTGTCGCCGGCGACACCGTTGACCTGCAGACTGGGAACCAGACCGGTGAGGCCAGCAGTGTTCTCCAGGTTGGCATTCTCGAGGACTGCGGCCGGCAGCGCTGTAACAGCGACCGGAATGCTCTGCACGCTCTCGGCACGTTTGAGCGCTGTGACGACCACCTCGTCAAGCTGGCTGGCGGCCTCACCGACCTGGTCGGCCACCGCCTGGCCGGATCCAGCCAGGAGCAACGCGATCGCACCGAGTGCAGGTTCGAGCCTTCGATCAGAGCCAGACTTCGCCGCCATTTCGCCCCCCTTCCGGAAAGATTGCAGTCGAGCGCGACCGCCAGCCGAGACCTGCGCATGGTCCCTCACCCCCCGTTACACACCTGAGTCGCCCTACGTACTCCCCGCCGGGCTGGCCGGCAGCCGGAACAGTAGCGCCTGCGCCAAGAGGACGGCACTAGCCGGAACGCCTATGAACT
>VGVB01000067.1 GCA_016882265.1 Gammaproteobacteria bacterium
CGAGTCCGGGGGGTCGCCCGCGCGGCCGGCGCCTGAGCGCCTCCAGCCCGCCGGCGCGCAACGCCTCGTTCCAGTCGCTCACCGTCGAGCGCGTTACCCCGACCCGCCGTGCCACCTCCGCCTGCGACTCGCCGCGTAGCAACAGACGCCCTCCCCGCAGACGACGGCGCTGCAGCTCCCGACCGACCTTTTCTGACTTCCGCTATGCTCGCTCCGTCCGGGAATGTACATCGGATTGGACTCACGGCATACGGAAAAGTTGCAATGCATTTATGCAAGGCTCAATAACTCGTTGAATTATCAGAATAAGGTACGCCGGGACGGGTGACCGTCGAGCGGGTACTTTCCATACCCGCCCGAGGCCGGCATACTGGCCCCGGCAGTCGTCTCCACGGCACAAGAAAGCGGGGAACGGGAGATGGAACGTCGTCTGCATATGCGGCATCGTGCGCGCGCCTCGGTGTATCTGATGGCACCGGGACGGAAGGGCTCACTGTGCCGGGCGCACAACCTGAGCGCCAACGGCGTTTTCGTCGAGACCCGCAATCTTGGGCTGGCGAAGGGTTCGATTGTCGAGCTGGCGTTCGCGATCAACTTGGGGAACGTGACCAAGATCCATCGCCGCCAGGCGGTGGTGGCTCATGTGTCGCACGGTGGCACAGGGCTCAGGATGGAGAGTTTCGCGGCCCGCGCTGGCTGAGGGCCGTACTGGTTTCCATGTCGGGTGGGGTTCCCGGTGCCAATCCGGGCCCGGGGCCCCTCCCCTTTTCGCCGGCACGGAGTCTCGCCGTGCGATAACCAGCCGCTATCAGCAGCAAGTCAACCGCCATTTCCCGGCGCCGCGGGCCTGCGCCTAGTCTCATCCATTGGGCCACGCCCGGCGCAGTGACCCGCAAGCACAGTGAGGAGCTTCCATGGCCCGCATCTACAACGACATCCTCGAGACCATCGGCCGTACACCCCTGGTCCGGCTCAACAAGATCGGTCAGGGCCTGCCCGGCCGCATCGTGCTGAAGCTCGAGTTCTTCAACCCCTGTGCCAGCGTCAAGGACCGCATCGGGGTCAGCATGATCGAGGCGCTCGAGAAGCAGGGTCTGATCGGACCAGAAACCGTGTTGGTGGAGCCGACCAGCGGCAATACCGGCATCGCGCTCGCCTTCGTCGCGGCGGCGCGCGGCTACCGGCTGGTGCTGACGATGCCCGAGACGATGAGCATTGAGCGCCGCCGCATGCTGCGCGCCTTTGGCGCAGAGCTGGTGCTCACCGAGGGCGCGAAGGGCATGAAGGGCGCCATCGCCAAGGCCCAGGAAATCGTCGACTCCGATCCGAAGCGCTACCTGCTGGTCGGCCAGTTCACGAATCCCGCGAATCCGGAGATCCATCGCCGCACGACCGCCGAGGAAATCTGGGCCGATACGGATGGCCAGGCCGACATCCTCGTGTCGGGTATCGGCACCGGTGGCACGATCACCGGTGTCGGCGAAGTCATCAAGGCCCGCAAGCCCTCGTTCCGCACCGTCGCGGTCGAGCCCGCTGCCAGTCCGGTCCTCTCCGGCGGCCAGCCCGGCCCGCACAAGATCCAGGGTATCGGCGCGGGCTTCGTGCCGGACGTGCTGAACACGAAAATCATCGACGAGATCGTCACAGTCACCAATGAGGAGGCCGGCGACTACGCCCGGCGCCTCGGCCGCGAGGAGGGCATCCTGGTCGGCATCAGTTCCGGCGCGGCGCTGGCCGCCGCACTCAAGGTCGCCGCACGCGAAGAGAACCGCGGCAAACTGATCGTCGCGGTGATCCCGAGCTTCGGCGAACGCTATCTGTCCACCTGGCTGTACGAAGAGGCGCCGGCCGGTGAGTCGGGGAACTCCAGCAAGCTCTGAGGGCCGCGCGCCGGGCTTTCATGCCGCGGTCGCCGGTGCACTCGCGGCCGCCGGCAACTCGGCGTTGTTCGCCGAGCTGAACGGCAATCTGCTGCCCGACCGAACCCTGGTGCTGGAGAGCATCGGGCGCCTGCACCGCGTGCTGGTCGGCAGCATCCTGCCGATTGCCGGCGACGGCGCCAGCGGCGGGCCGGCGCTGGAACGCGAACTGGCCAGCATCGAGGCGGCGCTCGCCGACCAGATCCATCTCGCCCTGCCGTTCCCGCCACGCCCGGCCAACGGACACGACGAAGGTGCCCGGCACGCGGCGGGGCACCGCATCGCCCGTGAGCTGATCGCGCGGTTGCCGGAACTGCGCGAGTGCCTGCTGCGGGACATCAGCGCCGCCTGGCGCGGCGACCCGTCCTGTCCGCATCCGATCGAGGCGCTGTATTCGTTCCCCGGCGTGTTCGCCGTGACCCGGCACCGGATCGCCCACATCCTGCACCAGCAGCAGGTGCCGCTGCTGCCGCGGCTGATTGCCGAGGATGCGCACCAGCGTACCGGCATCGACATTCACCCCGGGGCGCAGATCGGCTGCGAGTTCTTCATCGACCACGGCACCGGCGTCGTGATCGGCGAGACCGCGATCGTCGGCAACCGCGTGCGCCTGTACCAGGGCGTCACGCTCGGCGCGCGCAGCTTCCCGGTCGACGAAGCGGGACGCCTGGTCAAGGGCCGGCCGCGCCACCCGATCGTCGAGGACGAGGTGACGATCTACGCCAGCGCCACCGTGCTCGGCCGCGTGACCGTCGGCCGCGGCAGCATCATCGGCGGCAATGTCTGGCTGACCCACGACGTGCCGCCGCATTCGCGCGTCGCGCAGGCCGAACCGCTGCAGACCGGGTTTGAGGACGGGGCGGGGATCTGAGGCATCGGAAGCGGCGATGGGCGACCAGTCGGGGTTGCTGGACGGCGGCTGCACCTGCCGCTACCTGCGCTACCGGCTCGGTTCCGCGCCGATGTTCGTGCACTGCTGCCACTGCCGCTGGTGCCAGCGCGAGACCGGTGCCGCGTTCGCGCTGAATGCGCTGATCGAGGCCGACCGCGTGCAGTTGCTCAGCGGCGAGGTCGAGGTGGTCGCCACGCCGACGGCGAGCGGCAAGGGCCAGAAGATCGCACGCTGCCCGCGTTGCCGCATCGCCGTCTGGAGCAACTACGCGGGCGCCGGCGACGCGATCCGCTTCATCCGCGTCGGCACGCTCGATGAGCCGGATCGCTGCCCGCCGGACATTCACATCTACACGGCGTCGCAGCAACCGTGGGTCGTGCTGCCAGCGGGGGTGCCGGCGGTGCCGGAATACTATCGGGCCAGCGAGCAGTGGCCGGCGGCGAGTCTCGAGCGGCGCGCCGCCGTGCTCGCGAAATCACGCCCGGCCGGCTGAGTCCGAGGCCGGCCGAGGGGAGGTCCGCACCGATGTCCGCCACCGCAATGATTGAGATCCGGAACATCAACACGCCCGGGCGCGTCACGCGCGTCAACGCCGAGAAATACCGGGCAATGCGCAAGGCCCTGCTCGCGGCGCTGCCGCGCCGGCAGCCCGGCCTCACGCAGGCCGAGATGGTACGTGCGGTGCTGCCACTGCTGCCGGTGGAACTGTGGCCCGGCGGCGCCAGGGCCCGCTGGTGGGTCAAGACCGTGCAACTCGATCTCGAAGCGCAGGGACTCGTGGTCCGCGATCGTCAGGCGAAGCCGCTGCGGTGGTATCGGTCGAGGAGAGGGTGAAGGCTGGTGCTGGCGGCAGGAATCGAACCCGCGACCTTCTGATTACAAATCAGTTGCTCTACCGTCTGAGCTACGCCAGCGCCGCGGTCATTGTAGCGGCAGGGGCCGGCTGGCGGCTCACCCCGGCACCGCGCCGCTGCGCGCCACTTCCGGCACCGGTTCGCTGGTCCGACCGGCTTCGTCGCAGGGCCGGATCTCGAGCCGCAGGATGCGGCCGGAGCCGCCATCGAAAGTCGAGGGATCCGGCAATTCGGCGGGCGGCACGACATCCACGTCGATCCAGTACAGCGTGCCGGTGCGCTGGCGCTCGCTGATGCGGGCATCGAGCCCGAGCGCCTTGGCGTCATCGAGGCGGCGCAGCGCGTACGGCTCCTCGGTGAACAGCCCGAGCGAGATCGTGACGTCGCGGCCGGTACCCGGCAGCGGGTACGCGTCGCTGATGCCGAAGCGGCGCAAGCGCTCGATGATGCCGCTCGCGGTGGCCGCGTCGGCCACACCCCCGACTTCGACCTGCCAGCCCTTCCAGACTACGCCTTCGCCGGCGCGCTGGCGCGGCTGCAGGCCGCTCTCGCGCAGCAGCGTCGAGGCCCGCGCCGCGTCGGCCAGCTCGGTAAACGGGCCGAGGCTGCGGCAGAAGTCGCCGGGCCGCTCCGGCAGCCTCTGCCCCGGTACCGGCGGTGGCGCCTCGCGGGCCAGCACGAGGCGCGGCGCCGGCGGCCGGCGCACCGCGGGCGCGTGCGCCGGTTCGCGGACCCACTGCGACCAGGCGAACCAGCCGGCGTTGGCCAGCAGCAGCAAGACAGCGAGGATCCGCAGCATCCTAACCCCCGGCGATGACCGCCAGCCCTTCGAGCACGAGATCCGGCGCGAGTTCGGCCGGCACGTCCAAACGTGCGAGGATCGGCCCGGCATCGCCGCCGCCAAGATACACGCGCGGCGCGGTGCCAGTACGCCCGGCGAGGTGGCGCACTGCCCGGCCGGCCGCAGCCGCGAGCGCCTGCCAGCTGCCCTCGGCAACCGCGCCGGCGGTACTGGTGCCGAACGAGCCGAGCACGCTGGCCGGCGCGCGGCGTTCGTTGCGCTCGATGTCAGCGGTCCGCCGGCGCAGCGACTCGACCTGCAAGGCCTGGCCGGGCAGGATCCAGCCGCCGAGATGCTGGCCGGTCGCATCGACGGCATCCACCGTCACCGCGGTGCCCGCGGCGATGCACACGAACGGCACTGGCGCGCGCCGCCACGCGCCGATCATCGCCAGCCAGCGGTCGACACCGAGCGATTCCGGATCCGCGTAGGCACTGCGCAGGCCGGCGGCGGTCCTCGTGGATCGCTGGTACTCGATGCGGAGCCGGCAATTCTGCGCCGCCCACTGGTCCAGCGACTGCGCGATCTCCTGACCGGCGACGTTGGCGGCCAGGATGCGCGCCGGCGACGGGTCGAGTGCCGGCAGCGCGGCGCGCCCGTCCGCAGCGGCATCACCGTGCGAGATTGCGCCGCCGGGAATCAGGCGGCCACCGTCCAGCCAGCCCCACTTGAGCCGCGTGTTGCCGATGTCGAGCAGCAGGATCATGCGGCGGGCCGCAGGCTGACTTCGCCGGACACGAAGCGCTCGCGCCGGCCGTCGATGTCGACGAGCAGTGCGCCGTCAGCGTCGATGCCGCGGGCGACGCCGCTGGCGAAGCCGCCGGCGCGCTCGATGCGCACCGGCCGGTCGCGCAGTGCATCCGCCTCGCGCCAGCGCGCGTCGAACGGCGCAAAGCCCTGCTCGGTGAACTCGACCAGCGCGACGACGAGGCCGCCGGTGAGCGCCGCGGCCAGCGTGTTGCGTCGCCGCTGGCCGGCAGGCAGGTCAGCGAGGTCGGCCGCCGCGAGACCCTGTGCCGCGATCGTCGTGCGCGTGGCGGCCGGCAGCGCGACATTGAGTCCGAGGCCGATCACGGCATGGGTCGGTCCGCCGGCCTCGGCGCGCAGGTCGATCAGGATGCCGCCGAGCTTGGCGCCGTCGCGCAGGATGTCGTTCGGCCATTTCAGCGCGAGGCCGCTGATGCCTTGCGCCCGCAGCGCCGTGAGCGCGGCGACGCCGATCGCGAGCGACAGCGCGGCGAGCCCGGCCGGCGCATCGCGCCAGTGCCAGTTCAGCGACAGGCACAGGCCCGCTCCGTACGGCGCGAGCCACTGCCGCCCGCGGCGGCCGCGGCCCGCGCTCTGGAACTCCGCGAGGCAGACGTCGCAGCGGCCGGGCGGCAGGTCCGCGACGGCCAGCAACGCGTCGCTGGTCGAGGCCAGCTCCTCGTGCACCTCGAGCCGGCGCAGGCGCGCGGCGGCCAGCTCTGGCAAGGCGCGGCGGATGGCACGCCGGTCGAGCAGATCGAGCGGCGCCGCCAGGCGATAACCGCGGCGCGGTTGGGCGACGAGCTCGAGGCCCCAGGCCTCGAGTCCCTGCAGTTGTTTCCACACCGCCGCACGCGTGATGCCGAGCTGCGCCGCGAGTTCCTCGCCGGAGTGCTCGCGGCCGTCGGCCAGGATCCCGAGCAGCTCGCCGCGCCGGCTCACCGGGACCGATCCTGCGGCCGCAGCAGCCACAGTCGCCGGGCGCGGTGCTCGTGGCCGGCGCGCATGCGCGCGATGTTGCGGCGATGAGCCCAGATGACGAAAGCGGCCATGACGACGGCGAAGACCAGCAGCGGCGCCGGCGCCTGCCGCAGCCACAAGGTCACCGGCACAGTCACAGCGGCAAGCATCGTCGCGAGCCCGACGTAGCCGGTCAGGATCACAGTGATCAGCCATACCACGAGCAACGGCAACACGGTGAAGGGCGCCAGCACGAACAGTGCGCCGAGCAGCGTCGCGCCGCCCTTGCCGCCGCGGAAATCGAACCAGATCGGCCAGACGTGGCCGAACACGACCGCGGCCGCGACGGCGACCGTGAGCCAGTCGCGGTCCACCAGCGGATCCGCTGGCAGGCCGAACGGTTGCCAGCCCGGCAGCCAGACGACCGCGAGCGCGCCCTTGCCGACGTCGATCAGCGCCACGCCGGCGGCGAACCAGAACCCCTGCGTGCGCAGCGCGTTGGTGCCGCCGGCGTTGCCGCTGCCGGCCTCGCGGATGTCCACGCCGCGCAGCGCACCAAGCAGCAGCGCGCCCAGCAGCGAACCGAGCAGGTAGGCGAGCAGGGTCTTCAGGCCGAGTTCGAGCACGCGCTGGCGCCTTGTCCGTGTTTTTCGCGGATTCTAGCACCGGCCCCGCGCCGGCCGGCGCGGCAGCAGGATCTCCGCCAGCATGCAGCGGACACTGCCGCCGCCATATCGCTCGATGGTCGGGATCGGTGTGGCCAGGATCCGGCCGTGACGTTCGAGCGCCCGGCGTTCCGGCGGCCCGAGGCAGCTCCAGGCGGCAGCGGACAGCGTGATCAGCGGCTCGCCATGCACACTGCGCAGGGCCAGCAGGTTGCCGGCGAAACCGCGCATCTGCGCGCTCGTGATCGGGATCAGCTCGCGGCCGCCGTGCTCGAGTTCCAGCAGGACGCTGTTGCGTTCGGCCAGGCCCGGCAGCGAGTCGGCGCAGAACACCGCGAAGTCGTCGCCGAGCGACAGCAGCACGTTGGTGTGATAGACCGGCAGCCCGCCCGGACCGCGCGCATCGAAGGCGACGATCCGATAGCGGAGCCGCTCGGCGAACTCCGCGAGCGGCGCCGCACAGGTGCGCGGTGAGCGGCAGGCATAGGCGACCCGCCGGCGCCGGTCGAGCACGAGGCTGCCCGTGCCTTCGAGATACGCGCCCTGCTCTTCATAAGGCGTCAGGTCAATGGTGCCGGACGTTCGGAATTCGGTTCGGCACAGTTCGGCGATGAGCTCCGGGCGGCGCTCGGCGCGGCGGTTCGGCGCCAGCAGCGGGTACAGCACGACGGTGCCATCGGCATGGAAACTGACCCAGTTGTTCGGGAAGCAGGCATCCGGCTTCGGCGGCTCGGCGCTGTCCTCGAATACCGAAACCGTAACACCGGCACCTTCCAGGCTCCCGGCGAGTGCGTCGAACTCGGCGCGCGCCCGCGCGGCCAGCTCGGCGCCGGCGCCACTGTACTGGAAGCGGTTGGTGGCCGCGGTGTCCGGATTGGCGCTGAACGCCGCCGGCCGGATCATCAGCACGGCATCGGCGCACTGGCGCTCGAACTCGGCCTGCGGCGCCATCGGCTCAGGCGGCCAGCCGGGCCGCGGCATTCTCCGCGATCATGATCACCGGCGCGTTGGTATTGCCGCCGACGAGCCGCGGCATCACCGAGGCGTCGACGACTGACAGATTGTCGAAGCCGCGCAGGCGCAACTCCGGATCAACGACGGCGAGCTCGTCGCGGCCCATGCGACAGGTGCCGGTCGGGTGGTAGATCGTGTCGGCATGGCGGCGGATGCGCGCGATCAGCTCGTCGTCCGCGGCGCCGCTCGGATACAGCTCAGCACGCCGGTAACGCGCCAGCGGCTCGGTCGCGACAATCCGCTGCGCGAATTTCACGCCCTCGAGCAGCGTCGCCAGATCGGCTGCTGCGGTCAGAAAGGCCGGATCGATACGCGGCGGCTCGCGCGGATCCGCCGAGCGCAGCCCGACACTGCCACGGCTCGCCGGCCGTAACACGGTGACGTGCACCGAGAAGCCGGGGAAGGAATGGATCCGCCGCCCATGGCTGTCGGCGAGGCCATTGACGAAATGCAGTTGCACGTCCGGCCGGTCGAGGCCGGGGCGCGTGCGCAGGAACGCGCCCGCCTCGGCGTAGTTGGTCGTCAGCATGCCGGTGCCGCGCCAGTACCATTCGAACAGGCCCGGGATCGCGCGCAGCGCCGAGCGCAGCGTCGTGCCCAGCAGCCGCGGATCGTCCGAGCGATACAGCAGCGGCAGGTCCACGTGATCGGTGAGGCCCTGGCCGACGCCGGGCAGTTCGTGGCGCAGCTCGAGGCCGTGGCGCGCGAGCTCCTCGCGCCCGCCGATGCCGGACAGCAGCAGAAGCTGCGGTGAGCCGAAGGCCCCGGCCGCCAGCACGACCTCGCGGCGGGCCTCGATCAACGCCGTACCGCCGGGGCCGGCGACCCGCACGCCGGTGGCCCGGCTGCCGTGCCAGACGATCTGCTGCACCTGCCGGCCGGTCAGCACGGTCAGGTTCGGACGCTGCCGCACCGGACGCAGGAAAGCGACTGCGGCGCTGCAGCGCCGGCCGTTGCGCTGCGTGACCTGGTAAAGGCCCGCGCCGTCCTGCTCCGCGCCATTGAAGTCCGGGTTCGCGCGCAGGCCGCAGGCGATCGCGGCCTCGACGAAAGCGAGCGACGCCGGGACCGGACTGGCGGGATCAGAGACTGCCAGCTCACCGCCGGTACCGTGGTACTCGTCGGCACCCCGCTGCTGGTCCTCGGACCGCCGGAAGAACGGCAGCACCTCGGCCCACGACCAGCCGTTGTTGCCGAGCGCGGCCCAGTCGTCGTAATCGAGGCGATGGCCGCGAATGTAGATCATCGCGTTGATCGAGCTGGAGCCGCCGAGCGTGCGCCCGCGCGGCTGGTAGCCACGCCGGCCGCCGAGCCCGGGCTGGCGCTCGGTGTAGTAATGCCAGTTCATGTGCCGCGTCGGCAGCATGCCGAGCAGACCCGCCGGAATGTGGATCAGCGGCGACCAGTCGCACGGCCCGGCCTCGAGCAGACAGACCTGTCGGGCCGGATCCGCACTCAGGCGGTTGGCCAGCACGCAGCCGGCGGAACCGGCCCCGACGATGACGTCGTCAAACTTCACGCGGCTCCTCCGGCCAACGGGTCCCGGCTTGCGAAAAGCGCTTCGATCAGGAATGGCCCGCGCTGCCGGGCCGCCTGCTGCAGCGCCGCATCCAGCGCTGCGGCCGTATCGACCGTGACCGCTTCGACGCCGAGGCTGCGGGCGAGGTCCGCGAAGCCGATGACGGGCCGGTCGAGCGACAGCACGGGCAGCGCCCGCGGACCGGGCGGGATGCCTTCGATCTGGCGGTGCTCGTGCGCGAGGATCGCGTAGCAGCGGTTTGCACAGATCACGGTCGTCACGTCGAGCTGCTCGCGCGCCTGCGTCCACAGCGCCTGAATCGTGTACATCGCGCTGCCGTCGCCTTCGAGGCTCCAGATCCGCCGGCCCGGGGCGCCGAGCGCGGCGCCGGTCGCGAGCGGCAGTCCGCCGCCGATCGAACCGCCGGCGACGTCGAGATGATCGTGCGGGGCCGCGCCGGCCAGCGCCTCACCGAGCACCATTCCGGCCGTGATCGCCTCGTCGCACAGCACCGCATCCTCGGGCAGGTGCCGCGCAATGGCCGCGGCCAGGCTGGCCGCGTGGATTGGCCCCGTCGGATGATCCGGCAGTGGCGCACGCGCACTCGGCGGAGCCGCTGCCAGCGCCAGACGGTCAGCCAGTGCCTCGATCGCGTACAGCGCATCGTCGCCGGCACCGGCCAGCGGGACGACCGGCATGCCGGGAGGCAGCGGCGTGCCGGGCTGGCCCGGATAGCCGAAGAAGTTCACCGGCGAGCGCGCGCCGATGAGCAGCATTACGTTGACGCCCTGCAGGAATTGCCCGGCCATTGCGCCGAAATACGGGATCTTCGGCAGGTACGGGCGGCCGGCGCCGCGCGCGACCCGACGGTTGAAGGTCTCGCAGGCGAGGCGCGCTGCGGTCGCGGCCGCGAGCCGCGCCGCCGCT
>VGVB01000068.1 GCA_016882265.1 Gammaproteobacteria bacterium
TGCCAGCACCTTCGCTGACCTCAAAACCACTGCGCGCAATCGGCTGTGCTCCATGCAACGCCGCCCGAGCCTGATCCGCGCCTTCTGGCAACAGGCTGAACTGCCATTGTGAAACTGTCAGGCATTTATGCAAGGCTCAATAAGTCGGGCGAAGCCGCCGGAGACGCGCGAGTTCTACATGCTCACCGCCATTCAGCAGCGCTGGACCAAGCGTGAGCTCGAGCGCCAGATCCGCAGCGGCGCTGCCCTGCGCGCCGCGCCTCGCGCCCGAAAGGTGTCACCAGCGTTGGCACAAGTTCATCGTGCCGCGGAGGACGGATTCAAAGATGTCTACAGCCTCGAGTTTCTCGGGCTACCCGACAGCCACTCCGAGGCCGATCTGCATGGCGCGTTGCTGCGTCATCTCAGTCGGTTCATCACCGAGCTGGGCCGCGACTTCTGCTTCGTCGGCTCGGAATATCCGGTGCAGGTGGGCACCCAGGACTTCGCCATTGATCTCGTGTTCTTCCATCGGGAGCTGTGCTGCCTCGTTGCCTTCGAGCTCAAGGTCCGCGAATTCCGGCCGGAGGATCTCGGCAAGCTGAGCTTCTACGTCGAGGCTCTCGATCGCCACCAGAAGAAGCCACACGAGCGCCCGTCAATCGGCGTCCTGCTCTGCGCCACCAGAGACGACGAGGTTGTTGAGTACGCGCTCGCGCGCACGACCTCGCCTACGCTGGTCGCCGAGTACCAGACCGTGCTCCCATCCAAGGATCTTCTCCGACGCAAACTGCATGAGCTCTATGCTCGACTCGGGCCGCGAGCGCGAGACCGGCGATGCTGAGGCCAAGCACATTCCCGCGCCTGGAGCCAGCCGCAACTGGACTTGATGAATTCGTCGGACCCGGCCTTCGAGCTATACTGGTTTTGGTCAGGAATTCGGCTGTCGAGAACCGATACAGTGTCGGCATTCCGCCAGCGAAAGCGCAGAATCTTTACGCGCCATTGCGTCGAAGCAGAGCGGTGTCATGACCTGGCTGAGGAGGCACTGGTGAACCCCCCCCACTGACACCGGAGATGTGCGCAGCCGGCGAGTAGCTCGTGGGGGAACTGAATCGCCGTCGTTTCGGGGCGAAGGCGGTGTTCTGGTGGTATGCCGAGGAACCGGAACAGTGGCGTTTGATGATAGCAACTCGGCGGATCCGTGAGATTGGTCCGAAGAACGCCTATAGGCCTGTCCGGTGTTCGGATCTCCCATAGCGAAATCGGCGGGCGGTACATCGAGGACGCCTACATCTATCGCATGGCGGCGTGACGAGCAGTTCTTCTGCGCGCAGTACCAGCTTGCCCGCAGTATACCCGCCTGCATCGTATCATCCCCCCATGCCCACCACCCTCCGCGCCCTGCAGGCCGACGTCACGACGCTCGCGGTCGATGCAATCGTCAATGCCGCCAACCGCTCGCTGCTCGGCGGCGGCGGCGTGGACGGCGCGATCCATCGCGCGGCCGGGCCGGAACTGCTCGCCGAGTGCCGCGGGCTCGGTGGCTGCGCGACTGGCGAGGCGAGGATCACGCGCGGCTACCGGCTGCCGGCGCGCTATGTGATCCACACGGTCGGGCCGGTCTGGCACGGCGGCCGGTCCGGCGAGGCGGAGCTGCTGGCGGCCTGCTACCGCCACTCGGTCGAGCTGGCTGAGGGCCACCAGCTCGCTTCACTCGCGTTCCCCGGCATCAGTACCGGCGTGTACGGCTATCCGGTCGATGCGGCCGCCCGGATCGCTGTGGCGACGGTGCGCGCGGCAACGGAGCGCGCCGTGTATCCTCGCGAAATCATCTTCTGCTGTTTCTCGGCCGCGGATCTCGCAATCTATGAGCGTTTGCTGAACTGAGGACACCGACATGCTCGCGGGTCATCTGGGTGTCGCTCTCGCTGCCGGCCGGATCGAGCCGCGCATCAACCTCGGGATTCTGGCTGCGGCAGCGCTGCTGCTCGACCTGCTGCTGTGGCTGTTCGTTCTCGCCGGCTGGGAGACGGTGGTGACGCCGGCAGACTACGCGGTGACGCGCCAGGAGGAGTTCCGGTTTCCGTACTCGCACAGTCTGGTCGCCAGCCTCCTGTGGTCGGCTGCTGCCGCGGCCCTGGCCTGGCGGTGCGGTGCCGGCTCTGGCACGGCGCGGCGGCGGATGGCCCTCATCATCGCAGCGGTGGTGTTCTCCCACTGGCTGCTCGACGCGCTGGTGCATCGGCCGGAGCTGCCGCTGGCCGGTTCCAGCTCGCTGATGATCGGCGCCGGCCTCTGGAATCACCTGCCGCTGGCGCTCGCGATCGAGGCCGCGATCACGCTCACCGGACTCTGGCTGCTGGTTTCCGCCGCCGCCTTCTCGCGCGGGCGCACGGCGGCGCTGGCAGCGACGATGGTGGTGCTGCTGGTCTTTACCATCGGCGGCATGCTCTTCGCGCCGCCGCCGCCATCCGCGTTCGCGATGGCCGCCAGCTCGCTCGCACTGCTCGTCGCCGCCTGCCTGCTGCTCGGCTGGCTGGGGCGCGGTGAGGGCGCAACGACCGTCTCTCGTCCATAGGCTCTCCATCATGAATCTCGCTACGGCTACCTGTCTGCCGGACCTCGCCCGCCTCAAGTCCGCCGCCGCGATCGTCTATGCGGACACGCGGCCGACGCCGCAGTGCCGCAGGCTGTTTTGCGTCTGCTGACATGGCGGTGTAGGGTGCGGTCATGATCACCCCGCGGCGTGCGCGGCCCGCCAGAATCGATCCGCAGCTTGCTGCCGTGCTGAAGCAAACGACACGCGGCCCGCGCGCGCTTGAAGCATATGTAACGATCCGGTCGCCGAAGACAGGCGCCGGCGCAGCAGCGGCAAGAACGGTGCTGAGCCGCGTGGCGCGCAGGACCGGCACGCGTGCTTTGCGCGCGCAGTACCTGGAGCTGCTCGACGCGATTCATGTCGCCGCGCCGCGGGCATTCCTGCGGGAGCTGTGCGCGCAGCCGGAAGTGATCGCCGCCAGTCTGCCGCCGCAGGTGGCCGGCTCGGCGATGATCGAGCCGGTCAATCCGCGCCGGGTCAGCGCGAAATCCGCGGGCGCTGCCGGGCGCCGCGGCGTCCCGGCCTGAGCGGCGCGCGGCGGCGCGGCCGGGCTGCGGGCAACTTCTGCCCGGTCAGTGCCGCACAGGCGCGCGGCCCGTCCACGAGTCCGCGGCCGGTCCGCTCGGCGCTCATCGTCCGGCCGCGCCGGGCGCTCGCGAACAGCGCCGCCTCGATCTGGGCCACGCTCGCCTCCGGCTTCGCCTGCCACAACAGCGCGGCCAGTCCGGCCACGTGCGGCGTCGCCATCGACGAACCGCTCATCATCATCCACTTGCCGCCCGGGACTGCCGAGATGACGTCGACGCCGGGCGCCACGAGGTCCGGGACAATCGGATCGGCGTCGCGCCGGAACTTCTGGCTCGACGAGAAGCCGGCCACGCGGCGGCGCGCGTCGCTGGCGCCGACCGAAACCACCAGGTCGTAATTTCCGGGCGATCGGCTGGTCCCCGGGCCTTCGTTGCCAACGGCGACGACCGGCAGCACGCCGCGCTCGCGCAGCCGCTGCATGATCGGGTACAGGTCGGCGACGTAGCCGCGGAAGCCCAGCGACAGGCTGACGATGCGCACGCCCTGCAGCACTGCCCAGTTGAGCCCGGTGACGATGCGCCTGGCGGCGTCGCCACCCTCGATCACCGTCGCGACCACGAGCTGCGCGCCCGGCGCGACGCCGACGCTGCGCCCGCGTACCGCGCGGCCGGCGATCGTCGCCGCGGTGTGCGTGCCGTGCTCATCGGTATCCCGGGCCTTGCGGCGCCGGCCCGGGAAACCGGCGTGATCGATGTACAGGAAACGCGCGATCGCACCAGCGAGTGCCGGGTGCCCGCTGTCGGCGCCGGTGTCGAGGTGGCCGACCAGCACGCCGCTGCCGTCGAGGCCGGCGGCCCACAGGCGTGGAATGCCGAGCTGGCGGATGCCCCAGGTGGTGTCTTCAGACAGGCGCGCAGAGGCCGCTCCGATCGGCCGCACGAGGCTGAACGGTACTGCACTCGCGACGTACTCGACGCGCTCGTCAGCGGCAAGCCGCGCGGCGCCCTCGGCGCAGACGTCGCCGATCAGGATGCCGAGCGCCGGATACACGCTGGCGCGCGCACTGCGGGCCGCGGCGGCAGTCGTGCCGCCATCGACGAGCTGTGCCCCCGCAGTTGCCAGGCAGCGGACGCTGGCCGCAGTCGGTCGCACCGCGCGCAGCACGGCCTGTGCCGGCGAGGCGGGATCGATGACGAAAGCCGGGCTGAGCGCCGCGGCGACGGTCACCGGATCGTGCGCCGCCGCAGCGGGTTGCCGCAGCACGACGACGGCCTCCGTAACACCAGTCGCAGCGAGCTGTGCCGCCAGCATCGGTGACAGCTTGCCTCCTGTCGCGAATCCCATCCGCTCGTTCATGTCCCGCCCTCCGGCTCGAGCGACTCGAGGCAGCGGATGAAGACCTCGGCCACGGCGCGGAAGCCGCGTCGCGTCGGGTGCAGTTCGTTGGCCCACCAGCGCCGGTGGCCGCTGCCACCCGGCAGCACGGCGCGCAGGTCGAGGCAGTGCACGTGCCCGCAGCCGTCGAGACGCGGTATCTGCTGCAGCATCGCATTGAAGCGGTCGATCAGCGCCGCGACCGTGGCCCGGTTGGCCTCGAGGTCGAGAAAGCCTTTCTGGCGGAAGCCCGGCGCGAGCCACGGCCCCGGCAGGAACCAGAACCCGCCGAGCACGCCGCGCCCATCCGGTACCGCGTGCGCGTAGCCGTGCAGCAGGATCGGCAGTGGCCGGCCGAACACCAGGCGGCAGCTCTCGGTGACACCGGCGATGAGGCGCAGGTACGCGTCGCGGATACGCGTGTCGATCACTCCGCGCAGGACATTCTCGTTGAGACCGGGCCGTGGTGCGCGCGCATGATCGAGCAGCATCGCGAAACCATCGCCGGCGAGGTCGTTGCCGCCGCCCGAGAGCAGAATCGCGCGCGGCACCTCGCCGCGCCGCGCGAGCTTTTCCAGCGCCCGGCGCAGAGCGAGCAACTGCGCTTCGGCGTAGGCCATCGCCTCGACCCGGTCGCCGTGATGAGCGACGGACTCGATGTCGTAGCCACGCTCCTCGAGCTCGGCGATGACGTCGCGGCCGAGGTAGTCGAACCAGGAATCGCCCTCGGCGACCAGTGTCGCGATACCGGCGGGTCCCAGCGCCGCGACGCGCCGGGCGGCGAGGCGAACTGCGGGCCGGGCCGCAGCGCGGGTCGCCGTGGCGATCGCACGTTGGCGGCGGCGCAGCGTGATGCTGCGCTCGTGGTCCAGCTCTCGCGCAGCCGCGCGTCCGCCCGCCAGTGCCTTGCCCGGTGCCGGACCAGGCCGGATGCGCCGATTCCTCTTCTTGCCGGGGCGAGCCCGGGTCGCCATGACGGCCCCCTTCAGCGAACTGCGCAGCGCCTCACGCCGACTTCACCCGCCGCGCCGGCCAGAGCGACATCGAGTATCGCGAGCGGCAGACCTTCGCGCAAGGCGAGTTCCAGGAACGAGGCGTCGTAGGACGAGAGACGGGAACGCCGCACGCTGCGCTTCGCTGATCAAGTCTTGGGCCTCGCGGCGTGTAAGGACGCGTCGAGAACGAAAGCCGTCACTCGCGGCCTTCTTCGAGCAGCGCGGCCCACCCGTCGCTTCGGCGCCCGCCATGGGTGCGCGCGCTGGGAGCCCGCGCCGCTGCTCGGGCGCCTCGCGCGCGCGGGCCGGACCTTCGAGGACTGGGAGACGTTCCGCTGAACTGAGCCGGTCGTGCCCGCGGGCCGGCAGCAGCCGGCCCCGGCAGGGCCGGCCGGTCAGTCGTATTCCATGAACGCCATCTGGATGCCGAGCGTGTCCTCGTCCTTCGCCACGTATTCCCTGATGTTGCGATGGAGCAGGGGCTTCATCTCGTCGAGTTCGTATTTCCTCGCGATGCCGATGCCCTGCTCCGCGAAGAAGGCATCGGTTACGCCCCGGACCCGGAATCCCACCCGCACGAGCACGCTCTCGCGCTCCTCGAGCAGCCGTGCGAGCCGCCTGATCTCCGGCAGGAAGTCCTCGCGGACCGGGTAGACGGGTACGACCAGCTCTATCGACCCGTCGCCATTCGTGTAACAGACCACGCCCAGCCGCTCGACCGGCGTGCCGTCCGGCAGCTGCTGCTCGATCCTCGAGAACTCCATCCCCAGCTTGCGGAAGAACCGGCGTGCCCTGTCGAGGTCGTGCACGGCGATCACGACGTGGTCGATTCCCGATACCTGCATCGTTCCTTCCGGTGTGCGGCCGTGGCACCCCGCCACTGTCCAGTCTACCTGACCCGACGCAGTCCCTTCAGGCCCCGGGCTGCGCGCTGCCGTGCGGCGGGAGCATTGCCGGGCGGCCAGGCTCCGGCCGCGGTGCGGGCGGGTGATGACCAAGCCAGCCCGCGATGGCGCATGATGCCGCGAGTGCGGCTGGCAGGGCCGGCAACCCGCGCGGAGGTGACCCATGTCGTCGAAGCCCGATTCGGCTGCCAACCCGGAAGCCGCCAGCCCGTGGCACGAGCGGCCGCTCAGGCGCGTCGTGACCGGCGCCCGTGAAGACGGCCGCTCCTGCGTCGCGAGCGACGGTGCGCCGGGCACCACGCTCTCGGTCGCCGGCATGCTGCGGCTGACCCAGATCTGGCGCACCGACGTCGCGCCGCGCGTGGTGCCGCTCGCCGCGGACGCGCGCGAGGCGGCCGGCCCGCCGTCGGTCGGTCATCTCGGTTCCGAGCAGACGCTATTCGTGATCATGGACCTCGCCCCGGGCGACATCGCGAAGAGCAGCCGCCTCGAGGAGCTGCTCGCCACGGACGGCATGGTCGAGGCGCAAAGCCGCACCGCGGGCAGCGCGCACCCGGGCATGCACGCGACCGACACGATCGACTACTCGATCGTGGTCGAAGGCGAGATCACGCTCGTGCTCGACGAGGAGCAGGTGGTCCTGCGCGCCGGTGACCTGCTCGTCCAGGGCGGCGTGAGCCACACCTGGATCAATCACACCGACCGCCCCGTGCGCATGCTCGGCGTG
This sequence comes from Gammaproteobacteria bacterium, assembly GCA_016882265.1. Lineage (GTDB taxonomy): Bacteria > Pseudomonadota > Gammaproteobacteria > Steroidobacterales > Steroidobacteraceae > SCUD01. The sequence continues at coordinate 7,111 of VGVB01000068.1, forward strand.
CTGGTCGGCGCGCGCCGCGCCTGAGCGGGCGGCGCGATGCAGAGCATCCGTAACCGACAAGGAGCAGGCTAAGGATAGGACGTCCAAACGCCCATTTCTGTCAAGGGGAGGGCGCGAGTCCGCTTGTGTTGGTCGCGCACCGGAGGCGACCGGGGCCTGTGTGCGGTGATCCGGGCGACGGAATTGACCGCGACCGCGGTCTGGAGCGACAGAGGACGGGGTGGCGACCACGGCGGAGCGGTCCTCGACACCCGAACATGAGCTTGGCCGGCGTCGTGGCGCAAAGGGGGAGTACCCCGTACCGCCGCAGCGACGCGGCGGTGTCGATCCCGTCAGCCGCGAGTTCGGGCGGGTCGCGGGCGCGCGGGGCGAGCGGCGGCGCGGTGGTGTGTTCGCCGAGGTGGGCGAGGAGGGCGCGGATCGAGGCGCGGCGGCGGGTGGCTGCGGGGAGTGCGGGATCCGGCGCTGGTACCGTCACTGGCGCAGTCGCCGTCACGGGTTGTCCGGCGCAGGTGGTGACGCGGGCGCGCAGGGCGGCATGCGGGGCGAACACGCCGGCATAGTGATGCCGGTGCCGTCGTGGCGGCGGAATCAGCGCGGCGAGGCGGTCGAGCAGCTCGAGCGGGGTGAGGGTGAGCTCGGTCTGGCCGGAGGGCAGCGGCCGGGTCAGGTGATAGCGGACGGGCTGGCCGGCCCCGTCCCAGCAGAGCCGCTCGCTGGCGAAGGCGGGTCGGGCGCAGTAGCGCAGCAGGCGTTCGAGGCCGGCGCGGTCCGCGGCGGCGATGTGCACGGCGGCGTGCAGCGAGAAACCGCCGCCATGACCCCAGCGGGCGAGGTCGGCGGCGACCTCCGGGGTGAGGGCACCATGGCGGACCGCGAGACGCAGCACGCGGCTGCGGATCCGTCGCTGCACGGCGCTGACCAGCGCCTCAGTAACATCAGCGGTCGGATGAAAGCGCAGCGGGCCCGCGGCATCGACCGAGAACATCCCATCGGTGAGGCAGCAGTGCAGGTGGGTGTACGGGTTGAGTGCCGAGCCGGAGCGCTGCACGAACGTGACCGCCCCGCAGCGGGCCCCGCGCGGCGCGCCGGGGCAGCGGCGCCGCAGGGCCGACTCGATCGCCCGCAGCACGCAGCGTCGGACACGACCGAGCAGTACCGGGTCGCGGTGCAGGAAGTAGCGCAGTCGCCGGGGGAACGTGATCACCCACTGGCGCACCGGCACCTGCGGGAACACGTGCTCGACCAGGTGGGCGGCGGTCTCGGCCATGCGCCGGGTGGTGCAGGACGGGCACAGGCCGCGGCCCTTGCAGGAGAATGCGACCAGGAAGTCGTGGCCGCAGGTGCCGCAGCGGGCGCGGGCGAAGCCGCAGGCCAGGATGCCGCACTCGAGAAAGCCCCGGAGTTCGCGCTCGATGTGGTGCGGGATCGGGGCCGCGTCGGGATCCCGCTCCCGGGCCCGTGCCAGCCAGGTCTCGAGGTGCTGCTGGACGAGCCGGTAGAGCGCCGTACGCTCGGGCCGGCGGCGACGGTAGACCCGGGCGGCGGCGGAGCCGATCGCGGGACAGCAGTGCGGGCGGGCGGCCGACATCCGTGTCTGGCGCTGGCCGGTGGATCTGCTGACCGTAGACGCCGGCCGCCGCCCGCGCGCGCCGGTAATCGCACGTGATCATGCAGAAAGCGACATCCTCCGCCGCAGCACGCCAGGAACAGGACTGCGGCGGTTTTTATACAACTACTTGTATTGATATACCAGTACTGATATGTTCCAGGCCGTGCCGCCCAGGAGACCCAAAGCGCCGCAGATGAAGCCGCTGGAGTTTCTCGGCTCCAGCCGCGACGACTTGGCGCGCATGCCGGCTGACGTCCGGCATGAAATCGGTGTGGAACTGATGCGGGTGCAGTTTGGTGGACAACCCACGGACTTCAAGCCGATGTCCGCGGTGGGCGCCGGCGTCTACGAGATTCGCGTCCGGGATGCGTCAGGCGCGTACCGCGCGATGTATGTGGCCAGGTTCGAGGTCGCTATCTATGTGTTGCATGCCTGCCAGAAGAAGACACAGGAAGCCCAGGGTCCGTGCGGCTCGTGCCATACCGGCGACGTGAAGTTCGAAGCTACGCCGATCGTCGCCGATGGCCGCCTGCTGGTCAGTACGCCGCTGAACCGGATCGTCGCGCTGGATCCCGCGACCGGACAGGAGCTGGCAGACGCGAGCTACAGGTCGACTCGGTGGGCAAGCTCCCGTTCGACGCGGCGCGGGCGCGCGCAGTGCTCGCGGCGGCTGCCGAACGCGCGGGCTGACCCGACAAGTCTGGATTCTCGGCCGACTGCTCGTGACCGGTGTGAACGACCTGCCCAGCGCCCAGCAGCTGCTCCGCGGCTTTTGGGCGGCGCCATTGTCGCGTTGGCGGCGTGATGAAGCTCCG
>VGVB01000069.1 GCA_016882265.1 Gammaproteobacteria bacterium
TGCCAGCACCTTCGCTGACCTCAAAACCACTGCGCGCAATCGGCTGTGCTCCATGCAACGCCGCCCGAGCCTGATCCGCGCCTTCTGGCAACAGGCTGAACTGCCATTGTGAAACTGTCAGGCATTTATGCAAGGCTCAATAAGCGCAGTTGACCCATGAGCCCGATGGAACCGGCGCCAGGTGCTGGTATCACTCGGGTGGGGCCGTGCACAGGATGTTGCCCATGAAGATCACCGCATTGCTCGGTGCCATCGCATTGTCGCTCGCGCTGCAGTCGACCCCCGCGGCGGCGATCACGCGCGAGGAGGCGACGGTGCAGAACGCGACGCTGGTGCTGCGCGAACTGCAGAGCATGCCCGACCTGCAGATCCCCGATCTGCTGCTGAATCGCGCGGAAGGACTGGTCATCCTGCCGGGTACGGTCAAGATCGGCCTCGGACTCGGTGCGCGCTTCGGCAGCGGCGTGCTGCTGGTACGGCGCCCGGACGGGAGCTGGAGCAACCCGGTGTTCGTCGGCACCGGCGCCGGCAGCATCGGCTGGCAGATCGGTGGGCAGGTCGCTGACATCGTGCTGGTGTTCACGACCCGCAGCAGCGTCGAGGGCATCGGCGACGGCAAGATCACGCTCGGCGGCGACGCCTCGGTCGCCACCGGACCGGTCGGGCGCACAGCGATGGCCTCGACCAGCCTGACCTTCGACGCAGAGATCTACGCCTACTCGCGCACCAGGGGCCTGTTTGCCGGTCTCTCGCTGGAGGGCAGCGGCATCTTCGTATCGGACCGGGCCAACCGGCGTTTCTACGGGCGGCGCATGGTCCCGTCCGACATCATCGCGAGCCGCGACCCGCCGCCGGTCCCGGCGCCGGAACTCGTCAGCGAGGTGAAGCGGATCACGATGGCAGCCGTCCGGCACCCGGCTACCGGGAGTGCCGAAGAGCCGCCGGCTGCAGGCCCGACCACGCCCCCGGCGGAGGCCCGCACCTATCCGATGGCGGACCCGGAGCCCGGGGCGGAACCGCGCTGAACCGCAGGGCGGAGCCCGGGCATGAAGATCGGTGTGATCGGACTCGGCACGATGGGCGGGCCGATCGCCCGCCGCATCGCGCGCGCGGGCGGTCACGAGATCCTGGCCTGGAACCGGACCCCGGGTCGCCTCGATGGTTTGCCGACCGAATCCGCCATCGGGGTCCGCAGCCCGGGTGAGGCCTGTCAGTCCGAGCTGCTGCTGACCGTGCTTTCGGACGACAACGCGGTCGAGTCGGTGTTGTTCGAGGGCGGGCGGCTGATCACGACGGGCATGCCGGGCCTCGTCCACGTCTGCATGAGCACGATCAGCGACCGGCTGGCGATGCGGCTCGCCGCCGCGCACGAGGTCGCGGGGCAATTCTACGTATCGGCACCGCTGTTCGGCCGGCCGGAAGCGGCCGCCGCGGGCCGCCTGCTGATCGTTGCCGGGGGTCCCCGGTCAGCGGTCGAACGCGTTCGGCCAGTGCTCGAACTGCTGGGCCGCGTCACGTATGTCGGCGCCGAGGCGGCCGCGGCCAATGTGGTGAAGTCCGCGGGCAACTTCCTGCTCGCCGCCGCCGTCGAGAGCCTGCGCGATGCGATTGCGCTGGTGCATGCGGCTGGCGTGGACCCGCGCGAATTCGCCGGGATCGTCACGCAGGCATTGTTCCCGACCCCGGTGTATCAGTATCTGGGCGGCCAGCTTGCGACGCGCGTCGCCCAGCAGGATCCGGCGCTGCGCAATCCGTTCCTGCACGGCGCCGAGCAATGCGCAGTCACGGCCCGGCGGCTGGGGCTGGCGGCACCTCTGCTCGAAACAACCGCGCTTCAGGCGGGGACGAATCCGGCCGGACAGGACACACCCGTACCGCCGATTCCGCAGTAACCGTCCGGGTTCTTCGCCAGGTACTGCTGGTGATACTCCTCGGCGTAGTAGAACGCCGGAGCCGCTCGCAGCTCGGTGGTGATCGGCCGGCGCTGGCCAGCCGCCGCGAGGGCGCTTTCGTACACGCTGCGGGACTGCAGCGCAAGCTGCCGCTGCGACTCGTCGAACCAACAGATCGCCGAGCGGTATTGAGTGCCGACATCCGCACCCTGGCGCATACCCTGGGTCGGATCGTGCGATTCCCAGAAGAGCTGCAGCAGGCGGCGATAGTCAACCCGGGCCGGATCGAACACGACCAGCACGACCTCCGTGTGCCCGGTGAGACCCGAGCAGACCTCGCGATAGGTCGGATTCGGGGTCGAGCCGCCGGCATAGCCGGCGGCCGTCGTCACGACGCCCGGCTGCTGCCAGAACAGGCGTTCCGCGCCCCAGAAACAACCCATGCCGAACAGGGCCTGCTCGAGCCCGGCCCGGAAAGGCGGTCGCAGCGGCTCGCCGGTCACGAAATGGCGCTCCGGCACCGGCATCGGTTCCGCCCGGCCGGGCAGCAGCTCATCGGTTCCTGGCAGCGTGGTGCGGCGATTCGGATCAGCCATGCGCGTTAGACTGGCAGGAGCTCGGGTCCCTTACAAACAATTCCCGCACATCGCCGCGCAGCAGCAGCCGATGCCTCCCGCACCGACCGGAACCAGCAACGCCCGCGAGCTGTTGAAGTCCGACCTGCTCGGCACCGTGTGCCGGATCGAGGCCGGCGGGCAGCTTCAGGTCGAGCGCGACACGCAGGGTGCCCGCTGGTGGCTGCGCTGGCTGGCGCGCTGGCTGTGCCGGCGCGAGGCGCGGGCACTCGCGCGGCTCGACGGACTGCCCGGCACGCCGCGCCTGATCAACGCCGGGCGGGATCACCTGCAGCGCGAGTGGCTGGACGGCCGGCCGATGCAGCTTGCTCAGCCGCGCGACCCGGCCTGGTACCGCGCTGCGCTGGCGCTGCTCGTCGCACTGCACCGCCGCGGCGTCGCGCACAACGACCTCGCCAAGGAACCCAACTGGCTGGTGACGCCGGACGGACGGCCGGCGCTGGTCGACTTCCAGCTCGCGTCCGTGACCCGGCGGCGCGGCCGCTGGTTCCGGATGCTGGCGCGCGAGGATCTGCGGCACCTGCTGAAGCACAAGCGCAGTTACTGCCCGCAGCGACTCACGGCGCGTCAACGGCATCTGCTGTTGCGGCCGGCGCCGGCCAGCCGCCTGTGGATGGCAACCGGTAAGCCACTGTACCGGTTCGTGACGCGCCGCCTGCTCGGCTGGGCCGATCGCGAGGGCGCCGGCGACCGCCACCACTGAGGTCGCGCTCAGCGCAGGCGGCCGAGCAGCAGATAGAAGCTGCTGTCGCCCGAATCGTCGAAACCGGCGGCGAGGTAGACCGGCCCGAGCAGCGTGTCGAAACCCAGGAACAGCGCGCCGTTCCTGCGCGCTGTGCCGAAGTCCACGTCGCTCCTCCGCTCCCAGGCGTTGCCGAGTTCCAGCGACAGGCCGGCGTATGTCGGCACGTCGAGAAAGCCCGTGCCGCTGCCGATGCGCCGGTACCAGATCGCGCGCGCGATGCCGAAGTGCGGGCCGCGGATCGCTTCCGGCGGCAGGCCGGACAGGTTGAACAGACCGCCCAGCGACCAGAAATCCTGCACCGAATCGTGCGGCCCCGACAGCAGCGTCCCGGCGCTGGTCCACAGCACCCAGGTGTTGCGCTCCTGCGAGCGCGCGAGCAGCCAGTCGAACGAGGCACGGTCAGCGTCGGCATCGGCGCCGAGACCGGTGCGCGCGCCCTGCCACTGCAGCGTGAACAGGCCGCCGTCGCGCGGGAAGTACACGTCGTCGAGCCGGTCGACGCTGAAGCGGCCGATCACCTCGCCGCGCTCGAAATGCCCCGCGGCCGGCAGCGCCGCATCGTCGGGATCGCCGATGCGCAGCGCCCTTCTGCCGGATCCGCGCGCGAGCCCCAGCCGGATCTCGCCCCAGTTGCCGAGCTCGCGCCCGAGGTCGAGGCCGGCCTCCTGATTGTGGAGCCGGTAGGAAGCGAGACGTGTGCCGTTTTCAATCAGGTCGGCATTGCGCCGCTCGACCAGCAGCCGTGGCGCGACGAACCAGCGGGCCGTGTAGCCGAGCGGCTGGTAGAACTCGGTGAAGAAGCGCGGACTGCCGCCGACGCGCAGGTCGGTCTGCCATTCGGCGCCGTAGGCGTTGACCTCGGTGACCAGCAGGCGCAGACCGGCATTGAAGCTGTTGGCGCCGGCCAGGTCGTCCTGCAGCTCGAGACCGAAGCGCACGTAGTTCGGCCCCCAGCTCTTGCGCCGTGCGGCGACCTCGAGACCCTGCTGCCCGCCCTCGCTGACGATCCGGTAGTCCACGAACTCGAAGATGCCATCGCCGTACAGCCGCGACAGGCTGCGCTCCAGCGCGCGCGGATCGAGCGGCTGCCCGACTACCGGCGCCAGCTCGGCGAGGATCCGTTCGCGGTAACGCTCGGAACCGGCATCGGCACGCACGAAGCGGATCTCCGGCGGTGACTCCGTGCCCGTACGGCGCGCGGCGAGATGATCGCGCCAGCCCGGCTCGTCGAGCGCGAGCGACGCCAGGCGCGCGGCCTGGGCGCCGGCGGCGGCCTTGCCGAGCTCGATGCCCTGGCCGACCTGGGTGAAATCGAGCGACGACATCGTGCCGAGGGCCGGTGTGATCAGGATATCCTGCGGCGCGAGCCGCTCGCGCTGGCGGCCGGTCTCGTGCCCCATCATGATCGTCAGCATCTGGTTCGACACGGCGACCGCAGAATTCAACTGGCGCCGGCCCACCGGCTGAAAGCCGACGTCCACGGCGATCACGACGTCGACGCCAAGCGCCTGCACGACGTCGACCGGCAGGTTCGCGACCAGCCCGCCGTCGACCAGCAGCCGGCCATCGATCTCGACCGGCGCGAACACGCCAGGCGCGGACATGCTGGCCCGAATCGCCGCCGTCAGGTCACCGCGGCTGAGCACGACGCGCGCACCGCTCTCGAGATCGGTGGCGATGGCGCGAAACGGGATCGGCAGGCGGTCGAAGTCATCCACCGCCGCCACCGCCAGCACCTCGCGGCGCAGCACCTGGGTCAGCTTCTGGCCCTGGATCAGGCCGCGCGGCATCCGCAGCCGGCGGCCCTGCACGCCGAGCGGCAGGCGGACCAGGTACTCGCGGTCATCCTGCTTGCGCCGGAAGTCGAGATCCTCGCGCGGTGAGCGGTCACGGAATGCGGCGTTCCAGTCGAGCGTCTGCACCAGCGCTTCGAGCCGTGCTGCCGGCACGCCGGCGGCGTACAGCCCGCCCACCACGGCACCCATGCTGGTGCCGGCGATCACATCGACCGGAACGCGCAGTTCCTCGAGCGCCTGCAGCACGCCGACGTGGGCCACGCCGCGCGCACCGCCGCCCGACAGCACCAGACCGACGCGCGGGCGAACGTCGGCGGGCACGGCCGGCGCGTCCTCCGCACACACAGCCGCCGGCAGTATCAGGCTCCAGAGCAGCAGCAGGAATCGAAGCATGCGCGACTCGCTCGCGGACGCGGCGATGGTAGCACGCGGGCCGGCGGCTTCCGTCATTGAGGGCCGGCCGCGCGCCAGACGATAATGCCGGCATGTCCCGACTGCTGAAACGAATCCTGCTGTGCGCCCTGGTCGGGCCGGCCTGCGTGCCGGCGCACGCGGCGCTCGAGGAAGTGATGGTGACCGCGACCCGCAGCCCGGCAGCCCTGGTACGCTGGCCGGGCAGCGTGACCCGGCTCGGCGCGGCCAGCATCGCGCTGGTCGGACCGACCCATGCGATCGAAGTCGTGAACCGCGCCGCCGGCGCGATGATTCAGCGCGGCAGCGGCCAGGAATCGCTGCCGGCGCTGCGCTCGCCAGTGTTGAGCGGCGCCGGCGCCTGCGGCGCGATCCTGGTCCTCGAGGACGGCATCCCGATCCGACCGACCGGCACCTGCAACATCAACCAGTTGTTCGAGGTGCACTACGAACAGGCGAGCGCCATCGAGATACTGCGCGGACCGGCCAGTGCACTGTACGGATCGAGCGCCGTGCACGGCATCATCAACGTGATTCCAGCGTTGCCGGCTGAGCTGCCGGCGCTCGCCCTCGGCCTCGAGAGCGGCAGCGACGAGTTCCGGCGCGCGCAGCTCATCGGCTCGGCGGACGCCGGCTCCGGGCGTCTTGGCCTCACCTTCGTCGCCACCGACGACGGCGGCTGGCGCGACGAATCCGGCTTCCGCGAGCAGAAGCTCGGCGGGGCCTGGTCGGGTCCGGCACTCGCCGGCCAGCTCGTAATCCGGTTCGCCGCCACGCGACTGCGCCAGGAAACCGCCGGATTCATCGTCGGCGAGGACGCCTGGCGCGATCGCGCGCTGGCCCGTTCCAATCAGAATCCGGAAGCCTGGCGCGACGCGGACAGCGCACGCCTGAGCGCCCACTACCGCCGCGACGGCTTCGATGCACGCGCCTACCTGCGCCGCTCGCGCATGGACTTCATTCAGCACTTCCTGCTCGGCAAGCCGCTCGAGGACAACGGTCAGGACAGCGGCGGCCTGCTGCTCGGCTGGAGCTGGCCCGCCATCGGTGGCGGCCGACTGATCGCCGGCACCGATGTCGAGTTCGCGGCCAGCTCGCTGCTGCAGCAGCAGGACCGCCCGACCACGGGCGGTTCGCCGGCCGCGAACGCGATCCGCCCGGCCGGCAAGCATTACGACTACTCCGTCGATTCGACGCTCCTCGCCGGCTACCTGCAGTGGCAGCGCCCGTTCGGTCCGCACTGGCAGCTCGAGGCCGGCGCCCGACTGGAGCGCGTCCGCTACGCCTACGATAACCGGATGCGGAGCGGCAACACCGACGAGGCCGGCGTGTCCTGCCCCGGCGGCTGCCTGTACTCGCGTCCGGAAGACCGCAGTGACGACTTCACCAACCTGGCCCCACGGCTCGGACTGACCTGGCAGCCGAACCAGCGGCTCGCCGCCTGGGCGGCGCTCGCGCGCGGCTTCCGCGCGCCGGAGATCACCGAGCTGTACCGGCTGCAGCGCCAGCAGTCGGTCGCCGACCTCGATGCGGAAACCGTCGATGCCGGCGAACTGGGCCTGCGCTGGCGTAGTCCCGCACTCGCCGCCGACCTCGCCACATACCGGATGGACAAGCGCAACGTGATCGTGCGCGACTCGGCCGGCTTCAATGTCAGCGGCGGCCGGACCCGGCATCGCGGCATCGAGTACGAGTTCGACTGGCGTCTGGCCGGCGGCTGGGCGCTGGCCGGCAGCGGCACGCGGGCCCATCACACCTATCGCTTCAACGCCGCGCTCGAGCAGGGCGAGCAGATCGTCGCCGGCCGCGACGTCGACACGGCGCCGCGCGAACTGCAGGCACTGCGGCTGCGCCGCGATGCGGGCCCGCTGACCGGCGAACTGGAGTGGCTGCACGTCGGCGGCTACTGGACCAACGCCGCCAATACCGCCTGGTACGACGGTCACCAGTTACTGAACCTGCGACTCGCGTGGCGGCCGGATCCGGCCTGGACGCTCGTGCTGCGCGTGACCAATCTCGCCGACCGCCGCTATGCCGACCGCGCCGACTTCGCCTTCGGCAACCACCGCTATTTCCCGGGCCGCGGACGCGCGGCCTTCGTCGAGCTCGACTGGCGCCGGCCGGCAGTCGCCGGTCCGTAGCACAACACCTCAGTCGCTGAGTGGCGCGGCGCCGAACCAGTGCAGCTCGGCAGCGCTGGCCGCGGCGGCGCCGACGAACAGCATCGCCGGGGACTGCAGCGCATGCCGCTCGGCGGCCGCCGGCAGTCGTTCCAGATCGGTCACGAGCACGCGCTGTTCCGGCAGCGTGCCGTTCTCGACCACGGCCGCCGGTGTGTCCGGCGCCAGCCCGGCACCGATCAGCCGCGCGCTGACCCGCGCCAGTTCCCGCGAGGCCATGTAGAAGGCCAGTGTCTGCCCGGGGCGCGCCAGTCCCGTCCAGTCGAGGTCGTCGATGCTCCGGCTGCCGTGGGCGGTGACGAGTTGCAGCGCGCTGGCGTGCTCGCGGTGCGTCAATGGAATGCCGGCGTGCGCGGCGCAGGCCAGCGCCGCGGTGACTCCGGGCACGATCTCGTAGGCGATCCCGGCCGCACGCAGGTGCCGCAGCTCCTCACCGCCGCGCCCGAAGACCAGCGGATCGCCACCCTTGAGCCGGACCACCCAACGGCCGCGCCGGGCGTGCTCGACCAGCAGCTCATTGATCGCGGCCTGGCGTTCCGGGCCATCGCCGGGCCGCTTGCCGACGTCGATGATCTCGGCATCGCGGCGCGCGCGCGCGAGAACCTGCGGCGGCGGCAGGCGGTCGGCGAGGATCACGTCGGCGCGCTGCAACGCATGCAGCGCCGCCAGCGTCAGCAGGTCCGGGTCACCCGGTCCCGCACCAACCAGCGAGACGAAACCCGCCGCCGGAGCGGCCGGCGCCGTGAGACGCGCGCCGAGCAGGCGCTCCGCTTCGGCCTCGTGACCGGCCCGGATTGCGGCCGCCACCGGACCCGCCAGCAACCAGTCGTAGAGGTTCCAGCGCGCGATGCCGGTCGCGGTCGCCGCGCGGATCCGGTCGCGCCAGCGCCCGGCGAAACGCGCAAGCTGGCCCCAGGACTCGTCGAGTTCGGCCTCGATGCGCTCACGGACCCGGGTCGCGAGCAGCGGCGCCGTGCCGCCGCTGGTGACCGCGATGACCAGCGGCGAGCGGTCGACGATCGCCGGCACGATGAACGTGGACAGCTCCGGCGCATCGGCCACGTTGACCGGGATGCCGGCGGCCCGCGCGGCGCGCGCGACGGCAGCGTTGGTCGCCGGATCGTCGGTCGCGGCGATCGCGATCCGCGCGCCGTCGAGGTCGGCCGGCTCGAAGCCGCGGGCGCGCCAGCTCAGCGCATCACCCCGGGCCAGCGCAGCGAGCGTCGG
>VGVB01000070.1 GCA_016882265.1 Gammaproteobacteria bacterium
CGCTGCCGCCGCCGGCGCGGGTCATGGCCTCGCCCGCAACCCGGCGCAAAGCGCATACGGCCGGCATCGATCTTGCCACCGTCGCCGGCTCCGGACCCGGCGGGCGCATTTCGGCCGAGGACCTGGAGACCGCGATCGCCGCCCGCGCCGACGTGGCGCCGCCCGCCGCGGCGCCGGCACAGCGCACCGGCACCGAGGAGATCCGCGTGATCGGCCTGCGCCGGGCGATCGCCGAGCGCATGAGCGAGGCCAAGCGCAACATCCCGCACTTCGCCTACGTCGAGGAAGTGGACGTCACCGAGCTCACCGAACTGCGCGACTTCCTGAACTCGCGGCTGCAGCCGGGCGAACCGACGCTCAGTTACCTGCCGTTCCTGGTCACCGGGCTGGTGCGGGTGCTGGCCCGCTACCCGCAGTGCAACGCCCGTTACGATGCCGATCGTAACGTCATCGTGCGGCACCAGGCCGTGCACGCCGGCATCGCGACCCAGACCGCGGACGGGTTGAAAGTCCCGGTGCTGCGCCATGCCGAGGCCCGCACCCTCGGCGGGATTGCGACCGAAATCCGCCGGCTCGCCGCGGCCGCCCGCGACAACCGGGCCACGCGCGAGGAGCTGACCGGTTCGACGATCACGATCACGAGCCTCGGCCGGCTCGGCGGGATCGTCACGACGCCCGTGATCAATACGCCCGAGGTCGCTATCATCGGCGTCAACAAGGCCGTCGAACGTCCGGTCGTGCGGCATGGCGCGATCGTCGTGCGACGGATCATGAACCTGTCGTCCTGTTTCGATCACCGCTTCGTGGATGGTGCGGACGCCGCGGCGATGATCCAGGCGCTGAAAGAACTGCTCGAACACCCGGCCACCCTCTTCATGCAGGAATGATGCGACGATGAACGCCCAGGCCATGACTTCCGCCACGACTGCCAGCCCACCCGTCAGCCGGCCCGCCTTCGGCAGCGTGCTCGCCGGCTCGATGGCCGTCGCGAACTGGCACGACGGCCGCTGGTCGGCGCACGAGCTGCGCCGCACCGCTACGATCGAGCTCAGCCCGGCGGCGCACGTGCTGCACTATGCCAGCACCTGCTTCGAGGGCTTCAAGGCCTACCGCTGGGCCGACGGCAGCATCCATGTCTTCCGCATGGATCGCCACATCGCCCGGATGCGGCAGAGCGCGCGCGCGCTGGCGCTGCCGGAGCCGGACGCGGCGCAGCTAGCAGCCATGATCACCGCCGTCGTGGACCGGGTTCGCGACGAGGTGCCGGAACCGCCCGGCGCGCTGTACCTGCGGCCGCTGCTGTTCGGTACGACGCCGAACATCGGCGCCGCCTCGGTGCCGGCGACCGAAGCCATGCTGCTGGTGCTGGCCAGCCCGGTCTGGGACTATTTCACGGCCGGGCCGAAGCCGCTGCGCATCTACGTCGAGGAACGGGCCGCGCGCTGCGCGCCGCACCTCGGCATGGTCAAGACCGGTGGCAATTACGCCGCGGCGATGGGACCGACGCTGGCCGCGCGGCAGAAGTACACGGTCGACCAGGTGCTGTTCTGCCCCGGCGGCGAGGTCCAGGAGACCGGCGCGGCCAATTTTCTGCTGATCCGTGCCGGCCACATCCTGACGCGCAGCCTCGACCCGACCTTCCTGCATGGCGTGACCCGCGAGTCGCTGCTGGCGATCGCGCCGCAGCTCGGCTTCCGCGTCGAGGAGCGCGTGTTCACGGTGGCCGAGATGCTGGACTGGGCCCGCGACGGCGAGGCGGCGCTGTCGGGCACCGCCGCCGTGCTCGCCGGTGTCGGCACGCTGGTCCGCGAGGACGGTGAACACCGCGTCGGCAGCGGCGAGGTCGGCCCGCACACGCGCCGGCTGCGCGCCGCGCTGGTCGCGATGCAGCAGGGCGAGGTGCCGACTCCGCCGGGCTGGATCACGCGGGTCTGAGCGCCGCTCCGGGCCGACGTCCGATGCGTGGCCGCACCCGGGTCAATCATCCGCCGGAAGTCGCCGTCGCGGCGGACAACCGGCCGCTGGTCGCACCGATCTATCAGTCGGTCAAGTTCGCGTTCGACAGCGTCGAGGAGGCGCTGCGCGCCGAGCGCGGCGAGCGCCCGGGATTCTCGTACACGCGCCGCGCCAATCCGACCTCACGCCAGCTCGAGCGTCTGCTGGCCGAGCTGCAGGGCCGCGACGACTGCATCGCCTGTGGCTCCGGCGTCGCCGCGGTGGCGGCCAGCCTGCTGGCGCTGGCGCGGGCCGGCGACCACGTGCTGGGCTTCGTCGAGACCTACGGCCCGAGCCGGCAACTGCTGCAGGGACTGCTGGGGCGCTTCGGCGTCGCGCACACGCTGCTGACGATCGAAGACGACGCCGGCATCGGGCGTGTGCTGGCCGCGCGCCCGACCCGGCTCGTGTACTTCGAATCGCCGACCAACCCGCTGAACCGCATCGCCGACCTGGCGGCGATCACGCGCGCCGCGCACGCGCACGGCGCGCTGACCGTACTCGACAACACCTTGGCCGGCTTCCACAACCACGGGCAGTACGGCATCGACGTGTTCGTGCACAGCCTGACCAAGTACGCGGCCGGGCACGGCGACGTGCTGGGCGGCGCGATCATCGCCCGCCAGGAGCTGGCCGACCGGATCCGGCGCGACGCGGTCAACCTCGGCGCGGTGCTGGATCCGCACGCCGCGTTCCTGGTGCTGCGCGGGATGCGCACCTACTACCTGCGCTACGAGGCCCAGGCGGCGAGCGCGCTGGCGGTCGCGACCTTTCTCGCCGGCCATCCGGCGGTCGCGCGGGTGCACTATCCGGGACTGCCCGACCATGCGCGGCACGCGCTGGCCCGCGCGCAGATGCACGACTTCGGCGCGGTGGTCACGTTCGACCTGGCGCTGGATGCGGACGGCGTACGCAGCTTCGTCGATGCGCTGGAGTTCTTCGCGATCGGCCCGAGCCTCGGCTCGGTCGAGTCGCTGGTGTTGCCGCCGGAGCTGTTGCGGCCGCGCGGCCTGAGCGCCGAACAGGCCGCGGCGAGCGGCATCGGCCCGGCCACCGTGCGCCTGTCGATCGGCATCGAGGACCCCGCCGACCTGATCGCCGACCTGGACGCGGCCCTGCCGCGCTGAAAAAGGGCGCCAGAAAAGGGGACGCTTCCCTTTTCCAGGCTCGGCCCTGAAATGCGGAAAAGGGAAGCGTCCCCTTTTCTGGCGCCCTTTTTCAGGCGCTGCTGGCGACGCGGACGCGGAACGAGTGGTACGGCAGTACCTCGACGACCTCGCCGCGCTGCAGGCGCTGCTGCAGGGACCGCCACCACGAGGCCTCGAGAATCTCGTGGTGCTTGTCGAGGAAGATCTCGCGCAGCCGGTCGTCGAGGCCGAGGAAGTTCAGGAACGTCTCCGGAAATACGTCGTTGTCGGCCACGTAGAACCAGCTCTCGCCGCGCGTCTCGTCGTCGTCGCAGGCCGGTTCGGGCAGGTCGCGGAAGCGGCAGTCCGTGACCTGGCACAGCTCGTCGTAGTCATAGAAGATCACGCGGCTGTTGCGGGTCACGCCGAAATTCTTCAGCAGCAGATCGCCGGCAAAGATGTTCGTGTAAGCGAGGTCGCGGATCGCCTGGCCGTAGTCGATGATCGCCAGCTCGGCCTGGTCCGGGTCGGCCGAGCGCAGGTACAGGTTCAGCGGCGTCATCCGCCGCTCGACGTAGGCGTGGCCGACGATCACGTCGTCGCCATCGATGTGGACCGACAGCGCGCACTCGCGCACCAGCTCGTCGAGCATGTCCGGGTCGAAGCGCGCGCGCGGCAGCCGCACCCGCCGGAATTCCTGCGCGTCCACCAGCCGTCCGCCGCGGTCGTGCCGGAACACCATGTCGTACTTGGCGATGACCTCCTCGCGCAGCACGGTCTTGACCGCCGGGAACTGGTCGCGGATGATTTTGAATACGACGTCGAGCTTTTCGCAGGTGAAGCAGGCCATCACCAGGCCGCGCTCGCCGGGGGCGCGGATGAAACGGTCAGCGGTGTCGGCCAGGTGCCGGAAAATTTCGCGGTAGCGCTCGGTCTTGCCCTGCTTGGCCCGGCCGAGCACCGTGAACAGTTCCGACACCGGCTTGCGCGGCAGGATCGAGTGCAGGAACAGCACCGCCTCGCCGACCCGCTCGAGATCGACGTGAAAGTACGAACGCGTGAAGCTGAACAGGGTCGACACGTCATTCTCGCGCAGCATCACCGCATCGACCAGCACGCCGCGCGTGGTGTTGCGGAACGCGATCGCAAGCGGCAGCACCCAGCCGCCGCCCAGGATGCGGCCGACGACGTAGGCCCGGGTCATCTGGTAGAACACCGGACGGATCACCTCGACCTCACGGATCGGCCCGGGCAGCCGCTCGCGCTGCAGGTGCAGGCGCACATCGGTGGCGACGTGTTCGACGCTGCCCTCGAAGTCGCGCCACGGCGTGCGGAAGCGGAAGTCGGACAGCAGCTCCTCGAACAGCAGCTCGATCGAGCCGCGATTCACGTAGCTGCCGGTCACGTCGTGCGTGGTGATGCCGCGCAGCGGATCGAGGTCGAGGGCGAAGAACTCGATCGCCGCGTTGACGCCGATCGTGTCGAAGACCCGGCGCGTGATCGAGCTGAAGAAAGTCTTCAGAAACTCCGGATCGGCCAGCTCGGTGATCTGCCGCGCGTACTCGTCGCGGATCGCGGACCACAGCGCGACGTCGCGCGCGGCGGCGCCGAGCCGCTCCTGCAGCGCCGCGGCCGTATCGCGGACCATGCTCGAGTACAGCTCGAGCCGCTCGACCACGTCGGCCTGGATGCCGGTCCAGTCGCGGTTCTCGAAGCGTTCCGGTGCCCGCCGCGTGATCACGCGATATTCGGCGTTGTAGCGGCCGAAGGCCGCGACGATCGCCGCGGCCGCGTCGGCGACCAGCGCGGACGCGAGGTCGGGCGCGGCGTCGGCGGCGGGCATCTGCGCCGGCGGGCCGGTCATCAGCCCATGTTGCGGATCAGCGCGTCGCCGAACTCGCTGCAGCGGACCTCGGTAGCGCCGTCCATCAGCCGGGCGAAGTCGTAGGTGACGACCTTCGCGCCGATACTCCGGTCCATCGCCGTCAGCACCAGGTCGGCCGCCTCGGTCCAGCCGAGGTAGCGCAGCATCATCTCGCCGGACAGGATTACCGAGCTCGGGTTGACCTTGTCGAGGTTCGCGTATTTCGGCGCCGTGCCGTGCGTCGCCTCGAACACGGCATGGCCGGTCAGATAATTGATGTTGCCGCCGGGGGCGATGCCGATGCCGCCGACCTGCGCGGCCAGCGCATCGGACAGGTAGTCGCCGTTGAGGTTCAGCGTCGCGATGACGTCGAACTCTTCCGGCCGGGTCAGGACCTGCTGCAGCGTGATGTCGGCAATCGCGTCCTTGATCAGCACCCGGCCGGCGGCCAGCGCCTGGGCCTGCTCCTCGTTGGCGGCCGCGCCGCCGCGCTCGGCGCGCGTGCGCTCCCACTGCTCCCAGGTATAGACACGGTCCGGGAACTCGCGCTCGGCCAGCGCGTAGCCCCAGTTGCGGAACGCGCCCTCCGTGAACTTCATGATGTTGCCCTTGTGCACCAGCGTCACGCTCTTGCGCCGGTTGGCGAGGGCGTACTCGATTGCTGCGCGCACCAGACGTTCGGTGCCTTCACGGGACACCGGCTTCAGGCCGATGCCGGAGCTGTCGGGGAAACGGATCCTGCCGTACTGCTTCGGGAAATGCTCGCGGAACAGCGCCAGGAACCTGGCGTTGTCGGCCGAGCCGGCCTCGAATTCGATGCCGGTGTAGATGTCCTCGGTGTTCTCGCGGAAGATCACCATGTCGACCTTACCGGGCTCGCGCACCGGCGACGGTACGCCGGCGAACCAGCGCACCGGGCGCAGGCACACGTACAGGTCGAGCATCTGCCGCAGCGCCACGTTCAGCGAACGGATGCCGCCGCCGATCGGGGTCGTCAGCGGTCCTTTCAGGGAGACCAGGTACTCGCGGCAGGCCGCCACGGTTTCATCCGGCAGCCAGCTATTGAGCAGGCGGTTGGCCTTCTCACCCGCGTACACCTCCAGCCAGGCGATACGGCGGCGACCGCTGTAGGCCTTCGCCACCGCGGCGTCGAGCACGCGGACACTGGCGCGCCAGATGTCGGGGCCGGTGCCGTCGCCCTCGATGAACGGGATGATCGGCCGGTCGGGCACTTGCAGACGACCGTCCACGACGCGGATGGCCGCCCCCTCGGCGGGCGGCGTGATCTTCACGGCATTCATGTCTGTTCCGGGCAATCCGTTGGAGCACAAATGCTAGCACACAGGGGTTTTTCGGACTGCTGCGGTTGACCGGTACGCGACCCCGGGAGTACCGTGGGAGTCGAGCGGTTGACAGCGGGCACAGCATGGGCTTACTGGCGAGGATCCGTGGCGCGCGGCGTGCTCCCGGCATGCTCGGAGCGCTGGCTGTGTTCGCCTGGCTCGGCATGGCAGTCATGCCCTGTCATGCTGCCAGTGTCCCCGGCAGTCCGCCGCAGCAGGCGCCGGCCGACTCGGGCGACTGTGAGCATTGCCCGCCGGCACCAGCAACCTCGACGGATTCCTGCGACGCGCTCGCAGCCGGCGATTGCCGTGACGCAGGGCCGGCCACGGCGACTGCGGATGATCAGCGCCCGGCAGGAATTCCCGTGCTGCCCGCGTGGCCGGCCGGGCCGCAGCCGGTACGGGCGGCGCACTCCGGCAGTCGCGCGCGCGCGGGTCCGCTGTCCAGCCGGAGTGTCCACCAGCGCTTCTGCCGCTATCTGATTTAGCTCTCTTCCTGACGTCGGTCGGTTACCTGACTGTCCCGCAGGAGGAAGCATGCGCATTGCCGTTCTTTCCGGGGTCCGCACGGCGGCCCTGCTGATCACCCTGGCGTGTGGCCCGCTGGCCAGCGCCGACACACCGCTCCGGCTCGACCAGGCCATCGCCATGGCGCTGGAACGCGATGCCGGCCGCGCGGCCGAGCTGGCCGAGGCCGATGCTGCGGCGGCGCGGGCCATCGCCGCGGCCCAGTTGCCGGATCCCGAGCTGAAGCTCGAGGCCCGCAGCGTGCCGGTCGACTCGCTGGCGCTCGACCGCGAGGACATGACGATGCTCGGCATCGGTGTGGCGCAGCGCCTGCCGACGCGCCGCGGCCGTGAGCTCGCGCGCAGCCAGCTCGAACATCACGCGCATCACTTCAGCGCCGCGGCGGCACTGCGCGAGCGCGAGGTCGGGCTGGCCGTCGCGCGCGACTGGCTGGAACTCGATTTCCTCGATGGCGCACTCGCACTGCTGGTGGAGGAGCGCGACCAGGCGGCGCTGCAGCTCGAGACCGCCCGCGCCGCCTACGCGGCGGGAGAGGCTGAGCAGAGCGCTCTGCTGCAGGCGCGGGCCCTGCTGCTCGACCTCGACGAACTACGGATCGACCGGCAGCGCGAACGCGAGATCGCATCGGCCAGGCTCGGTCGCTGGCTCGGAGCACCAGCACCAGCGGCACGAATACCGGGATTCACGCCGGCGCCCGACGTCGCTGCGGAACCCGAATCGGCACTCGATTCCCATCCGGCGCTGCTGGTCTTCGAGCACGAGACCGCGGCCGCCGCTACCGAGGTCGAGCTCGCGCGCACGCGCTACCGGCCGGCGCTCGCGGTGGAACTCGGTTACGGGCTGCGCCAGGGCCGCGATGCCGCCGGTCGCGGGCGCGACGACCTGCTCGATGCGATGCTGACGATCGAACTGCCGCTGTTCACGCGCAACCGGCAGGACCGGGAACTGGCCGCGGCGCGCGCAGCCGCCCGCGCGGCACAGGCGCGTCGTGAACAGGCGCGACGCGAACTGAGCGAACGGTTCGCGATTGCGCTGGCCGAAATCAGGCGCCGGCGCGAGGCGCTTGCGCTCTACGACGGCGAGGCACACAGGCTGGCGGCCGCGGCCGCCGACGCCGCGCTCGCCGCCTACCGCAGCGGTGCCGGCGGCATCGACGCGGTCTTCGCTGCCCGGCGTCAGGCGCTCGGCCTGCGCCAGCGCGAACTGCAGCTGCGCTATGAACTCGATCTGGCCGCCGCGGAAATCCGCTACCTCACCGGAGCACAGCCATGAACCTGCAGCCGTGGATCACACTCGTGGCACTGTCGCTGTGGCTGGCCGGCTGCGGCGGAACGGAGTCACCAGCCCCGCCAGCCGAGCCGCCCGCCGCGCGGCCGCTCTACTACCGGCATCCGATGGATCCGGCGATCACCGCGCCGGAGCCGCGCAAGGACGAGATGGGCATGGACTACATTCCCGTCTATGCCGAAGTCCCGGCGCCGGCCGGCGGGACCGTGACGCTGTCGCCGGCGCTGGTCAACAACCTCGGCGTGCGCACGGCGCCGGTGCGGCACGGACCGGCCGCTGTCGCGCTGCGCGCCGCCGGCACGCTGCGCTTCGATGAGCGCAGCCTGACGGAGGTGCGCGTGCGCGCGCCCGGCTGGGTCGAGCGGCTCCACGTGCGCGCGACCGGCGAACGGGTGCGGCGCGGTGCGGCACTGTTGGCCGTGTATGCGCCGGCGCTGGC
>VGVB01000071.1 GCA_016882265.1 Gammaproteobacteria bacterium
CGCGCTCTACCGGCCGCTGCGCGCCGCGCTGACCGGCCGGCTCGACGGCCCCGAACTCGGCCCGCTGCTCGCGGCGATTGCGCCGCCGCTCGTGCGGGCGCGCCTGCGGGCGCTGGCCGCCTGACCGTGAAGGAACGCGGATGCTGACGATCTTCAATTCGCTGACCGGGCGCAAGGAGGAGTTCCGGCCGCTGCTGCCGGGCCAGGTGCGCATGTACGTCTGCGGCATGACCGTCTACGACTACTGCCATGTCGGTCACGCCCGCTCGCAGATCGCCTTCGACGTCGTGCGCCGCTGGCTGCAGGCGAGCGGCTTTGCGGTCACCTACGTCCGCAACATCACCGACATTGATGACAAGATCATCCAGCGGGCACGCGAGCAGGGCGAGGACTATCGGGTATTGACCGAGCGCTATATCCGGGCGGCGGACGAGGACTTCGCCGCCCTCGGCATTCTGCCGCCCGACCACGAGCCGCGCGCAACGGCGTACATGCCGCAGATGATTGCGATGATCGGCCAGCTGGTCGAGCGCGGCTACGCCTACGTCGCCGGCAGCGGCGATGTGCTGTACTCGGTGGCGCGGTTCGCGGGCTACGGCCGGCTGTCCGGCAAGAAGCTCGCCGACCTGCGCGCCGGCGCCAGGGTCGAGGTCGATGCGCACAAGCACGACCCGCTCGACTTCGTGCTGTGGAAGAGCGCCAAGCCGGGCGAACCGGCCTGGGAGTCACCGTGGGGGCCGGGCCGGCCGGGCTGGCACATCGAGTGCTCGGCGATGTCGGTTGCGCTGCTCGGCGGGCACTTCGACATCCACGGCGGCGGCGCCGACCTGCGCTTCCCGCACCACGAGAACGAGATCGCGCAGACCTGCGCGGCCTGCGGCACGCCATTCGTCAACCTGTGGATGCACAACGGCTTCGTCCGGATCAACGACGAGAAGATGTCGAAGTCGCTCGGCAACTTCTTCACGGTGCGCGAGGTGCTGCCGCGGCTGCGCCCGGAAGTGCTGCGGGCCTTCCTGCTCGCCAGCCACTACCGCGGGCCGATCAACTACTCGGAGGAGAACCTGCGCCAGGCCGACGCTGCGCTGCAGCGGTTGTATCTCGCACTGCGCGGCGTGGCGCCGGCCGCGGCGCCGGTGCCCGGCGCGGCGACTGCGGCATTCCGCGCGGCGATGGACGACGACTTCAATACGCCGGAGGCGCTCGCCGCGCTGCAGTCGGCCGCGCGCGCGCTGAACGTGGCCCGGGCCGGCAGCGATCTGGCACAGGCCGGTGAACTGGCCGCGGAACTGCGCGGGCTCGGTGCCGTCCTCGGCCTGTTGCAGCACGACCCGGAGCGCTGGCTCGCCACCCGCTCGGAGCTGATGACGGCGCCCGGTGCTAGGCCGCAGCGGCTCGAGGTCGCCGCCATCGAGGCACGGATCGCCGCGCGCAGCGCGGCGCGCCAGGCGCGCAACTGGGCGGAATCGGACCGCCTCCGTGACGAACTGGCGGCACAGGATGTCGTACTCGAGGACGGACCGGCCGGCACGAGCTGGCGCTGGCGCTGAATAGTCCTCGTGGACGATGCACGGGGTCGTCGGCCCCGTTAGCGTCCGGCGGAGTTCCGCACCGCCGGCTGAGCGAGATCCCTCATGGCACTGCGCGTCGAAGCGACCCTTTTCGGACCCGACACCCAGCAATACGCGGCGCAGGGCCAGGCCAGCGTAACGCTGCCGGACATCGCCGCGCGCGCCGCGCTGCTGGAGGACATCGGTTTCGACGGCATCACGACCGCCGAGGCCGGCCACGACGCGTTCCTGCCGTGCGTGATCGCGGCGGCGAACAGCCGGCGCCTGACGCTGGGCACCAACGTCGCGATCGCCTTCCCGCGCAGCCCTTTGGTCACGGCACAGATGGCCTGGGACCTGCAGCATTTCTCCGGCGGGCGCTTCAACCTCGGACTCGGCACCCAGGTCAAGGGCCACAACGAGCGGCGCTATTCGACCGCCTGGACCGGGCCGCCCGGGCCGCGCCTGAGGGAGTACCTGCTGTGCCTGCAGGCCATCTTCCGCACGTTCCAGAATCCGCGTGCACCGAGCTGGTTCGAGGGCGAGCATTACCGCTTTACGCTGATGTCGCCGTACTTCAATCCGGGGCCGATCGCGCAGCCGCAGGTGCCGCTGTACATCGCCGCCGTCAACACCTACATGGCGAGACTGTCCGGCGAGCTGTGCGACGGCCTGCGCCTGCACCCGATCGCGACCTTCCGTTTCACGCGCGAGGTGCTGCTGCCGGCCGTCGAGGCCGGCCTCGCGGCCGCCGGCCGGCCGCGCAGCGCGCTGGATTTCGTCGGCGCGCCGTTCATGGCGCTCGGGCGCGACGAGGCCGGGGTCGAACAGGCGCGGCAGGCGCTGCGCCGGCAGATCTCCTTCTATGCCTCGACCCGGACCTACCACGCAGTGCTCGAGCATCACGGCTGGCAGGAAACTGGCAACCGGCTGCATCAGCTCTCGGTGCGCGGGCGCTGGGCCGAGATGCCGGCGCTGATCACTGACGAGATGCTCGACGAGTGGGCGATCAGCTCGACCTATGACGGGCTGGCCGCGGCGATCCGGGCCCGGGCCGATGGCCTGTACGACACGATCACGCTGGTGCTGGTGGACCAGGCGCGCCAGGATCCGGAGCGCATGCGCGATACGGTCCGGCGCCTGCATGAGCCGTGACCGCAACGCGCGACCGGGAGGACTGCGATGAGTGATCTGCTGAGCGAGCGCGACGGCGCCATCCTGACGCTGACGCTGAACCGGCCCGAGCGCATGAACACGATCTCGCAGTCGCTGCTCTCGGCGCTGTCGGCCGCGCTGATCGGGGCCGGCGCGGATCCCGAGGTGCGCGTGATCGTGCTGACCGGGGCCGGGCGGGCGTTCTGCGCCGGGCTCGACCTCGAGGACGCGGCGAGCGAGGAGGGCGTCGCGAAGAGCGGCTTCCAGCTCACGGCGACGCTGGCCGATCGGGACTTCGCGCCGCTGGTATTGCACCGGCTCGACAAGCCGGTGATCTGCGCGATCAACGGTGGTGCGGCCGGCTTCGGCCTCGACCTTGCACTCGGCTGCGACATCCGCTTCGCGGCCAGCCACGCACGGCTCGCGGCGGCGTTCACGCGCCGTGGCATCCTGCCCGAGACCGGCGGCACCTGGTACCTGCCGCGGCTGCTCGGCTGGTCGAGGGCTGCTGAACTGGTGTTTGCCGGACGCACGCTGACGGCGGCGCAGGCGCTGGAACTGGGGCTCGTCGATCACGTCGTCGAGGGCGACGCGCTGCCGGCAGCCGCGCGCGCGCTGGCCGCCGAGATCGCCGCCTGCGCACCGCTCGCCGTCCAGGCGGCCAAGCGCCTGTTCCGCGCCGGGCTCAGCGAGGACCTCGGCGCCCACATCGATCGGGCCTACCTGCAGATGCTGCCGCTGATGCGTTCCGAGGACTTCCGCGAGGGCTTCAACGCGTTCCTGCAGAAGCGCCCGCCGGAATTCCACGGGCGCTGAGCGCACGGCCGCCGATGACCGCAGCGGCACTCGCCGGGTTGAAGGTCATCGACCTGGGGCAGGCGGTGTCGGCCCCCTGGTGCGCGCGACTGTTCGCCGATTACGGCGCGGATGTCATCAAGGTCGAACCGCCGCGAACCGGTGACGTGGCGCGTCACTGGGGGCCGTTTCCCGGCGATCGGCCCGATCCCGAGAAGAGCGGCCTGTATTTCTTCCTGAATACCGGCAAGCGCGGCGTGACCCTGGATGTCAGCCGGGCCGAAGGTCGCGAGCTGCTGGGCGGGCTGGTCCGCGGAGCCGACGTACTGATCGAGAACCATCTGCCGCCGCGGATGCGCGACTGGGGCCTGGACTACGCGACGCTCGCGCAGGGCAATCCGGACCTGGTGATGATCTCGATCACGCCGTTCGGGCAGACCGGGCCGTACCGCGACTGGCATGGTTGCGACCTCAACGCCTTTCACCTGACCGGCGCCTCCAGCCGTTATTGCGGGCGCCCGGGCGAGGCGCCGCTCGAACACGGCACGTTCGCCGCGGACTTCTGCGGC
Source organism: Gammaproteobacteria bacterium (assembly GCA_016882265.1). Classification (GTDB taxonomy): domain Bacteria; phylum Pseudomonadota; class Gammaproteobacteria; order Steroidobacterales; family Steroidobacteraceae; genus SCUD01. The sequence goes on from VGVB01000071.1 coordinate 4,070, forward strand.
GGCGCGGCCGGCGCGGCCTGGGGGCTGGCGGCAGTGCTCGGGCGGCGGTTCGCCGGCGGCGGGCAGCAGCTCGACGTCGCCTGTGCCGAGGCGATCGCCGCGACCTTCAGCGGCAGCCAGAACATCGGGGCGGTCGCGCTGACCGGCGCATTCGACCGGCGTACCGGCGTCGGCATGTCCTTGCGCGCCCCAGCCACGATCCTGCCGTGCCGCGATGGTCATGCGTGGATTCTGGCAATCGAGGACGCGCAGTGGCAGGGCCTGGTCCGGGCGATGGGCAATCCGGCCTGGACCGAGGCCGAGGTGTTCCGCGACCTGTACATGCGCGCCGAGCATGCCGACGCGATGTACCCGCTGCTGGCCGAGTGGACCCGCGCGCAAAGCAAGTGGGAGATCATGGAGCGCTGTCAGGCCGAAGGCGTGCCGGTAACGGCGGTGTTCACGGTCGCCGAGGTCGCGGACCATCCGCATCTGCGCGAGCGCGGCTGCATCGTGGCACTGGAGCACGCCGCGCTGGGCAGTGTGCGCACGCTCGGTGCCCCGTTCCGGCTGCAGGGCAGCGCGGTACGTCCGACCCGAGCGGCGCCGCTGCTCGGCGAACACAACGCCGAGGTGTACCGGGACTGGCTCGGCCTCGATGAGCGTGAACTCGATCGCCTCCGGCTCACGGGGGTCGTATGACGACGCCGGCGCCAGCCGCCGTGGACCGGTCCCTGCCGCTGCGCGGCCTGCGCGTGGCGAACTTCGGCTGGGTCTGGGCCGGGCCGGTCGTCGGCCAGACGCTCGGTTTTCTCGGCGCCGAGGTCTTCAAGATCGAGTCGCGGGCCCGCATCGATCTGCTGCGCATGCTGCCGCCGTTCGCCGGCGGCGTGCGCGACCCGGATCGCAGTCTGTCGAATCACGCCGGCTGGGCCGGCAACGGCAGCGTCACGCTGAACCTGAAGACACCCGCGGCGCGCGATCTCGCCCGCCGGCTGGTCGCGGTCTGTGATGTTGTCGTCGAGAACTTCGGACCCGGGGCGATGGCGGCGCTCGGCCTCGACTATGCGGAACTGTGCCGGGTGCGGCCGGACCTCGTGATGCTGTCGATGCCCGCAGCGGGCCTCAACGGCCCGCTGAAATCGGTGCGTACCTACGGGCTGAGCCTCAGCAGCCTGACCGGTCTCGACAGCATCACCGGCTATGCCGGCGGCCCGCCAGTGCCGTTCGAGAATGCATTCGCCGATCCGTTCAACGGCATCATGGGTGCGTTCGCGGTGCTCGCCGCGCTGGCCGGACGGGAGCGCAACGGTTCGGGCCAGCACATCGACTTCTCGCAGCAGGAGGCGGTGATGCAGTTGGTCGGGCCGGCCTTCATGGATTACTTCCTAAATGGCCGGATCGCCGGTCCGCGTGGCAACCGTCATCCGCTCGACGCGGCAGCGCCGCACGGCGTGTTCCCGTGTGCCGGGGAGGACCGCTGGATCAGCATCGCGGTTGCCAGCGACGCGGAGTGGCTGGCGCTGCGCGCCGCGATGGGCGATCCGCCGTGGGCCGCGGCCGGAGAGCTGGCAGGGCTCGACGGCCGGCTGCGCAACATCGATTCGCTGCACGCGCAGCTCGCTGCCTGGACGCGGGACTGCGACGACCGCGAGCTGGCAGCGAGGCTGCAGCAACAGGGCATCGCCGCCGCGCCGGTACTGAATATCGGCGACCTGTTGCTCGATCCCCACTACCGCGCGCGGGGCACCTTCATTGAGGTGCAGCACCCGCTCGGTTTCGGGGAAACGATCTACGGCGCCTACGTGAAATGCAGCCGTACGGAACCGGCGGTCGAGCCGGGACCGCGCATGGGCCGGGACAACGAGCGGGTCTTCAGGGGACTGCTCGGCCTGAGCGAGCAGGAGTACAGTGGACTCGTCGACGCGCGCGTGATCTGGTGAGACTCCCGGAGAGCGCGCACAGAGCTAGTCCAAATGTGGGATGGCCGCGCGCCCGCGGATTGCGATGATCGGGCCGTTGGCCGTCAGATTCTGAGTTGCGTTCGCACCACATCCGCCGCGGGAGAAATGTACATGGACCAGCAGCACCTGACCACCACGAAGACGCCGTTGGCATTCGTCGTGGCCTCCATCCTGTCACTGGCCGCCAGCCAGGCAGTGCTCGCCGAAGGCGAGACCCTGACGCTGGAGGAAGTGGTCGTCACCGCGCAGAAGCGCGAAGAACTGCTGCAGGAGACGCCGATCGCGATCAGCGCGATGTCCTCGCGTGAGCTCGAAACCAAGCGCATCAACAGCGTGATGGACCTGATGAACCAGGCGCCCTCGATCACGATCGCGCCGTTCGCCGGCACGCGCGTCGCGCCGAACCTGTTCATCCGCGGCATGGGCAACCTGAACGCGCAGTCGACCAACGACATGGCGACCAGCGTCTACGTGGACGGCGTGCCGGTCGGGCGCGGCATCGGCATGGCGCTCGATTTCGCCGACCTCGAGCGGGTCGAACTGCTGCGCGGCCCGCAGGGCACGCTGTACGGGCGTAACACCACGGCCGGTGCGATCAACTTCATCACCCGCAAGCCGGACCAGGAATTCGGGCTGCGCGCGCAGCTCACGGCCGGGAGCTGGGATCTGCGTGCCGGACGCCTGAGCGTCAATGTACCGTTCGGCGAGAAGCTGGCTGCTCGGCTCTCCTACATGCGCAGCGAGAACGACGGCTGGATCGACAATCTGTCGGCGCGGCCGAACCAGATCAACTTCAACGAGGATCGCAAGAAGGAAGCGATGAAGGCCACCATCCGCTTCCTGCCGGCCGACAACGTCACCGTGGATTACAGCTACGACCAGTCGGAGATGGTGTTCGGCAATCATTTTTACCAGCGCGTCGCCGGAGCGACCGCCGTCCCCGGCCGGCAGGAGTCGGTGGCGTCGGTCCGCGGCATGAGCCCGAGTGAGACCAAGGTCACCGGCCACATGCTGGCGGTGGAGTGGGATGCGGGCCCGATGACGCTGCGCTCGATCACCGGCTACCGGGACCTCGACAACGACGTGCACATGAACTTCGCCGACCTGTTCCTGCAGGACCGGACCATGAAGCAGGACCAGTTCACGCAGGAGGTCCAGCTTCTCGGTGAGACCGCCGGTGGCCGCGTGAAGTACGTCACCGGGCTGTTCTACGCCGATGAGGACACCGAGGAGATGCTCAACTCTTTCGGCGGATTCGACGTCTGGGCAGCGGAGGGCGAGGCGCGCTCCGCCGCGATCTTCAGCCAGTTGACCTGGACGCCGGCGGCGTTCGACGACCGGCTCGACCTGACGCTCGGCCTGCGCTACACGGAGGATTCGCGCCGGGTGAAGAAGACCTTCATCCGGCCGATGCCGCCGGGTGCCGGGGCGGTGGCCGGGCAGGTCGCGATCGGCGACCGCGACTTCAATTCGTTCACGCCGGCGCTGACCGTGGCCTACGCGTTCACCGACACGATCAACGGCTACGCCAAGTTCTCGACCGGCTACCGGGCGGGTGGCTTCAATCCGCAGAGCACACCGGTCAACGTCCAGCAGGGCTTCGAGGAGGAGAACGTCGACGCCTGGGAGGTCGGCCTGAAGTCGGAGCTGTTCAACCGCCGGTTGCGCGCCAACCTCGCACTGTTCCACAACAGCTACGATGACCTACAGGTGGACCAGGCGCGGGTGCCGCCGATCTTCGTCGATACGCTCAATGCCGGCAGCGCGACGATCGACGGCGCCGAGCTCGAAGTCAACGCCGTGATCACGCGCGGCCTGAGCGCGAACCTGTATTTCACTTACCTCGACGCCGACTACGGTTCCTACGTGGACGGCGGCGTCGAGCTCGAGGCTCAGCGCTCCATGCCGAACGCGCCGGACTGGCAGGTCGGCGGCGGCCTGCGCTACGAGACCGCGCTCGGCAGCCTTGGCGACCTGATCTTCGACGTCGACTTCCGCGCGATCGACGACTTCACTGCGGGGCCGAAGCTGGATACGCTCACGGACGGCTACGGGATCTGGAACGCGCGCGTGCAGCTCGCCAACATCGCCGGCCCGTCGGACCACGGTGGGTTCCGCGTGGCGGTCTGGGGCAAGAACCTGTCCGACAAGATCTACCGGCTGTCGACCACGAACCTCGGCATCCTCTGCGCGCAGTTCGGGCCGCCGCGCTCGTACGGAGTCGACCTGATCTACGACTTCTATTGAGCCTTGCATAAATGCCTGACAGTTTCACAATGGCAGTTCAGCCTGTTGCCAGAAGGCGCGGATCAGGCTCGGGCGGCGTTGCATGGAGCACAGCCGATTGCGCGCAGTGGTTTTGAGGTCAGCGAAGGTGCTGGCA
>VGVB01000072.1 GCA_016882265.1 Gammaproteobacteria bacterium
CCTGCCCGCCGACGCCAAGGCCTCCCTCAGACAACGTATACCGATCCGGACGGCGCCAGTCTGCCACTTCCGCTGGCTCACCGGATGAGCCAGGTTGTTGTTCGCATTGTGTCTTGAAATTGGTGGCCAGGGGCAGAATCGAACTGCCGACACGCGGATTTTCAGTCCGCTGCTCTACCAACTGAGCTACCTGGCCGTGCCGGGGCGGAAGGGCGCGTAATTAGACCCGTCCGCCGCCGCCGCCGTCAATCATCGGCCGTGCCTGCTCGCAGGCCAGCCCATCCGCATTCAGCTATCCTTATTGTCCGTACACTGTACGGGTGATAGGCTGCACCCATTCAAGGAGTGCCGCATGCGCAGTTCCACGAAACGTCGGGATGACCGGCTCGAGCTTCGCCTGACGCCCAAGGCGAAATCCATGCTGAAGCGGGCCGCGGAGGTCGAGCGCAAGAGCCTGAGCGCCTTCGTGCTCGACAAGGGGCTGGCAGCGGCGGCAGAAACTCTCGCCGATCGTCGCGAGTTCCGCCTGAGCGCGAGTCAGTACGATGCCTTTGTCGCTGCGCTCGAGGCGCCAGCGAAGTCCCGGCCGCGCCTCGAGAAGCTGCTGGCGACGCCAAGCGCTCTCGAGTGAGCGCGCACGGCGTTATCGAAAAGCTGCGCCGCGAGCATGTGCTCGACGGCTTTGACTGCGGCAGGGACGAGCTGAATCATTTCCTCAAACGCCCCGCGTGGAGCCATCAGCGCGCGCACGGCGCGCAGACTTATGTCCTCGCCAGGGATCTAACGGTGCCCGGCTATTACAGCCTGGCGGCCGGCTCCGTCACGCACGAGGAGGCAACCGAGCGCGTCAGAAGAGGCCCTGCACGTCACCCGATCCCGGTCATTCTGCTCGCGCGCCTGGCAGTGGACCGGTCGCTGCAGGGCAAGGGAATCGGGCCAGCGCTACTCAAGGATGCATTGCTGCGGGCCGCGAGCGCGGCCGCCACCATCGGCGCGCGGGCGCTGCTGGTTCACGCGAAGGACGACAAGGCGAAAGCGTTCTACGAGCACTTCGATTTCGAGCCGAGCCCGAGTGATCCTTACCACCTGCTGCTCATCATGAAAGACGTGCTGCGGATAATCGGGATCCGCAGCTCGACCAACTGAGCTGCCGGTCCGCGCCGGGTGCGGGCACCAGACCCCGGGCGGCGCGCGGGGCGTCACTGGCCGCCGCCGCCCTCGCCCTCGCCGAACAGGAACTTCTTCATCTCGGCGGCCAGAAACCTGCGGGCCTCGGGTTCGATGGCGACCAGCCGGTATTCGTTGATCAGCATGGTCTGGCGGGCGAGCCAGCGCTGCCAGCCTTCCTTCGAAACGTGGTCGAAGATCCGCTGGCCGAGTTCACCTGGCCACGGCGGGCGGTCGAGACCTTCGGCTTCGCGGGCGAGCACGACGCAGCGGACCATCCTTGCCATCACTCGACTCCTGTCCGGGTCCCTCGCCGCCGTGCAGGCAGCCCTCGATCAGCCGGCGGACCGGCGCGGGGAGCCCGATGGACGAAGGGGTGTGGCCGTTATACCAGACCCGGCCGGCCTCCTCCACGCGCCCGGCGGCCGCACCGGCCCGCAGCCGCCAGGGCTCGATGTCGAGGTCGAAGTGCGTGAAGGAGCGCCGCAGCACGGGCAGCCGCTCGGGACGCGCGGCGCGGCCCAACCGCGCGACGCACCAGGCCAGCAGACTCTCGCGGTCGGCAAACTCCGGCAGGCTCCACAGGCCGCCCCAGATGCCCCGGCTGGCACGCCGTTCGAGCAGCACGTCTCCCCCGTCGCGCAGCACGAGCAGCATGCAGATCCGACGCAGCGGCCGCCGGCGCGCCACCGGCCGCCGGGCTGGCAGCAACGCGGCGAGCCCCTCCCGCCTTGCGCCGCAGTCCGGCGCGAGTGGACAGCGCTCGCAGTCCGGCTCGCGTGCCGTACAGACCGTGGCACCGAGATCCATGATGGCCTGCGTGTAGTCGGCGACGCGCTTCGCCGGCGTGCAGATCTCGGCGAGCTGCCAGAGCCGCGCCGCACCGGCACTGCCGCCCGGCCACTCGCGCACGAGGAAGTACCGCGCGAGCACGCGCCTGACGTTGCCGTCGAGGATCGCCGCGCGCCGGCCATGCGCGAGCGCGAGGATCGCGCCGGCCGTCGAGCGGCCGATGCCGGGCAGCGCACGGAGCGCCTCCGGCGTATCCGGCAATTCGCCGCCGCGCTCGGCAACCACCTGCCGCGCGGCCGCCAGCAGATTCCGCCCGCGCGAGTAGTAGCCGAGGCCCGACCAAAGATGCAGCACCTCGTTCTCGCTCGCCGCCGCCAGCGCCGCAACGTCTGGAAAGCGCCGGACGAATCGTTTGAAAAAGGGGATGACGGTCTCGACCCGGGTCTGCTGCAGCATCACCTCGGAGACCCAGACGCGATACGGCGTCGGGTCCTGCTGCCACGGCAGGTCGTGGCGGCCATGCCGGTCGTACCAGGGCAGCAGCTTGCGGGCGAGCTGGCGCGGGTCCGGCACGGCAGCCCGGCCACCGCGCCGGGTCACGGCTCGATCGCGATCCGCAGCCCGCGGATCTTCGCGCCGGCGGCCTGCGCCTCGGCGATGCGGATCTCGGCATCGAGGTCGAGGGTGCTGAGTTCGGCGACCGTCGCTTCGATGGTCGCCTGCGGGCTCGCGGCGGCCGCGTCATTCCCCGGCTCGAGATAGCGATCGAGGTCGAGCCGGTCGGCCTGCAGGCGGACCCGCAAAGTCCCGCCAGCGGTTGGCCAGGCGAGACTGCCGCCGAACCCGGTCTCATCGAGCTGGCCGGAGAACTCGTCGATGACGACGCGCTCGGGCTCCAGTCGCCCCGCGGCTTCGACCTGCAGCGAGCCGAGCGCCGCAGGATCCTGCGTCTCCGGCAGCGGCCGGCCGAGCACCCGCGCCGGTACCCGCGGCGCGAAACTCGCGGTCTTCACCGCGAAACCCTGCAGCGACCCCGCCGGCGCGAGCGAAAAGTCCGCCGTCACTCCGGCCACCGTCACGTTGCCACGTTCGAGCGTCACGAGCCCGCTCGCCTCGTCATACGCGCACTGGCCGACCGTGCCCTGCATCTCGATACCGGCCATCGGCATCGGCTCGCCGCCGGCCCAGCCGCGCAGGCGCAGTTCGCGGCCTTCGTAGCGGCCCTCATCCACGTCGAGCCGCACCTCACCGGCGACACCGAAGTGCGCGATGTTCCGGCCGTATTCGCCGGCCAGGCGCAGGTCCGCCGGGAACCATGCGGCGGGCGCCGCCGCGCTCGCCGTGAGGCCGATGCCGCTCAGGCGCCAGCGCGTGTCGCTCTGCGCATCCGCGAACTCGACCGTGCCGCGTTCGAGCCCGATGCTCGCGACCGACCACGCGCTCGGCCCCTCGCCGCCGAGTTCACTGAGCTTCGCGATCACTGCGGACCAGTTGTCGCGGCCGTCGGCGGCGATCGCCGGGCGCAAGGTGGCGCCGTCGATTGCGACCGCGTGCAGCACCGGCTCGCGCCGCCACAGGCTGCGCCATGGCAGCGAGATCACGATCTCGTCGGCCTCGACGAGCGCCGCCGGGCCGAAACCGGCCGGCTGCGCGACCGTGACATCGCCGGCCGTCAGCGCCGGCGACGGCCAGAAACCGGCCGCCATTGTCCCAACCGTGACCGGCAGGCCGATCATCTCGCTCAGATAATCGCCGGCGGCGCGCCGCGCCCAGCCGCTGCGCGCGCCGAGCCAGGCTGCCGCGCCGGTCAGCACGGCCAGCGCCGCGACGACCGCCACAGTCAACCCGATGATTCTGGCCAGGCGCATGAAGATCCGGGGGCCACGATGTGCCCCCGGATTCTACCCAGACTGCGTGCCGGCCGTGCTGGCGGGCCGCGGCCCGCCCCGGCGGTCCCGATCAGGATCAGTGATCGCAGACCCGGACTTCGCCGCTCATCGTCTCAATCTGCACCAGCGCACCGCCGCTGCCCTGCGTGAAACTCAGTTCGCGGCCCGGCCCGTACTTGCTCTTTGCCTGGGCCTTCGGGCCGAAACAGGCTTCGATGTCGCCGCTGAAGCTCTCGAACTCGAAATCCGCGTTGACCGGCGGCTTCAACCGCAGGTCCATCTCGCCGCTGATCGACTCGAGCTCGACGCGCGCTCCCGGCAGCAGCTCGAGGCTGCCGTCGAATTCGCCGGAGACCGTCCCGACCTTCAGCCGGTCCACCGCGCCGAGGCGCATCGTCACCTCACCGCTGACCGTCTCGGCCTCGGCGCTGCCCTGAACGTTGGTGACCTCGAGCGTGCCGCTGACGCTCGCCACCGACACCTCGGCCTTGCCGCCGGTCCCGGCGATCGTGCCATCGCCGCTGATGGTGCGCAGCGCCACCGGCGCGGTGAAGGCCTCGGTGTGCACGTCGCCGCTGACCGAATTCAGGCGCTGCTCGCCGCGCACGCCCCGGATTTCGAGATCGGCGCTGACGACCTCGGTGCGCAGGCTCGCACCCTGCGGCACGCGCAGGATCAGCGTCGCCTCCTTCGGGCCCCGCAGTTTCTTGTCGGGCCGCGTGACTTTGATGCGCACGCGCCGGTCGCCGGCCTCGAACTCGAGCTGGTCCTCGTCGCCGGTGAGCGTCGCGTCGAGATCCACTTCGTTGCGGTCCCAGGCCGTGACCTCGACGCGCCCGCTGACGTTGCTGATCTCGATCGCGGCGTCGGCGGACACCGCAGCCTTGCGCTGCAGATTCTGCTCGGCTTCGGCCGGCGCGGCGAGGCACAACAGGCCGGCGGCGGCGAGGGTCGTGATCCGGGTATTCATGTCAGGTCCTCCGTGAAGGGTCGCCACCGCTGGTGATGACCTGTGAATAGACGCGCAACTCTTCCTGGTAAGTGCCGAACAGGAGCTGGTTCAGCAGCCCGCTGCCCGGGTCTTGCGCCAGCGCCGCGTCGATGTCGTCGGCCGCGTGCTGGATGATCGTGAGGTTGCGCAGCACCGCCGCACGCGTTTCCGGCGGCAGTTCCGCGACGCGGGCGCGGAACTGCGCGAGCAGCTCGTCGCGGGTACGAAGCTGCTCCGCGCCGAGCGCCGAGTTCGGTCCGTAGCTGACCGGCAGCAGCGCCGGCTCGCCCCTCCCGCCGCCGGCTGATCCGCTGTCCCGCAGCAGGCCCCAGGTCAGAACCGCCGAGACCGCCGCGACCGCGACACCGGCGGCGAGCGCGGTCGGCCAGTGCCAGTGGCGCTGCGCCGGCCGCTGCTGTTCACCGAGCCGGGCCGCGATCGCCGGCCACAGGTCGCGCGGCGGCTCGATCGAGCGCGGCAGCGCGGCGAGCTGTTCGTCGAGCGGCTCGCGCGCCGCCGGGCGCCGGAATGGAATGATGTTCATGCGTGGCCCTCCACCTGCATCCGTTCGCGCAGTAGATGGCGCGCGCGGTGCAACTGTGCCTTGCAGGTGCCGACGGCGACGCCGAGCATCTCCGCGGCTTCCTCGTGGCTGTAGCCGTAGATCCCGTACAGCACCATGACGTCGCGGGCGCCGGGCGGCAGCGTCGCGATCGCGCGCTCGAGGTCGATCGGCGTCGCCGCATCCATCGCCTCCTCCGCGCCGATCTCCATCTGCTCGCCCTCTTCGTCCGTCAGGCTGACTTCGTCCCGCCCCCGCGGCGACCGGTCCCGCGCCAGCGCCGCATTGACCGCGATCCGGTGCAGCCAGGTGCCGAAACCGCTGCGCCCCTCGAACCCCGGCAGGCTGCGCCACGCACTCACGAACACCTCCTGGGTCAGGTCCTCGGCGACGTCCCGCCGCCGCATCATCCGCAGGCAGAGTCCGTAGACCCGGCCGGCGTGGGCCCGGTAGAGGCCCTCGAAGGCCGCCGTGTCGCCATTCCGGGCGCGGGCGACCAGTCCGGCCTCGTCAGCGGTCGTTTCCCGGGCGGCTTGGCTCACCTGCTCTCCCGTCTACTGGGCCGGCCCCTGGTTTGCGCCGTTATCGACTTGGATGTGGGGGGCGGCGGAAAGGTTGGAATTGCTGGCGGGCGGGAACGCCGTCACCAAGGCTGGCCCACGCCTTCCGGTCGGCCGCGGAATTCCACTCCGTGAACGTTTGGAACGGGTCGCAAACGTCCGATCTGTCCAGTCCCGGCCGTTCTGACGACCTGCGGGCCGGTGAACCAGGAGCGTTTCGCGGAGTCATGCGCTCTCTTCTCATGGTGGCTGCCGCCGGCAGGAACCCCTATATTTCACGCATGAAACGAGCTGCCAGAGTCGCAGGACGGGGCTGGAAGGCCAGCCCGGGCCGTGCAATTTACACCGATCGGCAGATCGGCGAGCGGGATCGCGACGATAGGTTCAGGAACGGAGAGCGCCAGCGACTCATCGACAGGTTGACGAAGCCCGCTGCAACGCCCCGGCCCGACTCCTGACTCTTGCCGGCGCCGCCCGGCCGTCCTACAGCTTCCCCGCCACCACGCGGGCGAGATCGAGCATCTGGTCGGCCTTGCTCCGCGCATCGGCGGACATCAGACCGAGGCGCAGCACCGAGCGGCCCTTGTTGGCGACAACCTCGAACTCATCGGCGCTGTCGTCCTTCTTCCAGGCGCTGTCGCCGACCGCGACCGCGTCATCGTCATCGAAGGCGAAGCCGGTGACCCGGATCTTCTCGAACAGCTCGTCGTTCGGCGCCACCGTGACGATGACCGTCAGCAGGCCCAGGTCCGTGCCGTGGATGGCGGTGTACGAGCACTGGTAGGAATCAACGCCCTCGATCAGCGAGCCGCCGTCGCTCGCCACCATGCCATCGTCGCTGTCGGGCAATACGCTGGCCACCTGCGCGGTGCTCAGCATGCGGCAGATGCCGAAGCTGTCACCGCCCGCATCTTCCGCCTGCGGCGCCGCCGCGGTCGTGGCCGGCGAATCGGCCTGCTGGCCGCAGCCCGCCGTCAACAGCACGGCCAGCACTGCCGCTGACCCGATCGACGCTGTGTTCGAGTACGTCCACCTGCTCATAGGCCCCCCTCTCGCGCCCGCTGCGAATCGCAGCCGCGCGTCCAGTCTATGCGCATTGCCCGGGCCGGCAAAGCGGCCCTCGTCCGGCCGCGCCCTCTCCGGCCGGTCATCCGCGTACAATCCGACCTTCGCCACGCGGGAGAGTCCGGTGCCATTCGCCACGATCACTGGCTGGGGCAAGTGCATGCCGCCGGCCGTCCTGTCCAACGCGGACATCGCCACCTTTCTCGACACCAGCGATGAGTGGATCCGCTCCCGCACCGGCATCAGCGAGCGGCGCGTTGCGCACGTCAGCCTCGGCGAGATGGGCCGGGTCGCCTCACTGCGGGCGCTGGCCGCGGCCGGGCTGGTGGCCGATGACCTGGACATGATCGTCTTCGGCGCCTGCACGATGGACGAGCAGGTGCCGAACATGGCCTCGTGGGTGCAGAAGTGCATCGGCGCCCGCAACGCCGGCGCGATGGACATCAACACGGCCTGCACCAGCTTCCTCTACGGCCTGACCACGGC
>VGVB01000073.1 GCA_016882265.1 Gammaproteobacteria bacterium
TGCCAGCACCTTCGCTGACCTCAAAACCACTGCGCGCAATCGGCTGTGCTCCATGCAACGCCGCCCGAGCCTGATCCGCGCCTTCTGGCAACAGGCTGAACTGCCATTGTGAAACTGTCAGGCATTTATGCAAGGCTCAATAGGATCTCCCGCCGTGCCAGTCACCGTCGCCGCGACGCAGATGGCCTGTGGTCCGGACCGCGCCGCCAACCTGGCGCGGGCCGAGGCGCTGGTGCGCCGTGCCGCCGCGCAGGGCGCCAACGTGATCCTGGTGCAGGAGCTGTTCGAATCACCGTACTTCTGCAAGGAGCACCGTGCCGAACATCTGGCGCTGGCGCTGCCGCTCGAGCAGAACCCGGCGCTGGCCCGGCTCGCCGTCGTCGCCGCCGAGCTCGGCGTGGTGCTGCCGCTGTCGGTGTTCGAACGCGCCCGCAACGCCTGCTTCAACACGCTGGTCGTCGTCGATGCCGACGGCCGGCGGCTCGGCATCTACCGCAAGTCGCACATCCCGGAAGGGCCGGGCTACCACGAGAAGTTCTACTTTTCGCCGGGCGACACCGGCTTCCGTGTCTGGCCGACGCGCTTCGGCGTGATCGGCGCCGCGGTCTGCTGGGACCAGTGGTTCCCGGAGGCGGCGCGGGTGATGGCCTTGCAGGGCGCCGAAATCCTGCTGTACCCGACCGCAATCGGCTCCGAGCCGCAGGATCCGACGCTGGATTCGCGCGGGCACTGGCAGCGCGTGATGCAGGGCCACGCCGCCGCCAACGTGATGCCGCTGGTGGCCGCGAACCGCATTGGCAAGGAGCGCGGCGCGGCGGTCGAGATGACCTTCTACGGGCACTCGTTCATCGCCGACCATACCGGCGCGATCGTCGCCGAGGCCGATGACCACAGCGAGCAGATCGTGACGGCGACCTTCGACCTCGCTGCGATCCGCGACTATCGCCGCGCCTGGGGCGTGTTCCGCGACCGGCGCCCGGACCTGTACGCGCCGCTGCTGACGCTGGACGGTGGCGCGGACTGATTCGCCGCTTGCCGGTCCGATCGCCTGCGTGGACCTCGAGACCACCGGCGGTCATGCCGGGCGGGACCGGGTCATCGAGGCCGGCATCGTGCTGCTCGACGATGGCGTGGTCAGCGGCGAATACGCGACGCTGGTCAATCCCGGCGTGCGTATCCCGCGCGCGATTCAGCAGTTCACCGGCATCACGGACGCGATGGTCGCGGACGCGCCGCCGTTCGCGGCGGTCGCGGATGAGTTGCTGGCGCGGCTCGCCGGCCGGCTGTTCGTCGCGCACAATGTCCGCTTCGACTACGGCTTCCTGCGCGCCGAATTCGGCCGGCTCGGCCGGCGCTTCCGTGCGCCGGTGTTGTGCACGGTACGCCTGTCACGGGCGCTGACCCCCGGCGAGCGCGGCCACAATCTCGATGCGCTGATCGCGCGCCACGGTCTGCACTGCGATGCGCGCCATCGCGCGCTCGGCGATGCGCGGGTGCTGGCCGCGTTCCTCGGTCGCGCGCGCGAACGCTGGCCGGCGGCCGAGCTCGATGCGCTGGTGGTCCGGCTCACCGCGGCGCCGCGCCTGCCGCCGCAGCTCGATCCGGCGCTCGCCGATGAGCTGCCGGAGGGCGCGGGTGTCTATCTGTTCTACGGCGAAGGCGATGCGCTGCTGTACGTCGGCAAGTCGGGGCACCTTGCCAGCCGCGTGCTCGCGCACTTCAGCGACCCGCGGGCCCGGCATGCCGCCGAGCTGGCGCAGTTCGTGCGGCGCATCGAGTGGCGCGAGACACCCGGGGAGTTCGGTGCACTGCTGGCCGAGGCGCGCCTGATCCGCGAGCGCCGGCCGCTGCTGAACCGCCGCCTGCGCGGCGCAGCGGAATACTGGACGATTCGCCTCGGTGTGGATGACGGCGGCCCGATCGCCGGGATCGTCGCGTTCGATCCGGCCGACGCCAGTGGCGATGAGTACGGCCTGTTCCGCCGCGCTGGCGATGCCCGGCGCGCGCTCGACGGCCTCGTGCGGGAGCACGGCCTGTGTGCGAAACGGCTCGGGCTGGAGAGCGGAGCCGGTTCCTGCCTCGCGTTGCAGCTCGAGCGTTGCCGCGGCGCCTGTATCGGCCGCGAGCCGGCCGCGCTGCACGCGTTGCGCGTGCGCATGGCGCTGGCCGGATTGCGACGCCGCGAGTGGCCGTTTCCGGGTCGCATCGGGATCCGCGAGCGCGACTGGCGCGGGCTCGAGGAGATTCACGTCTTCGACCGCTGGTGTTATCTCGGCAGCGCCGGCGATGCCGCCGAGCTGGCCGCATTCGCCGGGCGCGAGGCGCGCTTCGATCCCGATTTGTACCGCATCCTGCTCGGCTTCCTCAGCCGCCCGCTGCGCGGCGCCGAGCTGATCGAGCTCGATCGCGCATGAACGGGAATCCGCTCTTCGTCACGGCCGCGCCCGGCACCGCCGACCTGCTGGCCGCCGAGCTGACCGAGTTCGGACTCGCGGCGGTGCGCGAGGTTGGAGGCGGCGCCAGCGGCGTGGCGACGCTGGCGCAGGCGCTGCGTGTCTGCCTGTGGTCGCGGGTCGGACTGCGGGTGCTGTGGCGCATCGGCGAATTCGCCGCGGCTGACGCCGGGGAGCTGTACGCGGGGATTCGCGGCATCGACTGGTCGGCGCAGCTCGGCGTGGCGGACAGCCTGGCAGTCGACTTTTCCGGTGAATTGCCCGGCATCCGTCATTCGCAGTTCGGCGCGCAGCGAGTCAAGGATGCGATCGTCGACCAGTTCCGCGAAGGCACCGGCGAGCGGCCGTCAGTGGACCGCGTGGCGCCGGCGCTCAGGATCAACGTGCGCGCCGGCCGCGATGGCGTCATCGTCGCAGTCGACCTGTCCGGCGACAGCCTGCACCGGCGCGGCTACCGCGGCGGGCAGGGTGCGGCGCCACTGAAGGAGAATCTCGCCGCGGCGCTGCTGTTGCGCGCCGGCTGGCCGGAGCTCGCGGCCGCCGGCGGCGCCTTCGTCGATCCGCTGTGCGGCTCGGGCACACTGCCGATCGAAGCGGCGCTGATCGCCGCCGACATCGCGCCGGGATTGCTGCGGGAGCGCTTCGGTTTCGAGCGCTGGCGCGGGCACGATGCCGCGGTCTGGCGTGAGCTGATCGCCGAGGCCGGGAGCCGTCGCGCCGAACAGCGCCTCGAGCCCGGTCGGGTCCGCGGCTATGACCGCGATGCGCGGCTGCTGGCGCAGGCGCAGGCGAATGCCCAGCGCGCCGGACTCGGCCAGCGCATCCACTTCGAGCGCTGTGATCTCGCTGCGCTGCCGCCGGCCGCGGCGCCCGCCGGCCTGATTGCGACCAATCCGCCGTATGGTGAACGCCTCGGCGATCGCGCGGGCCTGCGCGATCTCTACGCGCTGCTCGGCGAGCGGCTGCGCGCCGGCTACCGCGGCTGGGAGGCCGCGGTACTGACCGGCAATCCGGCACTCGGTCGCGCACTCGGCATCCGCGCGCGCCGCACGCACCGGATGATGAACGGGCCGCTCGAGTGCCGGTTGCTGCGGCTGGCGGTCGAGCCGGAGCAGTTCGTCGTACCGCGCGCACCGGGCCGGCCGCCGCTGATCGACGCGGCGGGCGCCCGCGCGCGCCCGGGCGCGGCGATGTTCGCCAATCGCCTGCGCAAGAACTGCGTGGAACTCGGGCGCTGGGCGCGCCGCGAGCAGATCGCCTGCTATCGGCTGTACGACGCCGACATGCCGGAGTACGCCTTTGCCATCGACCTGTACCAGTCCGATCCGGCCGGCAGCGCCGGTCGCTGGCTGTACGTGCAGGAATACGCGCCGCCGGCGACTGTGGATCGCGCGAAGGCACGGGCCCGGAGAGAAGAGGCGCTGTCCGTACTGCCGGAGGTGACGGGCCTGCCGGCCGAGGCGATCTGGTGGCGCACACGCCGGCCGCAGAAGGGCCGCGCGCAGTACGAACAGCTCGGCGAGCGCGGCGAGCGTGTGATCGTCGCGGAGGGCGGCCTGCGCTTCCTCGTCAACTTCACTGACTACCTGGACACTGGCATGTTCCTCGACCAGCGCCTGACCCGCGCGCGGATCCGCACGCTGGCCCGCGGCCGGCGCTTCCTCAACCTGTTCTGTTACACCGGGACGGCGACCGTATACGCCGCGGCGGGCGGCGCGCCGGCCACGACCAGCGTCGATCTGTCGCGGACCTACCTCGACTGGGCGCAGCGCAATCTGGAGGTCAACGGCTGCCGCGGCACCGCGCACCGCCTCGTGCAGGCCGACTGCCTCGACTGGCTGGCGCACGATGATGGCGAGCGCTACGGGCTGATCCTGCTCGATCCGCCGACCTTTTCGAACTCGAAGCGCATGCGCCGCGAGTTCGACGTGCAGCGCGACCACGTCGCGCTGCTGCGGGCGGCGCTCGGCCGGCTGGCGCGGGACGGCGTGCTGCTGTTTTCGACTCCGTTCCAGCGTTTCCGGCTGGATTCCGCGGCGCTCGCCGATCTGGCGATCAGCGACCTGACGGCAACGACGCTGCCGCGCGACTTCGCCCGTCGGCCGCGGATCCACCAGTGCTTCGAGCTGCGGTTTGACGGTCAGGCAGCGCCGCCGGTAGCATCGCCGCCGCCGTGACGCCAATTCCCCATCAGCTGCAGACCACGCCGTTCCATGCGCGCACGGCGCCGCTGATCCGCGGCCATACCTGGCGGCGCTGGGCCGGCCACGCGGCGGCCAGCGTCTACGACTGGACGCACGAGCACGAATACGCAGCCATCCGCAATGCCGCGGCGCTGCTCGACGTGTCGCCGCTGCACAAGTACCGGATCACCGGTCGCGATGCCACACGCCTGCTCGACCGCATGGTCACGCGCCACGTTGCCAGGGCTGCGCTCGGCCAGGTGCTGTACACCGGCTGGTGCGACGCCGGCGGCAAGCTGATCGACGACGGCACGATCAGCCGGCTCGGCGAGCAGGAGTTCCGGCTGACCTCGGCGGAGCCGAACCTGCGCTGGCTGCAGCGCAATGCTTTCGGCATGCAGGTCACGATCGAAGACATCTCGGATCAACTCGGCGCGCTGGCGCTGCAGGGGCCGCTGGCGCGGACGGTGTTGAACGCGGTGGCCGAGCGCCCGCTGGACGGACTGAAGTATTTCCGCGTCATGGACAACCGCATCGCCGGCACCGACCTGCAGATCTCGCGCACCGGCTACACCGGCGATCTCGGCTACGAGCTGTGGATTCCGGCGCCGGCCGCGCTGCCGGTCTGGGATGCGCTGGTCGCGCGCGGTGCGGACTACGGTCTGACGCCGGCCGGGATCTGGGCGCTCGACGTCGCGCGCATCGAGGCCGGGCTCGTCATGCTCGACGTCGACTACCAGTCTGCGCACCGGGCCATGATCGAGGCGCAGATGTCGAGCCCGTTCGAGCTGTCGCTGGACTGGACCGTCAGCTTCGACAAGGGTCCGTACAACGGCCGGCGCGCCCTGCAGGCGGAGCGCGAGCGCGGCCCGGCGTGGCGCTTCGTCGGCCTCGAGGTGGACTGGGATTCGTTCGAGACGCAGCACGCGCGATTCGATCTCGCGCCGGCGCTGCCGGCGATCGCCTGGCGCACGAGCCTGCCGGTATACCGGGCCGGCCGCCAGGTCGGCTATGCCTCGAGCGGCTGCTGGTCACCGCTGCTGAAGAAGTACCTCGCGCTCGCGCATCTGACCGCGCCGCACTTCGCGCCGGACACCGCGGTCGAGCTCGAAATCACGATCGAGCACCAGCGCCTGCGCGCGGCGGCCGCCGTGCGCAAGCTGCCGTTCTTCGATCCGCCGCGGAAACGGGCCTGACATGAGCAACCGTTTCGACGCGATCGTCATCGGCGGCGGGCACAACGGGCTGGTGACCGCTGCTTACCTGGCACGGGCCGGGCGCCGGGTGGTCGTGCTCGAGCGGCGCGAGCTGCTCGGCGGCGCGGCGGTCAGCGAGCAGGTATTCCCGGGTTTCACCTTCTCGGTGTTCTCCTACGTGGTCAGCCTGCTGCGCCCGGAGATCGTCCGCGACCTCGAGCTGCCGCGTCACGGTCTGCAGATCCTGCCGCTCGAGAGCACCGTGACGCCGCTGCCGGATGGCGACTATCTCGCGAGCTGGAACGATCCCGACCTGACCCGGCGCGAGCTCTGCCGGCACTCCCGGCTCGATGCCGAGGCGATCGTGGAGTTCGGGCGGCTGATGCACCATATCGCACGTTCGGTCAAACCGTTCCTGTCGATGGTGCCGCCCGACCCGACCTCGCTGTCGCCGCGCGAGCTGCGCGGGCTGCTGCGGCTCGGCGGGCACCTCGAGTCGCTGGGCCCGGAGCGCTTCCATGCCCTGTACAAGCTGCTGACGATGAGTTCGGCCGATTACCTCGATGAGTGGTTCGAGTGCGAGGCGCTGAAAGCGACGAAATCCGCGAGCGGCATCATCGGTTCGTTCCTCGGGCCGCGTTCGCCGGGCTCGGCGTACGTACTGCTGCACCACTACATGGGCGAGATCGACGGGGCGTTCCGGGCCTGGGGTTTCTGCAAGGGCGGCAACGGCACGGTCAGCAACGCGATCGCCGCCGCCGCGCGCGCCGGCGGCGCGGTGCTGCGCACCGGCGCGGCGGTGCAGCAGGTGCTGGTCCGCAATGGCCGTGCGACCGGCGTGGTGCTGGCCGATGGCGAGGAGCTGAGCGCGCCGGTCGTGGTCTCCGGTCTCGATGCGCGGCGCACCTACCTCGAGCTGGTGCCGGAGCGGGAGCTGCCGGGCGAACTGCTGGCGCAGGTCCGGCGCTTTCGCTTCCGCGGTTCCTCCGGCAAGGTCAACCTGGCCCTGTCCGAGCTGCCGGACTTCACCTGCATGCCCGGCGTCGGCCCGCAGCACCGCGGCGCGTTCTCGATCAGCCCGAGCGTCGACTACCTCGAGCGGGCCTACGACGATGCCAAGTACGGCAGCTTCTCGCGCCGCCCGTACATGGACATCGTGTTCCCGTCGATGATCGACCCGGGCATGGCGCCGCCGGGGCAGCATGTCGCCAGCATCTTCGTGCAGTACGCGCCGAGTCGGATCGATGGCGGCTGGACGCCGGAGCGGCGCGCGGCCTTTGGCGATGCGGTCATCGACACGCTGGCCGAATATGCACCGAACCTGAAGTCCGCGATTCTGCACCGGCAGGTGCTGACGCCGGCGGACATCGAGGAGAAGATCGGCATCAGCGAGGGCAACATCTTCCACGGCGAGCTGTCGCTGCAGCAGCTTTTCTTCCTGCGACCGGCCGCGCAGTGGGCCAGCTTCCGCACGCCGATCCGTGGCTACTACCACTGCAGCTCGTCGGCGCACCCGGGCGGCGGCGTAATGGGTGCCGCGGGCCGGCTGGCCGCGCGCGTGATCCTGGGGGACCGGTGAGCCGCGCCTTCGATGCGGTCGTGCTGGGCGCCGGCGCCGATGGGCTCGTCGCCGCCACC
>VGVB01000074.1 GCA_016882265.1 Gammaproteobacteria bacterium
CCCGCACGTCGCCCGGACCCCGGCGCGCCCCGGCCGCGGCAGCTACGGGCGGAACCACCGCCGGGCTCTGCGGTGCGGTCGCGGTCGACGCCCGGCCGAGGCCGGTCGCGACCACGGTGACCCGCAGCTCCGCCTCGATCTCCGGGTCGATCACGGTGCCGACCACGACGTTGGCATCGCTGGCGGCGAATTGCCGCACGGTATTGCCGACTTCCTCGAATTCGCCGATCTGCAGGTCCATGCCCGCGGTCACGTTGACCAGGATACCCTGGGCGCCGTTGAGGTTGATGTCCTCGAGCAGCGGACTCGATACCGCCATCTCGGCCGCGGCCCGCGCGCGGTTCTCGCCGGTACCGAAGCCCGTGCCCATCATCGCCAGGCCGGTCTCGGACATCACGGTGCGAACATCGGCGAAATCGACGTTGATCAGGCCGGGCCGCGTGATCAGCTCGGCAATGCCCTGCACCGCGCCCTGCAGCACCTCGTTGGCCCGCCGGAACGCCTCGAGCAGCGTGGTCGTGCCGCCGAGCACGGACAGCAGCTTCTGATTCGGAATCGTGATCAGCGAGTCGACCTGCCGGGACAGCTCGGCGATACCGGTCTCGGCCACCGTCATGCGCCGGCCGCCTTCCATCACGAACGGCTTGGTCACGACCGCCACGGTCAGGATGCCGAGTTCGCGCGCGACCTGCGCGACCACCGGCGCCGCCCCGGTGCCGGTGCCGCCGCCCATGCCGGCGGTGATGAACAGCATGTCGCAGCCCTCGATCAGCTCGATGATCCGATCGCGGTCCTCCATCGCCGCCTGCCGCCCGACCTCCGGGTTGGAGCCCGCGCCGAGCCCCTTGGTAATGTTGCAGCCGATCTGCAGCGCGGTCTTGACCTGCGAGTGCTTGAGCGCCTGCGCATCGGTATTCACGCAGATGAACTCGACACCCTCGATGCCGCTGCGGGCCATGTGCGCCACGGCATTGCCGCCGCCGCCACCGACGCCGAGCACCTTGATCACCGCCGTCTGACTGTAGGTATCCATCAGTTCGAACATGTCCACTACTCCTTCAGAAGTATCCCTGGAACCACGACTTCATCCGTTCAAACACCGTCACGACGCCCGCACCGGCGACCTTCGGCGCGGACCGGCCGGCATTGGCCCGGCCGTACAACAACAGGCCGACGCCGGTCGCATGGATCGGATTGCGGACCACGTCGGCGAGACCGGTCACGCCCTGCGGGCAGCCGAGCCGCACCGGCATGTGGAAGACCTCCTCGGCCAGTTCGACCGCGCCTTCCATCCGCGCGCTGCCGCCGGTCAGCACGACGCCGGCGGCGACCGACTCCTCGAAACCGGAGCGGCGCAGTTCGTCGCGGATCAGCGTGAACAGCTCCTCGTAGCGCGGCTCGACGATCTCGGCCAGCGTCTGTCGCGCCAGCCGCCGCGGCGGGCGATCGCCGACGCTCGGCACCTCAATGGTCTCGTCCGGGTTGGCGAGCTGCGACAGCGCGCAGGCGTAGCTGATCTTGATGTCCTCGGCGTAGGCCGTCGGCGTGCGCATCGACACCGCGATGTCGTTGGTCACCTGGTCGCCGGCCACCGGGATCACCGCGGTATGGCGGATCGCGCCGCCGGAGAACACCGCGATGTCGGTGGTGCCGCCGCCGATGTCGACCAGACAGACGCCGAGTTCCTTCTCATCTTCGGTCAGCACCGCGAACGACGAGGCCAACTGCTCGAGCACGATGTCCTCGACCTCGAGCCCGCAGCGCTGCACGCACTTGACGATGTTCTGCGCGGCGCTGTCGGCGCCGGTGACGATGTGCACGCGCGCCTCGAGCCGCACGCCGGCCATGCCGATCGGCTCGCGGATGCCCTCCTGGCCGTCGATGATGAATTCCTGCGGCAGCACGTGCAGGATCTTCTGGTCGGCCGGGATCGGCACCGCCTGGGCCGCGTCCATCACCCGGGCGACGTCGCCGGCGGCGACCTCGCGGTCACGGATCGCGACGATGCCGTGCGAGTTCAGGCTCTTCACGTGACTGCCGGCGATGCCGGTGAACACCGAGCGGATCTCGACGCCGGCCATCAGCTCGGCCTCCTCGACCGCGCGCTGGATCGACTGCACGGTCGAGTCGATGTTGACGACCACGCCCTTCTTCAGGCCGTGCGACGGGTGCGAGCCGAGGCCGACGACCTCGAGGCTGCCGTCGGCGTGCGTTTCGCCGACCAGCGCGACGATCTTCGAGGTGCCGATGTCGAGGCCGATGATCAGGTTGCGGTCAGCACGCTTAGCCATCAGTTTCCCTGTCTGCGTGGTGGTCACTGGCGCCGTCCGCTGCGGCGGGCGCGGGCCTGGGGGCGTTCCAGCCGATCGCGAAGCCGTTCGAGTAGCGCAGGTCGAGGTAGCGGATTTCGGCGGCCCGACCGGCGATCACGCCGGCGGCCACTGCGAGGAAGCGGTCCATGCGTTCGTCCACCTGGCGGCGGCCGAGTCGGACGGTGACGCCGTTCAGCAGGCCGAGTTGCCAGGCGCCGCGAGCGTCCACGCTGAGCGCCGCGGGTCGCAGTCCCTGTTCGAACAGGCGCCCCTGGACCGCGAGGTAGCGCTGCGCGACCTGCGACTCAGTGCCGGGCGGCCCGTCGAGGCGCGGCAGTTCCGGCGGCGGGTGCAGCACGCCGGTCGCGAACAGCTCGCCGCGCGTGTTCAGCAGGCCGTCCTCACCCCAGCGCGCCGCCGCCTGCTGCTCGACGATTTCGATGACGAGCTGATCGGGCCAGCGCCGCTCGATGCGGGCGCGGTCCACCCAGGTCAGTCCTTCCAGCGCCGTGCGGATCACGTCGAGGTCGGCGCTGGCGAAGCCACCATCGAGCGCGCGGCGCGCCACCTGCTCCACCTCGAGCGGCGTGACGCGCTCGAACGCGCCGCGCACGACGATGCGCCGCAGCGGCCGGTCGAGGCCGGCCGCGACCAGTCCGACCAGCGCGGTGACCAGCGCAATCGCCCCGGCCGCGCGAGCGCAGGCCGGCCAGGAAATCTCCGGCAGCCGCCAGCGCGATCCGCTCGGGCGGCGGCGATTGCGACCGCGGCTCAGTCGCATGGCGATGCACTCCGCTCACGCGCGAAGCTCGTCTCGAGCACGCGCCAGGCCAGTTCCGCGAAATCGATGCCGGCCGCCTGCGCCGCCATCGGCACCAGGCTGTGGCTGGTCATGCCGGGCACGGTGTTGAGTTCGAGCAGCAGCGGCACGCCCTCGGCACCGGCTATGAAATCGACCCGGCCCCAGCCCAGCGCCCCGACGGCGGCAAACGTCGCCAGCGCGGTGCGCGCCAGGTCCGCCTCGGCCGCCGGCGCCAGCCCGCAGGGAACGCGATAGCGCGTGTCGCTGGCGAAGTACTTGGCCTCGTAGTCGTAGAACGTGCGCGGTGTTTCGATGGCGATGGCCGGCAGCGCCTGGCCGTGCAGTACGGCCACCGTCAGCTCGCGCCCCTCGATCCAGCGCTCGGCGATGACCACCGGATCGTGCGCCGCCGCCGCGCGCCAGGCCGGGGCCAGATCCGCGGCCGCGCCGACGCGGCTGATGCCGACGCTCGAACCCTGGCTCGCCGGCTTGACGGCGAGCGGCAGCCCGAGCTCGGCCAGCGCCGGCGCGAAATCCGCCGGGCCGGTGAGCACACGGAACGCCGGCGTCGCGATCCCGGCCGCCAGCGCCACGCGCTTGGTGCGCAGCTTGTCCATCGCCAGCGCCGAACCGAGCACGCCACTGCCGGTGTACGGCAGGCCGAGCCACTCGAGCGCGCCCTGCACCGCGCCGTCCTCGCCACCCGGGCCGTGCAGCGCGATCCACGCGCGGTCGAAGCCGTCGCTGACCAGTTCGACCAGCGGCCGGGTGGCCGGATCGAAGGCCGCGGCCGCGACGCCGCGCGCGCTGAGCGCGTCGAGCACGGCGGCGCCGGTCAGCAGCGAGATCTCGCGCTCGGCGGAGTCACCGCCCATCAGCACGGCGACCCGGCCGAAGTCCGCGGCCGCACGGATGCGGCGGAACTCCAGACCCGTGGTGCGCAGGCGGCTCATGCGGCCTCCCCGAGAATGCGCACCTCGGGTTCGAGGCGCACCCCGTGGACGCGCTCGACGACCGCCTGCACGTGGCGCAGCAGCGCTTCCAGATCCGCCGCCGTCGCCGTGCCTTCGTTGACGATGAAGTTCGCGTGCCGCGGCGAGACCACCGCACCGCCGAGGCGGCAGCCCTTGAGGCCGGCGCTCTCGATCAGCCGTGCCGCATGGTCGCCCGGCGGATTGCGGAACACCGAACCGCAGGTCCGCTCGTTGACCGGCTGCGTCTGGCGGCGCCGTTCGAGCAGCGCACGAATGGTCGCGTCGTCGGCATCGGCACGGACCTCGAACCGGAACAGCGCCGCGAGGAACCACTCGCCGGCGACCGGCGGCGTGATGCTGCGGTAGCCCCAGCGATACTCGCCGGCGGCACGCCGGCGCCGCGTACCGCTGCGATCGATCACCTCGACACTGTCGACCAGCGGCCAGGTCTCACCGCCCCAGGCGCCGGCGTTCATCGCCAGCGCGCCGCCGACCGTGCCCGGAATGCCGGCGAAGAACTCCGCCGGACCGAGCTGCCACTGCACGCAGCGGCGCGCGAGCCGCGCACAGCTCACGCCGGCCTCGGCGCGCACGCCGCGGTCACCGACCCGCTCGAGCCCGGTCAGGATCCCGTGCACCGAAATCACCGCGCCGCGGATGCCGCCGTCGCGCACCAGCAGGTTGCTGCCGAGCCCGACCCAGGTCACCGGCAATGCCGCCGGCAAGCCGTGCAGAAACGCCGCCAGGTCGTCGGCGTCGCGCGGCTCGAACCAGAATTCAGCCGGACCGCCAGCGCGCCACGAGGTGTGCCGCGCCATCGGCTCGTCGCGACGGACACGCCCGGCGAACTCCGCCGGCAGGACCTGCGCGTTCATGGCGCGCCTCCGGCGGCCAGCCGCGCCGGCAGCTCGTGCGCGAGCGCGCCGATGCTGCCCGCGCCCATCGTCAGCACGACGTCGCCGCCCTGGATCAGGCCGGCCAGCGCCGCGGCGATCGCGTCCAGCTCCTCGACGAACACCGGCTCGATGCGCCCGCGGCTGCGCACCGCGCGACACAGGGCCCGGCCGTCGGCATGGATGATCGGCGCCTCACCGGCTGCGTAGACCTCGGTGATGATCAGCGCATCCGCCAGCGCCAGCACACGGCCGAAGTCGTCGAGCAGGTCGCAGGTGCGGGTGTAGCGGTGCGGCTGGAACACCAGCACGATGCGCCGTCCGGGCCAGGCCTGGCGTGCGGCGGCGAGCGTCGCCTCGATCTCGGTCGGATGATGGCCGTAGTCGTCGACCAGCGTGATCGACCCGGCCGCAGTGTGCAGCTCCGCGATCCGCTCCAGCCGCCGGCCGATGCCCTGGAACGACTGCAGCGCGCGCTGGATTGCCGCGTCGCCGATCTCCAGTTCGGTCGCGACGGCGACCGCCGCGAGCGCATTGCGCACGTTGTGCAGGCCGGGCAGGTTCAGTGTCACCGGCAGTGCGGCACGTCCCGGGCGCAGCACTTCGCAGCGCGTCTGCAGGCCGGCGGGCGTCACCGCGGCGGCGCGCAGGTCGGCCGCCGCACCGAGACCGTAGGTCATGACCGGCCGGCCGACTTCCGGCAGCAGGCTGCTGACCACCGGATCGTCCACGCACAGCACGGCGAGGCCCCAGAACGGCAGGTTGTGCAGGAACTCGACGAAGCTGCGGCGGAGCTGCGCGAAGTCGCCGCCGTACATCACCAGGTGGTCGTTGTCGATGTTGGTGACGATCGCGATCACCGGCTGCAGGTGCAGGAAGGAGGCGTCGCTCTCGTCGGCCTCGGCGACCAGGTAGCGCCCGGCACCGAGCCGCGCGTTGCTGCCGGCGCTGTTGAGCTGGCCGCCGATCACGAAGGTCGGATCGAGGCCGCCCTCGGCGAGCACGCTGGCGACGAGACTCGTGGTCGTGGTCTTGCCATGCGTGCCGGCCACCGCGATTCCCTGGCGGAAGCGCATCAGCTCGGCGAGCATCTCGGCCCGCCGCACGACCGGAATGCGCGCCGCGCGCGCCGCGACCAGCTCGGGGTTGTCGGCCGGAATCGCCGTCGACACGACCACGACGTCGGCGCCGGCGACCTGGGCAGCGGCGTGACCGATGTGCACGTCGACGCCCATGCGCCGCAGCCGCGCGGTGACGGCGTTGTCGCGCCGGTCCGAACCCTGCACCCGGTAGCCGAGGTTGACCAGCACTTCGGCGATGCCGCCCATGCCGGCGCCGCCGATACCGATCAGGTGAATCCGGTGGACGCGGCGCATGCGCTCGCTCACCGCCGCTCCTCCTCGGCCGCCAGGCACAGCGCGGCGACCCGCTCGGCGGCATCGGTGATCGCCCGGGCGCGGGCCGCCTCGCCCATCGCCACGAGCCCCGCGCGGCCCGCGGCGCCGAGCGCGGCCAGCTCCACGGCGAGGCGCTCGGCCGTCAGCCCGGCCTCGGCCAGCATGCGCGCGGCACCGGCCTCGACCAGGAAGGCGGCATTGCGCGTCTGGTGGTCGTCGACGGCGGCCGGAAACGGCACCAGCAGCGCCGCGACGCCGGCCGCGGCCAGCTCGGTCACGGTCAGGGCGCCGGCACGGGCCACGACGAGGTCGGCGTCCGCGTACGCGGCCGCCATGTCGTCGATGAAGGCGCGCACTTCGGCGGCGACGCCGCACTCGCGATAGGCCCGTTCGGTCGCGTCGCGCTCGCGCGCGCCGCTCTGATGCAGCACGACCGGCCGCGCGGTCACCGGCAGCGCGGCCAGTGCCGGCGGCAGCAGCCGGTTCAGCGCCGCGGCACCCTGGCTGCCGCCGAACACGAGCAGCCGCAGCGGCCCGCTGCGGCCGGCCGCACGCTGCCGCGG
>VGVB01000075.1 GCA_016882265.1 Gammaproteobacteria bacterium
CAGGTGCAACGTATCGATAAGCGCCTCGATGCGGTCGACGCCGTCCCACGGCGCCGCCTGGACCCAGTCGAGCACCGGATGGACCTCGCGCGCCAGCTCGACCAGGTGCGGATACACGCAACGACGGCCGAGCCCATGGTCGGCCGCCCGGTTTTCGACCCAGGACAGCGTTGCGTTGGCCGCTCGCTCGGCATTCGGTCGAAACGTCGGACACTCGATCTCCAACGTGTGCCGCATCAGGTTATACCCGACCGTCACCCCGTAATGTTTCAGCAGCGCCGCAGTGTTCAGGCTATGGTCCGCGACAGGCTTGCCCTTGGCCTTGACCGGAAACGACAGCCGCGCGCCACCGTCGGCCGGCGCTCGCCGTTGTTTCGTCGGAGTCGGAGCCGGCGCCGGCTCATCGTCGAAAAACGAGCGATCGTCATCGTGCGACGACGTCGACGCCTGCACCTCGGCCCGCCACGAAGCGGCGCCGGTCCGAAGCGCCTCGCGATCCGTTGTCTCGCCGCCTCGGTCCGGTTTGGCGCCGCCCTGCCCGCTCGTGCGCGCCGAGCGGACTTTGACGCGCAAGTCGGCCTCGGACCACGGCGGCACGCAACGGGCATTCCACGCCACCAGCTGCGCAAGCGCCTCGCCGTCCGACAGGCCGAAGCCGTGCACCAGCTCGCACGCCGTCACGAACGTATGCAGGTCGCCGCCGCACCCTTGGATTGCGCCGTCGCGCTTCGCCATCCAGGCCGAGGCCCGCTTGACCTGCGACGACGTCGACGACGACGTCGACGGCGCCGGCCGGGTTGCTGCCGGAACTGCCGGAGCTGCCGGCGATAGGCCGTCGAGCCAGGCGAGATCAAAAAACGGCACCGTGTCGAGCGCAGGCAACGGCCCCTCGTGCGCCCACCGATACACGCCGCCCGACGGATGCACCGACCCCGGCAGCACCACCTGGACGCCGTCGCCGTACAGGTCGCCGCCCTTGTGAACATGGCCCTTGTCGATGCGCGAATCCGGCAGGCCCGCCACCGATAGGCGCCGCTTGGCAATCGGCACGCCGACCGGCCAACGGTAAATCAGGTGGCCCCCATGCCCGGATCCAGACACTGTGCGCAACGGCGTCGCCGGCAAATGGTCGAGCGCCCACGCGACCCATTCGTCGCCGTCGAGATCGAGCGCAACGAAGCCCGTCGCGCCGCACCGAAGGCCGACGTTGGCCGCAGGATGCGCGCCCCAATACGCGCGAACGTCGGCCTCGCCGAGCTCAATACCTTGCCAGCCGGACACGGCCGGCGCCTTGTCGCGCGGCCGGAGCGCCACGATCGGGAAGCCATAACGAACGTGTGCCAACGCGACTTCGAGCATCACACCACCCAACCCAGCGCCAGATGGAGAGAACAATCCGGCGAGCGAACGAACATCACCGCACCACGCTTGCAGCCAGCCGGGGGCGCCGGCTCGACCCTCCGATCCCAACCGGCCGCGCGCTCGCAAGCTCGGATCGCCTCGGACCACGACGGCGCCGCGCCCTCGCCGAGCACCTCGCCGGCGAGCTCGCAGCGCCAGTTATACGTTGACGCCGGCGCCTCGGAGCCCTTCGACCGCCTCATCTACCGACCTCGCCACAATGTAGACGCCGCCGGCCTCCACCACCGCGCGCCCCCATGCCAGTTGACGCGCCGAGGCACGCCCAAACACAGACTTGACCTCGATCGCGCAAAACCGGCCCGACGGCCCCGCCACGAGCAGCACATCGGCCGAGCCAGCGACGCCGAACCGTACCAGTTGACCGCGAGTGTTCACCGTTGCGCCCGTATTGTTTCGCCACACGAGCAGCCCCGGAACGGCGCCGAGCCGCGCGAGAATTGCTTGTTGGATCGCTTGCTCTTGCATCGCGCTACGCCTTCCACGCTTGCAGCTCCTTGGCCGCGTTGTATTTGGCCCACGTCCACCCCGGACGAAAGCCTCGCATCTGCCTCTCGCGATCTATCTTATGCCACGCCGACCAGTCGACCGCCGGCCGCCGCGCCACGGCGCCGACTACCTCGACCAGCTCGCCGGCCTGCGCCTGGACCTCGCGCGCCGCCCTTGGCAGCACCGCAAAGCACCTCGGACAGCTCGCCGGCCGAGGCCGCGACGGCAGCACCGCAAAGCACGCCTCGCACGTGAGCAGCGCCACGCCAGCCGACCGGCCGCGCGCCGAGCCGCCAGCCGTCGGAGTGTAGTCGAGCGCCTCGGACACGAGGCCCAGTCGGCCCACGTTGCCCCCATGGTCGAGCACGAGGCAGTTTCGCTTGCCAGCCGCAGGCCGGAGCCCGCGCCCCACCGCTTGCCGCCACACGATCGCACTCGCCGTCGCCCGCGCCACCGACACCACCGACACGGCCGGATGATCCCACCCCTCGATCAACAGATCCGCGTTGCAAAGCACTTGCACGCCCCCCGCCTTGTGCGACGCGAGCAGGCCGGCTCGATCGCTCTTGCGCGTGCCACCGTGCACGCAGGCCGCAGAGATACCGCGCTCGCGCAGCGCCGCCGCGACGTTGTCGGCATGCGCGACACCGGAGCAAAACACGACGCCGCATCGATCGCCGGCAAGGCGCTCGAACGTCGCCGCGACGTCGCCGACAAGCGCCGGCCGGTCGAACGCCGCCGCCACCTCGCCGGCGACGAAGTCGCCGCGCCGCACGTGCACCCCGGACAAGTCGACGCCCGGAACGGACCAGTAAGCGGCCGGAACCAGGAAGCCGGCCGCCGTCAGCTCGCCGATCGTCGGCCCGCACACCTTGGCAGGCGCCACCGCCGACAAGTCGCCGCCGTCCGAGCGCCACGCCGTACCCGTCAGCAGCACCCGGAACGCGCCCGGATAGGCGTCGAAAACTGCCCGATAGCCGGCCGACAGCGCCCGGTGGCCCTCGTCGACGACGACGACCGCCGGCTCTTGCGCCAGCCTGCGCCAGCCGGAGCCCTGGACCGTGCAGACAACGAGCGAGCCGTCGACGATCGCGGCGCCGAGCCCGTAGGTACGCGCGCACTCGATCGCCTGCGCCACGAGCTCTTGCCGATGCGCGAGCCACAACACCGACCGGCCGCCACGGACCACGCCGGCGACGACGGCCATGGCCGTCACCGTCTTACCGGCGCCAGTGCCAAGCTCGAGCACCGCTCCCGGCTCGCCGGCCACGTAGGCCTCGCGCAAGCCGTCGACCGCCGCGCCCTGGTAGCCCCTCAGATCCACGAACCCTCCGGCACAAGCCCGCTCGACAGCGCCGCCAGCGCGCCGGCTTGCTCAACCGACGGCACGCGCCGGCCGGCCGTCCAATGCGACACGAGCGACGCGTCGACGCCAAGCCGATCGGCCAGCCAGGCGCTTTTGCGCCCAGATTCGTCGAGCCACGCCCGCAACAACGCGGCGCCCGCCGCCTCGACCTTGCACTCCCTTTGCATCCTACCCCCTCCGGCGATTCGACACCTGTACTTGCTCATCGATCACCACCCCCGGAATGTCGCGCGCACCTTGATCGACCGCCCGCTGTACCAGCTCCAAATCCGGCCGCCAATACACATCCGGCACCTTGGCCGGATCGACGATGCGCACCACGAGCTTTACGGCATAGCCGCCCGTCGCGCCTTGCGCCTTGACCGGCCCGACCGGCGAGCTCGCCGATACCACCTCGGCCAGCGCATCTTGAACGCGCGCCGCTTGCTCCGCGCTATTTGCCTCTGCGGCTTTTTTGGCCGCCTCGACTTGCGCCTCAGCCGCAGCCGCAGCCAACGCAGCCGCAGCCGCAGCCTCGGCGTCACCCTTGCGCCGCGCTTCGAGCTCGGCCGCCTGCGCAGCCGCCCGCGCACGCTCGGCCTCGGCCTCGATGCGCGCCTTTTCGAGCGCCGCGAGCTGCGCCAGCCGTTGCGCCTCGGCCCGCTCGGCCGCCAGCTTGTGCCGCGCTTCCAGCTCGGCCGCACGTTGCGCAGCCAGCCGCGCCGCCGCATAGTTTTGCAGCTTCGCCTCGATCTCGCCGCGCACAACGTCGCACGGCCGAGCGATCGCCTCGCGATAGAGCGTGTCGATCCTGCTCGAAATCGCCTTGACCGGCTCGACACACGCCTTGCGCTCGGCCTCGGCCTCGGCCTGAACGCGCTTGATCGACGCAAGCGCCGCGTGGCCGTTGGCCTCGTCGGCATCGTCCGCGCACACAAACCCGGCCGCCCATTCCTGCGCCGCCTTGACGCGCGGCAGGAACGGCGCCGCCTTTGCGCCGGCCAGCTCGACGAGCTCCACGGTCGAGCTAGGCGCCGCCACCTGCGCCGGCGCCGGCTTCGTCAGCGCGCCACGATGCGACCTGTAGGCGTACCGGTGGATCACCTGTTCCACGCAGCGCCGCAAGACGTCGACGTCGACCGTCGCCGAGTGTGCCGCGCCGTGGAACTCGACGCCGAGCCGTTCCGCGACTGCGCCGAGATCGTTCGGCTCGCCAGGCCAGAGCTCGCGCGCCATCTTGAGCGTGCAGGACCACGGCAGCGCCGCCAGCGCCGCCGCGTCCGCTCCGACCCGCGCGAACTCCGGCAGCAGGATCGTCTCAAGATCAAACGGCACGTTGTGCGCGTACACTGGCCCCTCGGCGCCCGTCAACAGATCGAGCAGCTCGCGCGCCTTGCCGGCGTCGAACGCCTCGAGGCCGGCGACGCTCGCGTCGCCGTAGCCGTGCACCGCCGTCGCCTCGGCCGGAATCGGAATGCCCGGATGCAGTCGAAAGTGGAGCGTTTGCAGGTAGGCGCCATTTTCGACGACGCCGGCCGCCAGCTCCACAATCCGATCGCCCTTCCGAAACCCCGTTGTCTCACAGTCGAGAACCGCAAACCTCATCGCACCCCTCCGAAAATGCGGCCGCAGCCGCGTTGCAAACCTTGGCTCGCGCCGCCGGACTCGAACCGGCCAGAGCTACCCTTGCGCGAGTATGTCGACGACGTCGACCTAGAACATCGGCGCGCGTTTCGGTTTCGGCGCCGCCGCAGCCTCCAACTGCGCCTTGCACTCGACATAGACCGCCTGCAAACCGGCCTGGACCGCGTCGAGCCCGTCGGCCTCGGACCACGCCGCCTCGAACGCCTCGCGCAGCTCGCCGGCCGACGTCGACAGGCGCATCGCGCCTTCGAGCGTTGCCACAGTCACCGACGCGGCGCCCGCCTTGCTCGCGGCCGGAGCCGGAACCGGCGCCGGCTTGCTCGCCGAGGCCGAGGCCGGCCAGCCGCCAACCGGCGCAACCCCGCACTGGACCATCGCATCGACCGTCGAGCCGTCGAGCCCGCCGTCAGGCGTCACGGTGTAGCTCGTTTGCATCGACCGCGCCTCGCCCGTGCGCAGCACGATCAGTTCGCTGGCATTGAGGCGCTTGAGCCCGATCGAGCGCTTGCAGGCCAACAGACCCTTGAACGCGCTCGCGCCCATATCCCACTGTTGCACCTTGAGCACCGGCCGTTCCTCGCCGGCTTGACCGATCGAGATCGTGAACACCGCGACGACGAACGCGGTATAGGGACCGTTTGCGCCGTCCTTTTCGACCTCCTCCGGCTCAGACAGCAGCACGATCCGCGCGCGATCGCCGTCCGACACCAGCTTGAAATACTTGCCGCCCGCCGCCTGCTGCCGCGCGCGATCTTCCGACCCTTCCCAACTCATACAGACCTCCGAACCGGCGAGCCTTGATCGCCAGCTACAACGTGGACCCGGCCAACGACGACAGCGCGAACATGAACCCCACGAACGCGCCAAACCCAACGACGACCCGCGCCCACGCGCCCAGGTCGAGCATCTCCTCGAGGTCGGACCGATCCATCGGACACCACCAGGCGCCACCACGGCGCCGCTAAAAAAAGTGTGCCAGACCAAAAAATAGTTGTCAAGTTTACTTGACACGCGCCCTTGCAATGGCTATACTGTGATCACCGGGAAGGCGATAGACGCCGACCAGCCCCGGCCGGAGGACAGGATGGACGCAGAGATGACGACGGTTCGCAACGCTTTCAACGCCTACCGCGTGACCGTCGCAGAATCGGAATGGAACAATGCCCCCCGGACGGTTCGGTGGCTCGCGTTCGTGGACGGCTGGAACTGCAAGGGTCCGGCTGCGATCGCAATGCTGCCGCCGGCCGACGCACAGGCGCACACGGCCGGAAAAAATGCGCGCATCGCCTACGAGGCGGCGCGCGGCCAGCGGGCCGCATAACTAACAGGCCGAAACCGCAGCAATGCGGTCTGCCGGTATCGCCGGCACTGACGAGGCCAGGACGCCTACAACGGAACACCGCCCCGCAAAGGGCGCTGGAGGATACCATGATCCGCACGTTCACCACGCGCAAAGCCGCAGTCCGCGCGCTCAAACCCGGCGAAGTCGCAGTCGATGGCAAGGGCACGCCCGCCCGCACCTGGGCTACGATGCCCGCTTGGGTCGCCGAGGACTTGCTATCCGACGACCTTGGCCGGGACCACGCCCGCGCGCTACTCGCCAGCGGTCGGCTGGCGTTCGCCATCGCGGACTATCTGGCGAGGGGGCACACGGCCGAGTGGCCGTGACCAATGGGCGGCAACCGCCCCAAGGGGCAAGAGGACACCATGGCTAGCGAACCCTGTACCTGTACCTGCACCCACTGCGACTGCTGGGCTTGCACGCCGCAAGCCGAGCACGAGGCCCACCACCCGCAAGGGTGCGGGCCGGAGACATGTGGCTATGGCCACTGCGCCGGGCGCGGATGGCGCGACTCGGCGTGCCAGGCCCATGACCCAAACCCCGCGCGGCGCGTGGCTCTAACCGACAAGCCCCACGATGGGCACAGGAGGACACCATGAAGATCAGCACCACCGCCCGGCAAACCGGGTTCGGGAGCGACCAATTCAAGCGCGTCACGCACCTTTCGGCCGACGAACGCGCCGCG
>VGVB01000076.1 GCA_016882265.1 Gammaproteobacteria bacterium
TCCCGACCGACCTTTTCTGACTTCCGCATGCTCGCTCCGTCCGGGAATGTACATCGGATTGGACTCACGGCATACGGAACAGTTGCAAGGCATTTATGCAAGGCTCAATAGCAGGTCTACGAACAAGTCCATTACTGTCCGCACGAGCTCCAAGTCTGCGGCATCCAAAGATTGGGTTGCGTTTGTTGCCGTCATTTCCGTACTCCAAAGCTTGACTCTAGCTTGACTTTGAGGGACGTACTCTTGTACTCACCCGTGTGACCGATGGAATCAGCACAAACTTGTTACATTTCGCAAAGCGAACGGTGGCCCTAATATGATGCTGATTGGATCGCAGCCGCTATCGATCCGTCGTTCAATACCCTCGCTCACCTCCGCCTGCCTCCGCCTTCTACGCCCGCTGGCGCGGATCCTGCTGCGCCATGGGGTTTCGGCGCATGAGTTCGCCCGCAGCGCCAATATTGCCTTCATTCGGGGGGCCGTGGATATACTCCGGGAGCAGGGGCAGCCAGCGAATTTCTCACGTATTTCTGCAATTACTGGCCTGCACCGGCATGTGGTCGCCGAACTCAGCGCGGAACTGGCCGGTGCCGGTGAGCCGGGCGACACGACCAGGGACTACCAGCGCAACCGCCTGGCGCGCGTCCTGACCGGCTGGTTCGAGTCGCCGGAGTACACGGACTCCCAGGGCCTGCCGCGGCCGTTGCCGCTGACCGGGCCGGCGCCGTCGTTCCACGAGCTGGTCCGCGCGTTCAGCGGCGATCTCTATCCGCGCATCATCCTTGACGAGCTGCTGCGCGTGGGCGCGGTGCAGTTGCTGCCGGACGGCACGGTGCGCGCGGTCAGCCGGCGCTATACCGTCGGTGGCGCGGACACGGAGGCGCTCCGGCACCTCGGCACCGTGGCCCACGACCTGCTGTCGACCCTCGAGCACAACCTGACCGCACCGGCCGGCGCGCGGCTGTTCGAGGATTCGATCGTGTCGGTGCGATTCGATGCCCGCGCGCTGCCGCTGCTGCATCACCTGCTGCAGCGGCGCGGCGCGAGCCTGCTGCACGACGTCGAAGGCTGGCTGGCCGAGCACGAGCTGGGCGGCGACGGTGATACGGTCCGCGCCGGCGTGATGATCCAGATGCTCATCGACCGCGACGCCGGACCGGGCGACTGATCAGCCCCGCTGCAGCAACCGCAGGAATCCCGCTTCGTCGAGGATCGTGACGCCGAGGCGCGTGGCCTTGTCGAGCTTGGAGCCGGCGTCCGCGCCGGCCACGACGAAGTCCGTCTTCGCGGACACGCCGCCCGCTACCCGCCCGCCGAGCGCGCGGATGCGATCGCCGGCCTCGTCACGGGTCAGCGACTCGAGCCGGCCGGTCAGCACAAAGGTCTGGCCGGCCAGCGTTGCCGCCTGACGGTCGGGTCGCGGCATCGCAGGCCAGTGCACGCCGTGCCGGTGCAGTTCGGCAATGACGGCCCGGTTGCGCGGCTCGGCGAAGAACGCGTGCACGTGGCCGGCGACGACCGGCCCGACATAGGGCACCTCGAGGATCTGCTCCGGGGCCGCCGCGCTCAGCGCCTCGAGCGTGCCGAAGTGGCCGGCCAGCGCCGCGGCGGTGGCCTCGCCCACGTCGCGAATTCCGAGCGCGTACAGGAAGCGCGGCAGCGTCGTCGCCTTGCTGCGCTCGAGCGCCAGGACCACGTTGCGCGCCGAGGTCTCGCCCATGCGCTCGAGTGCGGCGAGATCCGCGGCGCTCAGCGTGAAGAGGTCGGCCGGCCCGCGCACCAGGCCGCCGTCCACCAACTGGTCGATCAGCTTCGTGCCGAGACCCTCGATGTCGAGTGCGCGGCGCGAGGCGAAATGGCGCAGCGACTCCTTGCGCTGGGCCGGGCAGATCAGCGCGCCGGAACAGCGGGCTACGGCCGCGCCCTCCTCCTTCGTCACCTCGGAGCCGCACACCGGGCAGGCCGGCGGAAGCTGCACCGGCCGCGTGCCGCGCGGCCGCCGCTCCGGGATGATGCGCACGACCTCCGGAATCACGTCGCCGGCGCGGCGCAGGATTACCGTGTCGCCGACGCGCACGTCCTTGCGCTGCAACTCGTCGATGTTGTGCAGCGTCGCGTTGCTGACCGTGGCGCCACCGACGAACACCGGTTCGAGCCGCGCGACCGGCGTCAGCGCGCCGGTGCGGCCGACCTGCCACTCGATCGCGCGCACGGTGGTCAGCTCCTCTTCCGCCGGGAACTTGTGCGCAATCGCCCAGCGCGGCGCGCGCGCGACGAAGCCCAGCCGGCGCTGCAGTTCCAGCGCGTCCACCTTGTAGACGACGCCGTCGATCTGGTACGGCAGCCGCGCGCGCCGGCGGCCGAGGTCCTCGTAATAGCCGAGCAGCCCGCGCACGCCCTGCACGACCCGCGCCTGCGGCGCGGTGCGCAGTCCCCAGGAACGCAGTTGCTGCAGGATTGCGCTGTGCCGGCCAGCGACTTCGCCACCCTCGACCCGGCCGATGCCATAGAAGAAGACCGCCAGCGGACGCGACGCCGCCAGCCGCGGATCGAGCTGGCGCAGGCTGCCGGCGGCCGCGTTGCGCGGATTGACGAAGGTCTTCTCGCCCTGCGCCGCGGCGCGCTGGTTCAGTGCCGCAAAGCCGGCCAGTGGCAGGAACACCTCGCCGCGGGCCTCCAGCAGCGCCGGCCAGCCGCGGCCGCTCAGGCGCAGCGGCACAGAGCGGATCGTGCGCACGTTGTGCGTGACATCCTCGCCGGTCGTGCCGTCACCGCGCGTGGCCGCCTGCTCGAGCACGCCGTCCTTCCAGGTCACGCCGATCGCCACGCCGTCGAGCTTCGGCTCGCAGGCGTACTCGACTTCGTGCTCCGTCTCCAGCCGCTCGCGTATGCGCCGGTCGAAGGCCTCGACGTCCTCGCGCGTGAACGCGTTGTCGAGCGACAGCATCGGCAGGTGGTGCCGGACCGCAGCGAAGCTCGCGACCGGCGCGCCGCCGACGCGCTGGGTCGGCGAATCGGGCGTGATCAGCTGGGAATGCCGGGCCTCGAGTTCGCGCAGTTCCACCAGCAGCCGGTCGTATGCGGCGTCCGGAACTTCCGGATCGTCGAGGACGTAGTATCGGTAGTCGTGCCGGGTGAGTTCGGCCCGTAGCCAGTCCGCCCGCCGCCGCGCGCTTGCCGGTACCGGCATATCAGGTCCGGCGCAGGCGGCGGTTCCGGTGTTCGTAGTGGACCAGATCGTCGCGCAGGTTGAGGATCCGCTGCGCGGTCAGCGTGCTGCCCTGCTCGTCCTGCAACTGCCCCTGCAGCCGCTCGGCCAGGTGGCGGGCTCCCGCCAGCACGGTATCGAACGTGGCCGGCGCATCGAGCGGCCCCGGCACGATCCCGAACAGCGAGATGCCCTGGAACTCCTGGCTGTCCATTTTGCTCAGGTCGAACGAGCCCGGTTCCATCAGGCTGGCGACGTAGTACAGCGTCTTGCCGTCCTCGCGCTGCCGGTGATAGATCGAATAGCGCCCGTACGCCAGCCCCGCAGCCTCGAGCGCCTCGCGCAACTGCCGGCCAGTCCAGCGATTGCCGGTCGCGATGAGGCGCAGTGCCACGATGCGCTGCCTGGCTGCCGCTGCGGTGCGCTGCGCCTCGGGGTCGGCCGGCACCGGCTCCTCGGGTTCGGGCTTGGGCGCGACGGCGGCGCGCTCGAGCGGCTGGGTGCGGACCCATGGAGCCCGGTGATCCTCATCGAGTTCCGCATCGATCGTGTCACCAGGGTCAATCGGCGCCGGTTCGCTCCGCAGGTCGTAGATCCTGGCGATCGACGGCGGCGGCGCATTCACATCCGGTGGCCGGCGGCGATCGCGGCCGATGTAGGCGGAAACGTCCACCTCCAGATCTGCGGGGATCTCGACCAGCGGCAGCCGGCGCGGCGCCTGGAGCCGCCCGGTTGTGGCCAGCGCCGGCGCCTCCGGTTCGGCTGCTGCGCTGTCCGCCACCTCGCCCTCGCCGGTGAACGTCGGCTCGGCGCGCTCCCGCTGCACCTGGTCCTCGCCATCACCGGCGCGCCCGCGCCGCGCCTCCCACCACCACAGCCCGAGGATCAGCGCGACCCCGAGGCCCAGCAGAATCCAGCGCAGTTCCGGCATCGCCACGCCCCTCGCTACCCGGCCGCCGCCATGCGGACGGCCTCATCCACATCCACGGCCACCAGCCGGGACACGCCCGGCTCGCTCATCGTCACGCCGATAAGCTGTCCGGCCATCTCCATCGTCGTCTTGTTATGGGTGATGAACAGGAACTGCACGCGGCTGGACATGTCGCGCACGATGTCACAGAAGCGGCCGACATTGTGGTCATCGAGCGGCGCGTCCACCTCGTCCAGCAGGCAGAACGGCGCCGGATTGAGCTCGAAGATCGAGAACACGAGCGCGACCGCCGTCAGCGCCTTCTCGCCGCCGGAAAGCTGACTGATCGTGCTGTTGCGTTTGCCGGGCGGACGCGCCATGACGGCGACCCCGGCGGTCAGCGGATCCTCGCCGGCCAGTTCCAGGTAGGCGCTGCCGCCGCCGAACAGCCGCGGGAACTTCTCCTTGAGCCCGGCGTTGATCCGGTCGAACGTGTCCTGGAAGCGCGCCCGCGTCTCGCGCTCGATCCGGCGGATCGCCTGCTCCAGCGTGCCGAGCGCATCGGTCAGGTCGGCGAACTGGCGGTCGAGGTATTCCTTGCGCGCCGTCTGCTCGCGCAGCTCGTCGATCGAGGCCAGGTTCACGGCGCCGAGGCGTTCGATGCGTTCGGCGACCTCGGTCAGTTCCTGCTCGCGGGCCTCGATCGTGGCGTCCTCCGGCAGGCTGCCGCCGACTTCGGCCAGGTCGAGGCGGGTCGCGGCGAACTGCTCGAGCAGTGACTCGCGGCGGACCCGCGCCTCCTGGATGCCGAGGCTGACCTCGGTCAGCGCGGCCCGCGCCGTTTCGACGCCGCCCTCGGCCTGGTGCCGTTGCGCATCGTGCTCACGCACCGCGGCGTCGGCCTCATCAACGGCGCGGCGGGCCTCGGCCAGTTCCCGTTCGACCGTCAGGCGCAGTTCGAGCTGCTGCTGAAGCTGCGTCTCGAGCGCGGCCAGCGGCTCCTCGCCGCCGGCGAGCTGCGCCTCGAGCTCGGTCCGCCGTGCGGTGAGCTGCCGCACCTGTTCCTGGATCCGCGCCAGTGCCGTAGTGACCGAGCCGATCGTCGAGCGCTGGGCTTCGGCGCGGATCTCGGCCTCACGCAGCGCGGCGAGCTGGGTACCCAGCGTGGAGCGAGCCACGCCGAGCCGGTCCCGCAGCGCCGCCCGCTCGTGCTCCAGCGCCTGTCGCTGCGCCGCCTGCGCCGGCAGCTCGGCGAGCCCGGCCTCGAGCCGCTGCCGCGCGGCCCGCAGCTCGGCATCGTCATGTTCCATCTCACCGGCCGCCTGGCGGACTTCCGCCTGCAGGCGCGCCAGCCGCTCGCCCGCATGCTGGGCCCGCGAGCGCAGCGATTCGAGTGCGCCGCGCGCCGTCACCGCTTCCTGGTGCCGGCGGTTGGTCTCCGCCTGCTGCTCCTCACGCCGCCGATCGAGGCCGGCGATACGTTCGCGCAGTTCCGCGACGGCGCGCTCCTGCTCATGCACGCGCCGCTCGCCGTCGGCCACCGCCGCGCGCAGGCGGCGCAGGTCGTGCTCGCGGACCAGCACGCCGGCGTGCACGTCCCGGTCGCGCGCCACGCGCAGCCAGTCCCGGCCGATCCAGATGCCGTCGCGCGTGATGATCGACTCACCGGGCCGCAGCGCGCTGCGCCGCGCCAGCGCCGCGCCCAGCCCATCGACGGCCAGGATCCCGCCCAGCAGGCTGTCCAGCACCGCCGGGCCGGTGACGCGCGCACGCAGCGATCCGGCCGGCGCCGGTGCACTCCCGGCCGCCGCATCGGCGAAGGTCACCTGCCCGACCGGCAGGCCCTCGATGATGGCGAACACAGCATCCAGTCCATCCGTGCACACGGCCTCGAGGTAGGAACCGAGCGCCGTCTCGACGGCGCGCTCCCAGCCGCTCTCGACCTCGAGCTGCTGCGCCAGACGTGGCCGCGAATCCAGCCGGTGGCCCGCGAGCCACTCGAGCACGCGGCCCTGCGCCAGGCCGAGCCCGGCCTGCTGCAGCGCCTCGGCCGACACCAGTTCGCCGCGCGCCGCCTGCAGCGCGTCGTGCGACCGATCGAGGTCGGCGGCCAGCCCGCGCTCGGTGCCGCGCGCAGCCTGCAGTTGCCCGAGTGTGGCTGCCAGTTCGGCCTGCACCGCCTCGGCGGCACGGCGGGCGCGGTCCTCGGCGCCGCTCAGTTCCTGCTCGTCGGCAGCGGCCAACTGTTCCAGGTGCCGCTGTTCCTCCGCGAGGCGCTCGCGCTGAGCCAGCAGTCGCGCCAGGCGCGTCTCGATCTGCTCGATGCGCGTACGCTCGACCAGCGTACGTTGCGCCGCATCGGCGGCCACACGGCTCGCCGTGTCAGCACGCTGCTGCCACGCGTGCATCGCCGCCTCG
>VGVB01000077.1 GCA_016882265.1 Gammaproteobacteria bacterium
GTCCGCCAGGAACTGCGCTCGTCGCGTCACCTTCCCGTACTTCTCAAAGCCCGTCAGCGTCTGCTGCTTCATCGTCGCACTCACATCGCCTCGAATGGCCAGTAAGACACTACAGGTAAATCAGAGTTTCCCTAAGCCTTCATCCCATTCAACGACAGAACCGCACCTATCCAAAGGCCGAAGTCGATAAGTGGCTCGACAACTTTCACAGCAAGGTCGAGTTCTTCACAAATGAGGTTACTGCTCGCGGCCTGCCGATCGTGTGCGATCGAGCAAAGTTCATCTGGTACCACGAAGTCCGGAACGGCCAGTACCACGTCGGTGGCGCAACGATCCCGCAAGCTCGCGAGCTTGAAGGTATCCGAGAAGCGGCGATGTGGGTCTTCGCGGTCTTGTTTGAGATTCCTGACGTGAGTGGGTTGATTGAGCAGCACCTTACGGCGCGATCGGGTGACGATCTACCGAAGAGAAACGACGATGACGATCGTTTGATTGATAGTGAGTACGGAACCGTCGAATTGGCGGGCAAGCCGCACTACGTGAGTGAGATCGTTCATCGGTTCGATCCAGTGTGGTATTCGGAGCTAGCAGGCGAGATCAAGGCGCGGGACGCCGCGAACGCGACAATGAATGAGGAGTCGTCGCAATGAGCACGAGCTCCTTCAGCGAGTCTGTTGTCGAAGACGCCTCGCTCGCTTGGCTCGCCGCGCAGGGCTACGCGGTACTTCACGGGCCGGACGTCGCCGCGGGCGAACCTTTCGCTGAGCGCAACGACCCGAACTACCGCGACGTCCTGCTGGAACGACGGCTACGCCAGGCGCTCGTGCGTCTGAATCCGGACCTTCCGCCCGACGCGCTGGACGACGCCTTCCGCAAGCTCACGCGGGTGGATGCGCCATCGCTGGTGGAGCGCAACCGTGCGGTGCACCGGATGCTGGTCGATGGCGTCACGGTCGAGTA
Source organism: Gammaproteobacteria bacterium (assembly GCA_016882265.1). Classification (GTDB taxonomy): domain Bacteria; phylum Pseudomonadota; class Gammaproteobacteria; order Steroidobacterales; family Steroidobacteraceae; genus SCUD01. The sequence goes on from VGVB01000077.1 coordinate 961, forward strand.
CCGACGCAAGGACGGTTCGATCGCCGGGGCGCAGGCGCGGGTCATCGACTTCAACGCGCCCGCCAATAACGACTGGCTCGCCGTCAACCAGTTCACCGTCTCGGAAGGCCAGCACACGCGGCGGCCGGACGTGGTGCTGTTCGTGAACGGCCTGGCCGTTGCGGTGATCGAGCTCAAGAACCCGGCCGACGAGAACGCGACCGTTTGGTCGGCCTTCCAGCAGCTCCAGACCTACCAAACGCAGGTGCCGGCGCTGTTCGCGAGCAACGCCGTGCTGCTAGCCTCCGACGGCGTGCAGGCGCGGATCGGCACGCTCGGCGCGGGCAAGGAGTGGTTCAAGCCCTGGCGCACGATCACCGGGCGCGAGGATGCGCCCCCCCAGCAGCCGGAGCTGCAGGTGGTGCTCGAGGGCGTGTTCGAGCAGCAGCGGTTTCTCGACCTGCTGCGCTACTTCATCGTGTTCGAGGATTCCGCGGCAGCCGGAGGCGGAGGCGGCAAGCTGGTCAAGAAGATGGCCGGCTACCACCAGTTCCACGCGGTGAACGCGGCGGTGGAAGAGACGCTGCGCGCCGCGCAGTCGCTGGCCGCGAACCGCGTGGCGGAAGCTGCGGGCCGCTACGAGGCCGGCAAGCGGCCGGGCGGCGAACCCGGCGACCGGCGCGTCGGCGTGGTCTGGCATACGCAGGGCGCGGGCAAGAGCCTGACGATGGCCTTCTACGCGGGGCGCGTGATCCTGCACCCGGCGATGGCCAACCCGACGATCGTGGTGCTCACCGACCGCAACGACCTCGACGACCAGCTCTTCGGCACCTTCGCGCGCTGTCGCGACCTGCTGCGCCAGCCGCCGGTGCAGGCTGCCGACCGGGCCGACCTGCGCGTGAAGCTCGCCGTCGCCTCCGGCGGCGTAGTGTTCACCACGATCCAGAAGTTCTTCCCAGAGGAGAAGGGCGACCGGCACCCGGTGCTCTCGGAGCGGCGCAACATCGTCGTCATCGCCGACGAGGCGCACCGCAGCCAATACGACTTCATCGACGGCTTCGTGCGGCACATGCGCGACGCACTGCCGCACGCTTCCTTTGTCGGCTTCACCGGCACACCGGTCGAGAAGACCGACGCCAACACGCGGGCGGTGTTCGGCGACTACATCAGCGTCTACGACATCCAGCGCGCCGTGTTCGACGGCGCGACGGTGCCCATCTACTACGAGAGCCGGCTGGCGAAGCTGGAGCTGAGGGAATCCGAGCGGCCGAAGATCGACCCTGAGTTCGATGAGGCGACCGAGGGCGAGGAGGTCGAGCGCAAGGAGAAGCTCAAGAGCCGGTGGGCGCAGCTCGAAGCGGTGGTCGGGTCGGAGAACCGCATCCAGCTCATCGCCCGCGACCTGGTGGAGCACTTCGAGAACCGGCTCGCCGCGATGGACGGCAAGGCGATGGTGGTGGTGATGAGCCGCCGCATCGCCGTCGAGCTGTATCGCGAGCTGGTCACGCTGCGCCCGGCCTGGCACGGCGAGGACGATGAGCACGGCTCGCAAAAGGGTGTGATGACCGGCTCGGCGTCGGACCCGCTCGACTGGCAGCCGCACATTCGCAACAAGCCCCGCCGCGAGACGCTGGCGGCGCGCTTCCGCGACGCGGCCGATTCGTTCCGCATCGTGCTCGTGCGGGACATGTGGCTCACCGGCTTCGACGCGCCAAGTCTGCACACGATGTACGTGGACAAGCCGATGCGCGGGCACGGGCTGATGCAGGCCATCGCGCGCGTCAATCGAGTGTTCAAGGACAAGCCCGGTGGTCTGGTGGTCGACTACCTCGGCCTGGCCGACGAGCTCAAGCAGGCGCTCGCGACCTACACCGAAGCCGGCGGCACCGGCGAGACGGCGCTCGATCAGGCCGAGGCCGTTGCGCTGATGCTGGAGACACACGAGGTCTGTCGGGGGTTGTTCCACGGCTTCGACTGGAGACGCTGGACCACGGGCACGCCGCAGGATCGGCTGTCACTGCTGCCGGCGGCGCAGGAGCACATCCTGGCGCAGGAGGATGGCAAGGCGCGGTTGCTGCGTTCGGTGACCGAGCTGTCCCAGGCCTTCGCGCTGGCGGTGCCTCACGAAGAGGCGCTCCGCATCCGCGACGACGTGGGCTTCTTCCAGGCCGTGCGCGCGGTGCTCGCGAAGAGCACGCCCGGCGAGCGCAGGACGGACGAGGAGCTGGATCTCGCGATCCGCCAGATCATCTCGAGGGCGGTTGTCTCCGACGAGGTGGTGGACATCTTCGCAGCGGCTGGCCTCAGGAAGCCGGACATCTCGGTCCTGTCGGACGAGTTCCTCGCCGATGTACGCGGCATGCCACAGCGCAACCTTGCCGTCGAGTTATTGCAGAAGCTGCTCAAAGGCGAAATCAGGGCCCGCGGCAAGCGCAATGTCGTCCAGGCGCGCTCCTTTGCCGAGCTGCTCGAACAGTCGGTCCGCAAGTACCAGAACCGCGCCATCGAGACCGCCCAGGTGATCGAGGAGCTGATCCAGCTCGCCCGCGACCTGCGCGCGGCGGGCGCGAGAGGCGAGCAGCTCGGGCTCTCCGAGGACGAGCTGGCCTTCTACGACGCCCTGGAGGCCAACGACAGCGCGGTCAAGGTGCTGGGCGACGAGACGCTGCGCGCGATTGCGCGGGAACTGGTCGAGACGGTCCGCAAGAACGTGACGATCGACTGGACCATTCGCGATAACGTGCGCGCGCAGCTCCGCGTGCTGGTCAAGCGCATCCTGCGCAAGTACGGCTATCCGCCGGACAAGCAGGAGAAAGCCACGCAGACGGTGCTGGAACAGGCGGAGGTGCTGTCCGAGATCTGGGCGGGAGCATCGCCAACAGGAAGATAGTCCCCCACCTTCTTTCGTTCACCTGCCGCCCATGATGCCAGGCAGATGGTTCGAACAATGGAAATGGATCATCTGCCACTTGCCGTCCATCCGGCGCCACACCTCGGTGCTGCGGCCTTGCTGGGCAACCTTGCCCAGCGGACCAAAGTCGGCGGCGAGACCGATGAGGCAGGTGACCAGTGCTGCGTCACCGATGACCGTGACCGCGTCATCGCGGGTCGTCACGGTGCCGGCCTTGCCGTTCAGCACGCCGGCCAGCATCTTCCACAGCTCCACAATGTGATTGACGCCGTGGTAGTTGCTCTGGTTCAGGTTGTACCAGAGGAGAGTCGCTCTAGGCGCCATGTGGGCCTCGAGGAACGGGTGGTGCGCCGTCCTGTTGGCCTCGACGAACGCCTCGTGCAGTGCCATGACTTCCGCCTCATCGGCGGTCAGGTGGGGCTTTGTCATAGGAGTCTCATTGCCGGTTAACGGCTGCGGGTGTTGTGACGACAGGAGTGGCCGGACGGTTACCTCTCACCCCGCCAGCCGGTCCGTCGCCCGGATGAGCTCATCGGTGATGCCCGGCTCGAAGGCCGAGTGGCCGGCGTCCGGCACGATGCGGAAATCGGCCTCGGGCCAGGCGCGGTGCAGATCCCAGGCCGTCTGCAGCGGGCAGACGACGTCGTAGCGGCCCTGCACGATCACCGCCGGCAGGTGGCGGATCCGGCCGATGTCGGCGAGGAGTTGGTCTTCGCTGCGCAGGAAGCCGCCGTGCACGAAATAGTGGCACTCGATGCGCGCGACCGCGAGCGCGAACTCGTCCTCGCCCCAGCGGCGGACGTTGTCCTCGTCGGTCAGCAGGAAGCTGGTTGCGCCTTCCCACACCGCCCAGGCGCGCGCGGCGGCGAGCGCTGCGGCGCGATCGCCGCCGGTCAGACGCCGGTAGTACGCCCGCATCAGGTCACCGCGCTCAGCCGGCGGGATCGCGGTGACATACGGTTGCCAGCGATCCGGGAACAGCATGCTGGCGCCCTGCTGGTAGAACCACTCGAGCTCGACTCGGCGCAGCATGAAGATGCCGCGCAGCACCAGCGCGGTCACGCGCTCCGGGTGCGCCTCGGCATAGGCGAGCGCGAGCGTCGAGCCCCAGGAGCCGCCGAACACCTGCCAGCGCCCGATGTCGAGGCTCTGGCGCAGCCTCTCGAGGTCGGCGACCAGGTGCCAGGTCGTGTTGTGTTCGAGGCTGGCGTGCGGGCGGCTGCGCCCGCAGCCGCGCTGGTCGAACAGGACGATGCGATAGCGGGCCGGATCGAAGAAGCGCCGCGCGCGCGTGTCGCAGCCGGCGCCGGGACCGCCGTGCAGGAACACGACCGGATGGCCGGCCGGGTTGCCGCATTCCTCCCAGTACAGCTCGTGCCCGTCGCCGACCGCGAGGGACCCACGGCGGCGCGGCTCGAGCGGCGGGTAGAGCGTGCGGCGGCGCTGGCGCGAATCGTTCAGCGGTGATGCTCCTCGCGGGCGGCCGGGGCGTTGACCGACCGGCCCGGAAGTATATCCTGCCGGCTGTTCCCGGCCTCCCGGCTTCCGAGCAGCTCCGGACCGCCCATGCGCATCAACACGGACCAGCTTTCCCGCGCGCTCGATGCCAGCCCGCTGCCGGCGGCGTGGCTCGTCGCCGGCGACGAGCCGCTGCTGGTCGGCGAGGCCGCGGACTCGATCCGGGCCCGGGCGCGGGCTCAGGGTTTCAGCGGGCGGGATCTGTTCTTCGTCGAACGTGGCTTCGAATGGCTGTCGCTGCTCGAGTCGAGTCAGTCGCTGTCGCTGTTCGCCGAACGGCGGATCATCGAGCTGCGCCTGCCGACCCCGCGGCCGGGCAAGGAAGGCGGCGCGGTGCTCGCGAAGCTGGTCACGGATCCGGCGCCGGACACGCTGCTGCTGGTCCTCACCGGCAAGCTGGAGCGCGACAGTTACTCGGCGGCCTGGTGCAAGGCCTTCGAGAGCCGCGGCGTGCTGGTACAGGCCTGGCCGGTCGAGATCGGCCGACTGCCGCAGTGGATCACGGGGCGCGCGCGCCAGCACGGGCTGCGGCTGGATGCCGAGGCCGCGACGCTGCTTGCCGAGCGTGTCGAGGGCAATCTGCTCGCCGCGCACCAGGAAATCGGCAAGCTGGCGCTGTTGCACCCGGGCGCGGCCCTCGGCACGACCGAGGTCGCCGCCGCGGTCGGCAACAGCGCGCGCTATGACGTATTCCAACTCGGCGAGGCGGCACTCGCCGGCGACGCGCTGCGGGCGCTGCGGATTCTCGCCGGGCTGCGCGCCGAGGGCACCGAGCCGACGCTGGTGCTGTGGGCGCTGTGCCGCGAGCTGCGCGCAGTTGCCGTTGCGCGGCGGGGCCACGGCGCGA
>VGVB01000078.1 GCA_016882265.1 Gammaproteobacteria bacterium
CGCCTGCGACTCGCCGCGTAGCAACAGACGCCCTCCCCGCAGACGACGGCGCTGCAGCTCCCGGCCGACCTTTTCTGACTTCCGCATGCTCGCTCCGTCCGGGAATGTACATCGGATTGGACTCACGGCATACGGAACAGTTGCAAGGCATTTATGCAAGGCTCAATAGTGCCGGTGTTACCGCAGCCGCAGGTTGGCCCAGATTCCGCCGGCCGTGACCGCGAGCGCGAACACGAACACCCACGCCGGCATCGACAGGCCAAGGAACGTGAAGTCGACCTTCGCGCACTCGCCGCCGGCCTGGAACACCTTCAGGATCACCTCGGTCAGCGGGAACACGTCGAGCATGAAGTCGAGGTCGGCGCCGCAGGCTGCCACTGAGCCCGGCGGCTGCAATTGGATCCAGACGTGGCGCCCGGAGGTTGCGAGTGTAGCCAGGCCGGCCAGGCCGATCAGTGCGGCGTGCAGCACGCCGCGCCGCGGCCCGGAGGACAGCAGCAGCGCCGCGGCAAACGCCAGCGCCAGCGCCAGCACCGTGACGCGCTGGAAGATGCACAGGTGACAGGGCACCACACCGAGGTCGTACTGCGACCACAGCGCGAATCCGAGCGCACCGAGGCACGCCACGAGTCCGAGCGCGTTCGCCTGGCGCCGGCCCACCAGGCTCAACCCCGCCGCTCCTCGGCGGTTGCGCGGATCTGCTGTTCGGCAGCATCCAGCGACAGGTGCCGGATGTCCTTGCCGTGCACCATGTACACGGTGTACTCGCCGATATTCTTGGCGTGATCCCCGATCCGCTCGAGCGCGCGCACCACCCACATGACCTCGAGCGCGCGGCGGATCTGCCGCGGATCTTCCATCATGAACGTGATCTGCTGACGCTGGATCGTCTCGTATTCCAGGTCCACGTGCCGGTCGCGGCGGGCGACCGCAATCGCCTGGTCGGCGTCGAGCCGGGCAAAGGCGTGCAGCGCGTCGTGCAGCATCTCGGTGACCAGCCGGCCGAGGTGGCGGATTGCGCGGTAATGGTCGGCCGGTGTCTCCATCGTCGCCAGCCGGGCGGCGATGAAACCGACTTTCTCGACCTCGTCACCGATGCGCTCGAGATCCGTGATGGTCTTGATGATCGCGACCATCACGCGCAGGTCCGAGGCGGTCGGCTGGCGGGTCGCGAGAATGCGCCCGCATTCCTCGTCGATCGCGACCTCCATCTGGTTGACCTTGTAGTCGTCGCGCGCAATCCGTTCGCCCGACTCGCTGTCGCCCTCAGCCAGCGCGGTGATCGCGAGCTGAAGCTGCTGCTCGACGAAGCCACCCATCTGCAGCACGCGCGAGCGGACCCGCTCCAGATCCTCGTTGAAGCGGCGCGAAATGTGCTGGCCGAGATCTGCGGCTTCCATCAATCCTGCCCTGACCAGGCCGGCGACGCCGTCATCATAACGCACCGCGCCGGCATCAGAACTTCAGGTTCAGGTCGAACTGCAGGCGGCGATAGTCGGCCTCGGCCGGCCGGTCGTACGAGCGCTCGTTGACGAAATACGTCGCCCGCAGATTGACGTTCTTCGCCGGCACCCAGACGCCGTGCAGCACGAATCCCCGGCCCTGCGTCAGGCCGTCGGCGAAATCGGACTCGTACAGCGCGCCGAACTGCGCATCCGCCTCGACCTGCTGCCACAGCAGACCCGCCTCCCAGCTTCCCGGATCGCCGGCGCGACCGACGACCAGGCCGAGGTCGTAACCGGATCCGTCATGGCTGACTGCCAGGTTCTCGAGGTAGCCGCCGAACAGCGTCAGCGGCCGGCCGCCGAGCTGGCCACTCCACTGCGCGTCCAGCACGGCGACATCGTAGTCGTGCCGATAGCAGCGCTGCGTGCCGCAGTCGTAGGTGCTGTTTCCCGCCGGCGCGCCGCTGTAGCCAAGGATCTGCCGATCCGCCACGGCGCCGTAGTCCCAGTATCCGGCCGCGACCGTGACACCGCTGCCGAAGGCATAGCCCAACTGGCCGCCGAGCAGGTTCGTATCGGCAGCCGCCGCGCGTTCATCCAGCCAGAATCCCCATGCCCTGGCGAATGGCCCGCTCCGACCACCGTACTGCACGGCGACACCTTCCGGGTTCACGTCGCTGTCGAAGAACATCGACGTGCCGGCGCGGAACCACGGCTGTTTCTGCTTGCCGGCCGTCACCAGCAGACCCGGGCGTGGCCGCCAGTCCACGTAGGCGAGATCGAGCAGGATCTGCTTGCCGAGATTGGCATCGTCGAGCGTGGCGTTGCTGCTGCGCGGGTTGCCCGGCTCGCCGGTCGCAATCTGGAATCCGGCCGCGAGCGTGTCGGACAGTTTCGCCTCGAGACCCAGCCGGGCGCGAATCCGCTGCCGGACGCGGTCGCTCGTCACGCCCTCGACCTCGAACTGCTCATGCCGGTAACGGAGGTCGCCCTTCCAGCGGACGTTCCGCGCCCAGCCCATTGCGGTCGTCGCCGCCAGCCCCTGGGCGAGCTGATCGGTCTGGCGCTCGTTCGTGGCCTCGACCGCAGTGATGCGCTCATGGAGCACGGCCGTGCCGGCCACGGTCCGCTCCAGTTCTTCCACCCGCTGCAACAGTGCCGCGATCTGCGCCTGCAGGGCCGCGATTTCGGCGCCAGCCTCCGCGGCGACCGCTGCCGGACCCGCGCCGCCGGCGCTCAGCATCAGAGCCAGAATCGCAGTCCGGATCTGCTTACTCATGTTCATCCGTGCCTCGCTGTGTCAACGTCGTTACGGTCAGTGATCCGCTCACAGGTTCCGCAGTACCACCAGCGCCTGCGCCTCGCGGCGGGTCGCTTCGCGCGCCGCCGCCGGCGCCGGCACCAGCCCTTTGTCGGCGAGGTAGCCCTCATCGCCCAGCGCCTTCTCGCTGGTGTACTCGGCGATGAATTCGCGCAACCCGGGGATCACGCCGACGTGCGCCTTCTTGACATAGACGTACATCGCCCGCGCGATCGGATAGCGCCCGTCGGCAATGGTTGCGAACTCTGGCGCGACCCCCTCGACCAGCGATCCCTGCAGCGTGCCGCGGTTCTGGTCGAGGAAGCTGTAGCCGAAGATGCCGAGCGCGCGCGAATTGGCGGCCAGCTTCTGCACGATCAGGTTGTCGTTCTCGCCGGCCTCGACGAACGCCCCGTCCTCGCGCAGCGACGTGCAGACCTGCTTGTAGCGCCGCTCATCGACGTCCTGCAGCGCCTTCAGCCAGGCGAAGCTGTTGCAGCCCGGCTCCATCGCCTGCTCGAGGAATGAATCGCGGGTGCCGGAGGTCGGCGGCGGGCCGAGCACTTCGATCACCACGTCGGGCAGCGCCGGGTTCACCTGCCGCCAGGTCCGGTTCGGATTCGCGACCAGGCGCTCGGGCGCGGCCGGGTCCGGCACCTGCCGGGCCAGCGCGAGGAAGAGGTCCCGGCGGGTCAACTGATAGCGCGGCGCCTTCCTGGCGCTGGCAATGACCAGGCCGTCGAAGCCGATCCGGATCTCGAGGACATCGGCGACGCCGTTCCTGCGGCAGTCGGCAAGTTCCGAGGCCTTGATGCGCCGCGAGGCATTGGTGACATCCGGATGAGCCACACCAACGCCGGCGCAGAACAGCTTCATGCCGCCGCCGGTGCCGGTACTCTCGACCTTCGGCGTCCGGAACGACGTCGCGCGACCGAACTGCTCGGCCGCTGTCGCCGTGAATGGGAACACCGTCGACGAGCCGACGATGTTGATGTAGTCGCGCGCTGACTGCGCGCCGGCCGCGGGCACCAGCGCCACGGCCGCGACGGCCGCGATCAGGGTCCTTCTGTACACGCTGCACCTCCAGTCCCGTGTCCGGGGTTGGCGCGTACTGTAGTTACGGATTGTTACAGAATTGCTGCAACCGGCGCGCCGGGAAGTGCACGGTGAAGGTGGAGCCCTGGCCCTCGACGCTCACGATCTCCAGGCGCCCGCCGTGGCGCTGCACCGCGTGCCTGACAATCGCGAGCCCGAGGCCCGAGCCGCCGCTGTCGCGCGAACGGCCCTTGTCGACACGGTAGAACCGCTCGGTCAGCCGCGGCAGGTGCTGCGCGGCAATGCCGATGCCGGTATCGGCCACCGCGAGGCAGGCGCCGCCGGCATCGCCGGACCAGCGGACCGTCACCGTGCCGCCGGCGGGCGTGTACTGGAGCGCGTTCGCCAGCAGGTTGGCCGCAATCGACTGCAGCTCCGGCGCGTTGCCGAGCAGACCGCAGCCGGCCGAGATCTCGGTCTGCAGCCGCGGCCCGTCGGGCCGCCGGCTGCCGGCATCCCGCACGAGCTGTTCCAGCAGCGCCGGCATGTCGACCGGATCGAACGACGCTTCCTCGCCGCCGGCCTCGAGCCGCGACAGCTCGAGCAGGTCCTCGACGATCCGGCGCATGCGCTCCGCCTGGCGGCGCATGTCGGCGAGCGGCGCCCGCCACTCGTCGTCGAGGTCCGGCTCGTCCTGCAGCGCCTCGACATAGCCGGCGATGACGGTCAGCGGCGAACGCAGTTCGTGCGAGGCGTTGGCGATGAAGTCCTTGCGCATCTCGAGCAGGGCGGTCTCGCGGCTCACGTCGCGCACCAGCAGCAATCGCCAGGCGCCGGCCTCGACCAGCGCCAGCGCGAGGCAGCGTTCCGCACCCTCCCGCTGCACGCGCACGACGATACCCGGGCCGGCGCCCGCGCATTCCAGATACCGCGCCAGCGCCGGGTCACGGACCAGGTTCGTGATCGGCGCGCCAAAGTCCAGCTTGCGGCGCAGTTCGAGCAGCCGCGCGGCCGCCGGATTGAACCAGCGGATCTCGTGCCGGACGGTCAGCAGCACGACGCCGTCCGGCAGTACGGCAGCGAACCGGCGGAATTCCCGCAGCAGTACCAGCGTCCGCCGCCGGTGAAACTTCTTGCTGCGGTAGAGGCGTCCGACCAGTGCGACGACATCGCCCCACACACCGCCAAGGTCGGGCGGATCTTCCTGCGAGCGGAAGCGCAGCCAGTGCTGCAGCCGGTACAGGCTGGCGAACTGCCAGCCGAGGGCACCGCCCAGCACCACGACCAGCCACAGCGCCACGTGGCCGAACAGCAGCCCGAGCGCCACGGCCACCGCAAGCGCGAGCACCAGCCGGGCGAGCGCGAAGGACCACACGGGTGACAGCAATCAGGCCTCCCGCCTCGAAAACCGGTAGCCCGCCCCGCGCACCGTCTGCACGAAGCGGTCGCAGCCGGAGGGCTCGAGAGCCTGGCGCAGGCGGCGAATGTGGACATCCACGGTGCGCTCATCGACGTAGACGTCGCCGCCCCAGACCCGGTCCAGTAACTGCGCGCGGGACCAGACGCGGTCCGCATGGGTCATGAAGAACACCAGCAGGCGGTACTCGGTCGGACCCAGCGCGAGCGGCTGGCCGCTCGCCGTGATGCGGTGCGCCGCCTCATCGAGGGTCAGTTCGCCGACCGCAACCAGACCATCGGCGCCAGCGGGGCTGCTGCGCCGCAGCACCGCCTGGATCCGCGCGACCAGCTCACGCGCCGAGAACGGCTTGGTGATGTAATCGTCGGCCCCGCCCTCGAGGCCGTTCACCTTGTCCTGCTCGCCGGCGCGCGCAGTCAGCAGGATGACCGGCAGATCACGGGTCGCCGGATCGCGCCGCAGTTGCCGGGTCAGCTCGAGGCCGCTGGTATCCGGCAGCATCCAGTCGACCAGCAGCAGGTCCGGACGCCGGCTAGCCAGCAGCGTCCGCGCAGCCAGCGCATCCGCGGCCAGCTCCACCGCGAAACCGCTGCGGCGCAGGCCGAAGGCGACCAGATCGCGGATCGACTGCTCGTCGTCCACGACCAGAATGGTCTTCCCCGCCATGTCCGCGCTGGCAGTGTGCGGCCTCATCGCCGGGGCATGATGACATTGTTGCGGACATAGCGCGGCAGCGCCGCAGCGGCATCGACGGCGCGACCCGCGGCCAGTTCCAGCGCGCCGAGCCGCGCGATCCACGCGGCACGCGGCAGCAGCCGCGCATCGACACCGCTGAGCCGGCGCTCCAGCCGCGCGGCGATCTCCGGCGCGGCC
>VGVB01000079.1 GCA_016882265.1 Gammaproteobacteria bacterium
GCTGCTCGCCGGCCGCGAGATGGCGCGCCTCGCCGGCCGCGTCGGCCTGCGCCGGATCGGCGCCGTGCTGGCGGGACTGACTTTTTTCTTTCTCGGCGGCGCGTGGTGGACGTACCATGTCAAGGCGGAGCGAAAAAGCGAGGAGGTGCGCTACACGATGGCGGCCGAACGTGCAGCCAAGGCGCTGAAGGCAAGCGGACTGGACGTCGGCCGACTCCACCATCTCGATACGCCGGTGACGCTGCAGCTCGGCCTGGGCACCTTCAGGACCTGGATTGGGCAGGAGGAGGCGTTGCGACTGTTGGCCGGTCCGGAGCCGGTTTTGCTGGCGGTGGAATCACCCAGGGATTTTCCGAGGCTTTTTGGCCCCGATGGACCGGCAATGAAAGAAGTGTTCCGCTGGCCGCCAGAGAGCGGCGACAAGACTTCTGTGATCCTGTACGCCACCACAGCGCCGGCGGTCGATGCACTGAGGAGACAATGATGGCGCATTGGATGGCGTGGGTGAGATCGCCCGGTCCGGTAGGTACGGCGTTCATTAGCAGCCTTCTGCTGTCGTGGATTGCCCTGGACGGTGCTCTGATCAACCGCGACGGCATCCTCTACGTCGAGGTGGCGCAGGCTATGCTCGAGCATGGGTTTGCCCTGCAGCGCGGGGGCATCGACTGGCAGTTCCTCTCCCTGCTGATGGCCGGTCTGTCCGCTGCGATGGGGTTGGCGCCGGAAACCACCGGGCATCTGCTCAATGCTTTCCTCCTGGCTGGCGCCTGCAGTCTGCTCGTCGCCATCGTGCGCAGGCGCCAGCCGGAGGCCGCCTGGGTTGCCTGCCTCGTCGTGCTCGCCATGCCGGCCTATAACGGCTACCGCAACGAGCTGCTGCGCGAATACGGTTTCTGGTTCTTCTGCATGCTGGCTTTCTGGCTGGCGATGCGATGGGAGGCCTCGGGCCGCTGGCGCGAAGCCATTGTCTGCCAGCTGGCCCTCGGTATCGCCGCCCTGTTCCGCCTCGAGGCGGTCGCCTTTTATCCGGCGCTGATGCTGTGGCAGGCGTTTGGCGCGCCAACGGGACAGCGCAGGCAGCGCGTGCTCATGATGGGGTGCGTGCCGCTCGTCGGTGCGTTGCTTGCGGTAATTCTCTTCTTGACGGGGGTGATTGCCGCACCGGGCCGCATGATTTATTACCTCGATGCCGCCAATCCGCTGCGCACGCTGCAAATCATCGGCGAAGCGGCAGGCAGGATGTCGGAGTACGTGTTTCCGTCCAAGTATTCGCGCGAGGAGGCCGGCTATATCCTGTTCATCGGATTGCTGTCGGTGATTCCCATGAAGTTCCTAAAGATGGCCGGCGTGTTCGTCGTGCCGCTGGCCTACGCCTTCGTTGCCCAACCCCTGCGGACAGTCCTATCGCGCTGGCAGCCGCTGCCCTGGGCCTTCCTCGCCTATGTGCTGGTGCTGGCGGCCTTCGTCACGCATCAGTTCTTCCTCGTCGGGCGCTACGTCAGCCTGCTCAACCTGCTGGCGGTGCCGGTCGCCGCTGCCGGTCTCGCGCTGCTGATGGAGCGCTTCCCGCGCTGGAAGGCGCTGATAGTGGCGCTGGCGTTGCTGACCATGGCGGCGAACGTCATTTCCTTTACGCCGCGCAAGACGCACATCGTCGAGGCCGGCCGCTGGCTGGGCGCCAACGCGCACGATGCGGCGCGCGTCGGCGTCGACAATGCGCGCCTCGCCTACTACGCCGGCTGGCCGGCTTCCCAGGCCGCCAGCCTGGACCGTCCGGCTCTGGCGCAGGCGCTGGCCAGCGGACGCGTCGATATGGTTGCGATAGAGGCGCCGCGCAAGGATACAGGAGCCGAGAAGTGGCTGGAGGAGCTCCGCCTGAAACCCGTGCAACGCTTCGCCAACAAGGCCGGCGACACGGTAATTGTTGCCGTGCCTGCGCAGCCCTAACCGAGCCCGGTGATAACAGGCTGCAGTCGCTCGAATACCGCCTCGATGGAATAGTCAGTCTCCACGCGACGCCGGCCGGCCTCGCCCATGCGCCGCCGCAGTTCGGCATCCCCGGCGAGTTGAGCGATGCGCTCCCCCCATTCCTCCGAGGTCGCGGCCAGAAAGCCATGCTCGCCGTCAGCGATTACCTCGGCATTGGCGCCGGCCTTCGACGACACCACCGGCAGGCCGGCCGCCATGTACTGCAGCACCTTGAGAGCGCATTTCCCGCGACTCCAGTCGTCGTCGCGCATCGGCGCGATGCCGATGTGCGAGGCGGCCAGTTCCTGCGCCTCCGACTCTGCGCGCCAGACCACCGGCAGCGTCGTCACGCCGCAGCCGGGCAGGTCGAAGTCGGCGACGATCTTCAGGCGCAGCTGCGGCAGGCGCCGCGCCGCCGCGGCCAGCCAGGGCATCGCTTCCGCCAGGTACTTGCGCGTCGAGTGGCTGCCGATCCACACCAGGTCCAGCGAATCGGCCGGCTTGTCCGCCACGACGCGGTAGCGCGCCGCGTCGAGGCAGGTGGGGACCAGCGTCACCGCAGGGCTGAAGGCGGCGGCGTGGCCGGCGAGGAAGGCGTTCCCGGCGAGGACGTGGTCGCAGGCCCGCGCCATCGCCGCGAAGCGCGTCATGCGCGTGCGGGAGGGCGTGCCGTCGGTGTTGCAGAAGATGGCGTCGTCGAAATCGAAGACGAGGCGGCGCGACGCCCGCCGCAGTAGCCAGAGCAGGGCGGCGGGGAAGGTCTTGCGCAGCACGATCACCACGTCGGCCCGCCGTGCCTGTCGCAGCATGTCCAGCGTGGCGCGGAAGCCGCCGGAGGCGGTGACGTGCGCCGGCTCGAAGCCGGCTTTCCGCCACAGCGGGAAGAACTGCAGCGCCCGGTAGCGCGTCGACGCGGAATCCTCGCCCTTGGATACGAAGAGCAGCCGAACGCTCATGGCTTTGCCACGGTCTTAGATGACGGGGTTTCGCCCAGTTGCCGGAACAGCGCATCCACCACCATCACCGAGCTTTCCTCGATCAGGTGGCCGTAATCGAAGGCGAAGGGAACGCGTTCGCCGTCCCTGACGAGGTAGCGCAGGCAGCCATCGTCGTTGCAAGTGGCAGAAATCGGCGAAAAAAACTCCGCGCGGCCGCTTGCGAGCTCCTGGATCAGCGCGTCGCGGCCATGCATGTCCTTGTCCAGCCCGTTGCGAGAGCGGGCCTGTTCGTCGCCGACCAGGAAGTCGCTGGCCAGCAGTCTCGGCAGGGGCCGGCGCCAGGCTGGTACGCTGCCGACCAGGACGATGCGCGGCTGCGAGCGCGAATCGGTCTGCAGCCTGGAAAGGGTTGCCGTCAGGCCGCGGCGGATGACCTGTTCATCGTTCTTCACCCATGATCCGGCAAGAATCACGATGCTCGGCCGTGTTTCTCTTATCGTGCGCAACACCCAGTCGTTGATGGCGGGGCAGTGCGGCCGCTTGGCGAAGGTTTCGTTGAGCAGGGGCGGGCAGCCGGAGGCCGTCGATTGCGTGACTGTGCCCGGCTGGGCATTCATCTTCAGCCCGTGCCACAGGTGAGCAGCATGGGAATCGCCCCACAGCACGATTCCACCCTGTTGCCCCGTGCATTCCGGCGCGAAAGCCGCGTGGGATTGCTCCGGTTTGAGGAAGCAGACCTCCTTCCGGTAAAGTGGCTTGTAGAGTTCGCTGAAGTAGCGTGCCTGAAAGAGTTCGAGCGCCCTGACGTCGGCGAGGCGCGGGTGATCGCGGAAGCGCAGCTGGGTCAGGCGGTCGGTGTTGTAGTGGAAAAGCGCTGCAGCGGCAAAGGGCAGGAGCACCATCGTCGCGCAGACGACCAGCGCCGGCGCGACGCGGAATCGGCTGACGAAGCGGCGGGCCGGCACCTCGACCAGGCGGAAGGAAATCCAGCCGAGCAGGATCGACACAGCCATGCAGGCGGCGATCCAGGCGCCGTTCCTCGGCGACTGACTTTGATGCAGCCACACCACGACGGGCCAGTGCCAGAGGTATATCGAGTACGACCAGCGCCCGATGCCCTGCATGGCGACGCCGCCGAGAAGCCGCGTCCGGCCGGAGCTGTCGAGGATCACCAACATGGCGCCGGCCACCGGCAGCAGCGCGGCCAGGCCCGGCCAGGGCGTATCGGCGGTGTAGATCAGGCTGGCCGTGAGGATGGCGGCGAGGCCGGCCGGCTCCAGCCAGCGGTGTCCGCGCGCCAGGCGATTGCAGGCGCCCTGGTGCACAAAGATCAGCCCGCCGGCGAGCATCTCCCAGGCGCGCGTCGGCAGCAGGAAGAAGGCCTTGGCCGGGTTGGCGAAGGCCAGCCAGGCCGACCAGGCGAGCGAGGCAAGGAACACCGCCCACAGCGCGCCGGCGACGCCGCCCGGCTGGCGGAAGAGGCGGTGCGCGGCGACGATCAGCAGCGGGTAGAGCAGGTAGAACTGCCACTCGACGGAGAGCGACCAGGTGTGCAGCAGCCACTTTTCGTGCGCGTCGGCGTCGAAGTAGCCCGATTCCTTCCAGTACACCTGGTTGGAGAAGAACAGCAGGCTGGCGCCGGCGTGCTTGGCGAGCAGCTTGTAGTCCATCGGCGAGAGGGCGAACCAGCCGAAGAGCAGGAGCAGCGCGCACAGCGCCGCCAGCGCCGGGAAGATGCGGCGCGCCCGCGCCAGGTAGAAGCCGAACACCGAGAAGCGCGCCGCGGCGAGCGGGCCGAGGATGATGCGCGTCATCAGGTAGCCGGAGATGACGAAGAAGACGTCCACGCCGACGAAGCCGCCGCCGAAGCCGGCCACGCGGAAATGGAACAGCACCACGGCGATCACTGCCACGGCGCGCAGGCCGTTGATGTCAGGGCGGAAGCCGGCTTCTTCCTGCCTCATCGCGGCTGCGCTTCCAGGGCCTGGTGGTAGGCCGAGTCGAAAACCGTGTTGGCCTGCAGCCAGGCGCGGTCCTGTGCGTCGCGCAACATGTGTTGCAGGTTGCGTCTGCGGCGGTGGGCCGGGATGGGTCGCTTTCCGGCACGCAGGTCGGCGATGTCGATCAGGCCGAGCTCGCCGGCGGGGGTGAGGACGATGTTGCCCAGATGCAGGGAGCGGAAATAGACGCCTTTCGCATGCAGAAGCGCGACGAATCCCCCCAGCCGTTCCCGCAGCCTCGGCGGTTCGCTGCCCTCGCGGATCAGCTGTCGCAGCGTGCGGCCTTCCAGCGGCCGGTAGCGCACCGCTTCGCGGCGGATGCCGGGAATGCGATGAACGGCGAGGACGACGGGGCAGGGGATGCCGCGCTCCGCCAGCGCCAGGGCATTGTCGGCGAAGCGCTGCGCGTAGGGATACCACGCCGCGGAGGAGATCAGCCGCTTGCGGCGGAACAGCTTGAGGTAGCTGCCGTCGGCGAGGCGCAGCACCTTGTCGCCATGGCGATCGCGCTCGATCACTTCGGCGCCGGCGCGCAGGGCGAGATAGTCGTCGTGTTCCAGGGTCTGCAAGGCACAGCCGTCCGGCGTGTTGAAGGCGCCCATTTTACCAGCCCGATGGAGCCCTCCCCCCATGCTAGAATGCCGCCATCCTTTCGCCGCGCGGCGCCGCCTCATGCACGCTCCCGAAACGCACGCCAGCGTCACTTCCAGCCTCAGCCTGTATTTCCGCCTGCTGACCTATGTCCGGCCCTACGTCGGCTGGTTCGCCGTCAGCATTCTCGGCTACCTGATCTTTGCGTCGTCGCAGCCGATGCTGGCGGCGGT
>VGVB01000080.1 GCA_016882265.1 Gammaproteobacteria bacterium
ATGCGCGCCCCGGCGCGCCGCAGCAGATCGACCCGGCGCGCGGCGACGGCGCCGCCGCCGGCGACCAGCGCTGGCGCGTCCAGCAGGTCGAGGCACACGGGCAGGTAGCGCATGGCGGCGTCAGATGCCGGAACCGTCGGTCTCGTGCAGTCCGCACTCGCGCTTCAGGCCGAAGAACCGCGTCGCCTCCGGATCGTCACCGGCCTCGGCGAGCGGACGCGTGGTATGCCAGTCGCCGATCGACACGTAACCGCGCTCCCACAGCGGGTGATAGGGCAGGTCATGCTGCCGCAGGTAACGGTAGACGTCCAGATCGGTCCAGTCGAAGATCGGGTGCACCTTGTAACGGCCGCCGCCGGTCTGCTGCACCGGTTCGATTCCGGCCCGCGACAGCGCCTGGTCGCGACGCAGGCCGGCGAACCAGGTCCCGGCCTGCAGCTCGCGCAACGCGCGCTCCATCGGCTCGACCTTGTGCAGCCGGTTGTAGTGCTCGATGCCGTCGCGGCCCTGCTCCCACAGTCGCCCGTGCCGCGCCTCGAGCCAGGCCGGCGACTCGAGGCTGCGGGCGATGTGCAGATTGAGCGACAGGCGCGAGGCCAGCTCGTCGATGAACCGGTAGGTCTCCGGGAACAGGTAGCCGGTATCGATCACGATGACCGGAATCCGCGGCAGCAGCCGCGTGACCAGATGCAGCGATACGGCCGCCTGCGCGCCGAAGCTCGACGACAGCACGAACGCGCCGGGCAGACGCTCGAGCGCGAGCGCCACCCGCTCCGGCGCCGGCAGCCGCGCCAGCTCCGCGTTGAGCGCGGCCAGATCCGGTGCCGGCCAGGCTGGCCGCGCAAGCTGCTGCGTGACCATCACGGCCCTCTGGCGACCGCGCCGGCCGGAGCGCCGACCAGCCCGCTACGGTGCAGGAAGTCACCGAAGGCCTCGCCCGGTTCTCGCTGCCGGGCCCAGGCCGCAATCAGCGGCTCGACCGCCGCGATGAAGCCATCCTCGTCGATGTTCTCGCGATACAACACATTCAGGCGCTCGCCGTTGCGCGCCCCGCCAAGCTGCAGGTTGTAGCGGCCGGGCGCCTTGCCGACCAGCGCGATTTCCGCCAGCACCGGTCGCGAGCAGCCATTCGGGCAGCCGCTGATCCGGAACAGCAGCGGTTCCCCGGCGACGCCGTGCCGGCGCAGCAGCGCCTCGAGTCGCGCGGTCGCCGCCGGCAGATAACGCTCCGCCTCGGCCATCGCCAGCGGGCAGGTCGGCAGCGCGACGCAGGCCAGCGCATCGCGTGCGACCGGAGTCGTGCGCCGGAAGCTGTCGAGACCGTAACCCGCGACCAGCGCATCGATGCGCCAGCGATCCTCCGGCGCGACCGCGGCGACGATCAGGTTCTGGTTCGGCGTCAGGCGGAAGTGACCGCGGTGGATCGCCGCGATGCGGGCGAGACCGGTGCGCAGCCGCCGCTCGCCGGTGTCGGCGACCCGGCCGGATTCGATGCGCAGCGTCAGGTGCCAGCGCCCGTCGTGGCCCTCGATCCAGCCGAAGCGGTCACCGCTGTGCGTGAACCGGTACGGACGCGCTGGCGACAGCGTCTGGCCGAGGCGCCGTTCCAGTTCGCCCCGGAACCAGTCGCTGCCGCGGTCGGCGATCGTGTACTTGAGCCGCGCATGGTTACGGTCGCTGCGATCGCCATAGTCGCGCTGGATCGCGACCACGTTCTCGGCGACGGCCGGAAGCTGATCCGGCGTCAGAAATCCGTACGGGTCGGCGAGCCGCGGCCAGGTCGCCGGATCGCCGTGCGTCGCACCGAGCCCGCCGCCGGCCAGCAGGTTGAAGCCGGCCAGCCTGCCCTGCTCGGCGATCGCGATGAAACCGAGGTCGTTGCTGAACACGTCGACGTCGTTCAGCGGCGGAACCGCGATCGCGACCTTGAACTTGCGCGGCAGGTACGTCGGGCCGTACAGCGGTTCGGGCTCCGCCTCGCCGGCCAGCCGCTCGCCGTCCAGCCACAGCTCGTAATAGGCGCGCGAGCGCGGGCGAAGCTGCGCGGACAGGCGGACCGCCCACTCGTACACCTCGGCATGCAGCGCCGATTCCAGCGGGTTCGGGCTCGCGATCACATTGCGGTTGACGTCGCCGCAGGCCGAGATCGTATCCACCAGCGCGGCGTTCAGCGCCGCGATGGTCGGTTTCAGCGCCGACTTGAGGATGCCGTGAAGCTGGAACGACTGGCGGGTCGTGATGCGCAGCGTACCGTTGCCATAACGGCCGGCGAGTGCATCGAGGGCCAGCCACTGCGCCGGCGTGCACACGCCGCCCGGCAGGCGCGTGCGGAGCATGAAGCTGTACGCCGGCTCCAGCTTCGCGCGCCGGCGCTCCTCGCGCTGGTCGCGGTCGTCCTGCTGGTAGCTGCCGTGGAACTTGATCAACTGGCGGTCGTCGTCGGCCAGCGCACCGGTCACCGGGTCGGCCAGACTGCTGACGATCGTGCCGCGCAGGCCGCGGCTGGCGGCTTTGATGCGCTCGACGGCGGAGGGTTCGCGCGCGGCCATCAGTACACATCCCGGACGTAACGGCCCTCGCTGACCAGCCGCTCGAGCCGCTCCTGCGCCTGCTCGGCGCTGCAGCCGCCGTGGCGCGCCAGAATCGCGGCCAGCGCCGCGTGCACGTCGGGCGCCATGTGCGCGGCGTCGCCGCAGACGTACAGGTACGCGCCGCCCTCGATCCAGTCATGGACCTCGGCCCCGGCCTGCTCGAGCCGGTGCTGCACGTAGACCCGCTGCTCGCCGTCGCGCGAGAACGCCAGGTCGATGCGATCGAGCACGCCGCGCCGCAGCGCCTGCTGCCACTCGAGCTGGTAGAGGAAGTCGCGCTGGAAGTGGCGCGCGCCGAAGACCAGCCAGTTGCGGCCGCTGGCGCCGGTGGCGCCGCGCTCCTGCACGAAGGCGCGAAACGGCGCGGCGCCGGTCCCGGGCCCGATCATGAGCACGTCGCGGCTGCCGTCGGCCGGCAGCCGGAAGCGCGGGTTCGGCTCGAGATACACCGGCACCGTCTCACCCTCGGCCCGGGTCGCCAGGAACTCGGACGCGGCGCCGGGGCGGTTGCTGCCGTCGGTGGCGCCGTCGAGGCGCGCCACCGTCAGGTGTACTTCGTCGCCGACTTCCCGGCGGCTCGAGGCGATCGAGTACAAGCGCGGCGCCAGCGGGCGCAGCGCGGCGACCAGCGCCGGCGCTGCCCAGTTCGCCGGATAGCGCCGCAGCAGGTCGATGAGCTGGCTGCGCTCCAGCAGCGCGCGCAGCGCCGCCTCGCGGCCCGGCGCCAGCAGCTCGGCGAGCTCGGCACTGCCGCTGCGCGCGGCGACCGCACTGAGCAGCGGCCGCGTCAGGCGGGTGATCTCGAGGCCGTCGCCCAGCCAGTCGGCGAGCGCGCGCTGCCGGCCATCGCGTTCGACGACCGCGGACCCGTCCAGGCCCGCGGCCTCCAGTACCGCCGCCACGATCCGCGGCGGGTTGCTGGCCACGATGCCCAGCGCATCGCCGGGCTCGTATTCGATGCCAGCATCGGCCAGCGACAGCTCGAGGTGGCGGACGTCGCGGACATCGCCGCCGACTGTGATCCGCTGGTTCGCCAGCACCTCGGCCGCGAACGGCCGTTCCCGGCTCCAGGCCGGTGGCTTCGTCACCGCAAACAGCGGCATCACCCGCGCGGGCGCCAGCGCCGGTCGCGCCTGTTCGAGCGCCGCGCCCACCTGTTCGCCCCAGGCCGCGGCCGGCGCCTCGAAATCCACGTCGCAGTCGCTGCGCGGGAACAGTCGTCGCGCGCCGAGTTCAGCGAGGCGCTCGTCCACCAGCCGGCCGGTCGCACAGAAGCGCGGATAGCTCGAATCGCCGAGCGCCAGTACGGCAAATTCCAGCGACTCGAGCCGCGGCGCGCGACGCCCGCTCAGGTAGTCGACGAAGGCCCGCGCGTCGTCCGGCGGCTCGCCGTCACCGTGCGTGCTGATAACGACGAACAGGCGGCGCTCGCGCGCCAGCTCGCGCAGCGGATATTCGCCGGCCCGCAGCAAGCGTACGGCCAGGCCCTGCGCCTGCAGTCGCTCCGCCAGTCCTTCAGCGATCCGGCGGCCGTTGCCGGTCTGCGAGCCATGCACGATCGTCGCGAGTGGCGCCTGCTCGGGCGCGGCGACCGGTGCCGGCGCCAATGCCGGCTGGCGCGCCGCGGCCAGGCCGGCGGCGAAACCGGACAGCCAGTGCAACGCGCTGGCATCCAGACCGTCGACCAGGCGCAGCAGCAGCTCATACCGCGCGGAATCGAGCGGCTGCTGCGGTAGCGGCACTGGTGCACTGGCGCCCGACATCCCGGACCTCCGGCCCTGCGGTACCGGAAGATCCTACGGAACGGTGCACTGCGGCCGGAAAGGCCGGGTCGTTATGGCTTCATAACACGGTGCCGCGGCCGCGGGACCTGCTGCGTGATGCAGTGGATGTTGCCGCCGCCCAGCAGAATCTCGCGGGCCGGAATGCCGACGATTTCGCGGCGCGGTAACAGCCGGGCCAGCGCAGCCCGGGCCCGCCGATCGGTGCGCGGGTCGAGCAGCGGCATCAGCACGCGGCCATTCGCGCAGTAGAAATTGACGTACGAGGCCGCCAGCCGGTCGCCGGCCCGGCGCGGGCGGTCCGAACCGGCGGCATCGAGACCGGCCGCCTCGGCCGCCGTCATGTACAGCGGCCCCGGCATCGGCAGGCGATGCACGGTCAACGGCCGCCCGCGCGCGTCGCGCACCGCGTGCAGCCGCTCCCAGGCATCGCGCGAGATCTCGTACTGGGGATCGGCGCGGTCCTCGCACCAGTGCAGCACGACCTCGCCGGGCCGGATGAAGCAGCAGAGATTATCGACGTGGCCATCGGTCTCGTCGTTGAACACGCCGGCGCCGAGCCAGATCACCTGCTCGATGCCGAGGTAACGCTGCAGCAGCAGCTCGAGCGCGACCCGCGACAGCTGCGGATTGCGGTTCGGGTTCAGCAGGCATTGCTCGGTCGTCAGCAGCGTGCCCTGCCCGTCCACGTGAATCGCGCCGCCTTCCAGCACGAACGGCGCGCGATAACGGCCGCTGTTCTCGATCTGCAGGACCTTGGCCGCGACCTGGTCATCGCGGTCCCACGGGAAGTACAGGCCACCCTCGATCCCGCCCCAGGCATTGAACACCCAGTCAACGCCGCGCCGCCGCCCGCGCGCATCGACGACGAAGGTCGGGCCGACGTCCCGCATCCAGGCATCGTTGGACGACATTTCGATCACCCGGACCGCGGCGGGCAATCGCGCGCGCGCGTTGGCGAACTGCCGCGCCGAAACGCCGACGGTCACCGGCTCGACGGCCGCGATCGCCGCGGCCACGGCGGCGAAGGCCCGCTGCGCCGG
>VGVB01000081.1 GCA_016882265.1 Gammaproteobacteria bacterium
CTTCGGGGCGGAGTGCCTTTGGGGTTCCTATCCCTCGCCGGATGGGGCGAATTCGGCTTCGGTTCAAGCGCCCAGTAGGAACATGTGTGCACCTCGGGCCGTCGCCAGGGCCACCCCGCGCCCGGCGGGCCAGCAGCGACGCCACCCGCTCCAGCGCCCGATAGACCGCGACAGGCACGGCTCTGCACGGGCCCTGCACGGCGTCGCCAGCACCGCTGCCCCTGCATCCTCGACGCGCGCCGGCGCGCACGCCGTTCGTGACACGCCGGCGTGAGGGTCGGCGCGACCGGGCCTCGCCGGGCGCCGTCACGCGTTCCGGTGCTTACAGATCGTCGTAGCGGTAGATCTCGGAGATCTCGCCGCCCGGCTTGACATCGCACAGCGGGCGCAGCAGGCCGTCGCCGAGGCCGTAGACCCAGCCGTGCAGGTGCGGCCTCTGGTGCCCCTGCCACGCGCGCTGGATGACGGTCGTCTTCGACAGGTTGAGCACCTGCTCCATCACGGAGCGCTCGACCAGCCGGCTGCAGCGCGCGTCGTCGTCGCCGATGGCGGCGAACTCCCCCTCGTGGAGGCGGTAGACGTCCTTGATGTTGCGCAGCCAGGCGTCGATGAGGCCGAAGCTGTGGCGAGACATCGCGGCGCGGACTCCGCCGCAGCCGTAGTGGCCGCACACGATGATGTGCCTGACCTCGAGGTAGACCACCGCATATTCGAGGACGGTGAGCAGGTTGAGGTCGGTGTTGACGACGAGGTTGGCGATGTTGCGGTGGACGAACATCTCCCCCGGCAGGGTGCCGGTGATCTGATTCTCCGGCACGCGGCTGTCGCTGCAGCCGATCCACAGGAACTCTGGCCGCTGGATGCGCGCGAGGCGGGCGAAATAGTCGGGATCGTCGACGATCTGCTCCGCCGCCCACGCCCTGTTGGAGAGAAGGAGCTTCTGGTACGAATTCATGGGGTCACCTCCGCCGGCGGCGCCGGCTGATCGTCTTGGACCGGTAGGTCGAAGTGCAGGGCCTGGTGCGACGCGCGCGCAGGGTTTCTGCGCAGCTCGACCCGGATGTTCTTGACGCGGACGTGGTGGGCGAACTCGTTGATGACGTCGACGATGTCGCGATCGATGAGGTCGGCGCGCGACAGGTCGATGAGCAGGTACGAGTGCGGTGGAATCGTCTCGAGGGTCCGCCGCAGCGCCGGCTTGACGAAGAACGAGATGTCCTTGCGCAGGCGCAACAGGTAGTGGTTGCCGTCGTGGACGAGCATCAAGGCCGTGCTGAAGTTGCTGTGGATGTGGAAGGCGACGCCGATCGCGATGCCGACCCCGATGCCGACCAGCAGGTCGGTGGCGAGGATCGCCAGGATCGTCAGCACGAACGGGATGAACTGCTCGCGACCCTGGGCCCACAGCTCGCGGAAGATCTCGACCTTGGCCAGCTTGTAGCCGGTGAAGACGAGGATCGCCGCGAGCGCCGAGAGCGGAATGAGGTTGAGCCAGCGGGCCGCGAACAGCGCCGCGATCAGCAGCAGCGCGCCGTGCAAGATGGTGGACGCGTTGGAGCGAGCCCCCGCGTTGAGGTTGGCCGAGCTGCGCACGATCACGCTCGTCATCGGCAGCCCGCCGAGCAGGCCCGACACGGTGTTGCCGACTCCCTGTGCGACCAACTCGCGGTTGGGCGGTGTGACCCGGTTGAGCGGGTCGAGCTTGTCGACCGCCGCGACGCTGAGCAAGGTCTCGAGGCTGGCGACGATCGCGATCGTCACCGCAGTCTTCCAGACCACGCCATCGGCGAGCCGATCGAACGCTGGGGCCGCCAGGTGGCCGTAGAACCCCAGCGGCCCGTCGACCACCGGCAGCTGGACGAGGTGCTCGGACGCGAGGCGCCAGTTCGGCCCGAGTTGGCCCAGGGCCTGGCTGACGCCGACCGCGGCGACCACGCCGACCAAGGGGCCGGGCACAGCGGCGAGCGCGGCGATCCGCTTGAGCGCGGGCCGCTCCCACAGCCACAGCAGCGCGATCGCGACGAGGCCCGCCACCGCCGCCGGAGGCGTGACCGCGCCGAACGCCCGGCCGAGGGCGCCGAAGGTGTTGCCACCGTCCGGTTGGACGAGGGCGAAGTCGCCCTCGAAGTCGACGTCGTAGCCGACGAGGTGGGGGAGCTGCTTGAGGATGAGCAGAACGCCGATCGCCGCGAGCATGCCGCGGATCACCGCGTTGGGGACGAAGTCGGCGACCGACCCCAGCCGAAGCAGGCCGGCGGCGATCTGCAGGAGCCCGGCGACGACGACGGCGGCGAGGAACGCTGGCCAGGATCCGACGGCCAGGATCGCGGCGGCGACGATGGCGGTCAGCCCGGCGGCCGGTCCCGACACCGACAGCGCCGAGCCGGACAGCGCGCCGACGACGATGCCGCCGACGATCCCGGCGACCACGCCGCCCGCGAGCGGAGCGCCCGAGCCGAGCGCGATGCCGAGGCACAAGGGAACCGCGACGAGGAAGACGACAATGCTGGCGCGGACGTCCGCGGCCCACCGGAGCAAATGCTGAGACATGCGACTCCTTGCCCGCGACCCGGCGTGGCGCCGGCGTGACGCGGGGAGCAAAGTTGGGGCGGGGCGGCGCTCGGGCGCAGCGCAGCGGCCGTCCTGCCGGCCGGGCAGCGCGCTGGTTGCGCGGCAGGCGCGGCGGACGGTGGTCTGCCACGGCTCCGGGCCGTGCACCAACCTGTGAGCGGGTCTTGCCTGGGTCGGCGGTCCACACCTGCGGGAGATGGCCTCCCGCAGCCTCGGCCGCGGCCTTGCACGACCTGCGAACCGGTCGATTCGCAGGCCCTTTGGGTCGCGGATGGGCCGAATCCACCCTCAGCTCGACTGCCCCGGAGCGCCGTGCCGTGAGCTCGGCGAGGTGAACTTCGCCGGGCTCAGGCGCGCGGGCGCCGCGAGCCAGCGCCGCCGCGGTGAGCCTGTGGAATCGGTCGCCTCACAGGCCCTCAGGCCGTGGTCGCGCGGGGAGGTCGCAGCAGACGATCGCGCTGCGGCGAAGGCGGCGGCGCGCAGTCGTCACCGCGACAGGTGTGGCCGCGGCGCGACGCCAGGGGGGTGTCGGGGATGGCGACATGGCCGCCGGCGATCGGCAGGCGCTCTTCGTCGTCGCCGCCGGCGTCGGAGGGGGCGCCAACGGGCTGGGCGTCGATGGGCGGAGCGTCGGCCTCCGCCGCGGCGGGCGCGGGCGGCGAGATCCCATCGATCACCACGGCTGCCAACAGCCAGACGACGGCGGCCAACAGCCAACCGAACCTGCGCCCTGGCACCGAAGTGGCCCTGCCGACACCCATCCGCCCACCCGCGTGCCGACAGAACGGCCCCGCTTGGGGTGGAACGTAGGTGGCGCGCGTCCCTCCGTCAAGGGCCGCCGACAACCAGTCGCGGACCTGCGGCGGACGTTGCTTGGGCAGAGTTGCGCTATACTCGCCGCCACCGGGCGCCAGAGCGCCTACGGAGCGACATGCGCTTGATGTGGGTCGTGGCGGTGGGGGTCGCTGTGTGGCCCGACCATGCCCTGGCGGCGGCGTGTGCCGCCCCCTCCCTCCCGTCCGGCCAGGAGGCAGCGATTCAGGCCGCATTCGAGCCGGGGCCCGCCGCGCCAGCCGGCCTGCGCGCGGGCGACATCGCCGTGCAGCGCGATCGCCTGATCGTCGCCTGGCAAGGCCACGGCGACCCGTGGGTGTGGCTCGTCCGCCACGAGGCGGCGGCGACCGGCGGGGTCCGTGCCGGCAACCTGGTTGCGCATCTCGCCTCGCCCTGCCAGCGCCACGGCGCCGTCGATGCCGCCTCGTTCGGAGGTGCGGCGCTGGCGGCAGCCGCCACGACGGCGACCTGTCCAGACGGCGCGGTCGAGGTCGAGACCGCCTTCGCAGCGCGCCTCGCAGTCGCGGCGGGCGCGATCCGGTGGTCGTGCGCCGAGGGCGACGGCGACGCCGGCTCGCCCAAGGTCGGGCGGCTGCTGCGCGACCTCGATGAGCGCCTGCGGGTCGCCGATCGGCCCAGCGCCGACGCCGCGCTCGCCGCCCTGGCCGACCCTACGCTCGCTGCCGGCGTGGACCTCGCGTCGCGCATCGACCTCGGCGTCGCGCTCTGGCGTCACGGCCAGCGCGACATCGCCCACGGCCACCTGCGACCGGCGCTCGCCGCCTGGCAGGCCGTCCACACGCCACAGCCCCCCGCTGCGACAGCCGACCGCTGGGTGTGGGTCCGCCAGGCGGAGCGCGCCGCCGCGGCGATGGTGGCGTTGGGAGAGGAGGCGCGCGGCGCCGCGGTGCTGAACGCGTGCTGGCAAGCGCTGCCGTCCACGCGAGGCGAGCCCGCCTGTAGCGCGCTCGCGTTCGCTGCGGCCCTCGAGCACTCCGGCCACGGCGACGACGCGGCGGAGTGGCTCGACCTCCAGATCGCCCGCGCCGAGCCGCCCGAGGCAGATTGGCTGCGCGCCCGCATCGGCCTGGCGTCGCGGCAGGACGACGCGCGCGCCGAATTGAAGACGGCCGAGCGCGCCGTCCGAGCCTGGCCGCGCGACCTCGACCTGCAGGACTCGCTGGCGACCGCGTGCTTTCGCGCCGGCCGGCGGTCGCCAAGCCGCCCACCCTTCCGGCCGGAACGGAGACCCGTGCGGTTCCTTGGTCGCCTCGGCGACTGCCAGAATAGATTGGGCTCCGTTTCGTCCGGTTCCATCCAGCGCATCGCGCAAACAGCATTGTGGTTGCGGTCTTCACGGGCCGCGCCGGATAGAAGGTCGCTCTGCCCTCGATGGGCGGGCCTAAACGGAACCGGAACGACTGGGACGGGTGGCGATTGGCACCGAACGGCTCGCAAGCGGCGAAACACGGCAAAGTGGACGGGCGGCGCGACGGAACAAACGAGCGTGAGCGGGCGGGACCCCGGGTCAGGCAAGTTGAGTCACGGATGAAAAACTGGCGAAAATTCCGACCGCGACTGCGCTTGACAAGTTGGGGGTGATAGAAGGAACCGCAAACAAGGTTGGCCCCGGGGCCGCGCCGGCCGAAACCGGCTTTGCGCCCCGCCGGATCCTCCGGCGACCGCGCGATCGCCATGCTGCGCCGCCGCGGATTGCAACGACAACAACAAGTGCACGGCGGATAGTTGCAACCTGAGCAACAAGACCTGCGTGCACGTGAACTTGCCGGGGTGTACGCCCTAAGGGTGGGCCGGCGAGAAGGGTGAACGCTGCCGCCCCCAGGGAGACCTGGGGGCGGTGGTGTTCTTGGGGCGCGGTGGGCATGGGGCCGGGCGATTGCGGGCAGGTGGACGCGGTCTGGCGTGGGCCGATT
>VGVB01000082.1 GCA_016882265.1 Gammaproteobacteria bacterium
CTGCGCGAATGGCGACAGGCTGCCGAGCTGCGTCGCCGCCGTCCCGTCGCCGACCGGCTTGGCCTTCAGCAGCATCGCGGTGGACCACGTCGACAGGTCCGTTCCCTGCGCGCGGAAGGTCAGGAACGGGCGCTTCTCCACCGCAGCGACGTCGGCCGGAGCGCCGTCGAGCACCGCGAAGCCCTGGGTCAGGAACAGCGGTCCCAGGCTTGGGACCTTGCTGCAAACCTCCCCCGCCACCTCGACCTTGCCCGCCTTCACCCCGGCGTCGACCCGCGCCACCCGCGGCACCCCGCCCTGACCGCCGGCGGCCAGGCACTGCTTGCCGGCGTCTTGATTCGCCGGGTCGGCCTCCAGCCACCCGAGCCACACCTGCTTGCCCTCCTTCGCGTCGGCCGCGAAGACCGGGAACGCCTGAATCACCGTCTTGCTCGCGCCAAACAGCGCCGCCGTCGGCAGCGTCACCACCTCCGGTGCCGCCTTCTTCCCCACCGCCGCGACCTGCGGCGCCAGCCCCAGCAGCCGCAGCCGCGCGCCGGCGCTGTTCTTGATCACCCACCCGCCCGACTCGACCGCCTGTGCCGCGTCGCTCTGCCACGCCACCCACGCCTGCTCGCCGCCGCCAGACAGCGCGTGCACCGCCAGCGCCGGGTTGGTCGGGTTCGGGTTGTCGGCGTCCTTGACGGCGAGCTCGAGCGCCTTGCCGCCCTCGGTCAGGCACACCTTGTCGGTCGCGTCGCAGGCGTGGCCCCACGGGCACGCGTCGGTGATCACGCAGCCCTTCACCACCTTGGTGTCGCACACGTCCGCCGTGCACGGCTTGCCGTCGTCGCACGCTCCCGCCGGCACCGGGTGGGTGCACGCGCCCTGGCCGTCGCAGACGTCGGTCGTGCACGGGACGCCGTCGCTCGCGCACGGCGAGTCCGCCTTCGGCCACTGCCAGAAGGTGTTCGACAGCGCCGCGATGCACTTCGAGCACCCGCCCGCCGTCGTGTCGCCTTCCTTCCAGCACTGGCTGTCGATGACGCACCACGCCGGCTTGATCTCGGCCGTGCATGTGCCGGCGACGCAGGTGTCGACCGTGCAGTCGTAGTTGTCGATCGCGCACGCCGTCCCGTCGCTCAGGTTCGGGTGGCTGCAGCCCTTCTTGGCGTCGCACTCGTCGGCCGTGCATGCGTTGCTGTCGGCGCATGCCGCCGGCTGCGGAGTGAACACGCAGCCCTTGCCGGGCTGGCAGGCGTCGGCCGTGCACGCGACCTGGTCGTTGCACATCCCGTTGGTCGGCGTTCCCACCGCCGGGCACGCCCCGGCGCCGTCGCAGTGCTCGACCGTGCATGCGATGCCGTCGGCGCCGTCGCACACCACCGTCGCGTCCTTTGGCTTGGCGACGCACGACACCTTGGCGTCGCAGAACGCGTATGAACACGCGCTGTTCTTGTCGCCGCAGGTCGCCACCGACGGCGTGTGCTGGCAGGTGCCCGCGCCGTCGCAGGCGTCGACCGTGCACGTCACGTTGTCGGAGGTGCAGGTCGCCGCCGCCGCCGCCGCCACCCACTCGGTCTGGCTCTTGGCGACGTTGCACACCATGCACGGGTTGCCGGCCGATGGCTGGCCGTCGCTGGCGCAGACCTTGTCGGCGCTGACGTAGCAGCTGCCCTTGGCCGGGCCCTTGTTCTGGCACACGCCTTTTTCGCACAGGCCGACGAGGCACGCCGCGCCGGCCGCGCACGCCGTGCCGTCGGCGACGGGCGACGCCGCGCACGATCCGGCGCCGTCGCAGGCGTCGGCGGTGCACGGCAGCTCGTCGAACGCGCACGGCGCTCCCTTGGCGGCGGCCGACCACGCCTTGGTCGCGGAGCTCGGCGCGCACACCTGGCACGGGTTGTTCGGGTTCGCGCCGGCCTCGGCGACGCACGCGCCATCGACCTGGCACCAGCCGGCGTGCAGCGCGCCGTGGACGCACGCGCCCTTGCCGTCGCACAGGTCCTGGGTGCACGGCTGGCCGTCGTCGGCGCAGGTCGCCGTCGCCGCCGCCGCGCTCCACGCCGCCGCCGCCGCGCTGGCGTTGCACCATTGGCAGGGGTTCGCCGGATTGGAAGTGCCGGCGGCGACGCACTGGCCAGCGATGAAGCAGAACCCCGCGGCGATCTGGGGCTTGGCCTCGCAGGTGCCGCCTGCCGTGCAGGTGCCCATCGTGCACGCGATGCCGTCGCCGTTCTCGCACGGCGCGCCCTCGGCGCGGACGGTGACCTGGCATACGCCGGCGCTGCACACCGCCGTCGCGCACGGCGCAAGCGGCTTTGGCGGGAATTGCCCGGTGTTGACGAGCTTCTCGCAGTCGAGGGTGGTGGTGCAGGCGGGGCCGGATGGGGGCACGTCTGCGGAGGTGGCGTCGCCGCGAGCGGCGCCATCGGCGATCGCGTCCGCGCCGGAGGCAGCCGCGCCTGCCGGCGCTCGGTCGTCTGCACACCCGGCGGCGGTCGCCGCGACGGCGGTCGCAAGAACCATGGCGAATCGGGCGGCGGTGGGGCGCGGCGGCTGCAACACGGGGGCTCCTCGATCGACGTGGTGGGCGTCTGCGCCGCCGAGTATGCGCGCGGGTGGATGGCAACGCAATTCGGCGGCGGTGGGCCCGGCGCGGATCGGATTCAGGGGTGTTGGCGGCGGATCCACCATTTGTTCAAGTCCATGGAATCACGTCGGACGACTGCCGCGCGTGGTCGGCGGCGGCTCGGGCACCGACCCCCGGCCTCGGAACCGCGCCCGCCTGCCCCGGGCGAGGATCGCCTTTGAACGGATCCACCATTTGTTCAAGTCCATGGAATCACGTGAAACCCACAGACGGACGTGCCGGCGAGCGGTCGCGACGCCAAGGGCCGCGCCCTGGCCGGTGTCCGGCTTCTGCGCGAGGCGACGGCGGCTGCCGGGGGCCGACCGGCGCCTTTGGATGGATCCACCAATTGTTCACGTCCATGGGATCTCACGGAGACGGGCGTGCCGGCGAGCGGTCGCCACGCAAAGGACCGCGCCCTGGCCGGTGCCCGGCTTCTGCGCGAGGCGAAAGCGCCCGTCGGGAGGGCTGACCGGCGCCTTTGGATGGATCCACCATTTGTTCAAGTCCATGGAATCACGTCGGACGACTGCCGCGCGTGGTCGGCGGCGGCTGCGGTCACCCGACCCCCAGCTTCGGAACCGCGCCCGCCTGCCCCGCGCGAGGATCGCCTCTGAACGGATCCACCATTTGTTCAAGTCCATGGAATTACGCCACACGGCGACCACGACCGGTGGCCGGCGGCTCGGGCACCGACCCCTGTTTCGGAACCGAGCCCCGGCGCGCACGGCACGGGCACCAGGCGCGCGCAGGCCGGTTTTCGGGCGCATGCCCCCGCCGGGGCTGCGACGCATGCGGAGGTTGAGGCCGCGGGGACCCTGCGCGGATGGTGCGGGCGGCGCTCGGACCGCCCGCCCGGTCGCGTCCCCGCGACAACACCGGCCGCCGTCCCCGCACCTCCGCACCCGGCCGATGAGGCGAACGCCGCGGCCGGGTGCGGGCGACCCTTGCGGGCCGGTTCGCGTGCCGCCGCCGGCGCGGCGACCTCGATCTGCCATCCGTCGTGATGTTCCGCACTTGAACAAATGGTGGATCGAATGCCTGCGCCGGCCAGGAGACCGCGGCGCTGTGCTGGAGCTCAAGGTGCCCAGCAACAAGTCCGTCAAGGCGGCCAAGGAGGCCCTCGCCGCGGCCCGCGAGCAATTGCGGCAGCGCGACTACGCGGCGGCGCTGCGCGAGCGCGGCGCGGGGGAGATCGCCCAGTGGGGGATCGTGTTCGACGGCAAGAAGGTTTGGATCGAGCGGGTCGAGTGAGGGCGCCGACGCTCACAGGGGCGCGGCTGGCCGGCGGCGCGAAGGTCAGGGTTTCCAGGTCCAGAACAGGACGCGTCGCTTGCCGTCGACCCCCATCGCTTCGACGACAATGGTCGCCGTCTTGGTCCCGGCGACCGGCCGCGCCAACCCCCGCCAGGCGAGCGCGTTCGTTGGTGCGAGCTGGGCGGTCGAGTCCGTGGTCGCGGCCGACACCGGGCCGAGCTTCAGAGGCGTCGGGGTCGTGCCGTGGTAGGCCTCGACCTCGCCGCCGTCGGGCGCGGCAAGCGACGCGGTGAGGTAGGTCGTCACGAGCCACGTCGACGGCCCGTGGGCGATGCGCGCCCCGGCGTAGCCGAGACGACAGTCGCCCCCGCCCTTGCTGGCCTGCACCTTCACCACCTCCGCCACCGTCGCCCCCGTCAGCCCGCGCGTCAGCAACGCCACCACGTCCTGACCGCCCTTGCGCAGCACCACGGCGATTCCGACCTCGCCGTCGGGCGCGAGCGCCGCGTCGAGCCCGCACACCGCCGTGACGCCGCTGAACATGCCTTTCACCGCTGGGTGCGACGTCCACGCCAATGGCTCGTTGTCGACCCCCTTGTCTGTGATCGTGTAGCCCCACAGCCCAAAAGCGCCGGACTTCTGCGTCAGCGCCAACGCCAGATACCGCTCCGCCGCGCTCGCCGCCAGCGCGCCGTAGTCCACCACCACCGGGTGGACCTGCGCGAATGGCGACGTGAGCTGCGTCGCCGCCGTCCCGTCGCCGACCGGCTTGGCCTTCAGCAGCATCGCAGGGGTCCACTCGGACAAGCTCGCTCCCTGCGGGCGGAAGGTCAGGAACGGGCGCTTGTCCGCCGCGGTGACGTCGGCCGGCGCGCCGTCGAGCACCGCGAAGCCCTGGGTCAGGAACAGCGGCCCGTTCGTGGTGGCCGGCTTGCTGCAAACCTCCCCCGCCACCTCGACCTTGCCCGCCTTCAGCCCGGCGTCGACCCGAGCCACCCGCGGCACCCCGCCCTGACCGCCGGCGGCCAGGCACTGCTTGCCGGCGTCCGGATTCGCCGGGTCGGCCTCCAGCCACCCGAGCCACACCTGCTTGCCCTCCTGCGCGTCGGCCGCGAAGACCGGGAACGCCTGAATCACCGTCTTGCTCGCGCCAAACAGCGCCGCCGTCGGCAGCGTCACCACTTCCGGGGGCGCCTTCTTCCCCACCGCCGCGACCTGCGGCGGCAGCCCCAACAGCCGCAGCCGTGCGCCGGCGCTGTTCTTGATCACCCACCCGCCCGACTCGACCGCCTGCGCCGCGTCGCTCTGCCACGCCACCCATGCCTGCTCGCCGCCGCCAGACAGCGCGTGCACCGCCAGCGCCGGGTTGGTCGGGTTCGGGTTGTCGGCGTCCTTGACGGCGAGCTCGAGCGCCTTGCCGCCCTCGGTCAGGCACACCTTGTCGGTCG
>VGVB01000083.1 GCA_016882265.1 Gammaproteobacteria bacterium
GGCTGGCCGAGGCGGTCGCGCAGCTCGACCACGAGGCGCTCGGCGGTACGCCGGCCGACGCCCGGGATGCGCACCAGCGTGGCGACGTCCTCCACCTCGATACAGCGCAGGAACGCGCCGACCTCGATGCCCGACAGCAGCGCCAGGGCGATCTTCGGCCCGACGCCGCTGACCCGCAGCAGCTCGCGGAACAGCCGCCGCTCCTCCTCGGTCGCGAAGCCGAACAGCAGGTGCGCGTCCTCGCGTACGACCAGATGTGTGTGCAGCTCGATCTCGCTGCCCGGTTCGGCCAGCCGGTAGAACGTCGACATCGGCGCCTCGAGCTCGTAGCCGACGCCGCCGACGTCCACGAGCAGCGCCGGCGGCCGCCGGCGTACCAGCCGCCCGCGCAGGAAACCGATCACGCGGCCCGCCCGGCGCGCAGCGCCGCCCGCCCGCGGTGCTGGGCATGACACAGCGCGATCGCCAGCGCATCGGCGGCATCGCTGCCGATGCGGCCCTGCACGCCGAGCAGGCGCCGGATCATGTGCTGGACCTGCGGCTTGTCGGCGCCACCGTGACCGGTGACCGCGAGTTTGACCGCCCGCGGGGCGTACTCGAAGACTTCCAGCCCGTCGTGGCAGGCGCCGCACAGCGCCGCACCGCGGGCCTGGCCGAGTTTCAGCGCGCTGTCCGGGTTGCGGTGCATGAACACGCGCTCGATGGCGACTTCACGCGGAACGTACCGGCGGACGAGTTCGCCGACCTCGCGATGAATCGCCAGCAGGCGGGCGGCGATCTCGCCATTGCCGACCCGGATGCAGCCGCTGGCGACGTAGTGCGGGCCGGCCGGACCGCTGTCGATCACGCCGAAGCCGGTGACGCGCGAGCCCGGGTCGAGCCCCAGGATCCGCACCGTCGCCGTGTTGCTGCTGTTGCGTTGCAGTGGCCGTCCGCCTGATCGTCCGCCGCCGTTCCAACGGGAACCGCGCCCGCTCGCGCTATGATACCGGCAATCCTCACGCCCCGGCACGCGCCGCGCCATGAAGACGACCACTGCCGCGCCGGCCGCCAGTGTGGCCCTGCTCGACGAGCTGGTGACCACGCTGGCGCACCACGACGACCGCTCGCCGGCGTGGCAGGACGCGCTGGCGCTCGGGCGCGAAACGGCCGCGATCGTGGCCGCGCTCGAAGCCGAACGCGAGATCGTGGCTGGCACCCTGCTGCAGCCGCTGCTGGCCGCCGGCCTGTTGCCGGATGCGACCGCTGCGGCCACGTTCGGCGACGGACCGGTGCGCCTGGCCCGCCAGCTCGGCCAGCTCGGCGACTTCCAGTCTGGCGCCCGCTGGTCGCCCGACCGCCCG
The DNA here is from genome assembly GCA_016882265.1 of Gammaproteobacteria bacterium. GTDB lineage: Bacteria > Pseudomonadota > Gammaproteobacteria > Steroidobacterales > Steroidobacteraceae > SCUD01. Next base: position 1,344 of record VGVB01000083.1, read on the forward strand.
CTGTCCGCGGCGCAGGCCGATGCGCTGCGCCGGATGCTGCTCGCGATCGTCACCGACCCGCGGCTGGTGCTCGCGCGCCTCGCCGCGCAGTTGCGCCGGATCCGGCATGCGCGCGAACTCGACGAGCCGCAGCGGCTGCGCCTGGCCTGGGAGACGCGCGAGATTTACGCGCCGCTGGCCAACCGCCTCGGCATCGGCCAGCTCAAGTGGGAACTCGAGGATCTCGCCTTCCGCTACCTCGAGCCGGCCGCCTACCGGCGCATCGCCACCCAGCTCAATGAGCGCCGCGCCGACCGCGAACGTTACATCGACGAGGCCATCGCCGAGGTCCGGGCCGAGCTGGCGCGCGCCGGCGTCGCGGCCGAAGTCATTGGCCGGCCGAAACACATCTTCAGCATCTGGCGCAAGATGCAGCGCAAGAACCTCGCCTTTGCACAGGTCTTCGACATCCGCGCGCTGCGCATCGTCACCGGCTCGGTCGCCGACTGCTATGCCGCACTCGGTGCCGTGCACGGCCGCTGGCCGTACGTTCCCGGCGAGTTCGACGACTACATCGCGACACCGAAGGACAACCTGTACCGCTCGCTGCACACCGCGGTGATCGGCCCCGGCGGCCAGCCGCTCGAGGTCCAGATCCGCACCCGCGAGATGCACGAACAGGCCGAGCTCGGCGTCGCGGCGCACTGGCGCTACAAGGAGGGCCGCGGCCGCGACGCCGCCTGGGAGCAGAAGATCCAGTGGCTGCGCGAGCTGCTGGCGCCACGCGCCGAGGGCGAGAGCGACGGCGACTTCCTCGGCCGGGTACGCGCCGACCTGTTCGGCGACCGGGTCTACGCGCTGACGCCGCGCGGCGAGGTCGTGGACCTGCCAGCCGGCTCGACGCCGCTCGACTTCGCCTACCAGGTCCACACCGAGCTCGGTCACCGCTGCCGCGGCGCCCGGGTCAACGCTCACATCGTGCCGCTCGATCACCGGCTGCAGAACGGCGAGGTCGTCGAGATCATCGCCGGCCGCATCGCGCAGCCGAGCCGCGACTGGCTGCTCGTGCAGCAGGGCTTTCTCGCCTCACCGCGCAGCCGGGCCAAGGTGCGGGCCTGGTTCCGGCGGCGCGATGCCGGGCAGAACCGGCAGGAAGGCCGGGAGCTGTTCGAGCACGAACTGGCTCGCGCCGGCGCCGGGCACTCGCTGCCGCTGCCGGAACTGCTGCAGGAACTCGGCCAGGAGCATGCCGATGCGCTGTACCTGGCGCTCGGCGCCGGTGACCTGACCAGCGCGCAGCTCGCCGGCGCGATCCAGCGCTGCCTGCGCAACAAGGCTACGGCGCAGCCGGCGCCCGCAGCGGCACCGCAGCAGCGCCCGGCGCCCGCGGTGCAAGTCGCCGGAGTCGGCGGACTGCTGTCGACCTATGCGCGCTGCTGCAGCCCCGCGCCACCGGAGCCGATCACCGGTTACGTGACCGTCGGCCGCGGCGTGACGGCGCACCGTGCCGACTGCAGCAATCTCGCCCGCCTGGCCGCGCGCGCTCCGCAGCGCCTGCTGCAGGTCGAGTGGGGCCAGGTCGGACAGGCGCGGTTCCCGGTCGAGGTCGTCATTCATGCCATGGAGCGGCCCGGTCTGGCGCGCGACGTGACGACCCTGCTGGCCGAGTCACGTCTCCCGCTCGAGCGGCTGGCCACGCGGCCGCACACGCGGCACGGCAGCGTGGATCTTGCGCTGCGCATCGCGGTCGGCAATCTCGACGAACTGACCCGGCTGCTGCCCCGGCTGGCCGCGCTGCCGGGCGTCATCAGCGCGCGCCGGCGGGCCTGAGCTTCAGCGGTTCAGTGCGTCGATCGCGCGCTTGTCCACGGCGAGGGCCGCCTCGTGCAGCGCCTCGGCCAGCGTCGGGTGGGCGTGGATGGTGCGCTGCAGATCCTCACTGCTGGCCGAGTACTCCATCGCCAGCACCGCCTCCGCGATCAGTTCACCGGCCAGCGGTCCGATCACGTGCACCCCGAGGATCTCATCGCTCCCGGCATCGGCGATGATCTTGCAGAAGCCGGCCGGCGCTGCCATCGCCCGCGCGCGCCCGCTGGCCGCGAACGGAAAGCTGCCGGTCTTGAGCGTGCGGCCCGCGGCGCGCAGTTGCTCCTCGGTCTGGCCGACCCAGGCGATCTCGGGCGCGGTATAGATCACCCCGGGGATCGTCCGGTAATTGACCTCGGCATAGCGCCCGGCGATGCGGTCGGCGACCGCGACGCCCTCCTCGCGCGCCTTGTGCGCGAGCATCGGCCCGCGCACGCAGTCGCCGACCGCCCAGACCTCCGCCGCGGTCGTGTGACAGTGCTCGTCCACCTCGATGCAGCCGCGGGCATCGAGACGCACGCCGGTATCCGCGCCGAGCAGGCCCTCGGTATACGGCCGCCGGCCGATCGCGACGACAACGCGGTCGGCCCCGACCGAGTGCTCACCGTTCCCGTCGGTGTAGCGCAGCGTGACGCCGTCGGCGCCGGCGTCGGCCGCTGTCACCTTCGCACCCAGCCGGATGTCGAGGCCGAGCCGCTTGAAGTGCCGGGCCGCCTCTTTCGCGGCCTGCCCGTCGGCCATCGGCAGGAGCTGATCGAGCGCTTCCAGCACCACGGTCTCGGCGCCGAGCCGCCGCCAGACGCTGCCGAGTTCGAGGCCGATGACGCCGGCACCGATCACGCACAGCCGGCGCGGTACCTCGCTGAACTCGAGTGCGCCCCAGGAATCCACGATGCGCGCGCCGTCGAACGGCACGCCCGGCAGCGGCGTCGGCGCGGAGCCGCTCGCCAGCACCACGTGCCGGGCCTGCAGCAGGCGCTGCGCGCCGTCGTGGCCGGTAAACTCGACCTGCCGCCCCGCCAGCAGCCGGCCGCGGCCCTGCAGCGGCGTCACGCCGGCGGCCGTGAACAGCGCGAGGATGCCCTGCGTGCTCTGCCGCACGATGTTCGCCTTGCGCTGTTGCATGGTCGCGAGGTCGGCCGCGAGGCCTGCGACCTGCAGCCCGTGGGCGGCGAACTCGTGCCGCGCGCGGTGGTACAGCTCGGTCGATTCGAGCAGCGCCTTCGATGGAATGCAGCCGGCGTTCAGGCAGGTACCGCCGAAGGCCGGGCTGCCGTCGCGGTTGCGCCAGGCGTCGATGCAGGCGACCGTCAGGCCGTTCTGCGCCGCACGGATCGCGGCCGGGTAGCCGCCCGGGCCGCCGCCGATGACGATGACGTCGAAACTGTCGCTCATGGGGAGTCCTTCAGACCTGCAGCAGCAGGCGCGCCGGGTCCTCCAGCGCTTCCTTGACCGCGACGAGGAACTGCACCGCCTCGCGCCCGTCGATGATCCGGTGATCGTAGCTCAGCGCCACATACATCAGCGGCCGGATCACGACCTGCCCGCCGACCGCGACCGGCCGCTGCTGCACCTTGTGCATGCCGAGAATCGCGCTCTGCGGCGCATTCACGATCGGCGTGGACAGCAGCGAGCCGAATACGCCGCCGTTGGTGATCGAGAACGTGCCGCCGGACAGCTCCTCGATCGTGATCGACCCGTCGCGGGCGCGGGCCGCGAACCCGGCGACCGCCTCTTCGATCTCGGCCATGCTCTTCTGCTCCGCGTCGCGCAGCACCGGCACCAGCAGGCCACGCTCGGTCGAGACGGCGATGCCGATGTCGAAATACTCGTGATACAGAATGTCGCTCCCATCGACGGCCGCGTTGACCACCGGGAAACGCCGCAGTGCCTCGATGCAGGCCTTGACGAAGAACGCCATGAAACCGAGCCGTACGCCGTACTTCTGCTCGAACGCCTCGCGGTAGCGCGTGCGCAGCTCGGTCAGTGCCTGCATGTCGACCTCGTTGAAGGTCGTCAGCATCGCCTGCGCGCCCCGCGCCGCGACGAGCCGCTCAGCAATGCGGGCCCGCAGCCGCGTCATCGGCACCCGCTGCACCACGCGCCCGCCCGCCACCGGCGCGGGT
>VGVB01000084.1 GCA_016882265.1 Gammaproteobacteria bacterium
GGCCGGCAAAGCAGCGCCGCGGCAGGATGACCGGCGGGCCGCGCCAGTGGCCGGCCGTGGCGGCGACGATCGCGCGCGGTGCGCGGCGCCAGGTGCTGATCAGACGGCAGAGATCGGACGCGGCGACCGCCGGCTGGTCGGCGAGCAGCACCAGTGCCGCGCGGGCATCGCCCGGCAGGGCGCGCAGACCCGCGGCGAGGGAGGTCGCGAGCCCGGCCCGCCAGCGGGGATTCCGTACGCTGCGCAGCGGCAGGCCGCGCAGTTGTGGCAGCAGGCGGCCGGCACGCGCACCGAGCACGACGATCGTGCGGTCCGGCGCCACGGTGGTGGCAATGCGGGCGGCGCGGCGCAGCAGCGTCTCGCCGTCGAGGCGCACGAGCTGTTTGGGCCGGCCGTAACGGCTCGAACCACCCGCTGCCAGCAGGATCACCCAGGGCCGGAGTATCATCGCCTGCATGCGCAAAGAATACGCGAGCCTGCGGCGGCGGCCACTGCTGGCGCCGGTCTGGCTGACGGGTCTCGCCGCGGCGCTCGTCATCGCGGCGCTGGCGTGGCTGTGGCTCGCCGCGGACACGACAACGATTCTGGTGCTGCGCCACGCGGAAAAGGCCGAGGCCCCGGCGGGCGATCCGCTGCTGTCGCTCGAGGGCGAGACGCATGCGGCGGAGCTGGCCGCCCTGCTCAGCGGCGGGCCAGCCGAGTTCCGGCCGCAGGGAATCATCGTCAGTGAATTCCGCCGGACCCAGGAGACGGTGCGGCCGCTGGCGAACCGGCTGAGTATCCCGGTGCTGGTGATGCCGTCGGACGAGATCAAGGCCACGGTGGAGCGAGCACTGGAGGAGTTCCACGGTGGCCGCGTGCTGATCGTCGGGCACTCGAACACGGTGCCGGAAATCGTCCGCCGACTCAGCGGCAGTGCGGTGCCGCCCATCGGTGAAGACCAGTACGGAACGCTCTACATCGTCGCGAAGCCGCGTTTCGGACGTGCCGCCGTTACGCGCTTTGACCTGCCCTGGTAGCGATCGCGCGTTCGACGAATTCCTGATGGCGGCCGATCCGCAGGTCAGCCAGCACGGCGTCCACGATCCGGCGGCGGCCGTCCAGCAGGTAGGTGGCGCGGCGCACGCCGATACCGAGCGGGCCGTCGACGTCGTAGGCGCGGATCACCGCCTTGTCGACGTCCGACAGCAGCGTGAACGGCAATGCATGCCGGTCACGGAAACGCCGGTGGCTGGCCGAATCCTGCGGGCTGATGCCGACCACCTGCAGGCCGGCGCCGAGGATCTGCGCGTGCAGGTCGCGGAAGTCGCAGGCCTCGCGCGTGCAGCCGGGCGTGAAGTCGGCCGGGTAGAAGTACAGGATCAGCGGCCGGCCCTGCAGCAGCTCCGACAGGCGCTGCTCGCGGCCGTCCTGGTCCGGCAGCATGAAGTCGGGCGCGCGTTCCCCGGTCGCCAGCATCTCAGCCGGCCTCCGCGTGCGAGACCGGACCGCGGAAGACTTCCTCCAGCAGGGTGTAGTTCGAGCGATGCATGCCGAGGCGCTCGTACACCGCCAGTGCCCGGCTGTTACCGCGGTCCGCGTACAGCCGGATGCCACAGACGCTGGTATCGGTCCGGGCCTGCTCTCTGAGGTGCTGGTACAGCGCGCGGAACACGCCGTGGCGGCGATGAGTCGGCAGCACATAGACCGACTGGATCCACAGGAAGGTACCGTTGCGCCAGTCGCTCCACTCGTAGGTCGTCAGCAACTGGCCGACCGGCCGGCCGTTGATTTCGGCAATGTAATAACGGCCCCGCGCCGCATTCTGGAACAGCGCCCGGATGCCGGGCACCAGCAGCGTGCGGTCGAGGATCTGGTCCTCGGTTTCGGCCGCCAGCGCCATGTTGCAGCTCGCAATGAACTCCAGGTCCCCGGGCACCGCGTCGCGGATCTTCATGGCGACCGTTACGGTACACGAGAAAAGGGGACGCTTCCCTTTTTTCGGGCTGACCGAAAAAAGGGAGGCGTCCCCTTTTCCGTGCCGCTAGAATTCCGTCCCGCAAACGGGGCGGTAGCTCAGCTGGGAGAGCGTCGCGTTCGCAATGCGAAGGTCGAGGGTTCGATCCCCTTCCGCTCCACCAAATCCCGGGAAAGCCAGCCTCGCGCTGGCTTTTTTGTATCGGTCAATCAATGTGTTGACTGGATAATCTCTCGTAATCTGTCAATGGCAGTTCGGGCCGGAAGTGCTGTTCGATTGCCTGAAGATCGGCGGAACTTGAGCGAGCCGACGCTGAGCAACGGTTCGATGGCGATTGACAGTCTCACGCTGCGGCCCTAGCGTGACGAGGAGGCGTCGCATGCCGTGGCGCCGCATCGGATTCAGAACGATCGGGGGGTTCCAGATGGCAGCCAGGAAGAAGGCGCGCAAAGCCGCGAAGAAGGCCCGCAAGACTCGCCGCGCAGCGCCGGCGAAGAAGCGGGTCGCGACGAAGAAGACCGTCCGCAAGCAGGCGCGCAAGGCGGCAAAGGCCGCGAAGAAGAGCGTACGCAAGGCGACGGCCGTGACCCGGCGCACGGTGCGCACGGCCAAGCGCAAGGCGAGCGCGGCGATCCGCAGCGCGGCGCGTGGTGTGCGCGGCGCAACCCGCAAGGTCGAAAAGGCGGCGACGCGCATGGTCGGCAGCGCGGCCGAGACGGTGGAGCGGGCAACGACGGCGGTGGACGCGGCGGTGGCCGAGTCGCCGCCCGCCGCACCGGCACCTGCGGCCGAGGCACCGGCGGTCTGACTCCCGGGCCGCGACCGTTCGCAGGCGGCGGCCGGCCGGCGGTGGGCCGGCCGTCGGTTAACATGGCGCCAGCGCCCCGGTAGCTCAGTGGATAGAGCGACCGCCTCCTAAGCGGTAGGTCGTCGGTTCAACTCCGGCCCGGGGCGCCAGACCGCTCCGGTAGGGAATTTCCGCGAAAAACAAGGCGTTATCAATTTCGAATTCCGCCCGGAGAACCGGCCTGTCCGGATCAGGGTGCAAAACGATGTGCCCGCCGGTCACCAGCCTTGAAATCGTATTGCGCAGGGCCGCCGCCTGGATCGGGTTACTCGTGTGGGCCAGGCGGTCGATCTCCCGGCGCATCCGCTCGGCCAGCCTGGTGATGGCGACGCTGACCCGTTCGGGTAACGCCATGTTCGGCCGGTCCCGACCGGCGAGCAGCTCGGCCCGGCGGGCCTCGGCGGCGGCGAGTGAGGGCTGGACCAGTTCCGGCCGGACCCGGCCAGCCCGGAGCAGGGCCCGGATCTCCTCGATCTCCTGATCGAGCTGGGCGACTTCGGCCGAGCGGCGGGGCGCCGTGGCCGGCGGTCGCCGCAGGGCCTGCTCGACGATCCGCCGGGCGGCCTGCTCGACGTAGGAGATGCTGGCGGGGTCCAGAACCCGCTGCTTGAGGGCCTCGGCGACGGCGGTCTCGACCGACTGCCGGCGGAACAGCATCCGGTTGCCGCAGGCTTTCCGGTTTCCATGCCAGCCGTTGCAGCGGTAGGAGTCCCGGCCGGCAATGATGTAGTGGGAGCCGCATTCGCCGCAGCGCAGGATGCCCGACAGCACGAACTTGGGCGCCCGGCCGCGGTTGCGCGGCGCTTCCCGTTTGGTGAACCGCCCGTTCACCTGGTCCCACAGGGTCGCCGGAACGATCCCCAGGTCGGGCATGTGGTGGACCAGAATCTCGGTTGACGGCCGCTTCCGGATCACGCGCCGGCCGGTGCCGGGGATCTTCCGGCGCTCGGTCGCGTTCCAGCGGTACTCGCCCTTGTACAGAGGATTGCTCAGGATCACGCGGACCCCGGAGCCCCGCCAGGCGAGCCGCGGGCGGTTTTCGAGGCGCCAGTGCGCGCCGGGGGGCAGAATCTGCTCCTCGGTCAGCCGCTCGGCGATCGCCCGGCAGGACTCGCCCCGGGCCCGCCAGGCGAAGATCCGCCGGACGACGGAGGCCTCCGGCTCGTTGATGACCAGTTCAGTCTGAGCGGCCTTCGTGTTGCGCGGATCGAATCGCGGGTCGGTCTCGGGGATCTTCCTCGCGCTGTAGCCATAGCGCCGGCCACCGGCGCAGAGCTTCTCGGCGTGCCGGCCGGCCAGCCCGCGGCGGGTGCGCTGCACCAGCCGGGCCCGCTCCTCGGTGCTGATGAATCCCTGCACCGCGGCGAGCAGGCCGGCGCTCGACTGGCGCGAGTCATAGCGCCCGTCATAGGTCACGAGCGCCTGGTCGCGGAACGACAGCTCGGCACACAGCCGGGGGAGCAGCCACGCGTTACGCGAGATTCGGTCGGCACTCTCGGCGACGATGATCTCGAACTGCCGTGCCTCCGCATCACGCATGAGGGCCGCTAACCCGGGGCGCTCGTCATCGGTGCCGGTAATGCCGTCGTCCCGGTACTCGGCGACGACCTCCCAGCCGCGCGCGGTGGCGAACTGGCGCGCCTCGCGTAATTGATCCGGGACCGATGACCGGCTTTGCAGGTCCGTGGACACTCGGGCATAGACCGCAGTTTTCACGTTGACCAACCTTCGCGCTGCGCGCGCTTCAGCTTGTAGTCGAGTCTCTTGCAATCAGGCGTGTCGTGGTTGCGAGGGCGCCCGTTGGTGGAAAAACGGAAGAAGAGCCTCCGGCAGGCCGGATACGGACAGCGCCGCAGCGCCGCGCCATAGGTCCATTTCCCGCCGATCCGCGCGGTCGGATCGAGCAGCAGCGCGAGAGCCGCGACTTCGATCCCCTGGCAGCCGCTCGCCTCGATGCACAGTCGGCCGGTCAGACGCCCATGCTCGAAGCCGGGCCGCTCGACGATGAGCCGGCAGCGACAGGCCCGCATGGCTGCATGAACGGCCTCGCGATGGCGCCGCCGCGCGCCATCTGGTGACCGGCGGATGTCGTCCAGCACGGCGAGAACCCCACGCCGCCAGAGCTCGAGCCTGGCGGACGGATTGCCGGCGAAGTCCCGCCACAGGATCGCGCCCGCTTCGGCGCCGGACTCGGCCAATCGCATGACCGCACCGCCCGCGGCGAACGGATCGAACGCCCGGTAGATCGGGTCAGGCGATGCAGGGGCACCGGGCAGGTTAGCCACAGTGAGCACGGCCTCGATGAGCCCGCGCTGGTCCTGCAGCGTTACAAAACTACCGTCCGTTGTGGGACGTTTTGCGGAACGGCGAGCGTGTGCCCCGTGCAT
>VGVB01000085.1 GCA_016882265.1 Gammaproteobacteria bacterium
GGTTCCAGGGGCGCATGGAATTCGGCCCGCGCGCGCTCGGCGGGCGCTCCATCCTCGGCTGCCCGAGCGTGCCCGGCGTGGCCGACCGCATCAACGAACAGATCAAGTTCCGCGAGCGCTGGCGGCCATTCTGCCCCTCGATGCTCGACTCGGTCGGCCCGCAGATGCTGGGCTCCGACCACCCGGCGCCGTTCATGACCTTCACCTTCCCGGTGGTGGAGGGCTGGAAGGCGCGCGTGCCGGAAGTGGTGCACGAGGACGGCACGGCCCGCGCCCAGGTGCTGCGCCGCGAGTTCAACCCGCGCTACTACGAGCTGATGCAGGAGATGGAGAAGCTCACCGGTAACGGCGTCGTGCTCAATACCTCGCTCAACCGCCGCGGCGAGCCGATGATCTGCTCGCCGACCGACGCGCTGAACATGTTCTTCGGCTCCGACCTGCGTTATCTCATCATGGAGGATGTGCTGGTCAGCAAGTGACCGCACAGGGTCGGCGTGAATTCCAGCGAAATCGCGGAGTACTACACCGCCGAGCGGCCGGAACTGGTGGCCTTCATGCGGCCCCACGGCCCCTTCGGTACGGCGCTCGTTGGCTGCGCTTCCGGCATGCTCGGCGCGGGACTGCTCAGAAATGGCATCGTCGGCGCCTGCGACGGCATCGAACTGAACGCCGATGCGGCGCGGCTCGCCGGGACACGTTTGCGCCAGGTCTGGACAGGCTCCATCGAGTCGGTGGCGGCGGAAGTGCCCTGGGAGCACTACGATCTGGTGATCCTCGCCGACGTGCTCGAGCACCTCGCCGATCCCTGGGCTGCCCTGAGGCTGCTGCAGGCGCGTACTGCAAAAGGCTGCCGGCTGATGCTCTCAGTGCCGAACGTGCGCCACTACAAGGTGTCTCTGCCGCTGCTCTTCAGGGGCGAGTTCCGCTACGCCGACGATGGCATCATGGACCGCACCCACCTGCATTTCTTCACCCGCGGCAGCCTTGAGGAGACAGTGCGCGACTGCGGCTGGGTTGTCCGCACCTGGGGCAGCCACATGAAGGGGCGCTACCGGCGCTGGTACATGCCGACGCGCCTGCTCGAACCCTTCGTTGCCGTCCAGACCATGCTGCTGGCCGAGAAGCAGTGACACAGCCGCTCGTCAGCGTCGCCATCCCGGCCTACAACCACGCCGCCTACATCGAGGCTTGCCTCGCCTCGGTCTGCGCGCAGAGCTATCCAGAACTGGAATTGGTGCTGATCGACGACGGCTCGCAGGACGACACGCTGGAAGTCGCGCGCCGCTTTCTCGAACCGCGCCGCGCGCGCTTTCGCCGCATCGTGCTGGAGCTCCAGGAAAACCAGGGCGTCAGCGCCACCTCCAACGCGGTGATTGCCGCCTGCCAGGGCGAGTGGGTGCACCTGCTCGGCTCCGACGACGTCCTGCATCCGGACAAGGTCGCGCGCATCCAGCAGGCCATCGACGAGTGGAACTGCGCCGACCTGGCGCTGGTGCACGCCGATGCCGACACCATCGACCAGCACGGCCAGCCCGCCGCCCGCCGCCGGCAGAAGCCGCGCCCGGCGCCGGGGCCGGACCGCGAGGCTTGGCGCGTCCTCTTTCTCGGCGACAATTTCATCATCAACCCGACCGTCACCCTGCGCCGCGACGCCTTCCTCGCCGTCGGCGGCTTCGACCGCAACCTGGCGCTGGAGGACATCGACTGCTGGCTGCGCCTGTCGGCGCGCTACGCCATCGCCCGCGTGCCGGAGGTGCTGGCGAGCTACCGCAAGCATCCCGGCAACACCCTGCGCCGGCGCGTGCGCATGCTCGGCGCGCAGTTCCATTCCTTCGGCAAGTTCCTCGCCGAGCATCCCGGCCTCATCGCCGAGGACGACATCCGCCGCCACTTCCGCCGCTGTCTCAAGCGTTTCTGGCGCCGCATGCGCCGCAGGCGGCCCTGGCTACTGCCGCGCGTGTTGGGCGCGCAGTTGATGAGCCGGCTGCGCACGCCGCAGCCGGAGGACTACCGTCGCTTCGGTCGATTGCTCGATGAGGTGGCGCTCTAAGCCTCTGTTCTTCCTGTATCATTCACATATTTTGCGCGGCAGCCCATGCAGACCTCCCCGTTTTTCTCCATCGTGATTCCCGTCTACAACGAGGCGGAGAACATCGAGCCGATGGTGCGCGAAATCCAGGCCGCCTTCCAGGGCCGGGCAGAGGCCTACGAGGTGATCTTCGTGGACGACGCCAGCACCGACGACACCCCCGCCGTGCTGCGGCGACTGACTTCGGAAACCGGCGGCGTCGTGCGCAGCCTGCGCCATCGCCGCAACTTCGGCCAGAGCGCCGCGGTGGGCACCGGCTTCCGCGCCGCGCGCGGGGAATGGATCGGCACGCTGGACGGCGACGGCCAGAACGATCCGGCCGACCTGCCGCACATGCTCGACGAAGCGCGCCGGCTCGGCGTCGACTGTGTCACCGGCGTGCGCGCCAAGCGCCAGGACAACTTCATCCGCAAGCTCTCCTCGCGCGTTGGCAACGGCTTCCGCAACTGGGCGACGGGCGACCGCGTCACCGACAGCGGCTGCGGCGTGCGCGTCGTGCGCGCCGCCTGCACGCGCGAGCTGCCGGTGTTCAATGGCCTGCACCGCTTCATGCCCACGCTGTTGCGCAGCAAGGGCTTCACGGTCGCCGAATCCGCGGTGAACCATCGTCCGCGCCTGCGCGGCGTGTCGAAGTACGGCGTGCACAACCGTCTCTGGCGCGGCATCCGCGACTGCTTCGGCGTGCGCTGGTTTTCCGCGCGTGCGGTGCCGGCCGAGCGTGTCGAGGGCGCCGAGGGCAGGGCGGAGCAAGGGCAGGGGCGATGAGCCGGCCGGATCGGGACGCCGGCAGCGAGCGCGGCGACCTCCCGGAAGGGCCCGAAGACGACATCGCGCTGGAATCCGTCGCGCTGGGTTTCTCCAAGGAACTGCGCCGCCTGATCCTGCTGCTGGCCGCGGCGGCGGGGGCTTTCTGCCTCTTCTACTTCACGCCGCTCGGCGAGCTTACCCGCGACATCCATAAGCTGCGCGTCTTTCTCGCCGGCGACGACTGGTGGGCGGAACTCGTCTATGTGCTCATCGTCGTGGCACTGGTGGCGCTGGGCGCGCCGCGGCTGATCTTCTACCTGCTCGGCGGGCTCGCTTTCGGCTTCTGGCAGGGGCTGCTGCTCGCCCAGGTCGGCGCGGTGATCGGCTCGTGGCTGACCTTCACGGCCGTGCGGCATGGCGGGCGCGGCTGGCTGCAGCAGCGCTTCGGCAGCCACCGCTTCGTCGGCAAGGCGTTCCGCGTGCGCTCCTCGGTGAAGGCGGTGGTGATGATCCGCCAGCTGCCGCTCACCAGCGTCATGATCAACGGCGGCCTGGCGCTCTCCCGGGTCAGCCCGCGCGCCTTCCTTCTTGGCACCTTCATCGGCTACCTGCCGCAGGGCATCATTGCCGTGCTGATCGGCAGCGGCGTCGTCGACGAGAAGGCCATCGAAGGCCTGGGCAAGCTCCTTGCCGCCGGCATCGTGCTGAGCGTGGGCGCCTTCATGCTCTGGCGCTGGCGCAAGGGACGCTGATGTCGGCCGGGAAGGGCACGCTGGCCTGGAGCGCCCTGCTCGCCGTGCTGGTGCTGGCCTTCTACGCCATTCGTCTGACCGGCCCTTCGAACCTCGAGGCCGACGCGCAGGACCGCAACGTCGGCTACGTCATGGATGTCGTCTGGCAGGGGCACTGGCTGGTGCAGCAGGACATCCGCGGCCGCATCATGTCGAAGCCGCCGCTGCACACCTGGGTGGCGTCCGTCTTCGCCGAAATCGGCGGCATCAACCGCCTGACGCTGACCCTGCCGTCCATGCTGGCGGTGCTGGCCATGGCGCTCCTCGTGCTGCGCGTCGGGCGCGAGCGCTACGGCCCACTGGCGGGCGGGCTCGCCGCCCTCGCCGTGGTGCTGGCGCCGATGATGTCCAAGCACATCGCGCTCGTGCGCACGGACGCGCTGTTCGCGCTGGCCGTCGCCCTCGGCGCCTTCGCCGCCCATCGCGCCTGGGAACGCGGCCGAGGGTGGACGGCGTTCTGGTTCTGGGCCGCCCTCGCCACGCTGATCAAGGGGCCGCTCGGCCTGGCGCTCGCCGCCATGGGCATGTTGGCCTGGTTCTGGGAACGGCGCGGCGATGCGGCCACGCCGCTGCCCGCAGGTTCGCACTGGGCGGGCATCGGCGTCTTCCTGCTGCTGGTCCTGGGCTGGCTCGTGCCGGCCATCCTCTCGGCCGGGCAACCGCTGATCGACAAGCTGTTCTTCCAGGAACTGGTCGGCCAGGCCACCGGCATGGGCAAGGGCGGCTACCCGGGGCAGAACCTGCCCAGGCCGACGCTGTATTTCCTCCTGCGCTTCCTGCCCTTCAGCCTGTTCGCGCTCTACGCCCTGTGGCGCATCGTCCGCCATCCCGAGACCGATGCGGCCGCGCGGCGCTTCGAGCGCTTCCTCTTC
>VGVB01000086.1 GCA_016882265.1 Gammaproteobacteria bacterium
ATCGCCGCCAATCCGCGCGCGCGCAGTGCCGTGCTGCGCGCGGCCGAGAGGCTCGCCGCGTGAGCCGGCGCTGGCTGTACCTGGCGCTGCCGGCGCTGTGGCTCGCGCTGCTGGCCACGGCGCTCGGCGTGGTCCGCGCGCGCCACGAAGCGCGCGGGCTGTTCGTGCAGCTCGAGCAGAGTGTCAGCGAGCGCGACCGCCTCGAGATCGAATGGGGCCAGCTGCAGCTCGAGCAGAGCGCCTGGTCGAACCACGGTTTCGTCGAACAGGTCGCCAGCGAGAAGCTGCAGATGAAGCTGCCGCGGCCCGATGAAGTACGGATCGTCGCACCATGAAACCGCGCGCCGAGGCCGTCGAATTCGATGCCACGCAGTTCCGCCGGCGCAGCCGCATCGTCGCCGCACTGCTGGCGCTGTTCGCGCTGGCGCTGCTCGGGCGCGCGCTGCAGTTGCAGGTGCTGGAACAGCGCTTCCTCGCCGAGCAGGGCGACCTGCGCCACGCGCGCGTCGCGCGCGTGCCGGCCTACCGCGGCGCGATCCTCGACCGCTTCGGTGAGCCGTTGGCGGTGAGTTCGCCGGTGGACTCGGTGTGGGTCAATCCGCCGGAATTCGCCCAGTCGAGCGAGCACATCACCCGCCTGGCCCGGGCCCTGCGGCGTGACCGGCAGTGGCTGGCGCAGCGCGTCAGCAGCAATCTGGACCGGCAGTTCCTGTACGTGGCGCGGCACATGGATCCGGCCGATGCGGCCGCGATCCGCGCGCTCGGCCTGCCCGGCGTGCACCTGCTGCGCGAGTACCGGCGTTACTACCCGAATGGCGAGGTCACCGGCCACGTGCTCGGCTTCACCAACCTCGACCAGGCCGGTCAGGAGGGACTCGAACTCGCCTTCGATCATTCGCTGGCCGGCCTCGACGGCAGCAAGCGCGTGATTCGCGATGGCCGCGGCCAGGTCGTGCAGCACGTCGAGAACATCCGCGCGCCGCGCCCCGGCGAGGACCTGCCGACCAGCATCGACCTGCGCATCCAGTATCTCGCCTACCGCGAGCTGAAGGCCGCGATCCGCGAGCACCACGCGCGCGCCGGCTCGGTGATCGTCATCGACGTGGAAACCGGCGAAGTGCTGGCCATGGTCAACCAGCCGTCGTTCAACCCGAACGACCGCGCGCAGTACGAGGTGCCGCGCTATCGCAACCGCGCGGTCACCGACATCTTCGAGCCGGGCTCCAGCATCAAACCGTTCGTGCTGGCGGCGGCGCTGTCCTCCGGCCGCTACCGGCCGGACACGCCGATCGATACGTCGCCGCTGACGGTCGGGATCAAGACCATCGCCGACAAGCACCCGGTCGGCGCCGCCGACCTGCGCCGCGTGCTGGCCCGGTCGAGCAACGCCGGCATGGCCCGGATCGCGCTGTCGCTGGAACCGGAACGGTTGCACGAGACGTTGCGCGGCCTCGGCTTCGGTCAGGTCTCGGCCAGCGGCTTTCCCGGCGAGTCCGCCGGCCTGCTGACCAGTCCCGCGCACTGGCGCGCGATCGGCATCGCGACGATGGCCTACGGCTACGGCCTGTCGGTGACGCCGCTGCAACTCGCCCAGGCCTACGCGACGGTCGGCGCGCTCGGCCTGCGCCGGCCGATCACGTTCCGGCGCGCCGGCGGCAGCGCGGCGGCCGAACGTGTGCTCGAGGAGCGCGTCGCGCGGGACCTGGTCGGCCTGCTCGAGAATGTCGTCGGTCCGGACGGCACCGGGCGCAAGGCCGCGGTGCCGGGCTACCGCGTCGCCGGCAAGACCGGCACCGCGTGGAAGGCGAGCGGCGGCAAGTACTCAACCAACCGGTATCTCGCCGTGTTCGCCGGTGTCGTGCCGGCCTCCCGCCCGCGCCTCGCCGCGGTCGTGATGATCGATGAGCCGGGCGGCGGCCTGTATTACGGCGGCGACGTTGCCGCGCCGGTGTTCGGTGCGGTGATGGCCGGCGCGCTGCGCCTGCTGTCGGTAGCGCCGGACGATCTCGAGCACCTGGCGCCGGCGACGCTGACGGAGCTGCGGCCATGAACGCCGCTGCCGGTGTGCCGCTGGTGCGTCTGCTCGAGGGCATCGCCGCTGCGCCGCCGATCGCGGTGACGGGATTGTCGCTCGATGGCCGCACGCTCGCCCCCGGTGAAGCTTTCATCGCGCTGCGCGGGCAGCGCGAGCATGGACTGCGCTTCGTCGCCCAGGCGCGCGCCCGCGGCGCAACGGCCGTGCTGTGGGATCCGGGCGAGGGTGAGCTGCCGCCGTCCGCACCGGACCTGCCGCTGGTCGCCGTACCCGGCCTGCGCGCGCGGCTCGGCACGATCGCCGATCGCTGTTTCGCCGCGCCGTCGGCGGAGCTGGCGGTCGCCGGCATCACCGGCACCAACGGCAAGACGACCTGCGCCTGGCTGCTGGCGCAGGCGGTCACGCGGCTCGGCCGGCGCGGCGCCTACTTCGGCACGCTCGGCGCCGGCTTTCCGCCGCAGCTCGAGGGCACCGGTCTGACCACGCCCGACGTCGTCACGCTGCACCGCCGGCTGCGTGCGCTGGCCGGCGCCGGCGCCACGCACGTCGCGCTCGAAGTCTCCTCGCACGCGCTCGATCAGGGCCGCGTCGATGGGCTGCGCCTGCGTGCCGCGGCGTTCTGCAACCTGAGCCGCGATCATCTCGACTACCACGGCACGCTGGAGCGCTACGCGGCGGCCAAGGCGCGGCTGTTCCGGATTCCCGGTCTCGCGCACGCGGTGATCAACACCGGTGATCCCGCCGGCGCGCGCCTCGCCGCGACCCTGCCGGAAGGCGTGCTGCTGACCGCGGTCGCCGTGCTGGGCGCGGTACCGGCGGCACCGCGCCGGATCGAGGTCACGACCGTGTCGGCGGCCGCGACCGGACTGGTGCTGGCGCTGCGCGGCCACTTCGGCGAGCGCTGCCTGCGCTCGCGGCTGGTCGGGCACTTCAACGCCGAGAACCTTGCGATCGTGCTCGGGCTGCTGCTGGCCTGGGACTTCGACGTGGACGCGGCGCTCGGGGCGCTGGCGCAGTGCAGCGCACCGCCGGGCCGCATGGAGAGCTTCCGGCTTCCGAACGGTGCCCTCGCGATCGTCGACTATGCGCACACGCCGGATGCGCTGGCCGCGGCGCTGGCGGCGGCGCGCGGTCACGCGCGCGGTCGCCTGACCGTGGTGTTCGGCTGCGGCGGCGAGCGGGATCCCGGCAAGCGCGCGCCGATGGGCGCGCTGGCCGAGCGTCTCGCCGACCGCGTGCTGCTGACCGACGACAACCCGCGCGGCGAGGATCCGGAACGGATCGTCGCGATGATCCGTGCCGGTCTGCAGGCGCCGGAGCGCGCGACCGTGCTGCGCGACCGGGCCGCGGCGATCGCGACGGCGCTCGCCGCCGCTGCGCCGGACGACGTCGTGCTGATCGCCGGCAAGGGCCACGAGGATTACCAGTTGATCGGCGGCGAACTGCGGTCGTTCAGTGACCGTGACTGCGTGCACCGCTACGCCGGCGGTGGCGCATGAAGGCGCCGCTGCAATTCGTTGCCGCGGCCACCGGCGGCCGTCTGGCGGGCGCCAGCGTCGAGTGCGCCGGCGTGGCGACGGATTCGCGCACGCTCCGGCCCGGCGAGCTGTTCTTCGCGTTGCGCGGCGAGCGTTTCGACGGCCACGACTTCGTCGCTGCGGCCGCCGCGCGCGGCGCCGCGGCCGCGGTCGTCGAACGGCCCGGCGACGCGCCGCTGCCGCAGGTGATCGTGGCCGATACGACGGTCGCGCTCGGTGCCCTGGCCGCCGCCTGGCGCGCGCGCTTCGAGCTGCCGGTGATCGGCGTCGCCGGTAGCAACGGCAAGACCACGACCAGGGAACTGCTGGCCGCCGTGCTGGCCGGCGCCGGGCCGGTGCTGGCGACGCGCGGCAATCTCAACAACCAGGTCGGCGTACCGCTGACCCTGTTCGGTCTCGGCCCGCAGCACCGGCATGCAGTGATCGAGATCGGCGCGAATCATCCGGGCGAGGTCGCCGCGCTGGCGCGCCTCGTGCGCCCGACGATTGCACTGGTGACCAATTCCGGCGAAGAGCACCTCGAGGGTTTCGGCTCGCGCGCGGGCGCGGCGCGCGCGGAGGGCGAGCTGTTCGCCGCTCTCGGCGGCAGCGGCAGCGCGGTTCTCAATGTCGATGACCCGTTCGGCGACCTGTGGCGTGAGCAGGCGGCCGGCGCACGGATCCTCGGTTTCGGCATCGACACGCCGGCCGAGGTGAGCGCGCGCGGCATCGCGACGGCCATCGAGGCGGGCGGCTTCGTGACCCGCTTCGAGCTGGTCGCCGGATCCGCCGCGGCGCCGGTGCGCCTGCGGCTCGCGGGCCGGCACAACGTCATGAACGCGCTCGCCGCCGCCGGCGC
>VGVB01000087.1 GCA_016882265.1 Gammaproteobacteria bacterium
GCGGCCACGGCGGCGAAGGCCCGCTGCGCCGGCTGCGCGCCGAGCCGCCAGGTGTCGGTCCGCTCGGGCCACAGCAGCCACGTGCCGGCGTGCGGCTCGAACTCGGCCGGCATCCGGAAGCCGTCCTGCAGCGGCGTGCGGCGGTAGGTGCGCGTCACCGGTGATTCCTCCCGGCCAAGGATATTACGCGCCGCTGCCACAGCAGGAAAAGCGCGGGAATCACTACCAGCGTCAGCAGCGTGGCGCTGACCATGCCGCCGATCATCGGCGCCGCGATGCGGCGCATCACCTCAGCGCCGGCGCCGCTGCCCCACAGCAGCGGCACCAGTCCGAGCACGATGGTGAGCGCCGTCATCAGTTTCGGTCGCAGCCGCAGCAATGCACCCTCGACGATGGCCGCGCGCAGTTCGGCCGCCACCGGCGCGCGCCCCGCTGCCGCCGCGGCCGCGCACTGCCGCTGCCAGGCATGGTCGAGATACAGCAGCATCACCACGCCGGTCTCGGCCGCGACGCCGGCGAGCGCAATGAATCCGACCGCGACCGCGACGCTCAGGTGATAGCCGAGGCCGTACAGCAACCAGACGCCGCCGACCAGCGCGAACGGCAGGCTGCCGAGGATCAGCGCGACCTCGCCGAAGCGCCGGAAGTTCAGGTACAGCAGCAGCACGATCAGGCCGAGCGTCAACGGCACGACGAGCCGCAGGCGGGCCACGGCTCGCTGCCAGTATTCGTACTGACCGGTCCAGTGCAGGCTGTACCCTGCCGGCAGCTCGAACCGCTCGGCGACCCGGGCGCGGGCCGCGGCGACGAACGAGCCCAGATCGCGACCGGCCACGTCGACGAAGACCCAGCCGGCCGGGCGCGCGTTTTCACTGCGGATCATCGCCGGGCCGCCGGTGATCCGGATGTCGGCCACGTCGCCCAGCGTGAGCTGCTCGCCGCCCGGCGCGATCAGTGGCAGCGCGCGCAGCCGCGCCGGCGAATCGCGCCAGTCCTGCGGATAGCGCAGGTTGACCGGATAGCGCTCGAGGCCCTCGATCGTCCAGGTCACGTTCATGCCGCCGACCGCGAGGCTGATCGCCTCGTGCACGTCGGCGATGTTGAGTCCCCAGCGCGCGGCGGCGGCGCGGCGCACGTCGATCTCGAGATAGCGGCCCGTGCCGGTCCGCTCGGCGTACACCGAGCGCAGCCCGCCGACTCCGCGCAGCAGTTCCTCGAGCCGCATCCCGATCCGCTCGATTTCACCAAGGTCGGGGCCGGTGATCCGGATTCCGACCGGAGTCTTGACTCCGGTCGCCAGCATGTCGATACGCGTGCGAATCGGCGGCACCCAGACATTGGCGAGACCCGGTACCTGTACCGCGCGATCGAGCTCGGCGCGCAGTGCTTCCGGCGTGAGGCCCGGCCGCCACTGCGCGCGCGGCCGCAGGCGGATCGTCGTTTCGAACATCTCGAACGGCGCCGGATCGGTCGCCGTCTCGGCCCGTCCGGCCTTGCCGAAGACCCGCTCGACTTCCGGCACGGTCCGGATCAGCCGGTCGGTCTGTTGCAGCAGCGCGCGCGCCGCATCGGCCGAAATGCCGGGCGGCGCGGTCGGCATGTACAGCAGATCGCCCTCGAACAGCTCGGGCATGAACTCGGTTCCGAGGCGGCTGGCGGGCCAGGCCGTGGCTGCCAGCAGCACGACGGCCGCCGCCACGACGCGCCACGGGTGATCGAGCGCCAGCAGCAGCAGCGGCCGGTACGCGGCCATCGCCGCGCGGCTGAGCGGATTGTCGCGCTCGGCACGGACCGGTCCGCGCACCAGCAGCAGGATCAACACCGGCACCAGCGTCACCGACAGCAGCGCCGCCGCGACCATCGCCCAGGTCTTGGTCCACGCGAGCGGCGCGAACAGCCGGCCCTCCTGGGCGCCGAGCGCGAACACCGGCAGGAACGACAGGGCCACGACCAGCAGCGAGAAGAACAGCGCCGGGCCGACCTCGACACAGGCCTCGGCTACGAGGCGCAGGCGTCCGGCCGCATCCGGCTCCGCGTGTTCGAGGCGGCGGTGGACGTTCTCGATCATGACGATGCCGGCGTCCACCATCGCGCCGATCGCGATTGCGATACCGCCGAGCGACATCAGGTTGGCTTCGATGCCCTGCAGCAGCATCACCAGGAACGCAGCCAGGATGCCGAGCGGCAGCGAGATCACGATGACCAGGCTCGAGCGGAAGTGCAGCAGGAACACCGCGCACACCGCGACCACGATCAGCATTTCCTCGAGCAGCTTGCCGCGCAGGTTGTCGATCGCGCGCCCGATCAGCGCCGAGCGGTCGTAGGTCTCGACCAGCTCCACGCCTGCGGGCAGACCATGCCGCAGCTCGGCGAGGCGCTGCCGCAGCAGGCGGATCGTGGCCCTGGCATTCGCGCCGCTCTGCATCACGACGATGCCGCCGGCCACCTCGCCGTCGCCGTCCAGCTCGGCGATGCCACGCCGCATCTCCGGCCCGAGGCGCACGCTGGCAACGTCGCCGACGGTAACGGCGATACCGTCCGCGCTGCGCAGCGGAATCGCCCGCAGGTCGTCGAGCCCGCGCAGATAGCCCGTCGCCCGGACCATGAATTCGGCCTCGGCCAGTTCGAGCACTGAGCCGCCGGTTTCGCGGTTGCCGCGCTCGATCGCCGCGCGCAGCTCGTCGATGCCGAGACCGAGACCGCGCAGCCGCACCGGGTCAGCGACCACCTGATACTGGCGCACCATGCCGCCCAGCGCGGCGACTTCGGCCACGCCCGGCACGGACTGCAGCTCCGGCCTCATGAACCAGTCCTGCAGGCTGCGCAGCTGCGCCAGATCGTGCCGCCCGCTGCGATCGGTGAGCGCGTACTGGAAGATCCAGCCGACGCCGGTCGCGGCCGGGCCGAGTGCCGGACGTACGCCGTCGGGCAGCCGCCCGGTGGCCTGCGACAGATATTCGAGCACCCGCGAGCGCGCCCACCACGGATCGGTACGGTCGGCGAACAGCACATAGACGAACGACTCGCCGAACAGCGAATAACCGCGCACCGTGGTCGCGCCCGGCACCGCGCCGAGCGCGGTCGCCAGCGGCCAGGTGACCTGATCCTCGACGATCCGCGGCGCCTGACCGGGGAACGGCGTCCGCACGATGACCTGCACGTCCGACAGATCCGGAATGGCGTCTACCGGCAGTCGCGTGAGCGCGTGGAAGCCGGCCGCGGTCAGCAGCCCGGCGGCGAGCAGCACCAGCGCGCGATGCGTGAGTGACGCGCGGATCAGGGCCGCGATCACGGCCCGCTCCCGTGCCCGGCATGCGGATCGGCGGCCGGCGGACTGGCCGGCACGACAGCGGCATCCGGCTCCGCGTAGCGCCCGAGCGCGGCCCGCGCGCGCGACTCCGAGTCCAGCATGAACTGTCCGGACACGACCACCTGCTCGGTGCCGTCGAGTCCGTCCGTGATCTCGACCTCGTCGCCGCTTTCGTGCCCGGCGACGACCGGACGCGGCGCGAAGCGCCCGCCACCCAGCGCCACCAGCACGCGCGCCCCGCCGCCGGTGCGAATCACTGCCTCCTGCGGCACGAACAGCGCGTGACCCTCGCCCACTGCCGCGAACGTGACCTCGGCGAGCATGCCGGCGGCGAACTGTCCGGTGGGATTGGCGAGCCGCAGCCGGGCCGGGACGGTGCGCGTCGCCGGATCCAGCTCCGGCAGCAGCTCGAGCACGCGAGCCTCGAACTCCTCACCCGGCAGCGCGGCCACGCGCACGCCGGCCATGGTGCCTGGACCCACGAGCACCGCCTGCCGCTCCGGAATCGCCGCGACGACCCACAACGGGTCGTCGGCGGCGATGACGACGGCCGCGACGCCGGGCTCGACCATGCCGCCCGCGCGCACCGCGAGCGCGGCGACGACTCCATCACGCGGCGCGCGGTACACGACCTGGCGGACCGGCTCCGCGCCGGCCGCCAGCCGTTCGATCACGGATCCGGCGAGGCCGAGCGCGAGCAGCCGCTCACGCGCCGCGGTGAGGAGCACGGCGTCGCCGGCGGCCCGGGCCGCGACGAACTCCCGCTGT
>VGVB01000088.1 GCA_016882265.1 Gammaproteobacteria bacterium
CGCAGCACGGCGCGCGCCTGCAGCAGCGCGCGCGCCAGCGTGAACGGCGCCAGCAGCCAGCCGCCGAGCCCGCGGCCGCGCAGTCCCTCGACGTCGATGCACTCGAGCGGGTAGCCCGCCGCCGGCACGAGGCGGGCCTCGATGCCGCGGCGCGTGCCGAGCCAGACGATGCCACGGCGCCGCGCGCGCAGCACGCCGGCCACGGCCAGCGCGGGAAACACGTGGCCACCGGTGCCGCCGGCCATGATCAGCACCGGCGGGCTCACGTCTCGCCTCCGCCATTCGTGACCACCGCGCGACCCGAGGCCATGACCTCGTGATGGATGCGCAGCAGCATCCCGATCCAGGCGAGCGTGACGACGAGGCTCGAGCGGCCGTAGGACATCAGCGGCAGCGTCAGGCCCTTGGTCGGCAGCAGCCCCATGTTGACGCCGATATTGATGAACGCCTGCAGGCCGAGCCAGACGCCGAAGCCGGCGGCCAGACAGGCGTGCAGCGGCAGACCGGCGCCGGCGGCCAGCCGCGCGAGTCGCAGGCTGCGCAGCGCCAGTACGAGGAAGGCGGCCACGATCAGCACCACGCCGAGCAGGCCGAATTCCTCGGCCGCCACCGCAAACACGAAGTCGGTGTGCGCCTCGGGCAGGTAGAACAGCTTCTGGATGCTGGAGCCGAGTCCGACGCCGAACCATTCGCCGCGGCCGATCGCGATCAGCGACTGGGTCAACTGGAAGCCGCTGGCGAACGGGTCGGCCCACGGGTCGAGGAAAGTCATCAGCCGCTGCAGCCGGTAGCCGCTCGATAACGCCAGCGCCGCCGCGCCGAGCAGGCCGGCCGCCAGTACCAGCAGCACATCACGCAGCCGCGCGCCGGCCACGAACAGGATCGCGACGCCAGTGATGCCGAGCACGGCGGCGGCGCCGAAGTCCGGCTCGGCCAGCAGCAGCAGCGCCGCGACGCCGAGCACCGCCAGCGGCTTCAGGAATCCGGCCGTCGACGTGCGCAGCTCCGCCTGGTGACGGACGGCGTACACCGCGACGTAGCCGAGCAGCAGCCAGCGCGCCAGTTCGGACGGCTGGAAGTTCAGCACGCCGAGGCGGAGCCAGCGGCGGCTGCCGTTGACCTCGTGGCCGAGGCCAGGCACCAGCACCAGCAGCAGCAGCACGATGGCCCCGGCCAGCAGCAGCGGCGCGCTGCGCTGCCACAACGCGATCGGCACCGCCAGCAGCACGGCGCCGAACAGCAGGCCGGCCAGCATCGAGAACAACTGGCGCTCGAAATGGAAGAACGGATCGCCGGTCTGCCGTTCGGCGATCGTCAGCGACGCGGAGGCCACCATCGTCAGCCCGGCCAGCAGCAGCAGCGCGGTCGCGACCACGATCACGCCATCGAGCGTGAAGCGTGGCTGCCGGCCGCCGGAGCGCGAATGCTGCAGCGCGAGGCCGGAGTTCATGCCGGCAGCTCGCGCACCGCCGTGGTGAACACGGCGCCGCGCTCGGCGAAGTTGCGGAACATGTCGAAGCTCGCGCAGGCGGGCGACAGCAGCACGGTGTCGCCGGGCCGGGCGAGCCCGGCGGCCACGCCGACGGCCGCGGGCAGCGTCGCGGCGAACGTCACCGCACAACAGTCCGCGAGCGCCCGCGCCAGCACCGGCGCATCGCGCCCGATCAGGATCGCCTGCCGCACCTTGCCGCGGCAGGCCGCAGCCAGCGGGGCGAAGTCCTGCTGCTTGCCGTCGCCGCCGGCGATCAGCAGCAGCGGCCCGGCGAGCCCGGCGATCGCCGCCGCCGTCGCGCCGACGTTGGTGCCCTTGGAGTCGTCGATCCAGTGGACTCCGCGCCGGCTGCGCACGTGCTCGGTACGGTGCGGCAGCCCGGCGAAGCGCTCGAGCACGTCGACCATCGCGGCGCGCGGCCAGCCGCACAGGTCGCCGATCGCGAGCGCGGCGAGCGCGTTGGCCGCATTGTGCCGGCCCGGCAGGCGCAGCCGGGCCAGCGGCAGCAGCGGCTCGCCGGCCGCCACCAGCCATTCACCATCCGGCCGCTGGCACAGCGCGTACTCGGCGGCCGGATCGGTCACGCTGAAGCCGACGCGGCGCTGGCCAGGCCGCGGCATCAGCACGACCAGCGGATCGTCCTGATTCACGACCGCGGTCACCGCGCGCTCGAAGATGCGGGCCTTGGCCGCGGCGTAACCGGCGACATCGGGATAGCGGTCGAGGTGGTCCGGCGTCACGTTCAGCACGGTGGCGACCTCCGGCTGCAGCGACCAGGTCGTCTCGAGCTGAAAAGAGGACAACTCGAGCACGTACAGCGCCGCCGGCGGGCCGGCCAGCAGGTCGAGCGCCGGCGGACCGAGGTTGCCGCCGACCCGGACGTCGATACCGGCGGCCCGCGCCATCTCGCCGAGCAGCGCCGTCACGGTGCTCTTGCCGTTGCTGCCGGTGATGCCGACCACGCGCCCGCCGACCTCGCGCGCGAACAGCTCGATGTCGCCGACCAGCTCGATGCCCTGGGCGACAGCCGCGCGCAGGAACGGCTCGCTGGCCGGGACACCGGGCGAGACGACGATCTGGTCCGCGCCGGCGAGTACCGCCGGATCGAAGCCGCCGAGCGCGAGGCGGGCCTGCGGCGCGATGCGGTTCAGTTCGGCGAGGCCCGGCGGCGCGGCGCGGCTGTCGGTGACCGCGAGCCGGTGCCCGCGCGCGGCGAGGTGCCGTGCACAGGACACGCCGGTCAGGCCGAGGCCGACGATCACGCTGTACGGATGTGCTGCGGCGACGTGCATCAGCGCAGCTTCAGCGTCGCCAGTCCGGCCAGGACCAGCATGAAGGACACGATCCAGAAGCGCACGATCACCTTGGGCTCGGCCCAGCCCTTCAGCTCGTAGTGATGGTGGATCGGCGCCATGCGGAAGATGCGCTTGCCGCGCAGGCGGAACGACGCGACCTGCAGCATCACCGACACGGTTTCCAGCACGAACAGCCCGCCCATGATCGCCAGCACGATTTCCTGGCGCACGATCACGGCGACGACGCCGAGTGCCGCACCGAGCGCGAGCGCGCCGATGTCGCCCATGAACACCTGCGCCGGATAGGTGTTGAACCACAGGAAGCCGAGCCCGGCACCGACGATCGTGGCCAGGAAGACCAGCGTCTCGCCGGCACCGGCGACGTACGGGATCTGCAGGTAGCCGGCGAAATTGACGTTGCCGGTGGCGTAGGCGAAGACGGCCAGCCCGCCGGCGACCAGCACGCAGGGCATGATCGCGAGCCCGTCGAGGCCGTCGGTCAGGTTCACCGCGTTGCTGGTGCCGACGATCACGAAGTAGGTCAGCAGGATGAAGGCAGTCGCGCTCATCGGCACGGCGACCGACTTGAAGAACGGCACGTACAGCGCGGTCTCGGCCGGCGTCTGCGCGCTCGACCACAGCGCCAGCGCGGCGGCCAGACCGGCCAGCGACTGCCACAGGTACTTCCAGCGCGGCGCCAGGCCGCGTGGATTGCGCACGATCAGCTTGAGCCAGTCGTCATAGAAACCGATCGCGCCGAAGGCGAGCGTGACCCCGAGCGCGATCCAGACCTGGCGGTTGCCCGGGTCGGCCCACAGCAGCGTGCCGGCCACGATCGCGACCAGGATCAGTGCGCCGCCCATCGTCGGCGTGCCCATCTTGCCGAGGTGCGTGTCCGGCCCGTCGCTGCGCACCACCTGGCCGATCTGCCGGGCGGTGAGCAGGCGGATCATCGCCGGGCCCACCAGCAGCGCGATCGTGAGCGCGGTCAGCGCGGCCAGGATCGCGCGCAGCGTCAGGTAGCGGAACACGCGGAAACCGCCGTAGTAACCCGCCAGCCAGTCGAACAGCTCGAGCAGCATGCTGTCCCCCTCAGCCCGCGCCGGCCGCGGCCGCCGGCGCCGCGCGCAACGCCTCGACGACCCGTTCCAGGCGATTGACGCGCGAACCCTTGATCAGCACCGTCACGCCCGGTGCCAGCGCTTCCGTCACCGCCGCCGCCAGCGCCGTGACCTCGCCGAACCAAGCCGCGCCGGCGCCGAACGCGGCCA
>VGVB01000089.1 GCA_016882265.1 Gammaproteobacteria bacterium
TCGCGGAACACGCCGGAGGGCTCGATGCCGACGCAGTCGTGGCCGGCCTCGATCAGGGGATACAGCATGAAGCCGGAGGAACAGCCGACCTCCAGCACGCGGCCGCGCGCCGGCAGCACCTCCTGCAAGTAGCGCATGCGGCGCGCCACGGTCGGCCGGTTGGCGGCGATATGCCGCTCGGGCTGCGTCCAGCCGCCGGCGTCGCCGGAACGGCCGCTCATGAAGCCTTCGAACTCCGCCGCGTAGAAGGTCCGCTCCTCCTCGGGCGACAGCCCCGGGTGGAGGAAGATCGCATCGCAGGCATCGCAGCGGAAGAAGGCACGCCCGCCGCGGTCGCCGTAGACATGCGGCGTCACCACCGAGAGGCGGTCGCCGGCGGCGGCGCAAAGCGGGCATCGAGTCGGCAGGCTCATGCTCTGGCAGTCTCGCTACGGGCCGGCGCCGCCTCGAGGAAGGCGGCGAAGCCGGTCAGGTCGGGCAACACCGGCACGTCGGGCGGAAACGGATGCGCCGCGGCCGGCGCGATGCCGAGAAAGGGTACGCCGGCCTCGGCAGCACCGTCGAAATCGGTCATGGCGTCGCCCACCATCAGCACGCGCTCCGGCGCCGCACCGCTGCGGCCGAGGAAGTCGCGCAGGATCGCCCCCTTCTTGCGCGGCGCGCCCGCCACGCCGGCGAAGAAACGCGCCATGCCGCGGCGCGCGACGATGCGCAACAACTCCTCTTCGGGCGTGCCGGAGGCGACGAACAATGGCAGGCGCGCGTGCCAGACTTCCAGGAACTCGCGGGCGCCCGGTACCCAGGCGGCGGCGATCACCGCTTCCTCGACGAGGGCGGAGAAGCGCTCGCCCAGTTCGGCCTCCTCCGCCCGCTCCAGCGCACGGCCGAGGAAGGCGTCGTGGAAATGGCGAAACTTCTCGTAGCGCGAGACGCCGCCGTGGGCGAGGTGCCAGGCGACGACCTGCCGCACGACCTCGGCGCCGTAGGGCTCGTAGAGCGCCGCGAAGGCGCGCGTCTTGACGTCCACCGACTCGAGCAGGACGCCGTCGAAGTCGAAGACGATGGCGTCGAAGCGCAGCGTGCTCATACCTTGGAGGGGCGGTCGGAAACCAGCCAGTCGTCCTCGGCGTGCGCGCCGCTGGCGCCGCGCTCGTGCAGTTCGGCCAGGCAGTCGAGCAGGCCCTGGCCGAGGTCGACGTAGTCGTTGGCCACCAGCTTGTGGCCGACCTTGGGATGGAAGGCGTAGGGCGTCATGACGTAGTGGCCCTCGTCCTGCTTGCCGCCGAAACTCATCTCGACGCCGCCGGGGATCATCTCCGAGATCATGCGCATCAGGTTCTTCACCGGCATGCGCTCCTGGCCGGTCAGGATGAGATGGCGGTTGGCATACTCGTCGGCGAGGATGCGCACGCTCAAACGCGCCGCGTCGCGCACGTGAATGTACTCGCGCATCGCCTCGGCGCTGCCCTGGTAGGCGATGGCGCGCTGCTCGAGGGCCTGCTTGAGCAGGCGGTAGATGCCGTTGCGCCGGTCGGCGCGGCGGCCGTAGAGCGAGCCGTAGCGCAGCACGGAAAACGGCAGCCCGTAGCGCTCGTAATAGGCTTCGACGAAGCGCTCCGCCGCCTGCTTGCTGGCGCGGTAAAAGGAACCCGACTCCGAATACACGTAGACGGTGCTGGCAAAGACGAAGCGTTTCGCGCCCGCCGCGCGCGCCGCCTCGAGGGCGTGCAGGTTGCCGACAATGTTGGCGTTGGCCGTGTCGAGCGGCCGGTCCTTCGCCTCGTCGATGTCGGCGATGCCGGCGAAGTTGTAGACGTAATCGCAGCCTGCCGCCGCGCGCGCGACGGCCTCGCGGTCGAGGATGTCGCCGACCATCATTTCCTGGCCCTCGCGCCGGTAGGGCGAGTCGACCCGGTCGAAGATCCGCACCCGATAGCCGGCGTCGCCGAGCGCATCCGCGACATGGCTGCCGAGGAAGCCGCTGCCGCCATAGACCACTGCCCTGCCGCTTGTCGTCATGTTGCCCTCCCCGCCGCCAGCCCGCGCGCTGCAAGGCCCTTGTAGAGATTGTCGGCCGCCTCGCGCTCCATGATGCCACGCGATTCTTCGGCGTAAGAACCCATGTGCGC
Organism: Gammaproteobacteria bacterium; assembly: GCA_016882265.1. Taxonomy (GTDB): domain Bacteria; phylum Pseudomonadota; class Gammaproteobacteria; order Steroidobacterales; family Steroidobacteraceae; genus SCUD01. The sequence goes on from VGVB01000089.1 coordinate 2,130, forward strand.
CGTCAGCACTACCTGGGGCAGTTCGGCAAGCGGCCCTGTATAGGGCTCCTTGCCGTAGGTGTCGAGCGCCGCGCCGCCGAGGCGCCCGTCGCGGATCGCCTGGACCAGCGCGTCTTCATCGACCAGGTCGCCCCGCGCCGTGTTCACCAGCACCGCACCGCGCTTCATCAGGCCGATGCGCGCCGCGTCGAGGAAATGCCCCGTCCCTTTCGGCGAAGGCATGTGCAGCGTGACGATGTCCGCCTGCGCCAGCAGCGGCTCCAGCGCGCATGCCTCGGCAATCCCGTCGGGCTCGAAGCCGAGCGGATCGGTCGCCAGCACGCGGACGCCGAACGCCTGGACGAGCCGCGCCACGCGGCGCCCGATGCGGCCGTAGCCGACGATGCCCACCGTGCGCGCCGCCAGAAGTCCGCCCATCAGCGGCTTCCATTGCCCGGCGCGGATCTGCCGGTCGGCCTGGCTGATGCGGCGCAGTTGGTCGAGCATCAGGCCCAAAGTCAGTTCCGCCACGGCGGCGCTCGGCGCATCCGGCGTGTTGGTCACCTCGATGCCGAGCTCCCGCGCGGCCGTCAGGTCCACGCTGTCCAGGCCGATGCCGCAGCGGGAGACGACCTTCAGGCCGCGCGCGCCGGCCAGCACGCGGCGCGTCAGCGGCTCGGTGCCGGCGACCATGCCGACGACGTCCTCGCCGAGCAGGGCCGCCACCTCGTCCTCGCTGAGCTTGCGGCCGTGCGGATTCGTCGCAATATCGTAGCCCGCCTGCTTCAGGCGGGCGAGCGATTCGGCGGCGGCCACGTTGAACGATGAAGTGGTGATCAGGACTTTCGGCACGATTCCTCAACCTTCAATGCAAATATTTTCCAGCAGCACATCGACGCCCGCCGGCGGGCGGACCGCCGCGGCGGGCAACCTCGCTCCGGAGCGCCACGCCGCCACCGCCGCCCGCTTGCTCGCGCCGGCGACGAGAAACAGCGCGCAGCGCGTCCGGCCGAGCCGCCGCGCGCCGAGGCTGACGCGCTCGGCCGGCGGCTTCGGCGCGTCACGCACCGCCAGGACGTCCGGCGCATCCGGCGCCTCGCCCCACTCCCCGCCGGGAAACAGGCTGGCGGTATGCCCGTCTTCGCCGAGCCCCAGCAGAACCAGATCGAATTCCGGCTCTCCAGTGAGCGTCGCGCAATATGCCGCCGCGGCCCGCGTCGCGCCCAGTTCGGCGTGCATGGCATGCACCTGGCAGGGCGGGACCGGCACATGATCGAGCAGCGCCTCCCCGGCCATGCGGCTGTTGCGTAGCGGGTCGTCGGCAGCCAGGCAGCGCTCGTCGCCGAACCAGATCCGCCAGGCGTTCCAGTCGATGTCGAGCCCGCGCAGCGCCCGATACACGCCGCGCGGCGTCTCTCCGCCTGCCAGGACGATGCGAAACACGCCCCGCGCCTCAACGGCTCGCTGCGCCGCCTCGGCGATCCAGGCAGCCGCCCGCTCACGCACCTCGGCGGCAGACCGGCATGTGTGCCAGCGCGGCGATTCCATTGGCCAAAACCCGCCGAAAACGCTTATTCTAACCGCTGCCGCAGGGAATACCCACGTTCGCGCCGACAGAGCGAGAACACACCCCAGTTCCGCCCAGGGTGTAATTGCCCTACAATTCGCGACTGACATTCCGACCGTGTCCCGCCAGATGGCTTTACTCACGCTCAAGCAAAAGCTCGCCGGCAACCAACTCAGCATCGGCTCCTGGATCACCCTGGCCCACCCGGCCATAGCAGAGATCATGTCCCGCGCCGGCTTCGACTGGCTGGCGGTGGACCTCGAGCACAGCGTCATCACCATCCGCGAGGCCGAGGAGCTGATCC
>VGVB01000090.1 GCA_016882265.1 Gammaproteobacteria bacterium
CTCGAAGCGCGTATTCGTGTTCAGGTTCATCGACGAACGCACAACGAGCGCCCACTCGGCATTGTGGACCAGCGCGAACTTTGCATGCGTCCGCGTGACCTTGACCGAGTCGCCGCCGAACCGCCGCAACAGCGCCTCGCAATAGCGCGGTTGTCGTTGCTTGAACGACAGATCGGTCAGCAACTGGAAAGACAGCATCGCGCCATTGTCGAGCAGCCAGCGGGCCGCCTCGGCATCGCGTATGCCAGTCGTCCAGGTGGACACCGTCACATGCGCTGGACCGGTCGCCGAAAGCAACGCCTGGACAATGTCGAGCAAAGAGAACTGGCCGCCGGTCAAACCCGACAGCCGCATGCCGCGCTCGATCGGCGCGAGGACCGCCTCGGCACGCGAGCGCCCATCGGCGACGAACCGCCGGAACGCAGTCTCACCACCAGGCCGCCGATGCGCCGCCGGCCTCATCGAATCACGCCCCACGCTTCGCCTCCCGCGATCTGTACCAGTCGAGCAGCACCGACCCAGGCTCGCCGCGAGGCTCCGGCTCGAACACCTCGACCGGCTCGCCGTGCAGAGTGAACACCTGCGCCCCGGCCCGCATCGTGTCGACCGCCTTAGCCTCGGCGGCGGCACGTGGTCGCCGAGCTCGCGTCCGCTCCGTTCGAATCTCGACGCCGCCACCGGCCGGCGGCCTACCCGCGACCATCGGACACCACCGCGCCGAGCACCTCGGCCGCCACGAGCGCCACCCGGCCGGCCGCCACCCGCAGGCGCCACGCGCCACGTTTTGCGCCGGCTCGGATTTTGACCAAAAAGCGCGGGGCACAACCCCCCGCTTTTCGCCCCCCCCCCTTGGAAAAGGGGGCGGGGGGGGCGGCGCCAGACCAGGCCGCGCCCTGCGACAGCAGCACGGCCCGCCCGCGCACGAGCGCCAGGTAGCCGGCGAGGATCGCCTCGTTTGCTCGCTCCGATCGTGTCCAGGGTATCACCCACACCTCCGAAGGCGCGCTCGAAGTAGCGCCAGCCGATCAGCGCGAATCGGCCGACCGTGCTCTATAGCGTACACGTCGAGCGATTCGCGCGACACGATCCACCATCGGCCGCGCCGGACCGCGTCGACGAGGCCGAACCGAATCAGCGCATGCACCCGCTGGCGCGAAACACCGAGATTGTCGGCCGCGTCGCGCACCGGCAGCCAGCCGGGAGGCAAGTCCGGATCGTATTCAGGCCGCATGCGTGCACCTCCGGCCGGACACGGCCGATTGCGCCCCCAGCCGCATCGCAATGGCGATGGCGATGGCCTCATCCGTGCAGCAGGCGACCTCGACCCATACGCCGTCCATGCCGTCGCAGGTTATGTTTCGGGCCGGGTGCGCGTCGTCGTCGCGCACCACCAGCAGACGATCGGCCTCCTCCAGCGGCCAATGGAATCGCCTCCACGGCAACCCAGGGGCTAGCGTGGTGACGACGGACAGGTCACGGGCGACCTCGATAGCGTCGCTGCGTCTGATCATGGCTCCTCCAGCGCGGCGACCAGCGCCGCGACCTCGCTCTCGTGGTAGCCGTCAAGCCAGCGGTCGTGCGACCAGATGCGCCACCGTTGGTCGTGAACATAGGTCACGGTCAGCGGACCCCACGCCCGCCGAACCAGCTCCAGCAGGCACCCGCGCGTCGCCGGATCGTCGAGGTCGAGCACCATGTCGGCGAAGGCGAGGGTGTACGGGTCCACCACGCAACCAGGCGCCCACGTAGACCCCCCGACGAAGCGGTACTGCTTGCGCCCTTCCAGCCGATACGCAGCCGTGCCGGGAAGCCAGCGCCAATGCTTGCACGCGACGGCGCGGCGGGCGAGTTCATCGGGCGTCGTCACGGTCACAGCAGCACCCCTTCGGCAGCTCGCAGCGCATCATTTGCGCTCGGACGCGACGACGATCGGCCACAACACCACCGCCAGGCAGGCTTGCGCCCAACCCGGACGCAGCGCCCACAAGCGCGGATCTGGCCCGCCGTCGCACGGCGAGCACAACAGCGCAGGCGACCGGCGCCCGCACCCAAGGCAATGCCAACGGCGCCGCGTCACTTTGCAACCTCGCGCGCCGCCGACAGCGCCGCCGACAGCGCCGCCCCGGCCTGAATCACCAGGCCCGACGACAGCCAGCCAAGCGCGTCGATCTGCTCCGAGCACCGCAGCCACACGGCGCGCCGCTCGGCCGACGGCGTCCACAGCGCCGCCTCGGTAAATGCGGCGCCGGCCATGCGCGCGGCGCCGAGCATTCCAGGCACCGACAGCACGGCGAGGCCGCGAGACGAGTGCGCAATCTCAAGCTGTATGCTCGCGGAATCGTTGCACTCACCGGATGCACTTTCAGCCCCCAAAACAGGCGCCGCGAGGCCGTTTTCGTCATGCCCGATCATGCTCCCCCCTTTGCTTTCGCGCACTTGAAGGTGACACCGGCCAAAAATCCGACGTCACCTCCAACCCCTTGAATCCACCGCAGAAGTGACAGCGTGACACCAGTGACGGCACATTTTACGCATGCATGCACACGCACGGGCAAATGTTCGGCGCCGACACGATCCGGTGTCACGGTGTCACTTCCCCAACGATTGCCGACACTTGAAGGTGACAGCACAAAAACGCCGCCGTCACGAACGCAACGATCTCGCGCCGTTAGGCGTGACACCACTTCGAGCGCCGCCGTCACTCGTGCCACGAGCGCCCCCCTACCCGGCGATCGCCGCCGTCGACCGGCACGCCGGCGCCTGCGACGCGCTCGCAGTAGTACACCCGGCCCCGATTCGTCTTGTGCGACCGGACGCCCACCTCGCGCAACGCCTGGACGATCCTGTGTGTCTCTTGCGGAGTCGGAGCCCGCCCCGAAAACGACACCATCGCGCGGCAGACCTCGGCCAAGCTCGCGCCGCGCGGCGGGTTGGCCGCGTCAAAAAGCGCAGGCCGCCACGTGTCGCGCACCTCGCTTGCAATCGCATCGTCCGGCTCGTGGTCCGCGTTCAGCAGATTGAGCTTGGCAGTCTCGTCATCGTCGAGCCACCACCGCGCAGACGGTAGCCGCGCCAGCGCCACAACCTGCGCCCACAACTGTTGAAGGTCGATCCCGTGCTCGGCGTCGCAACGCTCGACCGGAATCGTCCACCACCGTCGATTGCCAGTTTTGTCAACGAGATACTCAGTTTCGTTGACAGTCGCCACAAAGCAGGTGCGCCGGCAAACGTTTTCCTCGCGCCGATCATAGCTTGAGCGATACGTGTCCCGCTCTTGCGTCACGAACGCTTTCAGCGCCGCTATGTCCGCGCGCCGGAACGTCGCATCGATCTCGCCGAGCTCGACAAGCCAAACCGACGTTGCCGCCTGGACCGAGTCGCGGTCCGACGGATCGAGCCGCCGGCCCGTCAGCAACCACGGCGAGCCGGCCGGCGCCAGCGAGCGGAACCATCGCGTCTTGTGCCGCCCTTGCTCGCCTTGCAGCACTAGGACGCCTTGCGCCGCAAAGCGCCCCTCGAACTCCGGCAGGATCGACGCCGCCGCACCCAGCAACCACCGCCGGACAAGCGTTCGACGGAACTCCGGCTCCCGGCACCCGTCGACCAGGTGCAACGTATCGACAAGCGCCTCGATGCGGTCGACGCCGTCCCACGGCGCCGCCTGGACCCAGTCGAGCACCGGATGGACCTCGCGCGCCAGCTCGACCAGGTGCGGATACACGCAACGACGGCCGAGCCCATGGTCGGC
>VGVB01000091.1 GCA_016882265.1 Gammaproteobacteria bacterium
ACGCCGCTTCGATACCATCCGACCGGAGGAGGTCCGCCTCGCCATGGAAAGACTGAATCATCGGCCCAGAAAGTGCCTCGGCTTCAGAACGCCTCACGAGGTGTTCATGCAGTCGGTGCGTCGTGTTGCACTTCAAGGTTGAATCCGCCATTGCAATTTATCCACATCATGGATAATATGCAATGATGATCCCGAGGAGAGCCTTGGCTGCCGTCGCGTCGGCCCTGCAACGCCAGGCGGCCGTCGCACTGCTCGGCCCTCGTCAGGTGGGCAAGACCACTCTGGCACTCGCCCTTGCAGAAAAGACGCCCTCGCTCTACCTCGATCTCGAGAGCCGCGCTGACCGGGCCAAGCTGTCCGATCCGGCATTGTTTCTCGAGCGCCATGAGGATCGGCTGGTGATCCTGGACGAGATCCATCGTGTGCCGGAGTTGTTTCAGACCCTGCGGGGATTGATCGACAGGGGACGCCGCAAGGGCCGTCGTACCGGCCGCTTCCTGATCCTCGGCTCCGCCTCGATCGATTTGCTGCGGCAGTCCGGCGAGAGTCTCGCGGGCCGCATTGCGTATGTGGAAATGCGGCCGTTCGACGTCCTCGAAATCGGCCCGAAGCCGGCGGCGCGTCCGGATCTGTGGCTGCGCGGCGGCTTTCCCGACAGCTATCTGGCGGCGGACGATGGGCAGAGCTTCGCCCTGCGCCGGGATTTCATCCGCACCTATCTCGAGCGCGACGTGCCGATGTTCGGACCGCGCGTGCCGGCCGAGACACTGGAGCGACTCTGGACGATGCTGGCGCATGGGCAGGGAACGCTGCTCAATGCATCCCGTCTTGCCGCCGGGCTGGCGATCAGCGTCCAGAGCGTCACGCGCTACATCGATTTGCTGGTCGATCTGCTGCTGGTGAGGCGGCTGAGCCCGTTTCATGCCAATCTGGGCAAGCGTCTCGTGAAGTCGCCGAAGGTTTACGTCCGCGACAGCGGCCTGGTGCATGCGCTGCTCGGCATCGCCGACCACGACGCGCTGGCCGGTCATCCCGTGGTCGGCGCAAGCTGGGAAGGATTCGTCATCGAGAATCTGCTGTCGGCGATGCCGGACGGCACCCGCGCCAGTTTTTATCGCACCGCCGCCGGCGCGGAGATCGACTTGCTGCTCGAACTGCCTGGCGGCAGGCGCTGGGCGGTGGAAATCAAGAGCGGCTTGTCGCCGCGGCTTGAAAAGGGTTTCCATTTCGCGCGCCAGGACCTGAAGCCCGAGAAGTCCTTCGTGGTGTATTCGGGCGATGACCGTTACCCCTTGGGCGGGGATACGGAGGCCATCGGTTTGCGGGAGATGGCCTCGATCCTGGCCGGGGAGCAGAGCCGAAAATGACAGACAACCTTTGGCTGGCCATGCCGGTTTCCTTCGCGCTTTCCTGGGCGGCGATCGGCCTGCGCCTGCGCTTCGCCGACCGTGGCCTCGACCAGCCCAACCATCGCTCCCTCCACGAACAGCCGACCCCGCACGGTGGCGGGCTGGGCATTGTCCTGGCGCTTTTGGTGGTCGGGGCCTGGCTCAGCGTGCCGACGCTGCTTCTGGCTGTGGTGCTGGGGCTGGCGCTGCTTTCGCTGGCGGACGACCTACGGCACCTGCCGTTCTGGCTGCGGCTGACGGCGCATCTGGGTGCGGCGGCGGCGCTGTGCCATCTGATCGGCTTGCCGATCCTGTGGTGGCCTCCGGCCATGCTGGCGGTCGGTTGGATGACGAACCTCTACAATTTCATGGACGGCGCCGACGGGCTGGCGGGAAGCCAAGGCGTGGCGGGTTTCGCGGCTTATGCGGCGGGGTTCGCCGTGGCCGGCGACCCGGCCCTGACGGCGTGGTGCGCGGCGGCAGCGGCGGCGTGCGCCGGCTTTCTGTGCTTCAATTGGCCGCCGGCGAAGATCTTCATGGGGGACGTGGGTTCCATTCCTCTTGGGTTTCTGGCGGGAGGTTTGGGGATCGTGGGAATATGGCAGGGCGCCTGGCCGGCGTGGTTCCCGCTGCTGGCGTTCGCGCCGTTCGTGCTCGACGCGTCGGCGACGCTGGCGCGGCGCGCGCTGGAAGGAAAGCGCGTGTGGGAGGCGCATCGCGAGCATGTCTATCAGCGCATGGTGCAGATGGGCTACGGCCACCGCGGCATGACGCTGCGCTGGGCCGCCCTGATGGCGGCGGGCGCGCTGCTGGCCGTGGCGCTGCTGGCATTGCCGCCCTCGGTGCATTGGATCGCCGTGCCGGCGTGGCTGACTTTTCTGGTTTGGCTGGGAACACGGACAATACATAAACAATGAACTGGCGCGCGCTGTTGGCATTCCTCCACGACCTGGCGGCGACAGCCGTCATGTGGCTGGTCGCCTACTGGATCCGCTTCAACTTCGAAATTTCCCCGGAGTTTCTGGCGGCTTCGTTCAAGGCGTTGGCCTGGGTCATGCCGCTCTATGCGGCGATCTATCTTAAGTTCGGCCTGTATCGCGGCATCTGGCGCTACGCCAGCATGGGCGATCTGCGCCGCCTGCTCATCGCGGTGGGCCTGGGAGCCGTCGCCACGGCCGGCGTCGTGTACATGATCCAGGCACCCGGCATTCCGCGCTCGATCCTGCTGCTGCACCCGATCCTGCTGCTGCTGGCGATAGGCGGCAACCGGTTCCTGTACCGGGCCTGGAAGGATGGCCATCTTTTTTCGTCGAACCTGCATGACGGGCAGCCGGTGCTGGTGCTCGGGTCGGGCGATGCCGCGGCCATGCTGCTCAAGGATCTGTCGCGCAGTCCGGCCTGGCGGGTGGTCGGCCTGCTCGACGATGATGCGGCCAAGCATGGCCGGCGCCTTGCGGACGTGCCGATACTGGGCCCGCTCGCGTCGGTGGCCGAGCAAGCCGACCGACTCGGCGTAGCGCATGCCATCATCGCCATGCCCTCCTCATCGGCCGGGCAGCGGCGGCGGGCGGCGGAACTCGCGGGAGCCGCCGGCCTCACGGTGCTCACCGTGCCGGCGATGGCCGATGTGCTGTCCGGCAGGGTGTCCGTCTCGCAGGTGCGCAAGGTCGAGCTGGAAGACCTGCTCGGCCGCGATCCGATCCAGCTCGACGACGAGGGCCTGCACCGCCTGCTGACAGGCAGGCGGGTGCTGGTGACGGGCGCCGGCGGCTCGATCGGCGCCGAGCTGTGCCGGCAGATCGCGCGCTATGCGCCGTCGCGCCTGGTGTTCTTCGAGCAGTCCGAGTACGCCCTCTACCGCATCGAACAGGAGTTCGCGGGCGGTTTCAAGGAGGTCAGCATCGCCTGCGTGATCGGCGACGTCAAGGACGAAGCCAGCCTGGCCGCCGCTTTCTTCATGCACCGGCCCGAGGTGGTGTTCCACGCCGCCGCCTACAAGCACGTGCCGCTGATGGAGAACGAGAACGCTTGGGCTGCGCTGCGCAACAACGTGCTCGGCACCTGGTGCGTGGCGCGCGCCGCGAGGACGGCGGGCGTCGGCAAGTTCGTCATGGTGTCTACCGACAAGGCGGTGAACCCGACCAACGTGATGGGCGCCAGCAAGCGCTTGGCGGAGATGGTCTGCCAGATATTGCAGGCGGAAAGCCACGTCACGCACTT
>VGVB01000092.1 GCA_016882265.1 Gammaproteobacteria bacterium
GTATTGGTGGAGGCGGCGGGAATCGAACCCGCGTCCGCAAGCCCTACGCTACAGGATCTACGTGCGTATCCAGCCTATTGATCTCGCCCCTGGCTACCCGGCGGGCGGGGAAAACCAGGGGCCAGCTCAGGAGCGTTCTTAGCGGTTCCGGCCCGGAGCACACCGGTCCCGCGATCCTGTGAGCGCGTCCCCCGATTTGGCAGCACAGGCACTGGCCAGTCGGAGGTTAGGCGGGATTAAGCCGCCAGAGCGTAGTTGTCGTCGTTGGCAACTATAGGTTTGCAAGCTGATTAACGAGGGCGCCTGCACCTCGGCACGCCCCTGGAGTTTCGCGACCCACGTCGAAGCCGATCGCCCCCATGAGCGCGGGGATTCTAGCAGAATCAGCCGCGCCGGTGGCTCTTCATGACCCGCGCCTTCTCGCGCTGCCAGTCGCGCTCCTTCAGGTCGTGGCGTTTGTCGTGCTGCTTCTTGCCGCGGGCGAGGCCGATCTCGAGCTTGGCACGGCCCTGCTTCCAGTACATCGCCAGCGGCACCAGGGTCGCGCCCTTGCGCTCGACCGCGCCGATCAGTGCATCGATCTCGCGCCGGTGCAGCAGCAGCTTGCGGTTGCGGGTCGGGTCGGGGATCCGGTGGGTCGAGGCGGTCGGCAGCGGTGAAACGTGCGCGCCGAACAGCCAGGCCTCGCCGCCCTTGAGCAGCACGTAGCCTTCGGTGAGCTGCAGCCGCCCGGCGCGCAGCGCCTTGACTTCCCAGCCCTGCAGCGCGACGCCGGCCTCGAGGCGCTGCTCGATGAAGTAGTCGTGCCGCGCCTTGCGGTTGACGGCGATCGTACCGGCTCGTTCGGGCATCCCGGCCATGGCGGCATTCTAGCGGCAGCGCCTGGTTGTCCGGGCGCCGCCGGGCGCGCGACAATCCACCGATGCACGAAGTCCGCCGCAGTGCTCTGCTGCCGTACACCGCGGCCCAGATGTACGGGCTGGTCACCGACGTGCTGCGCTACCCGGAGTTCCTGCCGTGGTGCACGGCGTCCGAGATGCTGGCCGACGAGGGCGAGTTCGTCACGGTACGGCTCGGGCTCGCGCGCGGCATGGTTCGCGGCAGCTTCACGACGCGCAACCGGCTGGTGCCGGCGCGCACCGTGGACATGCGTCTCGTCGAGGGTCCGTTCAGCCTGCTGGAGGGGCGCTGGGACTTCCATCCGATCGGCGACGTGGGCAGCCGCGCGGAACTGACGGTGCGGTTCCAGCCGCGCGGCGTACTCGGCGCACTGGCTCTCGGACCCGCCTTCGAGAGTATCTGCAATCAGCTCGTCGATGCCTTCGGCCAGCGCGCGCGCGCAGTGTTCGCGGCCGGCTCAGCCGGCGGCCGGTGATTCCTTCGCCGGCACCGGGTCCGGTTCCTCGACCCGCGTGACCTTGTCACCGTCGAACCAGACGATCAGGTGGCGCCTGGTGACCTTGCGCGACTTGCCGCGCTCGAAGCGGTAGACGTAGTCCCAGCGATCCGGGTCGAACACGTCGACCACCATCGGTGTGCCCAGCAGGAAGCGCACCTGGCTGCGGGTCATGCCGACTTCGAGCTGGTCTACCTGCTCGCGACCCAGCAGGTTCCCCTGCTGGATGTCCATGCGGTAGATGCAGCCGGCCGCCAGCAGCGGCAACAGCAGGGCGGCGAGGTGCGGGCGCAGGCGGGCCGGTCGCATGGCTGAGGGTCCTGGGCGATAATGGCCGCCAATCATAACGGAATCGCCGCGCGCTGCGCGGCGGCTGGAGCACCCCGGGTGGAGAGCAGCGATCTGCGCAAGGTGGGCCTCAAGGTCACGCTGCCCCGCGTCAAGATCCTCGAGATCCTGGCCGCGAGCCAGGTGCACCTGTCGGCTGAGGATATCTGGCGCCGGTTGCTCGAGCACGGCGACGACGTCGGGCTGGCGACCGTCTATCGCGTGCTGACCCAGTTCGAGGCCGCGAGCCTGGTCCGGCGGCACCACTTCGAGGATGAAACCGCGGTCTTCGAGCTCAACCGCGGCGAGCACCACGACCATATCGTCTGCATGGACTGCGGCAAGGTCGAGGAATTCCTCGACTGCGGCATCGAGGCGCGCCAGCTCGACGTGGCCAGGCAGCTCGGCTTCGAGGTCGCCGAGCACAACCTGATCCTGTACGGCCATTGCCGCCGCCCGGACTGCCCGAACCGCCGGGCGGACTGACGCACTTCAGCCGCGGCCCGTGCCGCGCAGCATTTCGCGCGCGTGTTCGCGCGCCTTGCGCGTGATGGTGACGCCGCCGAGCATGCGGGCCAGCTCCTCGACGCGCTCGTCGGGCCCGAGCGCTGTGACCGTCGTGCGGCTGCTGTGGCCGTCGGTCAGCTTGGCCACGCGAAGCTGCTGGTGCGCCTGGCTCGCCACCTGCGGCAGGTGGGTCACGCACAGCACCTGGCTGTGTTCGCCGAGCCGGCGCAACTGCTGGCCGACGATCTCGGCGACCCCGCCGCCGATGCCGGCGTCGACTTCGTCGAAGATCATGCACGCGGGCGCGCGCTGGGCCGCGGCCGCGACCTGCACAGCCAGGCTGATGCGCGACAGTTCGCCGCCCGAGGCGACGCGACCGATCGGGCGCACCGGCTGCCCGGGATTCGCGGTCACCAGGAAGTCGATCCGATCGACGCCGTCCGGCACCGGATCCATTTCCGGCCATGATCCGACCGCGATCTCGCAGCGACCGCCGGGCATGCCGAGGCGCTGCATCAGGTTCGTCACACTGGCGGCGAGCCGGCTGGCGGTGCGTTGCCGCGCCGCGCTGAGCGCGCGGGCGGCGGCAGCGTAGTGGGCGCGGGTTGCACCGAGCTGCTGCTCGACTTCGGCCAGCGCAACACCGGAGCGTTCCAGTGCGGTGAGTTCCTGCTGCAGTTCCTCGAGCCGCCGGTGCAGACCACCGGTCTCGACGCGGTGCTTGCGCGCGAGTTCTTCCAGCGCGGCGACCCGCCGCTCGACCTGTTCCTGCCGGGCCGGATCGGCGTCGAGTGCCTCGAGCCAAGCGGCGAGCCGATTGCCGGCCTCGGCGAGACCGATGACCGCCTCCTCGAGCAGGCGCAACGGCTCGGCGAGCGCCGGGTCGAGCGCGGCCGCGGCACGAAGCTGGGAGGCGGCGCGGGCCGCGAGTGCGTGCGCGTCGGCACCATCCGCCTCGAACGCCAGCGCCAGCGCGTTGCGTCCGGCCTCG
>VGVB01000093.1 GCA_016882265.1 Gammaproteobacteria bacterium
GCGGGGAAAAACAGGGGTGGCTCGCCTTTGAATTCGCCGACGGCACGGTCGGTATTGCCAACGTAATACGCAGAACGGGAAGCCACCCGCGCGTCCAATTCTGCGATTCCTACAAGTGTGAAGGAGGAGAGCTCGACACGCTCATTCGCCTGCGCAAGTCACTCAAGCTCGACGCCTTCCATTGCACGCTGAACCTGCAGTTCGGCGATTACCACTTTCTCCAGGTCGAACCGCCCGCCGTCCCCGAGGCGGAACTCAAGGAAGCCCTGCGCTGGCACATCAAGGGCATGGTCGACTTTCCGGTCGATCAGGCGACGCTCGACGTGCTCGACGTGCCCGCCGATAAGGAGGGAAAGGCGAAGGCGCGTTTTCTCTACGTTGCCGTTTCGCGCAACGATCTCGTTGGCCGCTACGTACGCCTGTTCCAGGAGGCCGGTCTCGATCTGGAAGCGATCGACATTCCCGAGATGGCCCAGCGCAACGTCTCGGCGCTGTTCGAGGCGCAGGACCGCAGCCTCGCCATGCTCGGCTTCAGCGACACGGGCGGCCTGCTCACTTTCACTTACCGCGGCGAACTGCTCTCGTCGCGCCGCATCGACGTGTCGCTGCGCCAACTGGCCCAAGCCGGCGAGGAGCAGCGCTTCGCGATGTTCGAGCGCGTCGGCCTGGAGCTGCAGCGCTCGCTCGATACCTTCGAGCGGCAATTCACCTTCGTCAGCCTGGGCAAGCTGGTCGTCAGTCCGGTCGCGGGAGAGACCGGGCTCGCCGCCTATCTTTCCAGCAACCTGTATGTCGGCGTCGAGACCGCCGACCTGGGCAATGCGCTGGAGCTCGACAAGGTGCTGGCGCTGCGCAAGCCGGCCGTCCAGTCGCAGCGCATGATGCTGCTCGGCAGCGCGCTGAGGAACGGGGCGTGAGATGACGCGGCAGATCAATCTCTACAACCCGGACCTGCGCCTGGTCAGGGAATTCTTCTGCGGCCGCACGCTGATCGTCGGGGCGGTGGCGGTGTTCGCCCTGTCGGTGGTGGCCTACTCCCTGTTCACCTACCAGGCCACCATGCGCGGCAATGCGGTGCGCGAACTGGACCAGCAGCTCAAGAAGGTGCGGGATGAAGGCGCCGCGATCTCCGCGGAAATCGCCGCGCGCGGCAAGAGCGTGGAGCTGGAGCGCAAGCTGAAGCAAGTCGAGGCGGCGGCCGCCGCGCGCGAGCAGATCGCCGCGTCGCTGGCGCAGGGGGCGGGCGGGCCGGCCGGCGGTTTTTCCGAGTTCATGCGCGCGTTCGCGCGGCAAACCCTCCCGGGCGTCTGGCTGACGGGCTTCAGCATTGCGGCGGACGGCGGGGAGATGACCATCAGCGGGCGCGCGTTGAATCCGGACCTGGTGCCCGCCTACATTGCGCGGTTGAACAGGGAGCCGCTGCTGCAGGGGCGCAGGTTCGCGCAGTTCGCCGTGAAGCAGCCGGCCGCGGAGGCGGTGCCGGTCGCATCGGAAAGGCAGGCGAAGGCGGAAGGACAGCGTCCCGCCTTCCATGAATTCATGCTGGTGTCGTCGGCCGCCGGGGCCGCGCAGCGCGGGGGCGGTGCGCAATGAGGGAGCGGCTTAAGAAACAGCTGGCCCGATTCGATGCGTTCAGCCGCAGGGAGCGCATCGTCGTGTCGGTGGCGGTGTGGCTGGTCGTGCTGTTTGTCATGGACACGCTGGCGATCGCGCCGGCGCAGCGCCAGAGCGGGGCGATGGCGAAGGCCATAACCGACAAGCAGTCCGAATTGGCGAAAGGCGAGGGCGAGGTGGCGGCGCTGCGCCAGAAGCGGAGCCAGGATCCGGAGGCGGAGGCGCGGGCGCGCATCGCTGAGCTGGAGAGGCGCATCGCCGAAGTCGACGGCCAGCTGAAGAGCGCCAAGACGCAGATCGTGCCGCCTGAGAAGATGGCCGGCCTGCTCGAGCAGATGCTTCGCCGCAACAAGCGCCTCGAACTCGTGAGCCTGCGCTCGACGGCGCCGGAGGCAATGGACAGGACGGAGGGGGCCGCCGCGCCGCAGAGACCCGACGCTGCGCCGGCCGAGGCGCTCTACCGGCAGGGCATGGAGCTGACGCTGAGCGGGAGCTACGCCGACATGCTGGACTACGTCGCGCAGATCGAGCAATTGCCGTGGAAGATTTTCTGGGGGCGCATGGAGATGAAAGTGGAAGCGTATCCGCGCGCGAAACTGACGCTCAACGTCTATACGCTGAGCTTGGACAAGACCTGGTTGAGCATCTAGCCATGACGGCCATCCGCGCCGCCCTGCTGCTGACGACATGCCTGGCCCTGCCGCTTGCCGCGCAGGCCCAGTCGTTGGCCGACCCGACACGGCCGCCCTCGCAGCTGATCGACCCGGCCAAGGGCGGCCTGGTACAGGGCGACGTGCCGTCGAATCCGCTGCAGTCGATCATTCGCAGCGGCAGGACGCGTAAGGCGCTCATCAACGGAGAACTGGTGAAAGTCGGTGATGCCGTGGGCACGGCGGTGGTGGAGAGCATCGGCGACGCGGAAGTGGTGCTGAAGCAGAAAGACGGCTCGAAGGAAACGCTCAGGCTGCATCCGGACGTGGACATCAGCAGGGGCAAGACAAAACAGGGCGCTGCGGCCGCCGGCAAGCCGGCAGGCGCCAAACCTTGACGGGGAATGAAGCCATGAACAGGCTGATACTCATAGGCAGTGCAATCCTGATGGCGGCATGCGATTTCGGGCCGCGCTTCGGCGTCGTGAAGGGCAACATCGACGCCGAACTGAAGCAGGCGACGGAAAATCGCAAGACCGCCCCGCCCGAAGCCGTGCAGCAGGCGCTGGTGTCCCCCCTCGGCGGCGCCGCCACGGGCAAGCCGCGCGAGCAGCGCTTCGACCTGAACGTCAGCAATGCGCCGGCCAGCCAGGTTTTCATGGCCATCGCCTCAGGCACGCGCTACAGCATGGTGGTGCACCCGGAGGTGACCGGCATCGTGTCGGTGAATCTCAAGGACGTCACTATCGGCGAGGCACTCGACGCCCTGCGCGAGCTGTACGGCTACGAATACAGGGCGCAGCAGTAGTGTCCCAACGTTAATCGAACAAGATCAGCTGGTTGGGGTTTTCCAGTAGATCTGGCGCAGGCGGAATACGGGCAAGTAGCTGATCCAGCGGGATTCGCTCGAACATGGTGAGGCTGAGGAT
>VGVB01000094.1 GCA_016882265.1 Gammaproteobacteria bacterium
GCGGCCGCCAGCCAGAGCTGGTTGCGCTCCGCCGGCCCCGCCACGCGCGTCGCCTGTTCGTACTGCCGGGCCGCTGCGCCGTGGTCGCCGGCCGTGGCCGCGGCCTGTGCCCGGTCGATCGCGACCGCGGCGGTGAGCGGTCGTTCGGCGGGCGTGATGCTGCAGCCGGCCGCGACGCAGCCGAGCAGGCTGGCAGCGAGCACAAGGCGGACGACACGAAAGCTGGCTTGCATCGGCGAAGGCTCTTGGCGACGATCACGCACCGCATGGCGCGGTACGGCGGGCCATTATAGTGACGAAGCCGGGCGTGCTTTATGTCGTGGCGACGCCGATCGGCAATCTCGGCGACATTTCCGCGCGGGCCCGCGCGGTGCTGGCCGCGGTCAGCGTGGTCGCGGCCGAAGACACCCGCCACAGCGGCCACCTGCTGCGCGAACTCGGCCTCGAGCGACCGCTATTGTCGCTGCACGAACACAATGAGCGCGCGCGGGCCGCGGAACTGGTCGAGCGGCTGCTTTCGGGCGAAGACGTCGCGCTGATCAGCGATGCCGGTACGCCGCTGGTCAGCGATCCGGGCTACCAGTTGCTGCAGGCCGCGCTGGCCGCGGGAGTGCCGGTGTCGCCGGTGCCGGGCTCCTGTGCCGCGATCGCGGCCCTGTCGGTCGCCGGACTGCCGGGTGACCGGTTCTGTTTCGAGGGTTTTCTGCCGCCGCGCGCGGCCGCGCGCCGGCGGCGCATCGCGGCGCTGGCCGGCGAGACTCGCACACTGATCCTGTACGAGGCGCCGCATCGCATCGCGGCCAGTCTGGCCGATCTCGCCGCCGTACTCGGCGGCGAACGCCGGGCCTGCGTCGCGCGCGAGCTGACCAAGCAGTTCGAGTCCTTCTATCGCGGCACGCTCGGTGAACTGGCGGAGCTGGCCGCGCGCGATGCGAGCCTCGGGCGCGGCGAATCGGTGATCGTCATCGCCGGCGCGGAGCCACAGCGACCCGCCGGCAGTGAACTCGATGCCACGCTCGGCGTGCTGCTGCGCCACCTGTCGCCGTCCGCCGCCGCGGCAGCGGCCGCGGAAATCACGGGACATGGGCGCAATGAGGCCTACGCGCGGGCCCTGGCGCTGGTCGCGGCGACGGCGCCCGTCGGCACGGAATCCGACGACGCTTGAGATACCCGCGCGTTGGCACTATCGTGCGCGCGGGAGTCGGCCAGGCAACCGCTGTTTTTGCAAGAAGACAGAGGAAAGTCCGGGCTCCACAGGGCGCGGCGCCAGGTAATGCCTGGGGGGCGTGAGCCCACGGAAAGTGCAACAGAGAGCAGACCGCCCAAGCGTGCGTAAGCACGACGGCAAGGGTGAAACGGTGCGGTAAGAGCGCACCGCGGCGCCGGTAACGGCGACGGCACGGCAAACCCCGCCGGGAGCAAGGCCAAATAGGGAAGCACGCGGCGCAAGCCGCAGCGCGCGGCCCGCGCGCGCTTCCGGGTAGGCCGCTTGAGGTGCGCGGTGACGCGCATCCCAGAGGAATGGTTGCCCACGACAGAACCCGGCTTATCGGCCGACTCCCACCTTTCCGGCGATGTTCTGATAAACCGCTCGAAATCTGATCTGTAACCTGCTGATTTTCGTGCCATCCGATGGCGGAGCTGCCACCGGAACTCATCGCCGTAAGTCCCTGAGCGGCCAGAAAAAATTTTTCCTGCCCCCGTTGACCGGACGCGGATCGCTGCCTATAGTGGCGGCAAGTGGGAAAAAGTGGGAGGAAATGGGACAAAGTCCCGTTTTCAGAACGGTGTTTCGGGGGGCCAACAGAGTCACGCTGGATGCCAAGGGCCGGATGGTCATGCCCACCCGGTATCGCGAGCGCCTGCAGGAGCGCGGCGACTGCCGCGTCGTCGTCACCGTCGATCGCGACGAGTGCCTGCTGATCTACCCGCTGCCCGACTGGGAAGAGATCGAACGCAAGCTGATGGCCCTGCCGGCGTTCAGCCCGCAATCGCGGCGCCTGCAGCGGCTCATGGTCGGCCACGCGACCGACGTCGACCTCGACGGACACGGACGCCTGCTGTTGCCGCCGAAGCTGCGCGAATTCGCCCACCTCGAGCGCAACGCGATCCTGATCGGGCAGGGTAACCGCTTCGAACTCTGGGACGAACAGCGCTGGGACGCGCGCCGCGAGGAATGGCTGAAAGCCGAGGACGACTCGGCAGCGCTGCCCGCGGAACTGACTTCGCTGGCGCTGTGACTCGAACGCCGTGGGCGGCGGGACGGAGATTGGCAACAGCGACGGGACCCACGCGCCGGTGCTGCTGGAGGCCGCGCTCGCGGCGCTGGCGGTACGGCCCGACGGGCGCTACGTGGATGCGACTTTCGGCCGCGGTGGTCACGCCGCGGCGATTCTCGCCAGACTGGGGGACAGGGGTACGCTGCTCGCCATCGATCGTGATCCCGACGCGGCGGCGGCCGCACGCGCCCGGTTCGGCGCGGATCCGCGCGTGACGCTGCGCCAGGGACCGTTCTCGGGCCTCGCCGGGCTGGCGGGCCCGCAGCCGGTCGACGGCATCCTGTTCGACCTCGGAGTCTCGTCGCCGCAGCTCGACGACGCGCGGCGCGGGTTCAGCTTCCTGCGCGACGGCCCGCTCGACATGCGCATGGATCCCGCGGCCGGTGAATCGGCCGCGGCGTGGCTCGCACGGGCGGGCGAGCGCGAACTGGCGACGGTGCTCGCGCGCTACGGCGAGGAACGTCATGCGCGGCGCATCGCGCGCGCGCTCGTGCTGGCGCGGGCCGGCACGCGGCTCGCGAGCACCGCACAGCTCGCCGCGCTGGTCGCGGCGGCGGTGCCCGGGCGCGAGCCCGGGCGACATCCGGCGACGCGCACCTTTCAGGCGCTCCGCATCCGGGTCAACGACGAGCTCGGCGAACTGACGCGCGCGCTGCCGCCGGCGGTCGAGCTGCTCGCGCCCGGCGGCCGGCTGGTGGTCATCAGCTTCCATTCACTCGAGGACCGCATCGTCAAGCGCTTCCTGCGCGATGCCGCGCGCGGTGACCCCACCTGGGCCGGCCTGCCCGGCGCGCCGGCCGCGGCCGCGCCGCGCCTGCGCCTGCTCGGCCGGGCCGTGTTCG
>VGVB01000095.1 GCA_016882265.1 Gammaproteobacteria bacterium
CGCGCACCACGCTGGACGTGTCCCTGGACGGGGCCCTGCACGAGGTGGCCGCCGCCTTCGCCTGGGGCCGCGAGGACGTCATCCCGGACATGTTCCGGCAGCTGGTCGAAACGCTGGCCGCCCGCGAGCCCGCGCGCTGGGGCCGCCTGCGCCATTACCTCAAGCGCCACATCGAGCGCGACGGCGAGGCCCACGGCCCGGCCGCCCGCGCCCTGGTGGCGCGGCTGTGCGGGGACGACCCGCCGCGCCTCGCCGAGGCGCAGGCCGCCGCCCGTCGCGCGTTGCTGGCCCGCCTGGCCCTGTGGGATGCGCTGCTGGCCGAGGTGCGCGCTGCCGCCGATGCGCCACATGCGGCCGGCGCCTGAAGGCGAGCGACCGTGGATCCCAGCGCAACGCACCGGCGCGCGAACGGTAGCGCCGCTTAGCCGTCCCCGTCGGCTTCCGGCTTCGGCTCCAACTCCGGCGCAATGCGCAAGCCCTCGGAGATTCGCACGGACTTCTCCCACGGCAAGTGCTTCGCCTTCGTGATTCGAATCTTGAGCGACTGGCCGGCAGGCGCACGGAAGTCGAGTGGCGCGTTGCCGATGAACTCGCCTTCGACCTCGACATCCGCTCCTTCGGGCTGCGGCTCGATGCGGACTGTGACGAGGTCCGCATCCGCGCCACCGCCGACCCGCAGGATGGCCGCCTTGAACTCCGGATCGTTGCGCAGCGACTCGAGCGCCCCCTCGATCGCCTGACAGGCCACGTCGGTGTTCTCCAGTCCGCCGAAGCGGCCAAAAGTACCACTCTCGACCTGGGCCAGTTTTCGGGGGTGGGCAGGTCAGCCCCTGCGCCCAATCTGTGATAGCCTGAATGGGACGATGCTCGTTTGGATTGACAGGCGCCCACACCCGAACGGACCTGTAGCCGAAGACAGGCCGGCATGATCGATCCAGAAACCCCGCTTTCGCGGCGTACTACGCTGAAGGGCATCGCCATCGGCGGCATGGGCCTGCTCGCGGGCGGGACCACCGCGGCGAGCGCGCGTGGTGCCTCGGACGTGCAACTGCAGACCGTGATGAAGTCGAACGATGAGTGGTTCGCGCAGCGAGCGTGGAGCGTGAGCGCCAACAAGGTGCTCACCCCTCAGGCCGGCCCGGGCCTCTCGGTGACCTGCCTCGCCAAGAGCATCCACTGCCCGCAGTCCGCCGCGGACATCGCCGCGATCATCCGGTCGGTTCCCGCATCGACTCCGATCGCCTGCGTCTGCGGCGGGCACGAGTCATCGAACGCAGCATTGGTCGCCGACGGCAACGCGGTGGTCCTTGACCTCATCGGACTCAAGTCCATCGACTTCCATCGCGCTGACGGCGAGCGGCTGGTCACCATCGGATCGGGCGTGGTCTTCCGGGAACTGGTTGAAGCTGTCAGTGCCCAAGGGGGCGCGCTCCCGGTCGGCACTGGACCTGGCGTCGGCGTGGCGGGGTACGTGACCAACGGCGGCCTGAGCAGCTACTTCTCTCGACGGCTTGGACTGCTCGGCCAGCGCGCCATGAAGATGACCGTGGTGACGGCCGCAGGCGAGGTGCGCACGATCACCCCTGCCGACGATCTCTTCAACGCCATGCTTGGCGCAGGAAGTGCGCTGGCCGTCGTCGTTGACATCACGCTGCGGCTCGCCGACGCGTCCGTCATCAAGGGCGCCGAGCAGCGCGTGTTCGGGTTCGAGAACCGGGAGCAGGCCGTCCGGTTCGCGCGCGAGTCGATGCGCTTCATGCGCGAGCGGATCATCCCCAACGAATCCGTGTCGCTCGAGATCGTGGTCACGGGAACCAAGGCGATCGTCGCCACGACGGTCTTCTACGACACCTTCAACGGGGATCCCGCTGCGTTCGTGAAGCCGCTCGAGGAACTCGCGGCCTCGATGAAGCTGCCGGAGCTGGCTCGGGCACACTGGAGCTCGTGGTACGAGGCCGCCGCTGCGCTGTGGCCCGTGATCGCCGGCCAGAAGGGCAACCCGCTCGCCACGCTCTACCACTGTGCGGGAACCACCGGCGCGCCGAGTGATGGCGTCATCGATTTCGTGAGCGACACCATCGTTGGCAAGGCGCCTCTTGACGAGGCGCCCCTCTCGATCGTGGAGATCCGCTCGCTCGGCGGCGCAGCCCAGTCCGGCACACCCGTGCCGAGCGGCAACTGCCGACACGCGTTCTTCGTCGACCTCGTCACGCTCTATGACACCCAGTCGAAGGACGCCGAGGGGCGAAGGGCCATCGTCGATCGAACGAACGCCGTGGTGGACCAGGCCCGGAAGGTCCCGGGGCTCGGCGTGGATTTCAGTGGCACGCACTCGCAGCCGGACGATGTCGGCCGCAGCGCGAAGGCATCCGACATCCTCGGATCGGCGGAGATGGCGACCATGGTCCAGGCCATCAAGCACCGCGTGGACCCGGACAACCGATTCCGGTTCCATCCCTTCGCCAAGTTCATCGCCTAAGCGGGCAGGACCCTATCGCATGAACTGGGCTTCACCGTGCCGGGCAAGCCGAACATCGCGAGCGCCATCTGGCGCACCGCCTACGATCAGAAGGAT
This sequence comes from Gammaproteobacteria bacterium, assembly GCA_016882265.1. Classification (GTDB taxonomy): domain Bacteria; phylum Pseudomonadota; class Gammaproteobacteria; order Steroidobacterales; family Steroidobacteraceae; genus SCUD01. The sequence goes on from VGVB01000095.1 coordinate 2,576, forward strand.
CGGGTGATGTATTGCGACTCGGCGACGAGTCCCAACGTGTTCTGGTTGGACATCGACGATCTCGCGCTCGCGCCGCCTGCAGCACGTCCTCCAGCTCCCCGCGCCGCAGCCGCCGGGCCGCGTGGAACCGCGGCCGTCCGCCGGGGCCGGCCGGCTCGGCATAGCCAGCCCTGGTCGGCCGACCCGAGCGCGCTCGGCGGCCACGACTTCGCCTCGACCAAGGCCAACGTGCGCGCGGCGTCGTTGCCGGACGCTGCGGCCTGCGCCTGCTGTCCGACGGCACGCGCTGCGTGCGCGCCTTCGTCGACGGCGAGCGCATCGGCCTGCTGGTCACCGGCTTCCACGGCGGCGGCGGCGACGGCTTCTTCGCGACCCACTTCGCCGCCGAGCGCCGCCCGATCCGCAAGGGCGACCGGCTGCGGGGCGAGTTCGTGGTCGAGCTCGTGGAGCCCTGAGCGGGCGGCCTGCGGCGCACGCGGCCCCGGCCGCGCCGCCGACGCC
>VGVB01000096.1 GCA_016882265.1 Gammaproteobacteria bacterium
TCGCGGAACACGCCGGAGGGCTCGATGCCGACGCAGTCGTGGCCGGCCTCGATCAGGGGATACAGCATGAAGCCGGAGGAACAGCCGACCTCCAGCACGCGGCCGCGCGCCGGCAGCACCTCCTGCAGGTAGCGCATGCGGCGCGCCACGGTCGGCCGGTTGGCGGCGATGTGCCGCTCGGGCTGCGTCCAGCCGCCGGCGTCGCCGGAGCGGCCGCTCATGAAGCCCTCGAACTCGGCGGCATAGAAGCGCTGCTCTTCCTCCGACGACAAACCGGGATGCAGAAAGATCGCGTCGCAGGCGCCGCAGCGGAAGAAGGCCCGCCCGCCGGAGTTGCCGTAGACATGCGGCGTTACCACCGAGAGGCGGTCGCCGGCGGCGGCGCAAAGCGGGCATTGTGTCGGCAGGCTCATGCTCTGGCAGTCTCGCTACGGGCCGGCGCCGCCTCGAGGAAGGCGGCGAAGCCGGTCAGGTCGGGCAACACCGGCACGCCGGTCGGAAACGGATTCGCCGCGGCCGGCGCGATGCCGAGAAAGGGCACGCCGGCCTCGGCGGCACCGTCGAAATCGGTCATGGCGTCGCCCACCATCAGCACGCGCTCCGGCGCCGCACCGCTGCGGCCGAGGAAGTCGCGCAGGATCGCCCCCTTCTTGCGCGGCGCGCCCGCCACTCCGGCGAAGAAGCGCGCCATGCCGCGGCGCGCGACAATGCGCAACAACTCCTCTTCGGGCGTGCCGGAGGCGACGAAGAGCGGCAGTCGCGCGTGCCAGACTTCGAGGAACTCGCGGGCGCCCGGTACCCAGGCGGCGGCGATCACCGCTTCCTCGACGAGGGCGGAAAAGCGCTCGCCCAGCTCGGCCTCCTCGGCCGGCGCCAGCGCACGGCCAAGGAAGGCGCCGTGAAAGTGGCGAAACTTCTCGTAGCGCGAGACGCCGCCGTGGGCGAGGTGCCAGGCAACCACCTGCTGCACCACTTCGGGACCGTAAGGCTCGTAGAGCGCCGCGAAGGCGCGCGTCTTGACGTCCACCGACTCGACCAGGACGCCGTCGAAGTCGAAGACGATGGCGTCGAAGCGCAGCGTGCTCATACCTTGGAGGGGCGGTCGGAAACCAGCCAGTCGTCCTCGGCGTGCGCGCCGCTGGCGCCGCGCTCGTGCAGCTCGGCCAGGCAGTCGAGCAGGCCCTGGCCGAGGTCGACGTAGTCGTTGGCCACCAGCTTGTGGCCGACCTTGGGATGGAAGGCGTAGGGCGTCATGACGTAGTGACCCTCGTCCTGCTTGCCGCCGAAACTCATCTCGACGCCGCCGGGGATCATCTCAGAGATCATGCGCATCAGGTTCTTCACCGGCATGCGCTCCTGGCCGGTCAGGATGAGATGGCGGTTGGCATACTCGTCGGCGAGGATGCGCACGCTCAGGCGCGCCGCGTCGCGCACGTGGATGTACTCGCGCATCGCCTCGGCGCTGCCCTGGTAGGCGATGGCGCGCTGCTCGAGGGCCTGTTTGAGCAGGCGGTAGATGCCGTTGCGCCGGTCGGCGCGGCGGCCGTAGAGCGAGCCGTAGCGCAGTACGGAAAACGGCAGGCCGTAGCGCTCGTAATATGCCTCGACGAAGCGCTCCGCCGCCTGCTTGCTGGCGCGGTAAAAGGAACCCGACTCCGAATACACGTAGACGGTGCTGGCAAAGACGAAGCGTTTCGCACCCGCCGCGCGCGCCGCCTCGAGGGCATGCAGGTTGCCGACGATGTTGGCGTTGGCCGTGTCGAGCGGCCGGTCCTTCGCCTCGTCGATGTCGGCGATGCCGGCGAAGTTGTAGACGTAATCGCAGCCCGCCGCCGCGCGGGCGACGGCCTCGCGGTCGAGGATGTCGCCGACCACCATTTCCTGGTCCTCGCGCCGGCAGGACGAATCGACGCGGTCGAAGATGCGCACCCGATAGCCGGCGTCGCCGAGCGCATCCGCGACATGGCTGCCGAGGAAGCCGCTTCCGCCATAGACCACTGCCCTGCCGCCTGTCTTCATGTTGCCCTCCCCGCCAGCCCACGCGCTGCAAGGCCCTTGTATAGATTGTCGGCCGCCTCGCGCTCCATGATGCCACGCGATTCTTCAGCGTAAGAACCCATGTGCGCCGTCAGCACTACCTGGGGCAGTTCGGCAAGCGGCCCTGTATAGGGTTCCTTGCCGTAGGTATCGAGCGCCGCGCCGCCGAGACGTCCGTCGCGGATCGCCTGAACCAACGCATCTTCGTCGACCAGGTCGCCCCGCGCCGTGTTCACCAGCACCGCACCGCGCTTCATCAGGCCGATGCGCGCCGCGTTTAGGAAATGCCCCGTCCCTTTCGGCGATGGCATGTGCAGCGTGACGATGTCCGCCTGCGCCAGCAGCGGCTCCAGCGCGCATGCCTCGGCAATCCCGTCGGGCTCGAAGCCGAGTGGATCGGTCGCCAGCAGGCGGGCACCGAACGCCTGCACGAGTCGCGCCACGCGCCGCCCGATGCGGCCGTAGCCGACGATGCCGACGGTGCGCGCGGCGAGCAGCCCACCCATCAGCGGCTTCCATTGCCCGGCGCGGATCTGCCGGTCGGCCTGGCTGATGCGACGCAGTTGGTCGAGCATCAGGCCCAAAGTCAGTTCCGCCACGGCGGCGCTCGGTGCATCCGGCGTGTTCGTCACCTCGATGCCGAGCTCCCGCGCGGCCGCCAGGTCCACGCTGTCCAGGCCGATGCCGCAGCGGGAGACGACCTTCAGGCCGCGCGCGCCGGCCAGCACGCGACGCGTCAGCGGCTCGGTGCCGGCGACCATGCCGACGACGTCCTCGCCGAGCAGGGCCGCCACCTCGTCCTCGCTGAGTTTGCGGCCGTGCGGATTCGTCGCGATCTCATAGCCCGCCTGCTTCAGGCGGGCGAGCGATTCGGCGGCCGTCACGTTGAACGATGAAGTGGTAATCAGTACTTTCGGCACGATTCCTCAACCTTCAATGCAAATATTTTCCAGCAGCACATCGACGCCCGCCGGCGGGCGGACCGCCGCGGCGGGCAGCCTCGCC
>VGVB01000097.1 GCA_016882265.1 Gammaproteobacteria bacterium
CAGCCGAATTGCACCAGGCTGCCCTGGGTCAGGCGGCGGAAGGGGATGCCGCGCGCGGTGGCGGCATGCACGATCGAGCCGGTGCTCGGGCCGAGGCGCACGTCCTCGTCCAGTTCGCGCAGGCGCGAGAGCGCCTCGGCCAGATCGAAGGGAACGTCGTCGAGGGCGGCGCGGCAGAGCCGCTCGGCGAATTCCATGGCCAGCCGGCCGACTTCCTCCTCGGAATATTCGACGACGACCTGGAAGACGCAGCGCTCGACGGTTTGCGTGACGCGGCTGAAGGTGACCGGGCAGCCGGCCTGGGCCTGCAGGTCCAGGGCGGCGAAGGCAAGGGCGTGGGCCACGGAGATGTCGCCCTCGTGCCCGATCGGGCGCATCGGGCCGATGTTGGGGAAACGCGCGCGCAGGCGTTCCTCGAAGCCGGGCAGGGCGCCGATGGCGCATTCGGCGCCTTTGGTGCGCACCACCGCCTCCATGGCTGTATGGCGGCTCCACAGGTTGGGACCGCGCAGGGCTCGAATACGGGAGACTTCCATGATGGGTTTCCTGATAGAAATGTCTTTATTGGTTCGCCACCCGGCGCGGGCGGCTGCGCGGCGGGCGCTTGTGCTCCCGCTCGAAGGTGTCGATGCCGACGCGGATCTTGTCGACCGGGATGTCGAGCGCCACGGCGGCGCCCACCGCCGCCAGCAGGCAGGCGGCGCGCCCCGCGTCGAGCGCGTCCTTGTTCATGGCAAAGAGGGGCAGTTCCATGAAGGGGCCTTCCACGGCGCCGGTCGCCAGCATGATGCGGTTCTCGCGCAGGTAAAGGGCGCGCCCCCCCGTCCGGCGATGCTCGGCAATTGCCGGAAGGTCCTGCGCCAGGCCGTAGAAGATGACGTCGCCGTCGCAGAGTTCGGCCATGCGCGCCACCAGCGGGTCGGCGGCATTCAGCACGGCCACTCCCTCGGACAGCACGATGTCCACCTGGGTGCGCAGCACGTGGTAGAGCTGTTCGGCGTTGTGGATGTCGAACTCGCCGAGCGTCTCGAAGCCTTCGGCATCGGTGACGATGCCGACCTGGCAGCGGTCGTAGGCGATGCCCTCGCCGAGGATCATAGCCGGGCCGTTCTCGAACACCGCGGCGTCCACCGAGCGGTTGATGAGCAGGCGCTGGCCGGCGGCCCAGTTGGCGCTGTCCCGCTTGTCCACCACACGCTTGTCGAGGTAGAGGCCGTCGCGGCAGGCCAGGCCGACATGGCGGCCGGTGAGTTGCACCAGCCAGGAGACCAGGCGCGCGGTGAGGGCGGTGCCCTTCGAGCCGGTGATGCCGACGACGGGGATGCGGCCCTTGTCGCCGGCCGGGAAGAGGCTGTCGGCGATGGCCTGGCCGACGGGGCGCGGTTTGCCCTTGGCGGGCTTCAGATGCATGAGCAGGCCGGGGCCGGCGTTCACCTCGACGATGGCGCCGCGCTGATCTTCCAGCGGGCGGGAAATGTCCTCGGCGACGATATCGATGCCGGCGATGTCGAGGCCGACGACGCGGGCGGCCAGTGTGGCGGCTTCGGCCGCATCCGGATGCACTTCGTCGGTGACGTCGTCGGCGAGGTTGCCGTAGCGGATGATCAAGACTTTCTTGCCGAGCGGCGGCACCGAGTCGGGCGCGAAGCCCTGGCGCTTGAGCTCCAGCAGCACGGCCGGCTCGCGTTCCACGTAGACCGGCTCGATCGGCGACGACTCGTCTTCGCCGCAGCGCGGGTCGGAGTTGATCTGGCTCTCGATTAGCTCGACGATGCTCGACTTGCCGTCGCCGACCACCGATGCGGTCTCGCCGCGCGCGGCGGCGACAAGGCGGTTGCCGACCACCAGCAGGCGGTGCTCGACGCCGGGGATGTAGCGCTCGACCATCACTTCGCTGCCTTCGGCCAGGGCGACGTGGTAGGCGGCCTCGACCTGCTCGCGCAAAGTCAGTTCCAGCGAGACGCCGCGCGCATGGTTGGCGTCGGTCGGCTTCACCGCCACGGGCAGGCCGATGTCCTCGGCGGCGTCCCAGGCGTCTTCGGGGCTCGAAACGACGCGGCCTTCGGGGATCGGCAGGCCGCAGGAGGCGAGCAGGCTCTTGGTGAGGTCCTTGTCGCGCGAGATGCTCTCGGCGATGGCCGAGGTGGAATCGGTTTCCGCCGTCCAGATGCGGCGCTGGCGCGCGCCGTAGCCGAGTTGCACGAGGTTGCCCTCGTTGAGGCGGATGAACGGGATGCCGCGCTCCACGGCGGCGTCCACGATGCTCATGGTGCTGGGGCCGAGGCAGAGCTTGTCGGCCAGTTCGCGCAGCTTCTCGATGGCACCCGGCACGTCATAATGCGTGTCGTTGATGGCGGCCATGACCAGTTCGCGCCCCGCCGCCAGACAGGCGCGCGTCACTTCCTCCTGGCGGGAGCGGACGACGACCTTGTAGATGCCGTGCCGGGAGGTCTGGCGCGCCTTGCCGAAGCCGGTGCGCTGGCCGGAGAGGTTCTGCAATTCCAGCGTGACGTGTTCGAGGATATGCGCAGCCCAGGTGCCTTCCTTCAGGCGTTGCAGGAAGCCGCCGCGTTCGCCTTCGCTGCAGCGGTGTTCGATGAGGGAGGGCAGCCAGGCGGAAAGGCGCTCGTAGAAACCCGGGATTTTGTTCGACGGCCAGTCTTCCAGTTCGCCGATGTCGACCCAGGCCTCGATGATCGGGCGGTAGGTCCACATCGTCGGACCGCGCAGGGCGGTGATGCGGATAAACTGTATCTCTTTGAATTTCAATTATTATCCCTGCCGCTGAGCCGCTTGCCCAGGCAGGATGCGTGTCATGTTGGGGGAAATAACGAGGCTTGCCGGATAAGGTTTACCCGGATCGAAAAAAAGCGCTGCACAAGCTGTATCCCGACGGAGGCTGGCCTGCGTTACAAAGTTATACTTGCCTGCCGGCAGCTATTGATGCTGCGCCGCAGAAGGCACGAGGTTTGCGGCTGATTAATATAACTATATGAATTT
>VGVB01000098.1 GCA_016882265.1 Gammaproteobacteria bacterium
ACCTCGCGCGGTCTCTGGCGGATGCCGGCGGAGTCGGCGCGCTGCTGCAGATCGTGGATCACGCCAGCGGCAAAGCCTGGCATCCGGCCTACGATGGCAACGGCAACATTGCCGCGCTGGTCAATGGCGCCACCGGCACGGTGGCGGCCGTCTACGAGTACTCGCCCTACGGGGAGCTGCTTCGCAATGTCGCCCCCGACTCCGCCGCCGCCGGCCAGCCCTTCCGGTTCTCGACCAAGTTCACCGACGACGAGACCGGCTTGGTGTACTATGGCCGAAGATACTACTCGCCCTCCCAAGGCCGCTTCCTCGGAAGCGATCCCATCGAGGAGGAAGGCGGGCTGAACCTTTACGGCTTCTGCGGGAATAACTCGATCAACAGATGGGATCTCCTCGGGATGGAGGATCCTACAATCAACGGCTTCAATAGCCAAGCTGCGTTGGCCCTTATCGTCAGTCAGCGACAGCAAGAATATCATCTTTGGACCACGAGTAATGAAATAAACAGGATGTTGAACGAAGCCGCGGCGCGGGGGAGGGTTGGCGGACGGACGTGTAGCGGGTAGATCACTACACTGGTTACGATAGCGGGGCTATGTCCTCGCTACGAGTAAAATTCGAACGTGAACTGAAAATCCGTGGGCGGTCCGAGCGGACCCTCCACGCCTACGTCGCCCGCGTGAAGGCGCTGGCGGAGTACTACGGGAAGTCGCCGGATCAGATCAGCGACGAACAGATCCGGGAGTGGCTGCTGCACTTGGTGCAGGTGCGCAAGCTCTCCGGCAGCAGCGTCAACTGCGCGGTGCAGGCCGTGCGCGCGTTCCAGGAGTGGGTGCTCGGCCGCGCTCGCGCGGAGACGGTCCGCGCGGTGCCCCGGAGCCGGCGGCCGGTGACGCGCGCGGAGGTCTACGCGCCGGCGGAGATCGCGGCGCTGCTGGCCGCCGCTCCGCACTGGCGCGACCGCGTGTTCCTGACGATCGTCTACGCCTGCGGCCTGCGGCGCGACGAGGCGCGGCACCTGCAGACCGGCGACATCGACGCGGCGCGGCTCCAGTTGCGCGTGCGCCGGGGCAAGGGCGCCAAGGAGCGCGTGCTGCCGCTGCCGGTCCCGCTACTTGAACAGTTGCGCGCGATGTGGCGCCACGAGCGGGCCGGCCGGCCCGGGCACGATAGCCCCTGGCTGTTCCAAGGGCGGCGGCCGGGCGAGCCGGTGTCGAAGGCCACCGCGCTGTACATCTACGTGCGGGCGGTGCGGGCCTCCGGGGTGAAGCGCAAGCGCGGCATCCACACGCTGCGGCACAGCTACGCCACCCACCTGCTGGAGGGCGGTGTCGAGATCACCGCCGTCCAGCGGCTGCTCGGCCACGTGAGCCTCACCACCACCGCGCGCTATCTGCACGTCACCGCCGGGCGGCTCGGCCGCATCCCGAGCCCCCTGGAACTGCTGCCCGCGCTCCCGGCCACCGCGCCCACTGCGTCCCGGGCTCCGTGAGCGGCGAACCAGCGCCGACGGCGGGCAAGCTCGGCGCGATTCTGCGCGCGCACCTCGACGCCCACCTCGCCACCCACCGCGTGCCCGCGCACGAGGCGCGGATCCTGCGGCTGCTCGCGCAGTGCGGCACCGGCGAACTCGGCTTCGCCGAGTACGCCTGCCCGGACTGCGCGCGGGTCGAGATCGTCCCCCGCGGCTGCGGCAACCGGCACTGCCCGCGCTGCCAGGGCCGGCTCGCGCGGGCGTGGCTCGAGCGCCAGCAGGCGGATCTCCTCGACACGACGTACTTCCACGCCGTGTTCACGCTGCCGCATGCGCTGCTGCCTCTCTGTGTCGCCCGGCCGGTCGAGTTGTACCGGCTGCTCTTCGACACTGCGGCCCAGACGCTCTTGCGCCTCGGTCGCGAGCGGCTCGGCGGCACGGTTGGTCTCTCGATGGTGCTCCATACCTGGGGCCAGCAACTCAACCTGCATCCGCATGTGCACGCCATCGTCACCGGCGGCGCCCTCGACGCCACCGGGCGCTGGCATCCCGGCCAACGCCGCGGCTACCTGTTCCCGGTGGGCGTGATGAGCGCGATCTTTCGTGGCAAGTTTCTCGAGGGGCTCACCGCCCTGAAGGAAGACGGCGCAGTGCCCGCCCCACCCGGCGGCTGGCCCAAGTTGTGGAAGACTCTCCGCCAGTCCAAGTGGGTCGTCTACTGCAAGCGGCCCTTTGCTGGTCCGGAGCAGGTCCTGGCCTACCTCGCCAACTACACGCACCGCGTCGCGATCAGCGAACGCCGGATCGAGGCCTTCGACGCCGCCACCCGTACCGTGTCGTTTCGCTGGCGCGATTACCGGCTCACGGGCGGCGACGCGGTCAAACTCACCACGCTGCCCGTCGACGAGTTCCTGCGGCGGTTCCGCCGCCACCTCTTGCCGCGCGGTTTCACCAAGGTGCGCCACTACGGGCTGCTGGCCAATAATGCACGGCGCAAACTCATCCCCGCGGCGCGCGCGGCGCTCGCCGGCTTCGGCGGCAGGAGAAAACGTCCGGCCGCGACGCCCGCTGCGGCGACCGAACCCTCCGGCTGGCCGCCGCCCTGTCCGCGGTGCGGCTCCACCCACGTGCGCTGCATCGCGGCCGTCGGGGCCGACGGCCGGCGGACGACCCTGCGGCTGCCGAACTGCGCCCGC
>VGVB01000099.1 GCA_016882265.1 Gammaproteobacteria bacterium
GCGGCGTCATTTCGGGCTTGGGGTCGCGGTACGCATTGCGCCCGTTGCCCGAGCACTCGATGAAGTAGGTGCGCGTGACCTGCGGGAAGCGCTTGATCTCGTCCATCGTCAGCATCAGCGGCGAGGCGACGAGTCCGTGAATGAGCAGCGTGTGCTTAGCCGGGTCGATGAACGGGACGCCCGCGTGGTGGCGCTCGAAGTGCAGGTCGGACGGCGTGATGGTGCCGGAGAGATCCTGTAGCGGGGCGAGCGAGTTGCCGACTGTCTCGCCGTACGGCGTGCGAGACGGCTTGAAGTACGGAGTGCGAGATCCCACCTGCGAGGTGGGAGCGCCCTGCAGCTTCGTGGCGTCGGGTGGAGGCGCCGGGGGCGCGGGCGCGGCGGCACCCTGGCCGTCCGCGGCCAGCGGCAGCCCTGCGGCGACGGCGACTACGCCGGCCGCGCCGGCAATCAGCGCGCGGCGCGACAGGACCTCGTTGGACACCGCATCCGCGGCGTCGGTGGAGGCAGGATTCACGGGATTCGCCATGGCTCCTACTTGCCGGGGCCGAGGCGCGGCGGGTTAGGAACGAGCGCGCCCGAGGGATTGGCGCGCGTCACCAGCGAGGCGGGGGGGCGATGCGCCTTGTGCCCGCCCTTCGTGTCGTAGGGCACGTCGGCCGGCGCGCCGCCCAGCGGCCAGTCAAGCTCCTTGCCCGGCGAGTCGGGACGGGGATGCGAGTTGATGAACGCCGCGAGGTCGAACGCTTCCTGCGGGGTCAGCGTGCCCGGCGCGGTCTGCGGCATGTTGTGCATGATGAACGACGCCGCGCGCTCCTCGCGCGCCATCGAGGCGCCGATCGAGTAGGACGTCGCGCCCCAGAGCGCAGGGATCGCGCCGGCGCCCTTCCCCTCCGGGCCGTGGCAGGCGACGCAGGTCTTCTGCGCGTACAGTTGCTCGCCGCGCGCAATGTCGCCGACCAGCGTGTCCTTCATCGCGATGATCCCCTCGGTGCCGGCGATCTTGGTTCCCACCGGCACGTCGTACGAGATGAACGCCAAATAGGCGAGAATATCGGTCATCTCGCGACTCCCCACCGGTACGGCGTTCCCCGCCAGCGAGCGCGTGAAGCAGTAGTTCACCCGATCATCGAGCGCGATGACCGCACCCGAGCGCGGCATGTACTTCGGGAAGCGCGAGTGCGAGCCGGTGAGCGGCGCGGCCGTCTTCTTGAGGCCGTCGTTCTGGTGGCAGCTGGTGCAGCGCAGCGACGACGTCGCGTACTTCGGCAGCGACTCCGGCGTGAAGCGCAGCAGATAGAGTCCACGCTTGATGGAGGCGCCCAGCGAATCGTTGGGAATGTCCGCCTCGGTCTTCGGCTGCCAGGCGTCTTCATTGAAGGAGACGGCCTTCGCGGGCTTCGCCTCTTCCTTCGCCCCGCAGGCGGCCGTGAGGGCAAGCGCAGGGATGATCAGGAGGCCAATCGGCCTGATGACGCGTCGCATCGTGGAACGCTCCAGCGGTGAGGGTTTCCTGTGCGCCAATACAGTAATATACCTGACGGAGGACCGCAACTGCTTCCGAATATGCGATGTCCGGACCTGCGCGGCGACGCGGCGCGGACGTCCGCAGCGAGGGAACAGCTCGGGAGCGTCGCGACGTCGCGCCTGACACGAGGGCGCGCTTGCCTCGCGCGCCCGCTACGCGATGGCGAGCAGGCGCACCAGCGCCAGGCTCAGCGTCAGCATCAGCGCCAGCGACACGATCACCGTAGAGCCGACGCGAGGGCCGACCTTGCGCACCACGTGGATGTCTACGGCGAGTCCCAGCCCCGCCATCGCCACGATGGTCAGCGCCCGCGCGCCTTCGCGCACCGTATCCCCGGTCGAGGCGGGAATCACCTCAAGGGTGCGAAGCGCGGAGGCAACGGCAAAGCCGATGATGTACCACGGCACGGCGCGCCACCACTTCAGGCGCGCTGCATGATGCTCCGTGAGCGACAGGAGCAGTACGACCGGACCGAGCAGCAGCACGCGCGTGAGCTTGACCAGCGTGGCGGCCTGCCCCGCCGCCACGCTCACCGGATAGGCGGCGGCGATCACCTGCGGCACGGCGTACACGGTGAGCCCGGCCACCACGCCGTACTGCGTGTCCGTCAGCCCGAGCAGCGGAATCAGCGACGGCAACCCGACGATCACGGCGACGCCGAGGACCGCGGTAAAGGCGATCGCCGAGGCCACCTCGTCGCGGCGTGCGCCCACCACCGGCGCCGCCGCGCTGATGGCCGAGTTGCCGCAGATGGCGTTGCCGACGGCGACGAGGAGCGCGTGCCGGCGCGGCAGGCCGAACCACTGGCCGATGTACATGCCGGCGATGAGCGTGACGCCGACAATCACGATGACGCCCGCGAGGATAGCGGGTCCCGCGGCGAGCAGCGCGCGCAGGTCCGAACCGGCGCCGAGCAGCACGATGGAGCATTCCAGCAGGAAGCCGCTGGCGAGGTGCGTGCCCGGCGCGAAGCGCGCCGCGTCGCGCACCAACCAGGTGCGCACCAGCGCACCCACCAGGATGGCGAGG
>VGVB01000100.1 GCA_016882265.1 Gammaproteobacteria bacterium
GGGCGGCATGTTCACGCTCACCGGGCTCGCGCACGATGACCGCTCGAAGGTCGCGTACAGCGCCGACATCCACCAGAAGTCATCGGCGATGCGCAGCCGCAAGATCGCCGTCCTGCAGAGTCTGCTTATCCCGCCCAAGGTCTACGGCGAGGAGAAGGGCGACCTGCTGGTCGTCGGCTGGGGCTCGACCAAGGGCGCGATCGAGGAGGCCGTGGACCGCGCCCGCAAGGAAGGCATCAAGGTCTCGGCGCTCCACCTGCGCTTCCTCTCGCCGCTCGAGCCGGGGCTAAAGGAAATCTTCAAGAAGTTCAAGAAGGTCATGACCGTCGAGATCAACTACTCCGACGAGCCGGATGATCCGTACGTGACCGAGGAGAACCGCCGGCGCGGCCAGCTCTCCATCCTCCTGCGTAACAGCACGCTGGTGGATGTGGACTGCTGGGGGCGCGTCCCGGGCGAGCCGCTCCGCCCCATGTCGATTCTCGACGCCATTCGCGGCCGCGCGCCGCGCGGAGGTGCCGCGTGAGTTATACCTGTGGAATGCTCCCCGTCCTGGATAAAGCCGGGGACCACCAATACGAGATGGCGGAGTACGAGGGCGCGCGGGCGCGCTGGTGTCCCGGCTGCGGCGACCACTCGGTGCTCACCGCCGTGCAGCGCCTGCTCGCCGCCGAGCAGATGATCCCCGAGCAGACGGTCTTCGTCTCCGGCATCGGCTGCTCCTCGCGCTTCCCGCACTACGTGAAGACGTACGGGTTCCACGGCCTGCACGGCCGCGCGCTCCCGGCGGCGACGGGCATCAAGCTGAACCGCCCGGAGCTGACCGTCTTCGTCGCGATGGGCGACGGCGACTGCACGTCCATCGGCGCGGCGCATTGGGTGCACGCGCTCCGCTACAACATGGACATGACCGTGATGATGCTCGACAACGGCATCTACGGGCTGACCAAGAACCAGACCTCGCCGACGACGCCGCAGGGCTTCAAGTCGAACACGCAACCCTACGGGTCCTACCTGCCCGCGCTCAACCCGCTCGCGGCGTCGCTGGGCATCACCAACGCCTCGTTCGTGGCGCAGACCGCCGAGTGGGCGCCGTCGCACCTGTACGCAACGCTGCGCGCCGCGTACAAGCACAAGGGGTTCAGCTTCGTCCGCATCCTGCAGCGCTGCCCGGTCTACACGCCGTCGCTGTTCCAGCGGGCGGTGCAGGAACCCGAGCGCATCCAACTGCTCGTGCACGATGACGGCGTGGTCACCCCCGACCTCGAGAAGATCTACAAGGCGCAGCTGCACCACGATCCGGCCGACCTCGCCGCCGCCCGGCAGCTTGCCGAGCAGGACGACCGCATCATCCTCGGCGTGTTCTACCGGAATCCGTCCAAGCCCCGGTACGAGGAGACCCGCCGTGTGGTGCCGCGCACCCCGGCCGAACGTGTGACGCTGCTTGAAGAGGAGTTCGCCCGCTATGCCGTCTGATCCGCGCATTACCCAGGCGCTGGCCGCGCTGGCGCAGCCGATCGCCGAGTTCCGCGCCGCGGTGCAGGGCGCGCTGGTGCAGGCCGAAGGGTTCGTTGCCGCGCAGCAAGCCGACGCGGCCACGCAAGCGGCCCGCGCCTCCCTCGAGTTGGGCGTCTTCGCCGCCGGTCGCGTGGACCCGGCGAAATTCGCCGCGATGTTCCCAGCCGTCGCCAAAGCCGACAAGGCCTCGCTCGCCGTGCTCAACAAGGCCATCAAGATCCTGCGCGACGTCGCCGACAAAGGCGACAAGGTCTGCGTCGCGGAGGTGACCGACGGGCGGAAGCTGGGCGCCACCATCGACACGGCGCTCGCCGCGGTGGGACAGGCGTTCGGCGCCATCATCATCACCGAGCTGGTGCGCGGCGGGCGCTACAAGACCGCCGAGCACGAGAAGCTGCTCGACCCCACCGAGTTCCGCGCCTGGAACAACGCCGAGCGCCGGTTTGCTCCGCCGCTGGTGGTCGAGGTGGACGGGGCCGACCTGCACGCGGGGGCCCTGCTCGATTTCGCCGACGGGCGCGAGAAGATCGTGCTCGTGGTGCGCGGCGCGGCCCCGCCGGCGGCGCTGGTGCGCTGCGTGACGCCGGGGACGTTCGTGCTCCAGACCGTGGACGGCACCGGACTCGACAAGATGGCGCTCTACGAAGGGCCCGCGATCGCCGCCTTCCTCCCCGAGGGGGCCGCGACCTTCATGCACGATCCGCATGCGGGGAAGGAGCCCTGGCAGCGCCTCACCGTGCCGTTCCTGCCGGCCGGGCCGTTCAAGGGCGCGGGCGGGTTCAGCGCATGGCAGATGGAGCAGGACGTGAAGATGCTCGCCGACCTGGCGCGCACGCCGTTCGCCGTGCCGGAGACCGCGGGGGGCAAGGGCGCGCCGGCGCTGGGCGCCGACCAGGCGGCGGCGCGCATCGCCGCGTGGCTGCTCGACAGCGCGGGCCTGAAGGGCACGGCCTGAGGGCGGAGACGCGATGATCATTCTTGAGGCAATCCTGATCCTCG
>VGVB01000101.1 GCA_016882265.1 Gammaproteobacteria bacterium
TGGGGCGGCATGCCGGCGCCGGCCTGTGGTCGTTGTGGGCGTGGGGGGTCTTCGCCCTGCTCGCGCCGCCCTTCTGGCTGCTGATCGCGTTGGGGCCGACCCTGCGCCTGCGCCGCGCGGCAGCGCGCGCCGGGGCACGGCTGGCGCTGGCGTCCGTCGGCATCCTGCCGCGCGTCAGCGGGCTCGAGAACTTGCCGGCCGACGGCCCCGTGGTGATCGTCGCCAATCACGCCAGCTATCTCGACGGCATGGTGCTCACCGCCGCGCTGCCGCCCCGCTTCGCCTACGTCGCCAAGCAGGAGTTGCTGCAACGGCCCTTCGCCGGCATTCCCCTGCGTCGCCTGGGCGCCGCCTTCGTCGCACGCTTCGACAGCGCGCGCGGCGTCGAGGACACGCGCGAACTGGAGGTGCGCGCCAGGCGCGGCGACGGCCTGATCTTCTTCGCCGAAGGCGCCTTCCACAGCCAGCCCGGCCTGCTGCCGTTTCGCATGGGCGCCTTCCTCGCCGCCGCCCGCGCCGGCGTGGCGGTGGTCCCCGTCACTCTTGCCGGAACGCGATCCCTGCTGCCCGGCGATACCTGGTGGCCGCATTACCGCCGCATCGGGGTCTGGCTGGATACGCCGATCGAAGCCGAGGGCGCGGACTGGTCGGCCGCCCTGAAGCTGCGCGATGCCACGCGCGACCGCGTGCTGGCGCATCTGGACGAGCCTGATGCGGCGCCCTGATCTTGTGGTCCGTTCCACCGAACGGTTTGTGGCTCGGATGCCGGGCCTGCAACGGGCCGCATAAGAACCGATGCGCACGATGCTGATCAGTCTGCTGACCACCCTGGGCCTGGCCTATGTGGGCTTCGCCGCGCTGCTGTTCCTGTTCCAGGAACGGCTGGCCTATTACCCCGAGATCGGCCGCGAAATACACAGCACGCCGCGTAAACACGGCATGGATTACGAGCCGCTGACCCTGGCCACGCCGGATGGCGAAACCCTGGACGCCTGGTTCGTGCCGGCGCCGCGGGCGCGGGGCGTCGTGCTCTTCCTGCATGGCAACGCCGGCAACCTCTCGCACCGCATGGATAGCATCGCCATGTTCCATCGCCTGGGCTACGCCGTGCTGATCTTCGACTACCGCGGCTATGGGCGCAGCAGCGGCAAACCCTCGGAGGCGGGGCTGCATCGCGATGCCGAGACCGCCTGGGCGTATCTGGCCGATACGCGCGGCATCGCGCCGGATGACATCATCCTGTTCGGCGAATCCCTGGGCGGCGCGCTGGCGGCCCACCTGGCGGCGCGGCAGCGGCCGGGGGCACTGGTGCTGGCGTCGGTGTTCACCTCGGTGCCGGATCTCGCCGCCGATCTCTACCCCTGGCTGCCGGCGCGCTGGCTGGCACGCCTGCGCTATGACACGCGCGCGGCGCTGGCGCGGACGGATTGCCCGGTCCTGGTGGCGCACAGTCCGGACGACGAGATCATCCCCTACCGCCACGGCCAGGCGCTGTTCGCGGCAGCGCCGGGACCCAAGGCATTCCTGGCTCTGGCGGGCGGGCACAACGACGGCTTCGTCTTCATGCGCGACGAATGGATCGAAACTCTGGCGGGTTTTCTGCGCCAGCATGTCGGACCAGGGTGAAGACACGCCGATGAACCTGGAAAGCACAGTTGGAAAGCGGCCCGATGGGCCGAGACCCTGGCGCCCAATGCGCCACTGCGCTCGGCGGTGACGGCGCTGGCCCCTGCCGCCGTAGCCTCTTCGGGCCACCTCAGGCCTGACGGCCTCCCCGTCCCGCCAGCGCCGATTGGTGAAGCCTGATTGCGGCTGTCCGGGATGGCTTGAGGGACCTCTCAACTTTAGAAACCTGCCGTAGGGCCGGCCAGATGGTGAATGTCGCCTGAGGGTCGGGTCCGGCTGTAGCCCAAAGTGGTGCGCGGTCATTGACCTCCATCAGCGACTGGGGGACCGTTGACCGCCACATTGCGGCCTGACACCGCCCATCGGCCCAACGGCAGCAGTGGCCGAGGTCCTGCCGTACGTTGTCCGGCAGATTTCAGAGCCAAGCAGTCCCTTGAGCGTCTGCCGCTCAACGCAGGTGATAGTCAGGCCGTGGCCACTGAAGATGATTCGGTGCTATTTCATTCTTCGGTCGCCGGCGGCAACCACTCTCCGACCACAACCGACTGCCCTGAAACCCGCGCCAATACTGGAAGTGGCCTCGCGCACGCTCGCGAGGCAAATCCGCACCGGCCCCGGTACTGCGCGGCAAGCACTGCAAGGAATGCGGCAACGCGGCGGTCATCAAGAAGGATGGCTGTGAGTTCTGCACCGCCTGTGGCGCAGTCGGCGCCTGCGGTTAACCACGGCTGACCGCACGGCTGATCAACGGTTGACGCCGTAGCCCTGAAACGCCACCAGGGCCTCGTCCATCTCCGCATCGGTCAGCAACACCGGCTCACCCAACTGGCAGGCACGCCAGTATTGCTCGCACAGGGCCTCGA
>VGVB01000102.1 GCA_016882265.1 Gammaproteobacteria bacterium
AGGCTGCAGCGCGTCGCGGAGGCCGTGGTGATGGTCAGCGAGCAGCCGGGAAGGCGAGGCGGGAGGGGACGCCGGGAGTCGCGGTGCGTCCCCGGGGTGCCGGGCGCTGTGCAGAAGCCGGCAGCGGGGCGGGCGGTGAGCTCAGGAACGGTGGATTCGGGTGCGGCGCGATGCGCTGGCGGAGGTCATGGTCGGGATGAGGGAGAGGTTTGCGGCGCGGCGGCGCGGGGTGGGGGGCTTGAATGTCCTATGCCCCGCCGTAACTGCTCAGCCAGCGGGTGCCATGGCGCCCGGACGTGACCTGAGCTCTCTCCATGTCGACACCCAGCTCGATCGCCTTGGCGCGCGCGGCATCGAGGGGGTCGTGGAGACGCCCCTCGACCACGACCGCAACCAGGACCAGCAGGGCCAGGATGAGGACCCGGAGAGCATGCTTTCGCCCGGCATTCACGAGGGCGATGCTACCACTGCCGTCTCGGCCTCGGGCGCGAGCCGATCCACCCGCGGCCCGGGGACATGGCGGGGCCGCTACCCCGCCGTGCCGGCCACCGCGTTGCTGGCAGACAGGCCGAAGCTGGCGCCCGCGTCGCTGATCCAGAACTGCATGAAGAGCTGCGTGCCCGCCGGCACGCCCGCGGGCCACGCGAAGGGCAGGGTCACCGCGCCCGCCCCGCTCGCGATGAACGGAATCAGGATCAGCGGCGAGGGCACGAGCGTGCCGCCCTTGAAAGGAGCGCCGAGCGTCCCGAGACCGGCGACGAGCGTGGCCGGCGCGCCGGGCGCCGCGGCGTTCAGTGCCAGCGCGTTGGCCGAGCCGGCCGTCAGCGGGCCTGTGCCGACGAGTTGCGGCACGCCGGCACTGCCGGGCTTGGCCGAGCCCAGGTCGGTCCATGCCGAAGGCGTCGCCTCGAGGCGCACGTCGTCGAAGTTGACCTCGATGCCGGGCGCCGCGTTGAGGTTCAGCAGCCGGAGGCCGAGCGCCTGCCCCGCGAGCGGATGGCTGGCGCCGGACTCGAAGGCCAGCGTGTCGGTGAGAAAGGT
The DNA here is from genome assembly GCA_016882265.1 of Gammaproteobacteria bacterium. Taxonomy (GTDB): domain Bacteria; phylum Pseudomonadota; class Gammaproteobacteria; order Steroidobacterales; family Steroidobacteraceae; genus SCUD01. Next base: position 1,042 of record VGVB01000102.1, read on the forward strand.
GCCTTCGGCCGGCAGCACGGCGTTCTCCCGCGCGGCGAGCAGGACGCCGCCCGCGAGCAGCTCGATGCGATATCCGGGGAAGCCGTTGAACTGGAACAGATTGTTGGGCGGATCGGGGTCGTTGGCGATGTTGCCGATCTCGACGCTGAGTTCGTAGCGCGTGGACGTCGCGAGCGTGGAGCCCAGCGTCTGCGCCAGGCCCGCCGGCTGATTGGTGAAGAGGCCCTGCACCGCGAAGTCGTCGAGCAGGAACACCACGCCCACGTTGTTGCCCTCGGGGGCGCCCGCCGGATAGAGCTGTGTCGTCGCGGGATGCAGCACGCCGACCGTGCGCAGGGAGAAGTCGATGTTGCCGACGGCCACCCAGCCGTTCGGCGGCGCCGTCGTCGAGAAGCTGCCGACCGCGATGGCGGGCGCCTCGAAACCCGCGTTCACGATCGGCAGCGACACGGCCGCCGGGGGCGGCGCATGCATCTCGACACCGACCGACTGCGCGCCGGCCGCCGGCGGCGTCACGGCGGCGATCGCGAGCAACAGCAGTTCACGGGAGCGGTGCCTCTTCATGCGTTCCTCCGAGCGGTCCGTGTCGGCCTACCATGTGCCGGTGGAACCAGCCTATCCCGATATCGTCTCGCCGGCACGAGCGGGGCAGCCGACGGCGCGCGGCGACTCGCGGGGGGGGGCATTCCATCTCGCGAAGGGTCCTCGGCGAGGATTCCATCCGCGCGTGCCGTCGCGCGCAGCGCTCTCCGCCCTGATGTGTTCTCCGGCTGGCGTCAGCGGATGACCATCGCTCACGCTCTCGTGCTGCGGCCGCGCGGTTTGACCTGCGGTGACGTGGCCAGCGCGTCGGATGTACCCGTTGCGGCAGAGCGCCTGGACCCGCTGGCGGACCTGCGAGCTGATCATGGATGGACACCTGCCTCTTCGGCGCCCACCATCTCGCAGCAATGAGGTCCTTATGCTTCAGTGTCGGGGTGAAGCGCCCGGGCAGACTGATGGACTCCGGTTCGACCAACGACGCGTTCACCGAACCCAGGCATGCAAGCGCTCGGGAATTGCTGAACGCCGCAAGGGCGGCCGACACTGTTCGCCCATCCCACATGGAGGCTTGCAGGTGACACGAAACCGCGCCAACTCCACCGTGATGCGTGTCTTGGCCATGTGCTTCGCCCTCTGCGCGGGTGCGTGCCTGCATCCGACCGAACGGGTCGACGCCGAGGAATCCGACGGCTCGGGCTCCCCTCGGCAGGACATCATCGTCTGCGGCGAACGCTTTCCGACGGGCGTTCCGGTTGTTCTGTGGACCGACCCGGGCGGACTCAACGCCTATCATCCCGGTCCGGTGTACGCCAAGGATGGCCCGTCCGGACTGCGCTACACGCCGGGCAGGTCATGGGCCGAGGCG
>VGVB01000103.1 GCA_016882265.1 Gammaproteobacteria bacterium
CCGACCGTCGCGGCGCGCACGCGGATGCTGCCGTTCACGGTCTTCGCGATCACCGGGCCGCCCGCGCTCGCCGCCTCGATGCTCCCGTTCACCGTGTGCGCCTTCACCGCCGCGGTGGCGCCGGCGATGCCGAGCGCGCCGTTCACAGTGGACGCATCGAGCTTCACGCCCTTGGGCAGGAGGATCGTGAACTCCACCGAGACGTCATTGTCGCGGCCCTTGATCCAACTGTCGCCGCCGCGCGAGCTGTACCCGTCCTCGTCGCAGCGCGTCCGGCGCCCTTCCCAGATGGCGCAGACCAGAATGTCGCCACGCGACGTCTTCTCGGCGGTGATCGTCACGTCCTTCGGGTCGCCGCGGCGCCACTGCTTCACGGCGCGCACATCGACCGTCATGCCCGCCGCGCTCTCCACGCGGATCGCGCCGTTCAGGTTGCGCGCGTACACCGTGCGCCCGGCCTCGATGCCGCCCGTCCACTTGAACGAGTCGTCGCGCTCCTGCGCGTCGGCAGTCGGAATCGCCAGGGCCAGCGCCGCACCGGCGGCCATCAGTTGCAGGATCCGCATGGGTCAATCCTCCTTGTTCGGGCGCGCTGCGCCCTTCTGAATCGTGATGTCGCCGCTGAAGGTGCCGAGGCTGATGCGCGCCCCGCCGCCGTTGATGGTCGTCCGCATTTCCCGCCCGCGCCCGCGCTGCGCCGCTTCCGAGCCCGGCCGCAGGGTCAGCGGGAACTCGGTGCGCATATCGCCGCTGTACGTCTTGAGGTCGAGGTCGGCCGCGATGTTCTCGGGGAGAATCACGCGCACGTCGCCCGAATGCGTGCTGGCGTTGTAGATGCCGTCGGGCTTGATGTCGCCGCGGAACTCGATGTCGCCACTCATCGTCTGGTACTCGAGCCCGCTCAGCGCGCCGCGCACCCGCAGGGTGCCGCTCACGCTCTTGCCGCGCAGCTCGCCCACCAGGTTGTCGAGCGTCGCGTCGCCGCTCACCGTGCGCAGGCGCACAAGGCCGCCGAGCTTCTCGGCCCGCACGTCGCCGCTCACTGTGCCGATCTCGGCGCGCGTGGCGTCCCGCACCTCGATGTTGCCGCTCACCGCGTTCACGGTGACCTCGCCGGTGGTGCCGCGCACGGCGATATCGCCCGACACGGTGCTGACGCGCACCTCGGTGCCGATGGGGACCGACAGCTCGTAGCGCGACTCGCCCATCCGGTTGCGCCGCGACTTGGCGTTGATCTGGATGCGCGACGAGGTGAGCGTCGCCTCGAGGTAGCCGGTCTCGATGACGGCGTAGACCTTGGCCTCGAGCTTGTTCCACCCGGTGACCATGATGTCACCCGAGACGTGGCCGAGGTTCACCACGCCGCCCTTCTCGAAGGCGAACGTCGTGTCGATCTTCTGCCGGTCCTGCTGGGCGCCGAGGGGGGCGGCGAGGAGCAAGGCGGCGGTGCAGAGCAGGTAGGTGCGCATGGTGCGAGTCCTCTAGGTGCGCGAGGGCAGCGTGGCCGCCGCTCGCAGGAGTTCGAGCTTGGTGTCGTAGGCGCGGCTGAGCTGGTCGGCGAGGAAGGCGCTCGCCGGGTCGGCGGCGAGGGCGGCCTTGCTCTCGGCGATCGCCTGGTCAATCAGCTTCAGGTTCTTCTCGAGCACGGCCACGGTGGCGCTGTCGAGTTCGCCGCGCCGGGTCTGCAAAATGTTCTGAAGGGCGCCGATCTCCCCTTCGTACGCGGTCATCCCGGACTGCGCGGCCACCGAGACGAGCTCGGGGCGCGAGGCGCGCGTGGCGGGATCGACGGCCACGACCGGCACGGGCGACTCGCCGCTGCGGGCGACGGCCATCCAGGTACCGCCGGCGGTCACGGCCATCAGCACGGCCGCGGCGGCGGCCACCTGCCGCGACGTCCAGCGGGCCAGCGGGCGGCGCGAATCCAATGAAACGACGGGGGCCTGGATGCGGGCTTCGATGCCGGCCCACAGGTCGCGCGACGGGGTGAGCGTCGGCAGGGCGGCAGCGTCGGTGTGGATCTTGGCCAGGTCGGCGGCCACCGCGCGGCAGTCGGCGCAGCCGGCGAGGTGCGCGTCGAGCTGGGCCCCCTGCGTGTCGCTCAGGGGCGCGTCGAGCCGGTCGCCGATCAGCAGGACGGCGTCGTCGCAGGTGATGTTGGGATGGGTCATCGGTTCAGCGCCTCCCTCAGCAGCATTCGGGCGCGGTGGAGCTGCGCCTTGCACCCTCCGGCGGTGACGCCGAGCATCCCGGCGATCTCCTCGTGGGT
>VGVB01000104.1 GCA_016882265.1 Gammaproteobacteria bacterium
CCGACCGTCGCGGCGCGCACGCGGATGCTGCCGTTCACGGTCTTCGCGATCACCGGGCCGCCCGCGCTCGCCGCCTCGATGCTCCCGTTCACCGTGTGCGCCTTCACCGCCGCGGTGGCGCCGGCGACGCCGAGGGCGCCATTCACGGTGGACGCGTCGAGCCTCACGCCCTTGGGCAGGAGGATCGTGAACTCCACCGAGACGTCATTGTCGCGGCCCCTGAACCAGCTGTCGCCGCCGCGCGAGCTGTACCCGTCCTCATCGCAGCGCGTCTCGCGCCCCTCCCAGATGGCGCAAACCAGAATGTCGCCGCGCGACGTCTTCTCGGCGGTGATCGTCACGTCCTTCGGGTCGCCGCGGCACCACTGCTTCACGGCGCGCACATCGACCGTCGTGCCCGTCGCGCTCTCCACGCGGATGGCGCCGTTCAGGTTGCGCGCGTACACGGTGCGCCCGGCCTCGATGCCGCCCGTCCACTTGAACGAGTCGTCGCGCTCCTGCGCGTTGGCAGTCGGAATCGCCAGGGCCAGCGCCGCGCCCGCAGCCATCAGTTGCAGGGTCCGCATGAATCAATCCTCCTTGGTCGGGCGCGCCGCGCCCTTCTGAATCGTGATGTCGCCGCTGAAGGTGCCGAGGCTGATGCGCGCCCCGCCGCCGTTGATGGTCGTCCGCATCTCCCGCCCACGCCGCACCGCTTCTGCGCCCGGCCGCAGGGTCAGCGGGAACTCGGTGCGCATCTCGCCGCTGAACGTCTTGAGGTCGAGATCGGCAGCCACGTTCTCGGGGAGCGTCAGGCGCACGTCGCCCGAGTGCGTGCTGGCGTTGTAGATGCCATTGGGCTTGATGTCGCCGCGGAACTCGATGTCGCCGCTCATGGTCTCGTAGTCGAGACCGCTGAGCGCGCCGCGCACCCGCAGGGTGCCGCTCACGCTCTTGCCGCGCAGCTCGCCCACCAGGTTGTCGAGGGTCGCGTCGCCGCTCACCGTGCGAAGGCGCACGAGGCCGCCGAGCTTCTCGGCCCGCACGTCGCCGCTCACCGTGCCGATCTCGGCGCGCGTGGCGTCGCGCACCTCGATGTTGCCGCTCACCGCGTTCACGGTGACCTCGCCGGCGGTGCCGCGCACGGCGATGTCGCCCGACACGGTGCTCACCCGCACCTCGGTGCCGATAGGCACCGACAGCTCGTAGCGCGACTCGCCCATCCGGTTGCGCCGCGACTTGGCGTTGATCTGGATGCGCGACGAGGTGAGCGTGGCCTCGAGGTAGCCGGTCTCGATGACGGCATAGACCTTGGCCTCGAGCTTGTTCCAGCCCGTCACGACAATGTCGCCCGAGACGTGGCCGAGGTTCACCACGCCACCCTTCTCGAAGGCGAACGTCGTGTCGATCTTCTGCCGCTCCTGCTGGGCGCCGAGGGGGGCGGCGAAGAGGAGGGCGGCGGTGAAGAGCAGGTAGGTGCGCATGATGCGATCCTCTAGGTGCGCGAGGGCAGCATCGCCGCCGCTCGCAGGAGTTCGAGCTTGGTGTCGTAGGCGCGGCCGAGCTGGTCGGCGAGGAACGCGCTCGCCGGGTCGGCGGCGAGGGCGGCCTTGCTCTCGGTGATCGCCTGGTCAATCAGCTTGAGGTTCTTCTCGAGCACGGCCACGGTGGCGCTGTCGAGTTCGGCGCGCCGGGTCTGCAGGATGTTCTGGAGGGCGCCGATCTCCCCTTCGTACGCGGTCATCCCGGGCTGGGCGGCCACCGAGACGAGCTCGGGGCGCGCGGCGCGAGCGGCCGGATCAACGGCCACGACCGGCGCAGGCGACTCGCCGCTGCGGGCGACGGTCATCCAGGTGCCGCCGGCGGTCACGGCCATCAGCACGGCCGCGGCGGCCGCCACCTGCCGCGACGTCCAGCGGGCCGGCGGGCGGCGCGAATCCAATGAAACGACGGGGGCCTGGATGCGCGCCTCGATCCCGGCCCACAGGTCGCGCGACGGCGTGAGCGTCGGCAGGGCGGCGGCATCGGCGTGGATCTTCGCCAGGTCGGCGGCCACCGCGCGGCAGTCGGCGCAGCCCGCGAGATGCGCGTCGAGCTGGGCCCCCTGCGTGTCGCTCAGTGGCGCGTCGAGCCGGTCGCCGATCAGCAGGACGGCCTCGTCGCAGGTGATGTTGGGATGGGTCATCGGTTCAGCGCCTCCCTCAGCAGCATTCGGGCGCGGTGGAGCTGCGCCTTGCACCCTCCGGCGGTGACGCCGAGCATCCCGGCGATCTCCTCGTGGGT
>VGVB01000105.1 GCA_016882265.1 Gammaproteobacteria bacterium
TGCCGTCGGCGCCCAGGAAGCACTGCCGGAAGGCTTCGCGCCGGGTGCGCATCTGGCGCACGTAGTCGATCACGCCCATCAGCAGATGAGACAGACGATATGCGATAGCAGCCAGAGCACGGCTGGCACAATCACGCAGAGCACCAAAGCGCCCTCGATCATCAGCCTGCGCCATGCGGCGACCTCCTTTTCATCCATCACGCCAGCCCCGGCACGGCCTGCGGAATGCTGGCCGCCGTGGCGGCAGCATCGGTCAGGCTCTTGGCGGCATCGGCAGCGACCGGCGCGGCGGCCAGCATGTTCTGCATGGCGGCGGCCTGGCGCTTGTCTTCCTTGATCTTGGCCACCACTTCCGGCGTGCGCAGCACCTTGGCCGGCACGCCGTTGATCTCGGCCAGCTCGCGCGGCAGCACTTCGGTATCGAAGACATCCATCACGCCCGGGTCAATCTGCGCCATCGGCCCCAGCTGCTCGAAGGTGCGCAGGATGGCCACCGCATCCTCGGAGCGCATCAGGCGGGAGAGCGGGCTGGTGTAATTGACGTTAATCATGCCATCGCCGAGCAGTTCGGCCACCTCCGGCGGCGGCTCGGGCAGCACGCCGGCCATGTCCAGGATATCCAGCTCGCGCTCGATGATCGGGCCGAGGAATTCGGACTGCTGGCGGCCCATGGTCGGGGCGAGCAGTTGCCCCTTTTCCTGCGCCCGCAGCAGCGCCTCGGTGGCGGTGATCTGCGGCGTCTCGACGAGGATCTGGAACAGCGTCACCAGGAACGCCTCATTGATGAGCTTCCTCTTGCCGTCGTTCATTTCGATCTGCCAAGGCAGGTTGGCGCCGGTCTTCAACGGCTGCACCATCTGACGGCCCTCGGCATCGACGCCGCCGAAGTTGAGCGCCCGCGGCCGCATCTGAAAGCCCTGCAGGGCGCCGTCCTCGAGCAGCAGGAGCGGCGGATCGACGGCCATGTGACCGGCGCGCAGCGTCGTCTTCTCCATTTCGTTGAGCATCCTGATGTCGGGCAGCACCATCATGGCCGGACCGCGACCATAGACCTCCTTCGGGTTGGTGCTGTAGCGGCTCACGGCATAGGGGAATGTTCGGTAGCCTCCCTCGTCCACCAGCTGCTTGCCCTCGACCGAGACATAGCAGGACCTGAAGGCCATGCCCTCGTAGTCCAGCCGGCCGCGCTTGCGTTCGCGGTTCGGCTCAACGGCATGGATGAACTCGAACTTGCTGGCGTCGTCCTTCTTCTCCATCGCCGCCTTGATCTTGTCCGGCATGCGCTCCATGCCGAAGGCGGAAACCGCCTGGCGGGCGGTGTATTCGAAGCGCCGGTGCACCGTGTCGATGAGGCCGTGTTCGTTCTCGCTGACGTAGAGTTCGGCCAGGTGGCATGACTTGTAGCGGATGCCGCGCCCCGGGATGTCCTCGACCATCATGCCCATGGTGCCGAAAGCGCCAAGGCTCTTGTAGCACTCACTCGCCTGGCTGCTGAAATTGGCGAAGGGCGAGCGGCGCACGGCGAACAAGACCTCGGTCACCTCCTCCAGGTACTGCTTGAGCGGGTGATACTCGCGCAGCGACTTGTCGGCCGGCGCCAGACCATGGTATTGCTGGTTGTCCGGCGTGATCAGCGAATGGATCGCGGCGGCGAACTTCTCCAGCGCCAGGCAAGCCGTCGAATCGAAGATTTTCTCGGTTCTCTTGGCGCCCGGCTCGCGCCGGCCGAGAAAGTCCGACATCTGCGGCCACACACGATCAGCCACGTCCTGCCAGAGGCTGTCCCAATTCGACCGCGCCGAACGCAGCTGGTCCTGGCGGCGGATGATTTCGTCGGCGCGCGATTCGGCCATGGCTCACTTCTCCTTGGTCTTCCGGCCGCGGCGAGGCGGCAGGATGAGGGGCGGCGGCGGACTGCCGGCAACAGTATCCGGCGCCGTGCTCTCGGTGTAGCGCGGCAGATACCAGCCCTGCTCGGTCAGCACCTTGCGTTTCAGCTTGCCCTGGGCGTCCAGGGTGCGGGCCTCGTCGAGCCTCATGAGCCGATCAGCGTCCGCGTGCCGGTCGGCGTGTCTTCCACACCCTCGGCGCCGGTGAAGATGGAAGCGCGGCGACCGCGGCGGCGGCGCACGGCGTCGGCCGACTGCTGGCGCATGCGCGATTCGTCCATGGTCGGGACTGGCGGCGGGGGCGGCGGGGGCGGCGGG
>VGVB01000106.1 GCA_016882265.1 Gammaproteobacteria bacterium
GCGACAGGCTGCCCAAGTCGCCCATCGGCAAGATCCTCCGCCGCAAGCTGAAGGAGGAGGCGCTCAGCGCCTGAACGCGATGCCCTGTCGCGGCGCCCCCCCCCTGGCGCTGGTCGCGCTGGCCCTGCTCCTGCTGCTGGCGGCGCTGTTGGCCGGCTGCGCGCCCGCGCGCCACTACGAAGCGGTCCAGGTGTTGCGCGACATCGCCGCCGGCGAGGGTGGATCGCGCCTGAAGCGGACCACGCCCACCCCCCTGCGCCAGGCCGTGACCTACACGGTGGACGGACGCGAGCGCCAAGCCGACCTGTACCTGCCGGCCGCGCTCGACGCCTGCGCAGACAACTGCCCGCGCGCCGCCCTCATCGCCGTGCCCGGCGCGGTGCCGCTGGCCAGCGACGATCCGCGCTTCACCGCCTTTGCCGCCAGTTTTGCGCGCGCCGGCTTCGCGGTGCTGGCGCCACGCATGCCGGGCTTTCGGCAATTGCGCGTGCGCCCCGCCGACGCGCGCGAGATCGCCGATGCCTTCGCCTATGCGGCGAGCCGTCCGGAGCTCGCCCCCGAGGGTCGCGCCGGCCTGTTCGCCTTCAGCTACGCGGCGGGCCCCGCCGTACTCGCCGCGCTGGAGCCGGACATCCGTGCGGAGGTTCGCTTCCTCGTCGCCCTGGGCGGCTACCACGACCTGCCGCGCACCATGCGTTACTTCACCACCGGCTGGTTCCAACAGGATGGCCGCTGGCGCCATCTCCAGCCGGACGACACCGGCCGCATGGTGCTGGCCTACGCCAGCCTGGACTACCTGCCCGCCGGCCGCGACGGCGAACTGTTCGATGCCATGGTGGCGCTGCGCGGGCGTGACCCGGCGGCGGATCTCACCCGGTTCGCCGCGCAACTCAGCCCGGCAGGCCAGTCCGTCTACGCCCTGGCCATGAACACCGATCCGGCACGCTTCCCGGAATTGCTGGCCGCATTGCCCAAGGCCATGCGGGACGACCTGGAACGCCTCGACCTTTCCCGCCGAGACCTCGCGCCGCTCAAGGCGCGCCTGCTGCTCGTGCATGGCCGCAACGACAACCTCATACCCTGGCCGGAGAGTCTTTCCCTGGCCGCTGCGGCGCCCCAGGGCCAGGCGCGCGTGTTCCTCATTCATCGCGTGCTCGGCCATGTCGATCTAAGCATCTCCGACCTGCTGTCCTGGCGCTTCTGGACTCAGGATCTGCCCGACCTGTGGCGCCTGTGGCGGGTGATCGACCTGCTGCTGGCGGAGCGCACAGGATGAACCGGCAATTACTTCTCGCAGTGGTGGCCGCGGTTCTGGCGGCGCTGGCATTCCTGGTCCCGCCCATTGCCCAGCCGCTGTCTTATCACGACTTCGCCGACCGGCGCGGCTGTCTCGGCCTGCCCAATTGCCTCGACACCGCCAGCAATGCCCTCTTCGTGCTGGCAGGCGCGCGGGGCCTCCACGTTCTTCTCGGCGCGAAGTTTCGACCTGTCTTCATCGACCCGCGCGAACGCCGGCCGTACGCGCTGTTCTTTTTCGCCGTCGTCCTGATCGGCCTGGCCTCGGCGTACTATCACCTCTCCCCGGACAACGCAGGGCTGGCCTGGGACCGCGCGGCGATGGCGCTGGCCTTCATGGCCTGGTTGTCCGCAGTGATTGCCGAGCGCGTCGGGGTCAGGGCAGGCCTGGCGTTGCTCGTCCCGCTTTGCGCCATCGGACTGGCTGCCGTCGTTTATTGGTACTGGAGCGAGACGCAAGGCGCCGGCGATCTGCGTCCCTGGCTGCTGGTTCAACTCATGCCGATACTGCTAGTCCCGCTGCTGCTCTGGCTCTACCCGCCGCGTTACAGTCACGGGCGCGTCGCGCTGGCGGTCGTCGGCCTCTACCTCGTCGCCCTGCTGTTCGACCTGGGCGACCGCGCGGTGTTCGTCTTCACCGGCGGCATCGTCGGCGGCCATGCTCTGAAGCACGTCGTCGCGGCGCTGGCGGCATGGCTCGTCGCGCGCCATCTGCGCAGACGGAGGGCAGCTGACGCGGCTGCGCAGATTTCCATCAGGACCGAGATCGAACGCCTCGCTGTCGTGCCCGCCCCACCCGGGACAGTCCTCAAGACCTCGAGCGGCAAGATCCGCCGTGCGGCCTACGAACGCGGCGAACTGCTGCGCCGCCCGCCCCCGCCCTGGCGGCA
>VGVB01000107.1 GCA_016882265.1 Gammaproteobacteria bacterium
GAGGCGCGCCTCAACCACCACGCCAGCGTCCGCGGCGGCGTGCTGGCGGAGGAGTGCGGCGCGCTGCTGTCGGACTTCTTCGCGGCGCGGCGCGGCAAGGCGAAAGGTGGGGAAACCGCATGAAGCTGCGCATCCGGCTGCCCAGCCAGAGCCTGGAACTGCTCGACGACGCGGGCCGCCCGCTGCGCGTCTTTCCCGTCTCCACCGCCGCCAACGGCGCCGGCGAGGAGCGCGGCAGCTTCTGCACGCCGCGCGGCCGCCACATCGTGCGCGCCCGCATCGGCGCCGGCCTGCCCCTGGGCAGCGTGCTGGTTGGGCGCCGTCCCACCGGCGAGCTCTACACCCCGGAACTCGGGCGGGCCGAGCCGGAGCGGGACTGGATCCTCAGCCGCATCCTCTGGCTTTCGGGCCTGGAGCCCGGCTACAACCGTCTCGGCAGTTGCGATTCCATGCGCCGCTACATCTACATCCACGGCACCCCGGACGAGGGTTTCGCGCAGGCCCCGCTTTCGCACGGCTGCATCCGCATGCGCAACCGCGACATCGTCGAACTGTTCAACCTCGTTCCGGCGGGCACGCTGGTGGACATCCTGGCTTGAGCGCGTGCGAAGAAAACTTCGAAAACCGCTCGCGCGATCTTCCCGCTAAAGACTTCCCCGCCGCATCCGTTATTGAGCCAGACGATAACGAGATCGGCATGCCATGTCCCTACCCCTGGAACGCGACCAGATCCAGCACGTCACCGAGGAACTGGAACTCATCATCGCGGCGCATCTGGCCTGGTTCAAGCAGTTCAACCGCACCCTGGTGTGCGGCGGCACGGTGAACCGCACCGACCTGGCGGAGGATGCGCACCTGCGTTCCCCCTTCGGCCAGTGGTACCACAGCCGGGAACCCCACCCCCTGGCCGACACCCCGGATTTCCACGACCTGGGCGTGACGCAGCAGGCCATGCACGCGGCCGCCCGGCTGGCGCTGCTGGAAGTGATGGACCAGCGCCGCCCCGATCCCACGCTATATGACGAGTGCATCGACCTGGCCCTGCGTCTCAACACCACCCTGCGCCGCATCCAGCTGGAAACCATCGGCGAACTGCTCACCACCGACAGCCTGACCGGCTGCGCCACACGGCGCGGCATGCTGCTGCGGCTGCGCGAGGAACAGGAACGCGCGGCGCGCATCCAGCGTCCCTGCTGCCTGTGCCTGATGGATTTCGACCGCTTCAAGCGAGTCAACGACGAGCTCGGCCATCCGGCCGGCGACGCCGTGCTGCGCCAGGGCATCCGCTTCGTCACCGGCAGCCTGCGCAAATACGATTCGATCTACCGCTACGGCGGCGAGGAATTCCTCATCTGCCTGCCCGGCAACCCCATGCAGGACGCGGCCCTGGTGGTGGAGCGCATCCGCGAGGGCCTGGAACGCCTGCCCATCCGCCTGGACAACGGCGACACCTGCCACGTCACCGCCTCCTTCGGCCTCGCCGAGATGGACCAGCGTCGGCCTGTCGAGGAAGCCATCGCCTGCGCCGACATGGCCCTGATCCGCGCCAAGGAGAGCGGCCGTAACCGCATCGAGCTCTGGCGGGGCGATTAGGTTTATTTCAGAACATGCGCCAGCAGGGCGCGCAGCTTGGCCGGTGGCAGCGGTTTGTGCAGAACGGTCAGGCCCGCGGCGGTGATGGCGCGCATCGCCCCCTCGCCGGTTTCGCCGGTGATCAGCATGGCCTGCAGGTCGTCGCCGTAGCGCGCGCGCAGGCTTGCCACCACCTCGATGCCATCGCGGCCGCCGGGCAGGCGGTAATCGGACAGCACCAAAGCCGGCAACTGGCCAGTCGCATCGATCGCTCTGATGGCTTCCGGCAAACCGGTGGCGGTGATCAGTTCCACGCCCCATTGCGCGAACAGGGCGCGCATGGCCTGGGCAATGGCCTCGTCGTCCTCGACCAGCAGCACCAGCCCGTCCCGCGCCGGCAGCGGCGCCGGCTCGGCGGCGTGCTCGCCGCGCGCTGGCGCAGGCGCGGCGGA
>VGVB01000108.1 GCA_016882265.1 Gammaproteobacteria bacterium
GCGCCAGCTTGCGGTGCGTCAGGTCGCCCGAGGCGCCGAAGATGACCAGCGCGCAGGGCTCGCGGCAGCGGGGGGGGCTGGAGCGGTGGCCGCGGCCGGGGCGACCCCGATGCGCACGCTGTCCTCCGGCGTCATGCCGGCCGTCATGGCAGCCGCCGCCTCCCGCGCCGGCTCGCGCCGCTACGGCACCGCGATGACCTCCACGGCGAGGAGGCTCGAGTTGCCCTGGTCCTCGACGTGCAGGCGGTGGGTGTCCTCGGGTCTGCCGTGGAAGTCATCGAACCAGACTCCTGAGAATGTCGGGGCGGTGCCGCTCGTGATCGAAGGGACACCCGGAACCACGAGGAGCACGATGGCGTTGCCTTCCTCGGGGAAACCCGCGGCGGCGATGGAGCCATCGTCCGCGACCGAGGTTTCGCTGCCGGCGACGACGCACGTGATCGCGACTCGCCGTGCCTCGTCGAGGGCGCCGGCCGTGCCCGCGATGGCCACGTGCGCCGAGGCGATCGGAGGAATGACGGCGTTCAGGCGCCGTTCCCCTCCGGAAGCTGCTTCGAGTTTCTCGATGGTGGCCCGCACCCTGGCCACCGCAATCCGGCGAATGCGCCCGTTCTCGCGCTCGAGGAACGCCTGCAGCTTGTCCAGATCCGAGAACGCGCCAGCCTGGGCGGCCTCGGGAACTGACGCGAGGGCATTGTCCGCAAGGACCTGGGTGATGGCGTCCGCAAGCTCGTCCATCTGCACCGCCTCGACCTGCCTGACCGCGCCGGACACCAGGTTGGAGATCGTGTTGCGCAGTTCGATGACCTGCACGCTGATAATGTCGGGAGAATCCGAGAAGGCGTCCACGATCATGCTGTCGAGGTCCTGCGCGAAGTCATCCAGCTCGTTGGCGAGGCCCGCCTTGATCTGCTGCTTCGCCGCCTTGATCGCGGCGCGGATCTGCTGGACCGCCTCCTTCTCGGACGGGGTCGCGCGGGTCTCCGGGGCGAACGCCATCAGAAGAAGGCAGGTCACGACGAGCTGGCGCATGGTGCTGTTCCTGATCCGGGGCGAGTCGTTCAAGGGTCGCATGCATGCCGGCACGGAGCTTCCCATTCCGTCCACCGTTCGGCCTGCGATCGAGGGACTATTGTCGTCCAGCAGGGATCTGTCAAGCCAACTGTGGCCGACCGGGCGACGCTCCCGCGTCCTGCAGCTCGTCTGCTAACCTTTCGCCCCGCGCGCCGCCCGCCGGGCCGCGCCGGCCTCGCCCCGTCGGGAAAGACCCATGCCGACCCGCCTCACCCTCGCGGCTGCCCTCACGCTCATGAGCACCAACCTCAGCGCCCAGGACCTCACGCTCCCCTTCAGCAAGCACGTGCTCGAGAACGGCCTGCAGGTCGTGATCCACGAGGACCACAGCGACCCGGTCGTGTCGGTCTACGTGCTCTACCACGTGGGCAGCGGGCGCGAGGAGCCCGGGCGCAGCGGCTTCGCGCACCTGTTCGAGCACCTCATGTTCCAAGGCAGCGCGCACGTCGGCGACGACCAGCACTTCAAGATCGTGTCGGAGGCCGGCGGCACGCTGAACGGCACCACCAACCGCGACCGCACCAACTACTTCGAGACGCTGCCCTCCAACCAGCTCGAGACCGCGCTGTGGCTGGAGTCCGACCGCATGGGCTTCCTGCTCGACGCGATCACGCAGGAGAACCTGGACAACCAGCGCGACGTGGTCAAGAACGAGCGCCGCCAGAACTACGAGAACGTGCCCTACGCGCAGGCCGAGACGGCGCTGATGAAGGCGCTCTACCCGGCCGACCACGGCTACTCGTGGACCACCATCGGCAGCCACGAGGACCTCAGCGCCGCCAGCCTCGACGACGTGAAGGCCTTCTTCCGCCGCTGGTACGGCCCGGCCAACGCCACGCTGGCCATCGGCGGCGACGTCGACCCGCAGCGCGCGCTGGAGCTGGCGCGCAAGTGGTTCGGCGGCCTGCCCGGCGGCACCTCGGCCGGCCGC
>VGVB01000109.1 GCA_016882265.1 Gammaproteobacteria bacterium
TCTTCAATGAGCGGGAGGGCGATGCGTTCCGCCACGCGGAGAACAACCCCGAGCGCCGCGGGCGCCTCGAACTCGGCACGCCGCTGCCGCGGACGTGGCGGGCCATCGCCGTCGCGCGCTACTCGGGTCGTCAGTACTGCGTGAATCCGGAGACCCAGCGCGAGGATGTGCTTACCGGTCGGCTGCTCGGTGACGTGGCACTGCAACGCGAGTTGCCCCGGGTCCGCTCGCGGCGCGCCGGCGTGCCTCGACTGCTGGTCGCCCTGGACAACGCCGCGAACGTCGCCGCGTACGATCAGTGCGGACTGCCGCAGCCGGGGCGCACGCTGCGTGTGATGGTTACGTTCCGCTAGTTCGCACGCGCGCTACGCCGCCCCGCCCGTCGGGTCGATGCGCATCGAGCCGGGGAGCGCGTCCAGGAGCGGCTTCAGGTCGCTGGCGCGCTCAAGCGGTGTCACGAACGTCAGCCCCGGCAAGGTGACCACGAGCATCTTGGACACGCCGTAGAGGACCACGACGCCCGTCTCGCCATGCACGATGTTGGAATCGGCGTCCACGAAGTGCGCGCTCCCCACGACGCCGTTCCCATCGTCGTCGAGCGCGCGCGCCCGGCGCAATGACGCCCACGTGCCCACGTCGTCCCACTCGAAATCACCGGGAATCACGAGCAGGCGCGGTCCACGCTCCAGCAGGCCGCGCTCGATCCCGACAGAACGGATGCTCCCCACGAACGCCGGAAGGTTGCCCGCACGCAGGGCGTCGAACCCGTCGCGCAGTTCCAACGTCCGTTCATCGAGCTGCGACAGGAAACCGGTCGCGGTGCCCACGAGAATGCCGGCGTGCCAGAGCGCACCCGACTCGATGCGCGCCGCGGCCTCCGCCGCGCTCGGCTTCTCGACGAAAGCGGAGACCTCGTGCACGCCGCCGTCGCCGAGCGGATGGCTCGCATCCACCGCCGCCCCGGGCTGGATGTACCCGAACCCCGGCTCCACGCGCGTGGGACGCACGCCGACGGCGACCAATGCATCCTCGCGCTCGGCGACAGCGCCCGCGCGACGCAGCACGCGGCGGAACTCGTCCGGGTAGCCGACCGCGAGATCGGCGTGCATCGCCACGCACAGCGTGTGCGGCCCCGCGCGGCGCGCCACTTCCTGCGCCCCCCAGGCCAGCGCGGCCGCCGTGCCAAGCGGGCGCGGCTCCACAAGGATGTTCATCTCCGGCACAGTCACCAGTGCCTCGCGAATAGCCGGCGCGATGTCGCGGCTGGTGAGCACGAGCACACGATCGGCGGGAATGGCCGGCGCCAATCGGTGCACCGTGTCCACGAGCAGCGGCTGCTCGCTGACGAGCCGGAGGAGCGGCTTGGGGCGGGACGGCGTGCTCAGCGGCCAGAAGCGGGAGCCGATGCCGCCCGCGAAGACGATGGCCCAGAGCGGGGCGTCCGACTCGGGCAGGGCAACGCGCTGCGGCGCCACTGACGGATGCACCGTCGTGGCCGTGCCGGAAGCGCTTCCCGAGGGCCCCTGCGCGCCGCGTTCCATCATCGAGCGCAAAGATACGCGCTGCGCTGTCGTTGCGCCCCCTCGGGGCGGCACGGCGGCCTACTCGGCGGGATCGGCCAGGACCTGATGCCGGGGACGCAGGGAGATGAGCACCACTGCTCCGACGATCACCACCATCGCCGCCAGTGTGCGCGCGCCAAGCGGTTCGGCGGCAAACAGCCATCCAAGAAGGACAGCGACCACCGGGTTCACAAAGGCGTACGTGCCCACGGCGGCGGGCGACACCTTGTTCAGGAGCCACTTGTACGCCGAGAAGGCGATGATCGAGCCGAAGAAGGCGAGGTAGGCGATGGAGAGCACCGAGCGCAGGGAGACGTGGCTCGTGGCGAGTTGAGCGGTTTCGCCGCGCAGCAGCGCGATCAGCATCATCCCCGCGCCGCCGGCGAGCATCTCCATCGCCGAGGCCAGCAGCGGCTCAGC
>VGVB01000110.1 GCA_016882265.1 Gammaproteobacteria bacterium
CCCGCCCAATCAACCTGCAAACCGGGCAGCAAAGCCCGAATGAATGCCCGAAGGGGTGACAACAATGACGACCTTCAAGGCCACCGCGCATCAGATCGGCTGCAACCCCGAGTTTTTCAACAGAATCGCCGAGAACCGGCCGGTCGCGATATCGCGAGGCAAAAGTCAGTCCCCGCATCACGCCGCCTCACCCCCACCCCAGCTCCGCGCGCACGATCGCCGCACCCGCCGCGAGCGCATTGAGCTTGCCGCGCGCGACGGCGCGGGGCAGCGGCACCATGCCGCAGTTGGTGCAGCCGATCAACTGGTGCGGCTTCACCCACTGCAAGGCCTTGCGCAGCGTGGCCGCCACCTCTTCCGGCGTCTCGATGCGATTCGTCGCCACGTCGATGGCGCCGACCATCACGTCCTTGCCGTCGAGCAGGCCGATCAGCTCCATCGGCACGTGCGAGTTCTGGCATTCGAGGCTGACCTGGTGGATGCGGCTTTGCGCCAGCAGCGGGAAGGTCTGCTCGTACTGGCGCCATTCTGCGCCGAGGCCCTGCTTCCACTTGATGTTGGCCTCGATGCCGTAGCCGTAGCAGATGTGCACGGCGGTCTTGCAGGGCAGGTCCGCAGCGGCGCGCTCCAGCGTCTTCACGCCCCAGTCGCGCACTTCGTCGAAGAAGACGTTGAAGGCGGGCTCGTCGAACTGGACGATGTCGACGCCCGCCGCTGCGAGCTCGTGCGCCTCCTGGTTGAGGATCTCGGCGAAGGCCCAGGCGAGCTTCTCGCGGCTGCCGCCGTAATGCTCGTCGTGGAGCGTGTCGATCATGGTCATCGGCCCGGGCAGGGTGAACTTGACCGGCTTGTCGGTGAGCAGGCGCAGGCGGCGCGCATCGTCGACGAAGACCGAGCGTTTGCGCGAGACGCTGCCTGCGACCACCGGCACCTCGGCGTCGTAGCGGTCGCGGATGCGCACGGTCTTGCGCCGGGAGAAGTCGACGCCGTCGAGGTGCTCGATGAAGGTGGTGACGAAATGCTGGCGCGTCTGCTCGCCGTCGCCGATGGTGCCGATGCCGGCGCGCAGCTGGTCGTCGACGGCCAGGCGCATGGCGTCGCGCTTGGCCTGCTCGAGCGTCTCGCCGGAAAGCTGCCAGGGCGCCCACAGCTTCTCGGGCTGGGCAAGCCAGGCAGGCTTGGGCAGGCTGCCGGCGATGGCGGTGGTGATCGGTTGGGGCATTTGGGATCTCCTGGTCGGGGTGGAATGGCGCGGCGATGTGCCTCGCCGCTGTTGCTAGCATAGTCCCAGAAGAGCCAATGCTGCGTCGATCGGGAAAAACCCACATAATCGCGCCATGGCACTGATCTCCCCCCAGGCCCGCCACGTGCTCGACCATCCGTGGCGCTTCGTGCGGCAGGTGTTCGCCAGCTTCCGCGCCAACCAGGGCTTCCTGCTGGCGGGGGCGGTGGCCTACAACACGCTGCTCTCCATCGTGCCGATGTTCGCGCTGATCCTGGTGCTGCTGTCGCACTTCAGCGACGCCCCCGCCCTGCTGCGCACACTCGACGAATACCTCTCGCTCGTCGCGCCCAACCAGTCGGCGGCCCTGGTGGCGCAGATCGGCGTGTTCCTGGAGAACTGGAAGCTGGTCGGGGTGCTCGGCGTCGTGCTGCTGCTGTTCTTCAGCTCGCTGGCGTTCACCGTGCTGGAGAACGCCATGTCGGTGATCTTCTTCCACCGCGTCGTCATCCGTCGCCGGCATTTCCTCGTCTCGGCGATCATC
>VGVB01000111.1 GCA_016882265.1 Gammaproteobacteria bacterium
CCCTGCATCACCACTTGACCCTGCACGCCGTGGTGCCGGCGCCTTCCACCCTGCTCCAGGGTGTGCGCAAACTGCCACCGGCCGGCATGATGCGGGTCGGCGTCGACGGCGGCCTGGCCAGCCGCCCCTACTGGCGCCTCGCGGCGACGCGACCGGAGAAGCCGCTGCGCGAGGTGGAATGGCGCGAGGCCATCCACGATGCCCTGCGTCAGGCGGTGCGAAAACGCCTGCAGATCGCCGACGTGAAAGTCGGCGTGCTGCTCTCCGGCGGCCTCGATTCCAGCCTGCTGGTGGCCCTGCTGGCGGAACAGGGCGCGCAGGATCTATTGACCTTCTCGGTCGGCTTCGAGGACCAGCCCGAGGAGCGCGGCCACGAATTCGAATACTCCGACGCCGTCGCCGCGCACTTCGCCACGCGCCACCATCAGTTCCACATCCCCAACAGCCAGGTGCTCAGCCGCCTGCCGGAAGCCGTCGACGCCATGGCCGAACCCATGGTGGGCCAGGACGCGGTGGCCTTCTACCTGCTCGCCGAGCAGGTGGCGAAGACCGTCAAGGTGGTACAGAGCGGCCAGGGTGCCGACGAGGTGTTCGGCGGCTACTACTGGTACCCGCGCATGCACGCCGACACCCTCGGTTCGCCGCTGGAGCGTTTCCGCCGCCACTACTTCGACCGCGACCACGCGGAATACCTGGAAACCGTGGATGCGACCTTCCACGGGCCGGACCACACCGCCTTCACCGTCGCCGCGCGCCTCACCGAACCCGACGCCGACCGCTTCATCGACCAGGTGCTGCGCATGGACGCCACCATGCTCATCACCGACGACCCGGTGAAACGGGTGGACAACATGACCATGGCCTGGGGCCTGGAAGCGCGCGTCCCGTTCCTGGACCATGAACTGGTGGAAATTGCGGCGCGCATGCCGCCGGAACTGAAACTCGCCTCCGGCGGCAAACACATCCTGAAAAGCATCGCCCGCGGCCTCCTGCCGGACGCGGTGATCGACCGCGAGAAGGGCTACTTCCCCATGCCGGCCCTGAAATTCGTGCGCGGCGAGTTCCTCGAATTCATGCGCGACATCCTCGAATCGCGCGCCTGCCGGCAGCGCGGTCTGTTCCAGCGGGACTACATGCGCAAATTGCTGGCCGCGCCGGAAAATCACCACACCCGCATCCAGGGCAGCAAGCTGTGGCACCTGGCCCTGCTCGAATTCTGGCTGCAGCGGAACGTCGACGGCGGCGCTTGATGCTCACCCCCTACCAGCACCGCCAACTCCACCGCCTGCGCTGGACCGCCTTCATCGTCGTCGGCCTGGCCTTCGTGCTGTCCTTCTTCCACCGCTTCGCGCCGGCCGCCATCGCCGGCGATCTGAAGGCCGCCTTCGCCATCCAGTCGGCGGCGCTGGGCAGCCTGGCGGCGACCTATTTCTACGTCTACACCGTCATGCAGATCCCCACCGGGATCCTGGCCGACACCCTGGGGCCGCGCCGCATCGTCGCCGCCGGCGGTGTCATCGCCGGCCTGGGTTCGCTGCTATTCGGCCTGGCGCCCAGCTTCGAGTGGGCCGCGGCCGGGCGCCTGCTCGTCGGCCTC
>VGVB01000112.1 GCA_016882265.1 Gammaproteobacteria bacterium
GGTCAATATCTGGCAATGGTGGATCGCGTCGTGCGGCTTGGTCAGGCGATCGGTCTGGCGCGCGTGCCGCGCGACGCGTTGACCCTGCGCGAATACCTGGCAGCGGCCAGCCGGCAGCCGGAGGCGGTCGCGGTGCCGCGATCGGATGCGGCCGGGCCTGATGGGGAGGGCGGCACGGAATGACGGCCGGGCGCGTTCCTGCGGCGTTCTCTGATCCGCTGTTGCTCGGTGGCAGCTTTGCGGGTCCGACGTGGTCGGCGTGGCGAGCACTGATCGCGGGCGCGTTCGGGCAGCCGCTTGATGCCGGGCAGCGTGCGGTATTCCGGGAGCTGACGGCGCGGGAGCCGCCGGGTGAGCCGGTGCGCGAGTTGTGGATTGTGGCCGGCCGGCGTGGTGGCAAGTCGCGGATCGCGGCGGGTCTTGCGGTGGCGCTGGCGGCCTGTCACGACTGGCCGGCTGCGGTTGGCGAGGTGCCGGCGGTGCTGTACCTGGCTGCCGATCGCGAGCAGGCGCGGGTTGCGTTCGGGTATGCGCGCGGGCTGCTTCGGTCGGGTCCGTTACTGGCGCCGGAGGTGGGCGAGGAGCTGCGTGATCGGATTGTGCTGCGCTCGGGTGTCGAGTTGCAGATTGCGACGGCGGATCATCGGCGGGTGCGTGGTCGGTCGCTGGCCTGTGCCGTGCTGGACGAAGTCGCGCACTGGCCGACGGGGCCGGAGTCGGTGACGCCGGACGTTGAGACTGTAGCGGCGTTGCGGCCGGCGCTGGCGACGTTCGAGCACAGTCTGCTGATTGCGATCAGCACGCCGTATGCGCAGCGTGGCGTGTTGTTCGAGATGCACCGTCGCTACTTCGGGCAGCCGGATGCGCGGGTGCTGGTGGCGCGTGCGCCTTCGCGGGTGTTGAACCCGAGCTTACCGGAGCACGTTGTCGCCGAGGCGCTGTCGCGTGATCCGCAGGCGGCTGGTGCCGAGTACCTGGCGCAGTTCCGCTCTGACGTGGCGAGTTTCCTGGACGCGGAGCTGGTGGACTCGCTGACGCGGAGCGGGCCGCGGGAGCTGTCGCGGGTGGCGGTGCTGCCGGACGGCGGGCCGCCGGTGTACGTCGCCGCGTTGGACGTGTCTGGCGGGCGTGGTGATGCGACGGCCGCAGCGGTTGCGCACCGTGAAGGTCAGCGGATCGTGGTGGATGCGGTGCGTCGCTGGCCGGCGCCGCACGATCCGGCGACGGTGGCGGTTCAGGTTGCGACATTCCTGGACGGTTACGGTCTGTCGGTGGCGGCCAGCGATCGGTATGCCGCTGAGATTTCGCGAAGCCTGTATCGGTCGGCTGGCGTGACGCTGGTCGATGCGCCGCACAGTCGCAGCGATGCTTACTTGCGCCTGCTGCCGATGTTGACTGCCGGCCGCGTCGAGCTGCCGCCGGAGCCGGTACTGCGGCACGAGTTACTCGGTCTTGAGCGGCGCACGCGG
>VGVB01000113.1 GCA_016882265.1 Gammaproteobacteria bacterium
CAGTCATGAGCGTCTACAAGTCCGCCGATCCCCGCCGCGCCGCGAGCCCGTGGGCGGCTTCCTTCGTCGGCCCCGATGGCCGCCGGAAGCTTCGCTACTGCGCGACGCGCAAGGCCGCCGAGCAACTGCTGGCCGCCGCGCAGGTCGCAGTCTCGCGCGGCGAGTATGTCAACCCGTCGCAGTCCCGGACGGTCGGCGAAGTCCTCGATGACTGGCTGGGCGCGCGTCGCGCGGACTTCGCCGCCGGCAATCTCAAGCCGGCGACGGCGCGCGACTACGAGGCCATCGTCGCCATCTACCTGCGGCCGGCCTTCGGCAGCCTGCGGCTGCGCGACCTGAGCCGCGAACACGTCGAGCGGTTGCGCTCCCGGCTGCTGACGGATCCGCCGGAAGCGATCCAGCAGGCGCGCGCGGCCGGTCTCGCAAAGCGCGGCGGCGAGGCCGCGGCATGGCGCGCCCGGCTCGGCGCCGTCGGCGCGCGCACGACCGGCAAGGTGCTGCGCGTGCTCGGCGCCGTGCTCGAAGAAGCCGCCCGGCGCGGCCAGGTGCCGCGGAACGTGGCGCGCGGCATCAGCGCCGGTGCCCAGCAGCTCACAAGCGTTGACGCGGCGCGCGTCCTTGCCGCGCCGGAAGTCGCCCGCCTGCTCGACCGGACCGACGGACAATTCCGGCTCATGCTGGCAATGGCGCTCCGCACCGGCATCCGCCAGGGCGAAATGCTGGCACTGCACTGGGCGGACGTGGACCTCGACGGCCAGCGGCTGCACGTCCGCCGCTCGCTGTCGGGCGGCGCGATCACCACCACCAAGACCCGCCAGACCCGCGTCGTGCCGCTGGCACCCGACCAGGTGCGCGACCTGCGCGCGTGGAAACTGGCCTGCCCGGTGACGGAGGCGCGGCTGGTATTCCCCGGCACCGCTGGCGGCTTCTATCCGGCCTGCATGCTGCCGAAGCTGCTACGCAGGGCGATCCGCCGCGCCGGCATCAGCCGGCCGGAACTGGCCGGCTTCCGCTGGCACGACCTGCGGCATTGCTTCGCGAGCCACGCCCTCGCCGCCGGCCTGCCCTTGGTCGACGTCAGCCGCCTGCTTGGCCACAGCTCGCCGATGGTCACGGCCACGGTCTACAGCCACGTCCTGCCGGACCAGGAAGGCGCCCGGCGGGCGGCGCTCGCGTCGCTCTACGGGGGCAACTGTAAGCATTTTGTAAACACAGCTTCACAGCCGGCCTGAGAAAACGCGCCTAAGTGGTTGTGCCCCGGACAGGAATCGAACCTGTATGGCCTTGCGGCCAGCGGATTTTAAGTCCGCAGCGTCTACCCGTTCCGCCACCGGGGCGTCGTCGTGATCTCGGCCAGCGATGTGGAGTCCAGGGTCGGA
>VGVB01000114.1 GCA_016882265.1 Gammaproteobacteria bacterium
CCCATCTCCGGCGCCACGGACCCGACGACCACGGCGTCCCTGGCCGCGTTCAAGGCCTTCGGCACGCAGTCCGGAACGCTCTGGATGACCAGCAACCGCGAACTGCGCCTCATCCTCGCCGAGGCCGCGTTGGCGGCCGGCAACACGGCCGAGTTCACGGCGCAGATCAACACGGTGCGCGCACTGGACGGCAAGCCGGCGTACGCCGCGCAGATTCCGGCGCAGCAGATGCTGGCCTACGAGCGGCAGGCGCAGCTGTGGCTGATGCGCCGACGCCTCGCCGATATGTATCGGTTCGGCCAGACCGACCCGAAGTGGGCGGCCAACCCGAACTTCAAGTCCGCGTCCACCACCAAGGGACTGCTGTTTCCGATTCCGAACATCGAACGGCTCGGCAATCCGTGCATCACCAACGCGGCGGCCTGCAAGTAGCGCCGCACGCACGACGCCATCGCCTTGGTGCGAGTGCGCGGCAGCGCTACCGCTGCCGCGCACCCGCACCATCGGCGGGGCGGCTCGGCACCACCGCATCACCTCTTTCCTGGATCACTCGTATGCAGCGACTCCGTCGTCCAACGCTCGTGCTCGGCCTGGTCTCCCTGCTCGCCAACACGGCGTGCTATGCGTACCAGCCGGTCGTGGGCATGCCCCGTGCAGGCAATGGCGTGCGCTTCCAGTTGACGTCGGCCGGCACCACGGATCTCGCGATGCACCTCGGACCCAACGTGCTGGAAATCACCGGCCGGCTGCAGGACGTGCTCCCACCCGGCACGCTGGTCGTCACGCCGGAGTGGGTGAAGACATCCAACGGCATCTCGCAGCCGTGGAGCGGCGAGGGCGCCGTCAGGATTCCCCGTGAGTACGTGCGAAATCTCGACGAGCGGATCTTCAGTAGGCGGAGGTCCACGATCTCGTCGGTGGCGCTGATCGGAGGACTCGTCTCGGTCGCGGCAATCGCCCTGAAGACAGGCGGCGCTCACGGCAACAGCGCCCCCGGCGCAGGCACGCCCACGCGGTAGGCCGCTCGCTGGCGGCCAGGCCGTGGGAACCGTGGTGGCCGTCAGCGCCGCGGACTTCGTGCCGGGCTCGGGGTCCCGCGCTCGCTAGGGCTTCCTGAGTCCCTTCGGCGTCCAGGCGATGCTGAAACCGATACCGTTGCCCGAACCCAAGTAGTCGCTGCCCCCGGCCGTGGCGGCAATGCGCAACGCAACCTGCTCCGTCATCTGCAGGCTGGCGCCGAGATCCACGGCGATGTTGAGCTTGCCCTCGCCGCTCCCCGCCTTGCAGTCGTTGCAGCGGTCGAACGACAGGCGCGGGTGTGCAAACGGCGTGAGGCTCATTCTGCCGTCGAGCGCGAAGCGG
>VGVB01000115.1 GCA_016882265.1 Gammaproteobacteria bacterium
TGGGCTGGCTGCACGCCAACGGCTGCGACGTGGTGCAGGGATTCGGCATCGCCAAGCCGATGCCCGCGGACGAATTCATGGCCTGGTCGCATGCCCGCGCGCGGCAGGCATTCCTGACGCCGCAAAGCCCGAATGGGCCAAGCCGCGATACGATGAGAGGATAGCGTCGGGTGCGCCGTGCCGTGGAGACTGACTTTTCTACATTGACGTCGACGCGCCGGCGCGCTTGCGGGTTGCCCGATTGAGTTGAATCGAACAGCGAAAGGAAACGCCCGATGCACACCACCCTGCCCCGCCTCGTCGACAGGCGCTTCGTCGGACGCTGAAGCCGTCCATGGACAAACACGTCACCGTTCTGATCGCCAGTCTTGTCTTCTGCCTGCCTGCGCCGGCCGCTGCCGCCTGCAGCAGCGAATCCGGCGCGACGCTGACCCCGCTGATCGAGCTGTACACCTCCGAGGGCTGCAGCAGCTGTCCGCCCGCCGACCGCTGGCTCGCCGGCCTGCCGCCGGGCAAGGCGGTCGCGCTGGCGCTGCACGTCGACTACTGGGATTACATCGGCTGGCGCGACCGCTTCGCCGATGCGCGCTTCTCGGCGCGCCAGCGCGAGGTGGCGCGCCGCACCGGCGGCCGCGTCATCTACACGCCGCAGGTGGTGTTCGACGGCCGCGACTTCCGCGCCTGGTCCCAGCCGGGCGCCGTCATGCAGGGGATCGGGCGGGTCGCCGCGAAACCGGCCCGGGCGAAAATGTCCCTCACGGCCGAAGAGAAGTCCGCCGGAAACTGGTCGCTGCGCGTGGAGGGCGATGCTGCCCCGCGCCAGGGCCGTGCCGTTGCCTATCTCGCCGTTATCGAGAACGGACTGGAAACCGAGGTGCGCGCCGGTGAAAACGCGGGCGCCCGGCTGCGACACGGCAATGTGGTGCGCGAATGGTTCGGGCCAGTCGCCGCCGCCGCTGACGGCCACGTCGCTTTCTCGCGCGATCTGAAGCGCGCCGACATCGATTACAGGAAGGCCGGTCTGGCCGCCTTCATTGAGGACCCCGACACGGGCGAGGTCCTGCAGGCCCTGGCGCTGCCTTTCTGTCCTGCCTGATCCCATCCACCGGAGAAACCTGCATGTCCCGCCTCATGCCACGTCAAACCGTTCCCGCCCGCATTTCCGGGAAATCCTCGGCGCGCTTGCGGGTTGCCCGATTGAATTGAATCGAACAGCGAAAGGAAACACCCGATGCACGCCACCCTGCCCCGCCTCGTCGACACCCGCTTTCCCGCGCTGCGCCGCAAGCGGCTGGAGACCCTGCAGGTCAACCTCGGCTACCGCTGCAACCAGAGC
>VGVB01000116.1 GCA_016882265.1 Gammaproteobacteria bacterium
CTGTGCGCCGAGGCCATCGCCGCCGAACTGTGCCGGCCGCTGGTGCTGGCCCAGGTGCCGGCGCTGTTGTCGCAATGGGTCGGAGGCACCGAGAACCGGCTCAAGGACCTGTTTGACGGCGCGCGCGCCGATGGGGCAGTGCTGCTGCTCGACGAATGCGACGCGCTCTTGCTCGACCGCGGTGGCGCCCACCACCGGCACGAGGTGTCGCTGGTCACGGTGTTGCTCGGCCTGCTGGAGCGCCACGATGGCGTGGTCTTGCTGGCCACCAACCGGCCGCAGGCGCTCGACAAGGCGCTGGCGCGGCGCGTGGGCTGGTCCCTGGCGTTTCCGATTCCTGACTCGGCGCTGCGGGCGCGCATCTGGCGCGGACTGCTACCGGCAACGGTGCCGGGTGCCGACAGCGTGGACACCGCTCGCTTGGGCCGAAAGTACCCGTTGGCCGGTGGCCACATTCGCAACGCGGTGTTTCGGGCGGCGCTGCGGGCCGCCGATCGGGGCACGGGGATCGACCAGGCGTTGCTGGAGGCCGCGGCGAGCGAAGAACTACTGGCGGCCGGGGGCGTGGAAGAAAGCAGCGTGGTCCGCGAGGTGGCGGAGGGGTAGGTGGGGCGCCAGGTGCTGTCCGCTTGCACCGACCGGTGGGAAGTGCTGCCTGAGCGCCGGCTGCGTTGGCGTGGCCGAAGGCGAGTTATGCCATGGGCTTGAAATCGGCGGAGTTTGCGCGTTTCACGGGATGGAGGCGGGATTCCAGAACTCCTGACGTACCGCCTTTCAACATGTCCAGCCGAAATGGCACTGCGGCGTGATCGCCACGGCCCCAACTCCCAGCAAAGCGCGCCTGGGGCCTCGACCTGCTCGAGTGCGAGTGCGGCGGCAGGAAGCGCGTGATCGCCACGATCACCGATCGCGCCGTGGTCCACCGCATCCTCGCCCACCTCGGGCTTGACCACGGATCGCGCGACGTCGAGTCCATCCGTGGGCCGCCTGGGGCCTTCGAGCCCGAGCCCGACGCCGATTGGCCTGCTGTCGATGAGGCGGCCCAAGTCGGGGACGAACCGGGCGACATCGACATCCCGCCGTTCGACGAGGCGGCCTAGACCGACCACCTCCGCAGGCGAGTATGGCCGCGGCAAGGGGCGGGTCTGCTCGCGGCACCGGAATTCCGCAGTTTTTCGGCTTGAACTGGCCTCGGCGCGGGCGTAGCTTCAGGCCGGAGTCGCCCGTCGGCATGGGGTTGGCGGGGTGAGCGGCGTGGAAAGGCCTGGGTGCTTCGCGGGGAACAGCGGTTGGACTT
>VGVB01000117.1 GCA_016882265.1 Gammaproteobacteria bacterium
GCCGCCCTTGCCCTAGGGATTTCGAGGGTGTGCCGCCAAGCAAGCCCAGTCGAGCGGGCTCGCTCCCTTCCCCCTGCACCCCACTCTGCTCCCTTCCCCTGCACCCAAATCTGCTCCCTTCCCCCTGCACCTAGCCCGTCGGCGCCTCGTCAGGCCCGCTCTCCCCCCGCATCGCCGGCACATAGTAGTCCGTCACGTACTCCATCAGCATCCGCCGCCCGGTGAAGCGCAGGCCGGCCGCCCGCAGCGCGTGGCGCATCATCTGGATCCAGCGCTGCGGCAGTCCCGCCGAGTCGCGCGCATAGAACAACGGCACGACCGAGGATTCCAGCAGCTCGTACAGCTGGTCGGCCGCGGCGGCATCATCCTCCGCCGCGCTCTCTCCGGGCAGCGGGGCGATGGCCCAGCCGTTGTGCCCGTTGAACCCCTCCTCCCACCAGCCGTCCACGGTGCTGAGCTGCGGCACGCCGTTCAGCGCCGCCTTCATCCCGCTGGTGCCCGACGCCTCCATCGGCACGCGCGGCACGTTGAGCCAGACATCCGCCCCCTGCACCAGGACATGCGCGAGGTGCATGTCGTAGTCCTCGAGGAACGCGAGCCGCCCCTCGAAGCGCGGATCGCGCGTCGCCTGATAGACCTCCTGAAGCATCTGCTTGCCCGGGCCGTCAGCCGGGTGCGCCTTGCCGGCAAAGATCACCTGCACCGGGTGTGACGGATTGCTGACGATGCGCAGCAGGCGTTCCACGTCATGGAACAACAGATTGGCGCGCTTGTACGTCGCGAAGCGCCGAGCGAAGCAGAGCGTCAGTGCCTCGGGGTCGAGCAGAACGCCCGTGCCGGCGAGCCGCGCGGCCTCCCGCGTGTGGTTCGTGAAGGCGATGCGCGCCTGTTCGCGCATGTGCACCAGCAGGCGGCCCTTCTGCCAGCAGTGAACGTCCCACAGCTTCTGCGCGTCGAGTTGCAGCACGTCGTCCCACAGCGCGGCATCGTCCACACGATTCCCCCACCCCGGGCCCAGGTGGGCGTCGAGAAGCCGCATGATGCTGTTCGACATCCACGTGGCGAGATGCACGCCATTGGTGACGTGCGTGACGGGCAGGTCTACTTCGCGTCGCCCCGGCCACAGCGACGTCCACAGCTTGCGCGTGACCACGCCGTGCACGCGAGAGACGGCGTTCACGCGCCGGCTCAGCCGGATCGCCGCCGCAGTCATGTGGAACGCCCCCGACGGATCGCTCGGATGCCGCCCGATCCGCAGGAAGGTCTCCCGATCCACGCCGAGCTC
>VGVB01000118.1 GCA_016882265.1 Gammaproteobacteria bacterium
GCGCACCCGCATCCGAGCCGCAGAAAAGGTAGTTCTTGCGGCCGACCGCGATCGGCCGGATGTGGTTCTCGACCCAATTGTTGTCGATGTGCAGCCGGCCGTCGCGCAGATAGGGCTGGAACGAATCCCACTGGTTGTCGAGGTACGTCCACGCCTCGCCGAGCTTGCTCTTCGGCCGCAGCTTGCCGCGCCGGTCGGCGCGCCACGCGTCGAGCTGCGCCATCACCGGGACCGCGAGCTCCTGCCGCCGCAGGCCTCGCTCCATCGCGTCGGCGCCCTCTTTGCGCAGCGCCGCCTCGATCGCGTACAGCTTCTGGACCAGCGCGAGCGGCAACGCCGCGCCAAGCTCCTTGACCTGCGCGGCGTCGTACAGCTTGCGGCGCAGGTGCGCGATGCAGCCCGCGAGCGTGATCTCAGGCCGGCCGCGCACCGTCGCCGACCAGCCCCTGTAACCATCGCCCTGGAGCACGCCGGCGTACTCGGCCAGCACCGCCTGCGGCCCTTGCTGCGACCAGTCCGGCGTGTAGGTGAACAGCGGCCACGCAGGTCGGCCCTCGGCGTCGTAGCCGACAAAGGCCCAGATGTGACCGCGCTTGACGTGGTCTTCGTGCTCCGCGTCGAGCACGCGCATCCCGGTGTCGTCGCCGCCGACGTAGCCCTGGGCGAGCGCGAGCCGGCACACCTCGTCGGCGAGCGGAGCGATGAGCTCGGCGCCGCGCGCGACGAACGCGCCGAGCGTCGCGTCGGACAGCGTGACGCCCTGACGGGCGAAGATCTGCGCCTGGCGGTACAGCGGGCAGTGGTCCTGGTACTTGGACACCATCACCTGCGCGACGAGCCCGGGACCAGCCAGACCGCCAGCGATCACCTTGTCGGCCGGCGGTGCGATGACGACGTTCTCTTCGCACGGTTTGCAGGCCAGCTTTTCGCGGACGATCTCTTGCACGAACAGCATCGCCGGGCGGAACTCGAGCACCTCGCTCGTCTCGTGACCGATGCACTTGCGCTCGACGCCGCACACCGGACACGGCCGTTCGTCATCCGGGACGACCATCTCGACCGTCTCGCGCGGCAAGAAATCGGGCAGCGGGTTGCGGCCGGGCCGGCGCTGGGTCGGCTTGGGCGTTTCGGGCGGCGGGACCGGCTTGGGATCGGGCAGCACCTCGTCGGCGGCCGGAACCGGCGCCGGACCGCCCTGCGCGCCGGCCTCAGAGGGTGTAGCCAAATCGGGCCGTCGCGAGGGCCGCGAGGCGCCCGGCGGGCAAGGAGCGACGCCGCGG
>VGVB01000119.1 GCA_016882265.1 Gammaproteobacteria bacterium
GCCAGGCCGTCGGCGACCGCATCCTGCGCGAGATCGCCGCGCGCCTGGATCGGGTATCCGGGCACGACATGTTCGTTGCCCGTCTCGGCGCTGACGAGTTCGCCGTGCTTGTTGAAGGCGCCGACGGCGCACAGTCGGCCGTCGCTGCGCGCGCCATCCTCGCCGCACTGCGCCAACCCATGATTGTCGACGGCCAGCGCCTGGACATCGACGCCAGCCTGGGCATCGCGCAGTATCCGGAAGACGGCGACACGACCACCGTGCTGCTGCGGCGTGCCGACCGCGCCATGGCCGCGGCAAAGCGACGGCACGACGGCTTCGCCCACGGCGCGGAATTCGGCGCCGAGTCGCCGCACGAGCAACTCGCCCTGATCGGCGAAATGCGCGACGCCCTGGCAAGAGACGAGTTCGTCCTGCATTTCCAGCCGAAGGTCGAACTGTCGACGGGCCGGATCGCCGGCGCCGAGGCCCTGCTGCGCTGGCGGCATCCGGAGCGCGGCCTGGTCCCGCCCGGACGCTTCATTCCCTTCGCCGAGCAGACCGGATTCGTGCGCGAGATCACGCCCTGGGTGCTGGAGCAGGCGGTTGCGCTGGCCGCCGACTGGCATGGCCGCGGGACGAGCATCGTGCTGTCGGCCAACATCTCCACGCTGGATCTGCTCAATCCCGGTTTCGTCGACCACCTGCAGCACCTGCTGCGGGAAAGCGCGCTGCCGCCGGACCGCCTCTGCCTGGAAATCACCGAAAGCGCGCTGATGGACGAGCCGGCCCTGGCCCTGCGGCGCCTGCAGGAGCTGGCGGCGCTTGGCCTCAAGCTGTCGATCGACGACTACGGCTCCGGCCAGGCTTCCCTGGCCTACGTGAAGAACCTGCCGGTCAACGAGCTGAAAATCGATCGCGACTTCGTCGCCCGGGTGGACGACGATAGCCGGAACGCCGCCATCGTGCGCTCGACCATCCTGCTCTGCCGGGAACTCGGACTCGTCGTGGTGGCCGAGGGCGCCGAAACGCCGGGTGAAGTGGGCTGGCTGCACGCCAACGGCTGCGACGTGGTGCAGGGATTCGGCATCGCCAAGCCGATGCCCGCGGACGAATTCATGGCCTGGTCGCATGCCCGCGCGCGGCAGGCATTCCTGGCGCCGCAAAGCCCGAATGGGCCAAGCCGCGATACGATGAGAGGATAGCGTCGGGTGCGCCGTGCCGTGGAGACTGACTTTTCTACATTGACGTCGACGCGCCGGCGCGCTTGCGGGTTGCCCGATT
>VGVB01000120.1 GCA_016882265.1 Gammaproteobacteria bacterium
CACCCTGGCGAAGCGCGCCACGATCCTGAAGCACTTCCGCCGCGACAAACCGTGTCGTTTGCCATCGGCCCCGAAGCGCTGGACCATGGCGGGCATGAAGTTGGCGCTCGTCGGCTCCCGCACGTTCACGGACCGCGCCCTGATGGCGCAGACGGTGGCGCACTTCGTCGAACGCAACCCGGTGCGCGAAATCGTGACCGGCGGTGCCGCGGGGGCCGACGCGCTGGCCGAGGAGGTGGCGCGCGACCTGGCCCTGCCGGTCACCGTGGTGCGGGCCGACTGGCGTCGCTACGGCGCGGCGGCGGGCCCGATCCGCAACGCCGAGGTTGTGCGCCTGGCCGATGCCGCGATCGCGTTCGTCGACAAGCCGCTCATCGCCTCGAAGGGGACGAACGACGTCGTGTGCCGCTTCCGCAGAGCCGGCAAGCCGGTGGAGGTGGTGCAGGGTCCGATTGCCGCGACCTGACGCCGCGACGAGATGGTTGGGATTCCTGGCGCCGGATCGGACGACGCGACCGGCTGCGTCGCTACCGCAATGCCGCGCGCAATGGCTCGTGTGCAACCGGTTCACGCCGGCCGGGACCGAGCCACAGGCGCGATGCCGCCGGCAGTCCGAGATACAGTGACCGCGCCGCTCCCAACACGCGCTCGTCCCCCAGCGCCCAGTGCGCCTGGCCGGCCAGGTGGGTCAGCGCTTCCCCTTGCTCGGTCATGCGCCCACGCCAGCGATCAACGTGCCCAACCGCCGCGAGCAGCGCACGCTTGTCGCCGTTGCAGCGCGCATCGGCGGCCACCAGGTTGTACAGGCTGTTGTTGGGGTAGCGCGCCCATGGCAGGAAGTGGTCGACGTGAACCTCGGCCTTCCGCAGCGCGCCGCCGCAGTAGAAGCAAGCGCCGTGCTGGAGTTCGACGAGTCCCGGCCGCACGGGCCCGAGGTCCTCGCGCTCGGCACCGAACAGGAACTCGCGCATGTCGACCTGCTGCGACCCGTTCAGCTTGGCGACCTTGGCGGCCCAGTGCTGCTCAACGAACGCCCGCAGCACCGTGCCGACGCGAACGAACGCCGAAGCGACCCCGGGCTGCAACCGCACCTGGTTGTCGAGGGCTCGGCCGGGAAACTGGAACGCCACGAGCTTGCGCTCCTCCAGCACCTCGATGCGCTCCTCCCGCTCCAGCGCCTTCTCGCGGCTCTTCACCTGCCGGGCCTTCGTCGCCTTGGCCCGGAACCGCTCGATGA
>VGVB01000121.1 GCA_016882265.1 Gammaproteobacteria bacterium
GCGCCAGGGCGCTACGCGAATGGCTGACGGAAAAGGGCCTGTGGTCGGAGGAGATGGTGTTCGAGAATGGCTCGGGCCTGTCGCGCATCGAGCGCATTTCTGCGGCCTCGCTCAACCGTCTGCTGCAATACGCTGCCGCGCGGCCGGCCTATTACGAATTCGCCGCCAGCCTGCCGGCCACCGGCCTGGAGGGCACGCGCAAGAGCCCGCTCAACGGTTCCCCCCTGGTCGGCCAGTCCTGGCTGAAGACCGGCAGCCTGAACGGCGTGCGCGGTCTGGCGGGTTACGTGCTGGGGGCGGACGGCCGCCGGCGCGCGCTCACCCTGCTCATCAACCACCGCAACGCGCAGGCCGCCGGACCGGTTCAGGATGCTTTGCTGGCGTGGACGGCGGGCCTGGGCGGGGACGTCATGGCCACCCCGCCGGCGGCGGCAGGTTCGGAATTTAAGCATTAACTTATACACACCCCCGCAAGTCCATCAAGCGCCGCCCCGACACTCCCGCGCATCCCCAAGGACCATTTGCAAGCCATTGATTTAACTATGTAATTTCACTGCTCATTTTTTAGGCCACAGCGATAAACTGCGACTGCGCAAGGGAATTGGTCAGTTCCGTGACGCATTTTCCACATACTTATCCACAGCTTTCGTGGACAACCTGAAAACCCGCTTATGCCTCATCCGGTTCTTTTGTACTGCTTTGAAATCACTTTAAGTTCCCGGGCTAATCGTGGAAGTGGTCGCGCCCGCTGAGGCGGCATCCGGCTGCATCGCCCGGGTGGCCCTGGATGTCCCCCAGGATCGCCTGTTCGATTACCTGGCCAGCGGCGTCGACGCGGACGATATCGGCCGGCGCGTCGAAGTGCCGTTCGGGCGACGGCGGCAGATCGGCGTGCTGCTCGAGCTGGCCGCCGCCTCGGAGTTGCCCGCCGACAGCCTGAAACCCCTGGGCGCCGTCGATCGGCGCACGCCGCCCCTGCCCGCCGAGTTGCTCGCCCTGGCGCGCTTCGCCGCCGAGTACTACCAGCATCCGCTCGGCGCCGTGCTGGCCAGCCTGCTGCCACCCGCCCTGCGCCGCGCCACCGCGCCGCGCACCCAGGCAGTGGAGGCCTACGCCCTGACCGAGGCGGGTGGGCTCGGCATCGGCGAGCTGCCGGCCCGCGCC
>VGVB01000122.1 GCA_016882265.1 Gammaproteobacteria bacterium
CCGTAGACGTTGAACATGCGCAGCGCGACGAAGGGCAGCTGACGGGCATAGACGCGCAGATAGCCTTCGGCGGCGAGCTTGCCGACGCCGTAGCAGGACAGCGGCAGGCAGGTGGCGGATTCGGCGATCGGCGCATCGGGCACGCTGCCGTAGCAGGACATCGAGCTGGCATAGACGAAGCGACCGGCGCCGCAGGCGATGCCATAGCGGATCAGGTTCAACGTCGACACGGTGTTCTTGCGCAGATCCGACACCGGGTCGTCGAAGCTGATTTCGCCGGAGGACTGCCCGGCCAGGTGGAGAATGAGTTCGCATTCGCGCGGCAGCGCGGCGATGGTGCCCGGCTCGGCCAGGTCGCCCTCGATCAGATCGACGCCCGGCGGCACGTTCTCGCGATAGCCTGATGAGAAGTCGTCCGCCCCGGCCACGGCGTGGCCGGCCGCGAGGAAACGGCGCGCCACGTGGGCGCCGATGAAGCCGCCGACGCCGGTCACCAGCACTTTCATGGCTTGTTTTCCTTTTTCAGGACCGCTACCAGGGTGTCGCAATGCCCAGAGTGGATCAGCGCCTGACGGTAGGCCTCTTCGATCTCCGCGCCGAGTTGCGGCGTGAAGCGGCCCATGCCGCCGGGCTTGCCGTCGCGTGCCCAGACCATGTGGTTGGAGAGGTCGTAGCGCTGGTCGCGGCGCAACTCCCAGGCGCAGCCGAGCCGGCCGAGCAGATGGCCGAGCGAGCGTTCCGTGAAATACCAGTGGTGCGCCACCGACCAGTAGAAGCGCTCGAAGGCGGGAATGTCGTACACGGTAACGAGGGCATCGGCGGCGTTCGGCACCTCGCACACCAGCACGCCGCCCGGACGCAGCAGGTCCAGCTGCGCGCGCAGGAAGCCCTCGGGATCGGCGACGTGCTCCAGCACGAAGAAATGCATGACGGCGTCGAAGCCGCCGGCCGGCGCAGCCGCGCGCAGGGCGTCGAGCGAATCGTGGCAGGCGACGCCGCGCGCCCGCAGGTAGTCGCGGAACACGCCGGAGGGCTCGATGCCGACGCAGTCGTGGCCGGCCTCGATCAGGGGATACAGCATGAAGCCGGAGGAACAGCCGACCTCCAGCACGCGGCCGCGCGCCGGCAGCACCTCCTGCA
>VGVB01000123.1 GCA_016882265.1 Gammaproteobacteria bacterium
GCCTCGGTTCCGGCCACCGCGCGGCCGGTATAGGCCAGTTCGCGCACCATGCCTTCGCCGATCAGCTTCGGCAGGCGCTGCAGGGTGCCGACGTCGGCCGTCATGCCGACGTCGATCTCCTTGATGCCGAAGGTGGCGTCGTTGCTGCAATAGCGCATGTCGCAGGCGCAGATGAGATCCACGCCGCCGCCGAGGCAGTGGCCGTGGATGGCCGCCAGCACCGGCTTGCGGCAGCGCTCCAGCGCGGTGAGGGAATCCTGCAGGTCGAGGATCAGGCGGCGCAGCTTTTCCCGCATCCTGCCCTCGCAGTCGTCGGCGATGCCCTCGCTGACGCTGCCGAGCATGCCGAGGTCGATGCCGGAGGTGAAGCAGGGCCCGGCGCCGCGCAGCACGGCGACGCGCACCGAGGGTTCCTCGTCGACCCATTTGAAGGCCTCGCGCAGCTCCAGCCACATGCGCAGGTTCATGGCGTTGGCCTTCTCCGGCCGGTTCATCTCGACGGTGGCGACCTGCTCGGCCAGCTCGATCTTCAGGGTTTCGAATGTCGGGAGCGTCATGGTCGTCAAGCGGAAAACGCCGGATAGTCGAGGTAGCCGCTGTGGCCGCCCAGGTAAAAGGTCTTGCTGTCCCAGGGCGCGAGTTCCACGCCCTGGCGCAGGCGCGAGACGAGGTCGGGGTTGGAGATGAAGGGCTTGCCGATGGCGATCAGGTCGCCGCTGCCGGTCGCCAGCGCCGCCTCGGCCTTCTTGCCGGTGAAGCCGCCGCAGAGCATCAGGGCGTTGCTGAATTTGGCGCGGATCAGCTGCAGCAGCGCGTCGTCTGGATCGTGGATCCAGCTCGTCGACTGGTCGTAGAGGTGGAGATACACCAGGCCGAGCTTCTGCAGTTCCTCCGCGAGATAGCCGTAGGTCGCCATCGGCTCGGGGTCGGGCTTCATGTCGTTGGCCTGGCCGTGCGGCGAGAGGCGGATGCCCGTGCGCTGCGGACCGACGGCCGTGGCCACCTCGCGCGCGATCTCCAGGTGCAGGCGGCAGCGGTTTTCCAGCGAGCCGCCATACTCGTCCTTGCGGTCGTTGAGCCAGGGGCAGCGGAACTGGTCGAGCAGGTAGCCGTTG
>VGVB01000124.1 GCA_016882265.1 Gammaproteobacteria bacterium
ACATGTCGATCTCGCCGCCGGTGGGCGCGCTCAACAAGTACCTGGCGCGGCTCTTCTCCGGCCACGCCTTCAACGCCGCGCGCCGCGCCGGCGAGAAGGTGCTCGGTGTCTCGCCCTCGCTGCTGGAATTCGCCAAGCGCACCGAGGAGCACATCAAGGGCATGGTCACGCCGGGCACCCTGTTCGAGGAGTTCGGCTTCAACTACATCGGTCCCATCGACGGCCACGACCTCGACTCGCTGGTGCCGACGCTGAGGAACATCGCCGAACTGAAGGGTCCGCAGTTTCTCCACGTCATCACCAAGAAGGGCCAGGGCTACAAGCTGGCCGAGGCCGATCCGGTGCTGTACCACGGCGTCTCGAAGTTCGACAGCGAGAACGGCATCCGGCAGGGGAAAAGTGGAAGCAAGCTCACCTACACCCAGGTCTTCGGCGACTGGCTGTGCGACATGGCCGAGCAGGATGCGCGCCTGGTCGCCATCACGCCGGCGATGAAGGAAGGCTCCGGCATGGTTCGCTTTGCCGAGGAATTTCCGAAACGCTTCCACGACGTCGGCATCGCCGAGCAGCACGCGCTGACTTTTGCCGCCGGCCTCGCCTGCGAAGGCATCAAGCCCGTCGTCGCCATCTACTCGACCTTCCTGCAGCGCGCCTACGACCAGCTCATCCACGACATCGCCCTGCAGAACCTGCCGGTGATGCTGGCCATCGACCGCGGCGGCCTGGTCGGCGCCGACGGCGCCACGCACAACGGCAGCTTCGACCTCTCCTATCTCGCCTGCGTGCCGAACATGGTGGTCATGGCCCCGGCCGACGAGAACGAGTGCCGGCAGATGCTCACCACCGCCTTCCTGCACGACGGCCCGAGCGCCGTGCGCTACCCGCGCGGTCACGGCC
Source organism: Gammaproteobacteria bacterium (assembly GCA_016882265.1). Taxonomy (GTDB): domain Bacteria; phylum Pseudomonadota; class Gammaproteobacteria; order Steroidobacterales; family Steroidobacteraceae; genus SCUD01. The sequence goes on from VGVB01000124.1 coordinate 898, forward strand.
CCGGCGTGACGCCGCAGCAGGCGCTCACCCCAGTGCCAATCGGCAAGGGCGAGTTGCGCCGTTCCGGTAGCCGTATCGCGTTGCTCGCTTTCGGCAGCCTGCTGGCGCCGGCAATCGCAGCGGGCGATCTGCTCAACGCCACGGTCGCCAACATGCGCTTCGTC
>VGVB01000125.1 GCA_016882265.1 Gammaproteobacteria bacterium
CGCATCACCGTCTGCGGCAATCTCAAGTTTGATGTTGCGCCGCCCGTCGATACCGCCGCCCGCACGGCGGAACTGCGCGCCCTGTTTGGCCCGCGGCCGGTATGGGTCGCCGCCAGCACCCGTGAATCCGATGGCGAGAGCGAGGAAGCGCTGATCATCGAGGCCTGGCTGCAGGCCCTAGAGGCACTAGAGGCCCCGCCCGGAGCGAACATGGCAGACTCCGTTCCGCCTTTGTTGGTGATCGTGCCGCGCCACCCGCAGCGCTTTGCGGCGGTCGCGGCGCTCTTAACGGCGCGCGGGGTTCGTTTCGTGCGCCGCAGCGAAGGAAGGGCGGCGGATGCCACGACCCAGGTGGTGCTGGGCGACAGCATGGGCGAGATGGCTGCGTATTACGGCGCGTCTGACCTCGCCTTCATCGGCGGCAGCCTGTTGCCCCTGGGAGGACAAAACCTGATCGAGGCCGCAGCGGCCGGCTGCCCGGTGCTCATCGGCCCGCACAGCTTCAATTTTGCCGCCGTCACAGAGGCTGCCTTGGCGGCCGGGTCCGCGTTGCGCGTCGCCAACGCCAAGGTGCTGGTTCAGGAAGTCACGGCCCTGTGCGCGGACCCCGAGCGCCGAGCGGCGATGCGGGCGGCGGGGCGGGCCTTTACCGAACAACATCGCGGCGCCACCGCCCGGACCCTGGCCGTGCTCAATACGGTTTCAGAACAGGCGCAGCGGCCGCAGGGCTGACGGCCACAGACCTCACAGACCCACAGACCCTCAAGGGAGGCTGAGCCGGGTATCAGCGGCCGCAAGATCGGCCTCGGTGAGATCGCCGACCGCAGCCTTCAGCTTCAAGCCCGTCAGCAGCAGGTCATAGCGCGCCGCATCAAGGTCCTTGCTGGCAGCGGCCAGTTGCTGTTGGGCGTTGAGAACATCGACGCGGGTGCGGATGCCGACCTCCAGCCCGGTGCGGGTCGAGCGGATCTGCAGTTGCGACGAGTTCACCGCCGCCTCCAGCGCCTTGACCCGCGCGAGCCCGGCCACCAGACCCAGATGG
>VGVB01000126.1 GCA_016882265.1 Gammaproteobacteria bacterium
CGACGGCGCCCCGCAGGACCGCGAGCGGAATGGGCGGCAGGGTCATCGCCAGGTGCCCTGCGGAACGCCCGGAGGCGCCCCCCGCGGATGCGGTGGGCGCCTCCGGGCCGTTCCTGCCGGCGGGTGCCGGCTCAGTTCGCCGACTTCTCGCCGGCCACCTTGAGCATGACCTCGACGCGCCGGTTCTTCTTCTTGGCCTCGGCGCTGGTGCCCGTGGCCACCGGCATGTGGGCCCCGTAGCTCTGCAGCGAGATGCGGCCCTCGGGGATGCCCTGCGAAACCAGGAACTCGAGCACCGACAGCGCGCGCCCGGCTCCGAGTTGCAGGTTGCCGCGCGGCCACTCGTCGGCCGTGCGCACGATCGGGTCCGAGTCCGTGTGCCCGACGACCGTGACCGGGTACTCGTTCTTCTTCAGCTCGGTGGCCACGCTGGTCAGGATCTTCTTGCCCTCGGCGGTCAGCTTGTCGCTGCCCGACGAGAAGAGCACGTCGCCCTGCGAGCGGTAGCCGATCATGCCGTCGTAGGCCACCACGGTGGTGCCCTCGGGCGTGGTGAACGAGCCCTGCTGCTTGAGCTTCTCGACGAGCGCCTGCAGCTCGGCGTTCTTGGACGCCATCTGGTCGGCCAGCGCGGCGCGCTGGCGCAGCGCCTCGGCCTCCTCGCCGGCGGCGAGCAACGCGTCCTCGGCGTCGCGCAGCTGGCCGCTGTTGGCCTGCAGCTCGTCCTGCGTACGCGCCAGCTCGTCGCCCTGCTGCGCGTAACGACTGTGCGTCACGCAGCCCGGGAGCACGCCCAGCGCGAGCATCGAACCGACCGCCAAACACTTCATGGTGCTGGAAAACAAGGTGAAACCCTCCCTCGAACGGATCTGGAACGGCGGCGGGACCGCTCCCGCCGCGCAGGAATGTCAACCGAACATGTTCGCGACCATCTCGGACAGCGGGTTGCTCTGCGTGCCCGTGACGGCATCGAGTACGACGAAGTTGGCCACCAGCAGCAACAGCACGGCACCGACCAACGCGGCCAGCGTCA
>VGVB01000127.1 GCA_016882265.1 Gammaproteobacteria bacterium
ATGCATCCTGAGCGAGGAATACAGCGCCTCTTTCTTGAAGCGCATCAGGTTCTCCGGGTTTGCCAGGAAGGCAAGCTGATCGAGCACCTCCGCCGCCCAGGGATAGCGCTCGAAGCGGGCGCGCGCCGCCGCCAGGAGCGCCTGGATCGCCTCCCAGTCGCCTGCATCCGCCGCGTCGCGGGCCTGCTGCAGGATCTGCGCGGTCTCGACCTCCGCCTGCCGCTCGGCCACCAGAGGATCGGCCAGCAGCGCGTCCCATGCGGCCGGCGAAACCGTGCCGACGCTGAGCATGGCTTCCGGAAAGGCGACGGGCACCCCGTCCGGCGTCATGCCGGTGACGCCTGCCTGCAGGACATGGGCCGTATCCGCGCCCGCTGCCGCGGCCTCGATTTCCAGCTCGACGATGGCCCACGCCTCGGCTCCCCAGGGCAGATCCGGCAGCCGCACGAGCGGAAAACCTTCGCGCTCCTCGACCGGGTAGTCGTTAAGCAGCCGGATCCTCACGCCCTCGGGCGCGCCGAGCGACAGCTTCAAATGGCGGGCAAACAGGCTCGCGATGAGATCGAACTCCTCGGCGAAGGGCTCGAGGAGATCGGCGGCGCTGTCGCCGTAGTAGTGGTTGCCGGACCCCGCCTTGGCCATCGCCACCATCAGTTCCTCGTTGAAGTGGTGCCCCAGGCCGTAGGTCGATGTCGTCACGCCCGCCTGGGCGGCCGCGGCGCATCTCCCGGCGATGAGGCCGGGATCGATTTCGCCCACGTTGGCATTGCCGTCCGAGAGCAGGATCACCCGCGCAATGGCCGCTTCCGCGGCAAGGGAAGTCAGGCCGTCCGCGCCCTTCTTCCAACCGCCATGCAGGTTCGTCGAGCCCCCTTCGTGGATCTTGGCCAGCGCCTGGCGCAGGTGGCTGCCGTCGCCGACCGGCCCGGCCGGCACCAGCGTGCGCACCTTGTCGTCGAAGGCCACCAGGGCCGCCGCGTCATTGGGGGCAAGGCGGTCGACGATGTGGCGCGCGCAGCGCACCG